>CAZKHB010000007.1:0-123066 GCA_964552635.1 uncultured Chthoniobacterales bacterium
TCTTCCATGGTGCGGCGGATGATGCGCAACCCCGCCGCCCAACGCAACGCCTGTGATTGATCCCGCCGCCGCGGTTCATCGACTCTTCCCCCGACCCGGCAATCGCACCTCTGTTCGCCACGCACGGTCTGTCCGAAAAATCCGCTGAATTTTGACCCATGGGACAGCGGATGACCTACCGGCTCTGGTATGGGTTGGCGCATGGAACGAGAACTGCCCACACCGGACACGTCGCCGGGTGTCTATCGCGAATACATCGAGCGCCGGCTTTGTTGGAGGGACGGCGCGGCGCGCCTGCTCGCAGAACCCTGCCCTGAACCGTTCTGGCAGACAGGCGGGGATTTACTCAGAGGCGAGCGGGGTTGGCGACCGAGCGCTTTCCGGCGGAACGCCTCTGACCCCCTACGGCGTTCGTCCCCTACGCCGCTGACCGTACGCAAGTGCCTCGTCCTTAACCAGCGTGAGAGATGACGATTTCCTGCTTTCCCACTCTGCTTCAACCAAGTCCTCAAACAACTGCGAAAGCGACCGACGCCTGCGGTAGGCCATCGCCTCGGCAAGGGCGCGAATGGTTGGGTCAACTGTCAGATTGAGCTTCTTCTTCACTACTTGTTGCCATGAGGCTACCACACGCGTCCCGGGTTTACAATGGTTTCACGTTGCGCACGCATTCCTCCTTGCTGAGGTCCCGATGTTTTCACGGTTCCAAGGATTCCGTTCACTGCAACATGGGCGTTCGGCATCTAAAAAAACTGGAATTGCGGCCAAGTGGGCGTATTTAATACGTTTTTATGGAGCATCCGAAGGTTACTCGCTTGACGCTTGATCTCGATCCGATGGTTCTTCAGAAGGCGATCCAGATTGCGGAGGCCTCGGGCACTGATTTGAGCGGTCTGTTCGAAGCGCTTCTGCGGTCGGCGTCGCAAGAAGAACCAAAGCAAAACCCTCAACAGCCCGCCATCGAGCGGCGTCAAATCTCCGAGTGACTCGAGTCTCAAACAGAACACACGAGATGTTTCTTCAGCGATACCAGCAAGTCGTGGCTCGGTCTCGAGAAAGGAAGTCAGCTTGGCACCCGCGCCCTGCTCAACGTTTGCGTATGCGCATCATATCCACCGCGTTTTTCCTTTTCTTCACTTCCCTCAACGCCGCGTTTGGCTACGACAGGGAAGAAGTCCCCTCCCTCCAGTTGACTCTTCGGGGGAAAGATCTCACGGGGACAGGTCGGCTTGAGTTCCGTTCTGACAACAAGGTCGAAGGGACGATGTGGCTCGTCGTGCGGGGAGTAGCCCACGACTGCGTTGTTCAAGGGCTTCGCGAAGGGAACCGCCTCCTCCTCACGGTCGGGCCCGCGCAGGCGCCCGCCGCGGACTTCTCGGGACGGATTACCGGGTCCCTCCAAGGGACCAATCTGGGACTCTCCTTTCAAGGGAAGGGCTCGATTTCAATCCGGCATCGCTCCGCGAGAAACGTCTTGAGCCTGTCAGCACTGGGGCTCCAGATTGAAGCCGGAAAAACGGATTGACAAACATTACGCCGCTGATACGCCGTATATACGCCTTGTATGAACACAACCTTGAATCTCTCTGCATTCCGATCGGCGCCATCTTTTTCGGCAACCGCGCTCCTCGCAACGTTCTTGATGCCAATTCTCACCTCACCGGTCGCGCTGGCATTCGCCGGAGGAAGTGGAGACCCCTTCGGGAACGGAAGCCCCTTCCCCAACGAAGGTAGCTTTCAAGCAACGATACGCGGAACAAACCTCAGCGGCGTGGCGATTTTCAGCACAACCGACGACGGCGACGGTGGCGGCACTTTCACAGTGTTTGCTGCGGGCAATACATACATCGGAAACACGAACGGAGCTATCAATGGAGGCTCAATTGCAGCCACCTTCGAAGCATCCATACCTCAGAGTGGCACCGGAACAGTCTCCAGTACAGTCGCATCCGAGTTAGCCCTCATCGGAAAAGAGTTCACGTCCGGTGGGACGAATTCATCCACTGTTTCAACGACGGATAGCGGCCGTACAAACTCCACGACAATTGGTGCTCAAACGAACACGACTGCCGGCCAAACCAACTCCACACGCAACAACTCCACCAACTCGGTCACTACGAGTGGTCAAACGAATCAGGAAATACTTTACGGCGAGACAGGAACTGGAGATTTTGACAATGAGACAGGTCTTCCAGCCATAAGCAATGACGTGCAGATTACTGGTGAACAGACCACCACAACAGTCACCAGCGAAGAAACAACCGAGGTAACCGGACCCACAACAGAGGTGACCGGCGAGCAGACAACAACCGAGGTGACCGGACCGCAAACAACGACAGAAACCACAACCGAGGTCACTGCGGACCAGACGACCGAGACCTACGGATTGATGAACACCGTGGCGAATTCTTCCTTCAACGATGTTCTATATGCAGCAGGATCATTCACAGCGAACCTCTTTAACAGTTTCCCGAACCAACAGTTCAAGGGCAAGGGCTCGGTCACTTTGCAATCCATCGACTCGTCGGGTGCGGTGCCTCAACTCACGTCTCAAACAATACCTATTCGCGTGAATGGTGTTCGCACATCGAACACCGCTGGAACCTACTCGCCAGTCGAGGTCGAGACCCCTTACGTCTACACGACGTACTCTGTCACGTCGCAGCAGCCACAGACCGGAGGGTAGACTGACGACCAATCTGGTTTTGCCCCCTTCCGGCTGTTGTTTACAAAGGTCCGGCACGTGAATCGTTCAGCAAATAGGCCTCTTGATTCAGCCTCGAAAACCACACCTACAACCCCCCAGTTGCTATCCTACCATTGGTAGTATGGGAGGGTCTTCGGTTGCGGAGACGCCGATCGAGGGTGCGTCCCGAAGCGAATAATGCGCCTTCACACTAGGCAGTGCATTGGCATCTCCAAAGCTGTTGAGCGCTCATTGAAGAATGCACCTCAGCGGATCTCCGTAAGGTCGGCGGGACGCTCGTCGGCTTTTACACTCCTTGAGGTCCTTGCGGTGTGCTTCATCCTCGCAATTCTTGCCTCGCTGGTCGTAGGCCTCTATCGCTCCCAATTGCACAGATTTGAGGCTCCTGTTTGCATAAGTAACCTTCGCGGGCTGCACACTGCCCTAGGGGCATACGTGATCGAGCGCGGTCATTGGCCGCAGCCGCCAAGATCACATCAATCGAGTGACGATGCAGAAGATCGTTGGTGGATCAGTGAGCTAAAGGACTACGGAATGATTGAGAAGGCTTGGCAATGTCCAACTCTTAAGCGGCTCGCCCGGGAGAATCCCAAAGCTGCCTCGCGCCAACCCCACATCCACTACGTGCCAACGCTCTTTGACGACAATGCCACTACCCCTTTCCGGTGGCAGGAGCTGCCGTGGGCCATCGAAGTGGGTGACATGCATGGCAGCGGCAATCTGATGCTTTTTCAGGACGGTGCGGTCAAGACCTACAAAGATGTTTATGAGTCCATCCTGCGCTCTGGTTCATTCACGCGGAAACCTGTCCCGTGAAGTACCTGCGAAGCGTTTCGATTGCGTTGTTCCTCCTGCATGTGTCCGGCATTCGAGCCAACATCGCTGATAGCGTCAAAGAACTCGACACAGGCATCCAACCGTCCTTCGCAAAACCTGTCTCAGTCTCAATTCAGCGTGGCGACTCTACGGTGATCACACTTGAAGCGAAGGCGGCGAAGCCTGGTGCTCGCTTTATACTTCGCTCGAAGCCACAGCGCGGTGAAATAAGCCCGGTCCGCGTGATCGGACCAGGTTTCGCACAAGTCGAATACAGCCACCGTCGGGACGAGTCGGGAGACAGGGACTCGTTCGATTATGCCGTTCAGAACCCGGGCGCAAGCGTGTCGGCGCGAGCGACGGTGAGTATTGCAATCAGCGATCGGCCCGCAAGGCTTGAGATTACTAAGGTGCCGTCGTTTGGAACGGTGCCTGTAGGCGACACAAGAGTTCAGCATGTTGTAATCAAGAACTCTGGTGATGTGACATTTGCAGGTAAACTTTCAGCTTCCGCTCCATGGTCTGTCCTGCTCGAGAGTTCAGACGTAGCGATTCCTGCGGGCTCCGAGCTACTCCTGTCACTTGCATTCACTCCGGACGAGGATGTTTCCTTCACCGGAAAGCTTGCGGCCTCCGGCAGTGTGGAGGCCTCCTGGCCTCTCAGCGGCAAAGGAGCGCGATACTTGGAGGTCACCCCCTCCCGGTTAGCATTGGATTATCGCAGTGCCGACGGCAGCAGAAGTTCAGAAGTCATAGTGAAGAACAATTCTGAAGAGCCGATTCAGCTCACTGCCGCCATGCCATCCCTGATTGCACCCATTCCGGCGCTTACTCTCCAACCTCGTGAGCGAAGACACATTACCGTGAGTGCCAATTCGAGCATCTCTCAAGGTGGAAAGGGAGATGTTGTCTTTCGCGCAGGGAACGAGACAGCCGTTGTCTCAGTCCAGGTTGGTGCTCTGCCAGCGAATGTGGTCATCGAAGACTCTGCAGGCATTCGTATTCAAAACGAGGTCGATTCTGTGGTTCGTGTTTTCAGGAACGTCGGTGGATCGCGTTCCGTAGTGCGACTCAAGGGTCCGGACTGGCTCAGCGTGAATCCAGAACAGTTCAGCCTTGAAGCTAATCAGCTACAGGAGGTTGAGTTTTCGGCAGCTCGGCATGCGGATGTGCCGGTTGAGGGTTTTCTGGACATCCTTTCCGACTCGGAGCCGAAATCGATTCCCGTTCATCTCGATGTGATGAAACCGAGACAGCGAGTGGTTCCCAGGAGAGAAGCTATTCGAACGGAGTCTCGGATGCGGGATGTGGATCTCTCGTCACTTAACCGCGAGCGATTGATTCTATTCAAAGTTGAGGGCTCGCCTTCGCGAGTCTCGATCCTGTTTAGGGACCCATATCCCGCGCCACGAACGTATCGGGTCGAGCGAGAGCGTCTGACCTCTCTCTCCGAGGTCTATCGTAGAAGGGTCGCTGCCGAGGGCACTCCGACCTCGTTTTCGACCCAAGACACCGATCGGAGACTCGAACTTGCTGCGAGGTATGAAGCAACCCGGAGCAACGACAGGCTCGTGAAGAGTTGGCAAGAGATTGAGCCAGTCCAAATTGAGCGCCTCCACGATGGTCTGCTGCGCCTGTCTTACAGCCCCCAGCGAAAGAACGGTATTGAAAGCATCAGAATCTCATCGGTCACAGCTCAAGGAAAGATCTCTCCAGCCACGACATTTGTGCGAATTCCGATTGTGCGCATTTCGTCGCCGTTGGAGCAAGCGCACATCGCAGGCGTGATCGTACTTGCAGTTCCAGCCATTGCGATATGTGTCCTTGTCTTGAAGCGCATCGTGAGAAGACCACCGCGCGGCATCTAGTCGTTCACAAGACAGCCTCAGGCGACTTCGCAATCGAGGGCACGCTGTTCGCCACGCACGGTCTGTCCGAAAAATCCGCTGAATTTTGACCCATGGGACAGCGGATGACCTACCGGCTCTGGTATGGGTTGGCGCATGGAACGAGAACTGCCCACACCGGACACGTCGCCGGGTGTCTATCGCGAATACATCGAGCGCCGGCTTTGTTGGAGGGACGGCGCGGCCACGCACGCCAGCAGCGGCCAGCAGAGGCAATGCCCGAAATGCCGTTGCAAGTGGAGCTACGAGCGCCTCGCGCTTGAACTCCGGCTGTTCGAGGAATACGTGCTCGGTCGTCGGGCAGCAGAGGCGGTCCGCTTCATCGGCTGCGCCAAGAACACGGCGCTCGGGCACTTTCGCGAGTTCCATACGGCCGTCGAGGAGATCGTCCGTGACCGCCTCGTCGAGGGCGAGATCGCCACAAGCCCGACCAGCCTGGCCGACCTCCGCTCGCTCGAGCGGGCTCTGCGGGCCGGCAGCCGGATCCGGCGCCGCCTCGCGTGCCGCCATCTGTTCTTCCGGAGTCTGACTCTCGAAGAGCGCACGAATGCGTTGTTCGAATCGACTCTTGCGGAAGAGGCCCGGGAACGCGCTTTGCGGATGTCCGCCGCAGGCGGCAGGACGGTCTTCAGCGCGCCGGCGCGCCTCCAGATCCCGTATGGGCCAACCGGGCAATTCATGCCGTGCGCCGACCCCTCCGCAAGACCCCAACCGACTCTCGATCCGACGTGGCAGCAGATCCTCGAATCGCTGAGCCGTTCGCTCCCCGATTGCCCTGAAAAATGAGCCAAACCGCAAACGCCCCATCCTCTATGAAAACCATGCTCCTGCCCGCCATCCTCTTCCTTGCCGCAGCCGCGCCCGCCCTCGCGCAAACGACCTACCTCGGCCGCCTGAGTGCGAATCCTTACGCCCCCGACTCGACATCGAATGCGTTCGGGCGGTTCGGGAGCGAGTTCAGCCCGACCAGTATCAAAAATCCCTACAGCCCGTGGGGGAGCGCGACCTCACCCGTCAGCGCGGCGAATCCCTATGCCACCTCGGCACCCCGAATCGTCGCCGCCGACGGCACGTCCCTCGGCCGCCTGAGCGCGAACCCCTACGCGCCCGACTCCACGTCGAATCCCTACGGCCCCTACGGCAGTCCTTACAGTCCCACCAGCATCAACAACCCCTACGGACGTTACGGAAGTCCGTTTTCACCCCTCAGTCCCACCAACCCCACCACCACCCAAGCCCCGGTCCTTCTCGGCCGATAACCCCACACACCCATGACAGAAATCGCCTTCATCCTCGACCGTTCCGGCTCCATGGAGAGCCTCCGTGCCACCGCCATCGATGGCTTCAACAACTTCCTTCGCGACCAGAAAGCGGTCGGGACGGACGCCTGCTTCACCCTCGTGCTCTTCGACAACCGCTATGAGGTGCCTTTTCGTGCGACGCCGATCGGCGAAGTGACCGCCCTCACGCCGAAGACCTTCGAACCCCGCGGCACCACGGCCCTTCTCGACGCCATCGGGCAGACCATCGACGACGTCGGAGCCCGCCTCGCCGCGATGCCCGAGAGCGAGCGTCCGAAACAGGTCATCGTCGCCATTCTCACCGATGGACTCGAAAACGCATCCACGCGGTTCACCCAGCGCGAGATCGCCGACAAAATCGCGCACCAGCGGGACAAGTACAGCTGGCAGTTTTATTTCCTCGCGGCCAATCAGGACGCGATCGCCACTGCGGCGAAGATCGAAATCTACGCCGAATGCGCCGCCAGCTACGACGCCACCATCCAAGGGCTCACGGCGAGCAACCGCACCCTCAGCCGCAAAGTCGCTTCCTCGCGGAAGGCCGCTGCGGGCCGTCGGCTCAGCGCGCAGGAGCAAGCCGACCTCCACGCCCCTCTCAGCGAGATCGCCGAGGACGAGATGCGCCGATCCGGGGAATAATCACGTCATGCGCCCGGGGCGGGAATTTTCCCGCTCCGGGCGCCCCACCGCACCATGATCACCGTTGGATGCAAAGTCGTCTGCATCGATGACTCGTTCCCGATCCAGATTCTGGACTGGACCGATTGTCGCCCGCGCCGGGGGCACGTCTACACCGTTCGCGCACTCTCCCGCCAACCGCACGGCGTGACGGGCGTGTGGGAGTCAAACTCGAGGAAATCGACTCCGGCATCGTCAGCTTCTGCCTCTGGAGATTCCGCGAAATCACCACCTTCACGACGAGTGAGGAAACCGCGACTGCCCTCGACGGGCTTTCCCAACATCCCGAACAATCAACGTCCCGCCCTCTCCCATGACCGACCTCTCCCTTTCACCCGCGCCGGGCGCTGTCCGGCTGAGCTGTGACCTCTCCGAGGCCGGAGCCTTCAGTCCGACGCATTGGGTGCCGCCGGCCGTCGTCACCTGCGCCTTCGGTACGGCGCCAATGCACGAATTCGGGATCCTCGGCGATTGGCAACTCGGCCGCCTCGTCGCCGACCACCCCCGGCAGGTCGTTCGTTCCCAACGTCGCATGCGCAGCGGGGAATTCACCGACCACTGGGACGCCATCACGCTCCAGTTGGCTCCCAACGAGTTTCTCTTCGCGGATGAGCACACCCTGCGCGCCTACTCCGGCACCCACGAACGGGCCGAGTCCCTTCTGCGGGAGTTCGCTGCGCGCTACGACGACCCCTCGCGTGCCGGCGAGGGGAGTTACCACCTTCTGAGCAAGGACAACTGGGACATCCGGAGCGAGCGGGTCGCCGTGCCGCAGGATTCCACCCTCGACGATGCCCAACTCGCCGCATTCTACACGGACGCCATGCCGGCCTGGGACGCCGGATTCCGTGCGTTGCTTCTCGGCGGACGCCTCGAGTTCACGCTCTTCGAAGGCGAGCCGGGGACGGGAAAAACCAGCTACGTGCGCCACCTCATCGTCACCCTGCGCGACACCCACCGGTTTTATTACATTCCACCCGCCGGACTCCAGATGGTCGTCGACCCCGAGTTCGTCTCCTTCTGGGCGCAGGAGCGCAGAAACCATGCGAAGCAGACGTTCGTTGTCATCCTTGAGGACGCCGACGCGGCGATCATGACCCGCGAGGCCGACAACCGCGATGTGGCGAGCGCCATTCTCAACCTCACCGACGGGCTCCTCGGCAACTTCCTGCGCCTCCAAGTCCTCTGCACCATCAACTGCGCATCCACGCAGATCGATCCCGCCCTGCTCCGTCCCGGCCGCCTCCTCGCCCACCGCCGCTTCGCCCGTCTCCCGGCCACCCACCTCGCGAACTTCCCCGACGCCCGCGCTCTCCCCCCACGCCCGGACTACACCCTCGCCGAGCTTTTTCACGGACACCCGGACCCCGCCTCCGTGAGGAAATCCATCGGGCTCTCGCTCCAGCCCTGAACGGGCACCGCGCGATTTCTCCCATCACCCGCCCGCGAGCAGGGGCTCCTCGGGAATCCAGGGAACCTTCCGATCGAGCCCCTCAAGAAGTTCCGCCGCCTTCTCGAGGCACTGTCTCCACCCTCCGAGCTGCTGAGGAGAAACCCGTGTCGATGCCGCGAATCGGAGCTCAGGATCACGCACACAGCGTGCCCAGATTTTCCGCTCTTCGCACTTGGGGAGTGCGTGAATGCCCGTCTCAAGACGCATCACGGCCTTGAAGCGCTCTGCCCGGGCTCGGGCCCCCACCTCCGAGAGGATCCCGAGATTTATGCGGAAGACCTCCCGTTCTTTCGCTCCCTCCTCCCAGACCGAAAGTTCCCCGAGCACACACGCCACGCGGTAGCGTGTTCCGTCTTTCTGAGTGAACCGCCACGCCAACGTTTGCGGTTCGTTCCTCCCAAGTCCGAAGCGGACCGGGACCGATGCTGTTTTCGATGTTTCAAGGGTCATGCTTACGGCACCCCCGGTGGAAAACGCCCGGATTTGGGCGTAGTTCCCCTCTGGGAATTGCCTTCAACATGTCTTGAGATTTATCTTCGCATCTCTGTGGCCGCTCTGCGCGGCTTTTGTGAAGTTACCTCTTCCGATCGCGCGGGCAAGTAAAGTCTCGCGCGGTGCCGATACGTGAACCGACGCGACCCCGGAGAACAATCCACCGCAAACCGCCAGCCTACTGCAGGAACGCACAGCGGCCCGCGTTTGCACTGCGGAGCAGAGGCCTGTCCTCGCGGTAAACTGGGACTACAGGCTCTGCCAATCGACCTGTTGCCCTGTGAACAATCGCCCGGCCTATCGGCAGATGCTCACTTCGTTGTCGAAGCTGAGCCTGACGGTTCATCATACGTCATCCCGAAAATGGTGTCCGTCAGCCAGTGGCGGAAAGAATCATTGTCCTGGAACTGTTTGAAGAGCTGGGCGTCGTCGGCGAACAGGGCGGTGATGACGCGTTTGAGCGCCTTGTCGTGCTCGATGCGGGCGTTCTGGCGGTCGGAGTTTTTCTTCGCGTTCTGGTAAGCCGGGTCGGCGGACACTTTCGTTGGGATCTCGCCTGTGATCCGTCCCTCCATCCGTTTCGGGTCGGAGAATAGCCCGCCGAACTGGTCATTGAAGGCTTTGACGATGTTCGAGAGCTTGTCCATCTCCGGCTCCGGCTTTCGCCCGCCGCCTTCCATGCTCCACGGCTCGATCTCGGCGTCGGCATCGGGCAGTGCGATAGCCAAGGTAGCCTTCTTTTCCGCCCGGTAGCTGTCCATGTCGATGGCCTCAAGGATTCCCTTCGAGAGATCAATGTCTATAGGAGCAGGTAGTTTGGGGATGAGGAAGGTCAGGAAGATCGAGAGCTTCTCCCATTCCTGCACCCCATACGGGAGGATCGTGGCCAGAAAATCGTAGGTGCGGGTGAACGCCTTGGCCTTGCCTTTGAAATCCACCTGACCGTCCTCGTCGAGATCGCCGATGTAAACAGCCACGCAGGCGTCGAGGATCGGATCGAGTTTGTCACGGTCGGCCCCGCTCAAATACAGGTCCACCAACGCGTCGATTTGCTCGGGCGAATAGACCTGATACTTGTCCAACTCGCCCTTGAGCGTGTGCAGCTTGTTCGGGTCGGTTTCCTTGCTGAGGATGGTTGTGCGGTAGTAATCGGCGAACGATTTTTCGATGGTTTCCGTGTCGTTCTGGAAATCCAAAACGAACACGTCATGTTTCTTCGGGTGCGCCCGGTTTAGCCGGGAAAGCGTCTGCACGGCTTTGATGCCAGAGAGGGCTTTATCCACATACATGGTATGTAGCAACGGTTCGTCGTAGCCGGTCTGGAATTTGTCGGCGCAAATGAGGAAGCGATACGGGTCTTCCCGAATCCGGTCGGCGATGTCATTGCTCGGGAATCCGTTCAACTTCGCCTCGCTGACTTTCTCACCATTGAAATCCGGTTCTCCCGAGAACGCAACGATGGCCTTGTAGGGGCTCTTGATCTCCGTGAGGTAGGCAGTGAAGGCGAAGAAATACTGGATCGCCCGCTGAATGCTGCCTGTCACCACCATCGCCCGCGCCTGGCCGCCGATCTTGTTCTGGCCGATCACCTGTTCGAGGAAGTGGTCCACCATGATCTCGGCCTTGTCGCGGATGGCTTTGCTGTGGCTCTCCACATAGACGCGCAATTTCTTGCGGGCCTTCTTCACATCATATTCGGGATCGCCCTCCACGGTCTTGGCAAGGCGGTAGTAGCTCGCCACCGGGGTGTAATTCTTCAGGACATCAAGGATGAACCCTTCCTGAATGGCCTGCTTCATCGTGTAGCCGTGGAATGGCCGGTGCTTCACCTCGCCGCCGTCAGAATACGGGATACCAAACATCTCCAGCGTCTTGTTCTTCGGCGTGGCCGTGAAGGCGAAGTAGCTGGCATTGGGAAGCATCTTCCGCTGTTCGATGATGCGGTTGATTTTATCCTCGGTCGTCTCCTCTTCCTCGTCGCCATTCTCGCCCAACGCCGCGCTGATTGCCGCCGCCGTGCGTCCTCCCTGGCTGGAGTGGGCCTCGTCAATGATGATGGCGAAGTTCTTGCCCCGATGTTCCTCGCCGATGCTGTCCAGCACGAACGGGAACGTTTGCACCGTGGAGATGATGATCTTCTTCCCGTCTTTGAGGAATTTGGAGAGTTGCTCAGTTTTGGAAACGCCCGCGCCTTCCTTCACGGCACCGATAATGCTGCCCACCTGCGCGAAGCCTTTGATCGTCTCGCGGATCTGTTTGTCCAGGATGCGCCGGTCGGTGACCACGATGATCGAGTCGAATACTTCTTTGTTTTCCTTCCGGGCACCGATGAGCTGGTGCGCCAGCCAGGCGATGGAATTGGATTTGCCGCTGCCCGCCGAGTGCTGGATGAGGTAGCGCTGCCCTGCACCCTTCTCGCGCACGTCGTCTAGGAGATTCCGCACCACATCGAGCTGATGGTAGCGCGGGAAAATCTGCACCTGCTTCTTCTTCCCTGTCTTCGGATTCTCTTCCTCTACCACCTGGGCGTAGTTCTCCAGAATGTCCGTGAGGCCTGCCGGGGTGAGAATGCGCTTCCAGAGGTAATCCGTCTTCAGGCCTTCGGGGTTCGGGGGATTGCCTGCGCCGTCGTTCCAGCCTTGGTCAAAAGGCAGGAACCAAGATTCCTTCGCCATGCCCTTCGTTCCCTTGAGCGCCGTGCACATGGCCGCTTTCTGCTCATCCACCGCGAAATGCACCACGCAGCGGCCAAACTGAAACAAGGTTTCTCGCGGATCGCGGTCGCGCTTGTATTGCTCGATGGCGTCCTCGACCGTCTGTTTGGTCAGGCTGTTCTTCAGCTCGAAGGTGATCACCGGTAGGCCGTTGATGAACGCACACAGGTCCAGTGCCCGTTTGGTTTCCTCCCGGCTGTAGTGCAGTTGGCGGGTGATGCTAAACCGGTTCTGGGCATGGCGCTCTACCGCTTTCACGTTTTCCGGTGACGGCGTGCCGTAGAAGAGGTCGAAACTCAGCGCCCCGTGCTTGATGCCGTGGCGCAGCACGTCGATGACACCGCGCCGCGTGATCTCCCCCTGGAGCCGGGCGAGGAATTTTTGCCGCGCCATGCCGGTCTTGTCCCGGTAATCGGAAATGCCGAGCTTGGCGTATTCGTCAGGCTGGGTCTTTTGCAGGAAGGCGAAAAGCTGCTCCGTATCCACCGCATACTCGCGGTCGAAAGCGGCCGGGGCTCCAGCGAACCAGCCGGTTCCGCCAGTCAGCGGTGTCGTTTCGGCTACCACCGAGGCCGCACCGGAGAAAAGGCCATCTGCTCCCGTCATGTGCCGCACGATCAGGGTTTCGAGGCCTTTTTCGCTAGTGTCGGTTTTCATGGAAGTTCTAGTTTCACTTCAGGTTGTAGCGGAGCTCCCGTTTCCGGAAGGCGTCGTCACCGCCTTCCAAAATTCGGCGAACCGCCTTGTTCGTTACCTCTGCCTCAAGACTTCCGGATGTGTATTTGAGAACTCCGTTGTCGTTTTCTGCGACGATGACCTGCTCGGCGTCTGCGTTGACAACGAGGTTGGCGTTGTGGGTCACAAGTATGACCTGACGGAACTGTTTGATTCCTCGAAAGATTTCGACCAACTCCTCGATGATGAACTCGTTGTCGAGATCGTCTTCGGGTTGGTCGAAGATCAGTGGTTGAGTGAACGCCTGGGTTGCCAGTTTTAAGCACAAATAAACCGTGCCCTTCTGCCCGACTGACAAACGTTCGAGAGGGCGTCCCCCATACGAGATTACGGGCTCGACCCGGAGAAATGTTGAGCGTTGTGCGACGTCGTAGAAAAGAGATGCTATGTCGCCAGAGACGTATTCCTCCTCTTCGGTCTGGCTCAGTCGTTCCGACATGAATTTTAGAAACGATGCCGCGTCGGTTATCTTAAAGGACTCTTTGATACGTTCGTCCGTGGTTTTTTCGGAAGTTGTCCGAAACGACCTCAGATTCAGAACCTCCTTCAGCCTTTCGAGGAATCGTGACTGATCGAAAATGATGCGACCTTCGAGGGCGATTTTTCTGTCCGCCAGAATTCGCTTCATCAGCTCTTTTTGCTCAGGCGTCCAATCGGCCTGCCCTTGCTGAATAACTTGCCACCTGGCGTCGATGGCTTCCTTTTGCCTCGTTATTTCGGCTTGGATCAATGTTGAGATCGTCGCCTTTTTTTCCAACGCGGCGTCCAGTTCTACCTGCTTCGCTTGAATGGTTCTGAGGGTAGCCTTCAGCTTCTCGATGGCGCTGCGGTATGTCTCGGCGTTTTGCAAAAGACCCGAGAGGTCGCCGGTATAAACGAGAGCGAAGTCGGCTCGAATCTTTGCATTGTCTTCCTCGCAAGTTGCGACTTTTTTGTTCGCGTCTTCCACGAGTTGTTCGATGACGTCCACTTGGCGTTTCACGTCCAATGGGGGAATTGTTCCGTCGATACCGTGTGCCTTTGGATCAAAGATTGCTTTGAACTTCGCAAGCTCTTCTTTGAGTTCGTTCAGACGGCGAACCTTCTCTTTGTTCCCGGCTACTCTTGAGACATTTAGCGTAAAGCGTTCCAGCTTTTCTTTGTTCTGCTCCGTTGTAATGGATTCAAGAAGGCTTTCGTATCGGTTGATCTGAGCTTCGCTTTTGGTGCGATCATAGATTGGTTCGCCCTTTTCATCCGTCTGCTTGAACCATGTTTTGAGCTTTTCGACATCGGAGAGGATGTCTCGGATTTTGGTGTCGACCTCGCTGTCGAAGGAGAGGCCTCGGACGCCAAGCATTTGCTTGATCTCGTCGCCCACCGTGCCCGCCGTTACCTTTGCCTTTACCTCATTCTGCGAGATGTAAACGAAGGGGAGTTCGGCCCCCTCTTTAGCATGGTGCGTCGATGTGCTCGTGTTGTCTTTATTGAAGACAACGACGAAGTGTTCACTGGGGGTGTAGGGCGAGGATTTCAACGCCGCACCGAATGCCTTCCCGTGGTAGTCCACCAAGCAGCTCTTTCCCGTTCCTCGTCCGCCAATCACGCAAGCAAGATCGCTGTTCAATTCGAGTTTTAGATTTTGGCCAAACCGTGGGTTTTCGTAGCTTTGGTCGCTTGGAAAAGGGGAGAACTCCTCGGCGATGGAAATCGCACTCAGATACGGCTTTGTGTAGTCTAGTCCTGGGCTTGTTTCCTGCACCCGGACTCGCGCAGTTGGTTCAAAGAGGATTTGCCTGAGCCCCTCGAATGTAGGGTCTGCCTTGATCCATGTTTTCTTAGTCTTCGTCTCCTCGCGCCATTCCTTAAACGCAGCGATCGAGTGCCCGTCGCTGCCAGAGACACATGGCTTCGCGCGGCCTCCAATCGTCTTTTCGAAGTTTTCGATGAAAGCCTTGTTGGCCTCCGTCTTCCGACAGGCAAACAGGTCGATATTCTTCTGTTTTCGCGTCTCAACGACATCTACGAGACGCATGAAATATAGGTTTTCTGCGGGTTGGCTCTCCCATTCGATTTCATCCATGCCGCCATAGGAGTCGTATGGGACCATCACCAACCGGCGGTCTCTGGGAATACAGTCGAGAGCAGCCTTGAATGAGGCTTTGGTTATTTCCGCCGTCTTGGCGCCAAGGAGAAAGAGTTCGGCTGGATCATCTTTGTATCCGTCCGGTGCCCCATGAATCTTCGCTTTTGCTCCATCGAGTTCCCCTGCGAAATCCCGGATCGCCTCGTCGGAAAGTGGACGGTCAGTGACCTTGAGCTTTAGGTGACCTTTGAAGTCTTGAAGCTGCTGAACAGTCAGCTTGTCGGAGAACAAGACATGGATGTTCAACCGGGCCTCGGATGCCGATTCGATGCGAAGCTCGATTGCCGGGAATAGTGTCTTTTGAATGGTTTCTCCTCCTTGATGCGCTTTGAGAAGTTCAAGATAACCGTCAAAAGTCCAGTAGTCGTTTATGGCGTAGGCGGCTACATCGCTTTCGTTGATGTTGGTGATGATTTGTTTCACGGCGGCCGTCTTCTCCTCTGGGGTCATGGTCGCGAAACGCTGGCCGCTGTAATTGTAGGAAGCAGGTGTGTGGATGTGCAGATCCCACAGTCTCCATTCTGATCCTTTCGGGTAAGTGCTCATGCTTCAGTCTCGTCTGGCTCGGTTTCGTCCGGAGCTTCTTCCGTGGGTTCGGGCGTGGGGGCGTTGGTGATTTCTGGCAGTTTCGCGGCGGCGGGGCGCACATCCAGCTTGCCGGTCACGACGTCCGCCGTCAGCCGCGTCCGGTATTCCTGCATCAGCGCGATTTCTCGCTCCGTCCGGGCGATGGCGGTGTCGAAAACGACAAGGTCGCGATCAAGGTGCTCACAGATCGCATCCTGCTCCCTTCGAGGCGGGACTATGACGGTGAGCGCCTTGATGTCTGCCACATTGATTCGCTTGAATGTTGAGCCAACAAGCAACAACTCCAGTTGGTGGTCCATGAATGGGCTGTGGAGCTGATAGTTCAGGAAGCGCTGGTTCTGGAGCTTTGAGCGAATCAGGCAGACGTCCTGCCCCATCGCGAAGTCGATGTCCGTTTCGACCAGCGCGCACGCGCCGACGCTGGCGTTGCGGCAGTAAATCAAGTCACCGCGTTTGGGCTTTCGGTCACCTTCAATCAGCACTCGATACCATGCGGGCTTCGTGTTCTTGCACCGGTCCAAGTTGAGCGTGAACGACTGAACCTCGACCACGCTCGCGAGTGGGATTCCGTCTTCAACAAAAGGAACAGTGAGGTGTTTGCAGTCCGTCACGCGCCAGTGGCGACGCAGTGCTGTTACCTCCCAATGCTTCGGGATGTCGCCGAGCCAGGGGATGCCGGAGGGTTTGAGGGGGGCGTGGGGATCGAGGCCGCGGGTGACGGCGCGGTGGATGATGGCCTGCTTCTGCTCGTTCAGCAGCCCGATCAGCTTCCGCTTCGCCCGGATGAACCCGTCGATCTTCCGGTTCGCATGCTCCAGAAACCGGACGATGGCCGCTTGTTCCTCGGGGTGAGGCATCAAGACGGGGATCTCGCGCATTCCCGCAATCGACAAATCCCACTGGCCGACGCGCACGCCGTCTGAAGCTGCCGCGAAGTGAGCAACGTAGGGCTTGCTCCGCAGCAGGCGCTGGCCGAACGCGCGATTCTCAATCGCAAAATCAAACACGAAGTAGGCTGGACTCACGATGCCGTCGCACGGAGCGATTCCCATCGAACCCTGCCATGCCTTCATCTTGTTAATGACGAGGCTGCCGGCTCTGGCGACCTTGTAGTTGCTGAGGTCTTCGGGAATGACGTTGTGGTTTTCATCATCATCTTCCAGCGATCGAACGAACACGCCTTTCTCACGAGCAACGGACAGCAAAGGCAAATCAGCACGATTCCGCTCGTTCCGCTTTATGATGAGCGTGCGAAGATTTCGGACGCGCCAGGACTCAGGAACTCTGCCGAGCCATTTCGAGCCCGATTCCTTGTATTCCGAATACGGCTGGAGCCCCTCGATCATAGCGTGCTGAACCAGGTCTTGAGTTTTTGCGCCATGAGGTGGCGGCGGGTTTCGAGGAAGGCGTCGTAATCCGGGATGTCGCCATCCAGGAGGGTCTCGGGCAGGCAATTCTCGCGGAGGTTGGCGCGAAGCTCGGCCTCATCGGTGATGCCACCGTATTTGACAGCTCCCCCCCGGACCTGCTCCGCCAGTTCGGCAAAGTAGAGGTGCGGCGAGGTGTTGCTGATGGCAATGTTGATCTCGCTCTGGGCGAGCACGAAATTGGCGATCTGGTTGTAGCGACCCTTGGAGAGGTCGTGTTCCCGTTTGAGCCAATCCTTGGGATAGACGTGGTGCACGTCGGTGCGGTTGAGCAGGAGGTCGCGCACAGCGATGTCTCGACTGAGAAATCCCTTGTCGCCGAGCTTGGCTTGGGCGGCGCGGAACGCATGGAAGTAGGGGCTGGTCGAGGAGGAGGTTTCCATCTCCTGCGGGAGGAGATTTTGCCAGTAGCTGTCGCTGAGTTCCGCCTCGATGACGGCGTTGGCGTAGGAGGCGAGGCCGCGCGCCTCGATCTGGCGGATGTCGAAGTCGAAATTTGACTCCGGGTTGCCCGCGTAGCGTCCGGTGAGAACACTCATGACATACCAGCGGCGGACGAGCCGCTCGAGATCCGCAGCAGGCATGCCTTCGGCGCGACCACGGAGGTAGATGATGTAGGCGAAGTTCACGCCGTTCTGGCCGCCGATGAGGCTGCTGTTCACGAAGCCGGCGGAGCGGAGCGTCATGACAAGACGGTCGTAGTGCGTCTTGCTCATGAAGTTGAGGATGCCGGTCTTGAGCTTGGCGAAGGATTGCTCGGCGATGGCATCCTCGTATTGCTTGGTCTCGAAATTGCGGCCGGAGAGGAGGGCGACGAGGTCTTGGAGCTTGCCCCTGCCGAATTCGGAGGTGAAGGCGACCCGAAGCATGTCGGTGTAGGCCGGGTCGTAGAGGTCGTCGTTCACATCGGCCAGCCACGCGAGCTTCGGATAGAACTCGGAGGCGGCGAAGGCGGCATCTCCGTTTTTGATGCGGGCATGGAACTCGGGCGCGACGGCGAGATGGCAGAAGTAGTCAATGGCCTTGCGCAGGAGGTTGCCGCCGTAGGTCTCGTTCGCAGCGATCTTGGACATGGCGAAGTCGGCCTGGCTGAGAGACGCCCCGGCGGAGTTCACCCGGATGAAAATCTCCGTGACGGTCTCAATGTCGAGGTCCTCGGCGAGATCGATGATGCCAACGTGGTTGTTGATGATCTTGCGCAGCTTTTCGAGAGTGGAGAACAGAACGTCGGCATCCACGCCGGGATTGGCTTCGCAGTATTTTTTAGTGAGTTGGAGAAGCTTGACCTCCGGGGAGAACAACTCTGCCACATCGGGAATCCACGCCGGGTTTTTGCTGATGGCGGGATTGTTGACCTCGAACTTTTCCTCGACCGGGTGGAAGGCGATGCGGATGCGGATGGTCTCGTAGTCCTTCGTGAGGACTTCTTCGCCGAGCAGTGCCGCCATGAGAGCGGTGACACGCTGCTGCCCGTCAATGAGGATGCGTTTGCCCGCCGAGTGTGTGCCGTCCTTGAGCTTCACGGTGGGGTTGCGCCACGCGATGAGGTAGCCGACGGGATAGCCTTGGTAGAGCGAATCGAGGAGGTTGCGGACCTTCGTCGGCTCCCAGACAAACGGGCGCTGGATCTCGGGGATGGCGATCTCGCGGGATTTGACCCACGTGAGCAGCGTCTCGATGGGATGCGGGGTCACGGAGTAGCGCTGGGTGGACATGGTCAGTTTGCTCCTTTTGTGATCTCGGTGAGCAGGCCCTCTGTTTCCTGCTCCAGCTTGAGGATGTCGGCGCTGATCTCGGCGAGGGTGCGGAGCTGCGGCGGCTGGTAGAAGTGGCGGGTGAAGCTCACTTCGTAGCCGATCTTGGTGTCGGCCTCGACGATCCAGGCATCGGGCGTATAGGGCAGGACTTCGCGGCGGATGAAGGCTTCGATGCCGCCTTCCTCCAGCAGTGGGATTTGCTCGTAGTCGCGGAGTTCGCTGTCGGGCTCGTATTCGAAGACGAGCGCCGGATCGCCTGCCGGATTGGGATAGAGCCCGCGCAACGGGTCGGGTTGGACCTTCCCGGGCTTGTGGACTTTCTTGATGACCGGCGGGGCGGATTCGTCGCGCCAGCTCACGGCGGCGATGATCTGCTTCAACTCGGCGGCGGCGAGCTTGATTCGGAGGGATTTCAAGGCGTCTTCCACCTTTTCGAGAAAGATATTGTGGTCGGTGAACAAGTCGCCGCCGAGGATGTCGCGCAGTTTCGTGGCCGTCTCGACAAGCATGGCATCCCGCTGCCAGGTCCCGGGGTCGAGCAGCTTCTTTTTCTTCTTTTCGGGAAGCCCGGACGATCGTCCGCCGGATTCGCCCTCTACTTCGTCCTCATCGGCTTTGCCCCAATCTTCGAGGAGTTTTTCGAGGTCTTTGCGCACGGAGGCGAAGTTCTCGAAGAGGGCATCACCAAGCTGGTCGTGCAGGGCGGCGCGGATGTCTTCGTCGCCGCTGGCATACCGCAGGGTGTCGATACGCTGGAGACTGAGCTGGCTGTGGAGGCGCAACGGGCGCTCAACTTTCACCTTCCAATATCCGAAGGCAGCGTTGGGGAAGATTTTGGATTGTGGCGTCTCTTCAAAGGCAAGGAAGGTATCGCAGATACGCTGAACGTCCTCGGGCGAGAGCTCGCAGTTCTTCTTGCCCATGTTTTTGCGCAGGGGCCGGAACCACTGGGTGGCATCGATGAGCTGAACCTTGCCGCGCCGGTGCTCCGGCTTGCGGTTGGTGAGGACCCAGACGTAGGTCGCGATGCCGGTGTTGTAGAACATGTTCAGCGGAAGGGCGACGATGGCCTCCAGCCAGTCACTCTCGATGATCCAGCGGCGGATGTTGCTCTCGCCCTGACCTGCGTCGCCGGTGAAGAGCGATGAGCCATTGTGGACCTCGGCGATGCGGCTGCCGAGCGGCGTGTCATGCTTCATCTTGCTGAGCATGTTCGCGAGAAAGAGCATCTGCCCGTCGCTGCTGCGGGTGATGAGCGAGTAATCCGACTCGTCCGCATGCTGGATGACGAAACGCGGGTCCTTGATGTCTTTTTTCCCGCCCATCCGCTCCATATCGCTCTTCCAGCTTTTGCCGTAGGGCGGGTTGGCGAGCATGAAGTCGAACTCGCGTGAGCGGAATGCGTCGTTGGAAAGCGTGCTGTGCTCAGGACCACCGACGAAGTTGTCCGCCGCGTCGCCGTCGCCCTTGAGCAGGAGGTCGGCTTTGCAGATGGCGTAGGTCTCGCCGTTGATCTCCTGACCGTAAAGGTGCGTGGCCACCTGTTTTCCGTGGGCCTTGGCGATCTGCTGGAGGGTTTCCTCCGCCACCGTGAGCATGCCGCCGGTGCCGCAGGCGCAGTCGTAGAGAAGGTAGGTGCCCGACTCGATTTTGTCGGCCACCGGCAGGAACATGAGGTTCGCCATCAAGCGCACGGCGTCGCGGGGCGTCCAGTGCTCACCGGCCTCTTCGTTGTTCTCCTCGTTGAAACGACGGACGAGTTCCTCGAACATCGTTCCCATCGAATGATTGTCGAGGCCGGGCAAGTCGCCCATCGGCTGTGGGCTGAGGTTGATGTCCTTGTCGAGGAACTTCTCGATCAGCTGGCCAAGCGCGTCGGCCTTCGACAGGCGCGGGATCTGGTTGCGGAACTCGAAATTGGTCAGGATGTCCTGAACATTCGGCGAAAATCCATCGAGGTAGACCTCGAAGTCGTCTTTGAGCTTCTGCTGGGTGGCGCGGGATTTCAGGTCGCGCAGCAGGAACGGGGAGGTGTTGTAGAACGCCTGACCCGCAGCGGCCCGAAGAGCGTCGTCCTGATTGGTCACCTGCTCGCGGTCGAGGGCGGCCTTCATATCCATGACTGCTTTCTTCGTCGGCTCCAAAACCGCGTCGAGACGGCGCAGGACAGTCATGGGGAGGATGACATCGCGATATTTGCCCCGGACGTAAACGTCACGGAGGACATCATCGGCGATGTTCCAAATGAAGTTGGTGAGCCAGTTGAGTTGGGCAGAGTCCATGTTTGAGATTGGCGGATGTTAACGAGAGTGCTGGGACATCCGTCGTCCTATCCTTGCGCCTCCTTTGTAGGGGTTTGATTCTCCGGCAACGCGAAATAGCGCGTCACCGCATTTCGGCCCACCCACCCGGGAGTTGCGCGTTTCGCATCGACGATGCTGTCGAGTGATGCCCTGTGATTGACTTTATCTGTATTCACAGGCCGTGGATCCATGTCTGAGGGGAAAGAAAACAAGCTCATCCGCTGCGGATCCCTGAATGCCATTCAATGTGAACTTCACTTGATGGCGCGCCATTGGTAACCTTCATGGAAGAACGCGTTTTTTACCTTTCTAGCGTCTCGTCGGCAACTGCAATTGGCTCACTTCTTGACGGGCCTCACGTTCCCGAATTCCGCGCAGGGGAGGATGCGTCCCGCCCCGCCGCGCAAGACGGCGCCTGCGGGGGGCGTGGGCAGGCACAGAGGCGCGAGGAGGATCGCGTGTTTCATCCATTATCAGGGCCGCAGGGAGGCATTCGGCTCAATTTGCAGGGCAGGTTGCCGGGTGGGGGGTTAATTGCTTCCCTTGTGGTAGGCTGGGACCGCTGGGCCGGGTGGCGTGTGACAGGTAAAGGGTGCTCGAGATTCTGCATTCATTCAGTTTTTCGGGGTGAGACGGGATTCCCAAATCTCCATAAGGGGCGCCCAGTTGGATTGATCGGCGGCTTGGGGGGCTTCGAGGTTCCCGACAAGAACATCAATCGTTCGCCATTTGCGAAACAGCCCCTCCGCCACGACGCGAAGCAACCGACCCTCCAAAGCACTGCGGGCCTTTACGCTGCGGTAGAGGTCGTGGATCTCGAACGCCGCTTTCACGCGAAGACAGACAAAGAGTTTTTGCCTCCCCGCACGCCGCCGCGTCTCAGGGGAGATGGCGTCTTCGGCGAGACGGCTTCACGCCGCGTGTCCGCTTGGGCCGGGAGGGAGTGGTCGGGTGCGAGTCCAATGCCGTGCCGTGCGTCGTCTTGAGTTCTTGGATCCGCGTGGCGATTTCGTTTCGAAGCTTGGTGGCGTCGGGAGTGAAGAGCCGGTAGAAGACCCCGCTGCGGCCGGGGGCGTCCGCGTCCCAGCTTTGCGAGACGAGGTCTGCCGAGGGGCAATGCCTCAGGACGTCGTCGGTGAACGAAAACTTCCCATCGAGCTCGCTCCAGGCCGCGCGGTGGCCGGACCACCGGACGGCCTCCCACTCGAAGTCGTCGAGGTCGCCGCGTACCACGCTGCGGCGGGTGGAACGGTGAAACTCCCGGATGCGCCTGCGGATGCGGTCGATCGAGCTGGAGTCCGCAAAGGCGGGGTCGGCCTCGTTCTCCGGCAGATAAACCCATTGCCACCATGGGCGGGAGCCTTCGTCGTTCGTGCGGGTGATACGGATGATGGTTCCCAGCGGGGCGCGTGTCGCGGGCACCTGCACACGGAACCGTAGGACAGAATGGTCGAAGTGCGGGTGCGGATCGGGTGGGAGTTCCTCGAAAGCGACAGGGCCGCGGTGGACGCGCGAGCGCTCCACACCGGGGTCGATCGGAATGATGGTCACAGGCAGATCCATAGAAGTTGGTTCTCCTCCGGCGTGAGATGGGCCCGCACGAATTGACACTCGAGCGGACTGGCGGGGTCGACTTCCGGAACCGGGCGTCCAAGCAGGACGCGCACTTTCTGAACGCCAGTGAGCGACAGGAGGAGGGCGCGGCGTTCGGGGGTGACGGGTTTGCCCCACGGGCAGGCCATGCTCGTTCCGCACACACGGCAGTTCGTGAGTTCGGGGGCGTTGGGTTTTCCGCAACGGGGACAGGCAGGCATGGTGGAGTGGTCGTGGTGAGGCGGTGGAGCGGGTGCCGGCCTCGTGCGGCGTTCCCTTCACAAAAAGCGGAAAGGGATTTGAAACTGCGCATTTCAAGGGCAATCTTCCTGGCGTGACGTGTTCGGATTTCGACCATTTCCTGCGTCTGGGTTTGTGCTGGCTGGACGGTGTGCCGACCGTCGCGAGCCATGCGGGGCAGCGGCAGTGTCCGCATTGCCGGAGGAAGTGGTGCTACGAGGCCTTGCGCAGGCAATGGCGTGTGGCGCAGGAGTTCTGCAAGGGGAGTTCGCGCAAGCTGGCCGCGACGGAGGCGGGCGTGGATGTGCACACGGCCGGGCGCCACTACCGGATGTTCCACACCGCGCTGGCGGTCCATTTCACGGGGCGCATGTGCCATCCGGACGGTGGGGTCGATGCCGACCCGAACGCGCTGGCCCGATGCTGCAAGGAAGCGCTCCGCACGACGAATCCGCGCAAACGCCTCGTGCTGATGGTCGACCTCTGCCTGCAGGACATGCCGGTCGAGATGCAACTCGATTTGCTTTACCGTCTGGTCTTCCGCAAGCGACTGCGGGAATTGAGCGGTCGCGCCCTCGCGGCGCGCTACGCCGGAAGCAGCGCGAGAACCGACCGGCCCGCCTTATGACACACGGGGCCCCTTGCGCGAGGGCGACAGTGTGTTAGGATCTTTCCCAACATCAGGAATTCCTGCGGCCCGAAAGGCTGCGGGGTGCCAACCGGGGATGGAGACAACCCCACGGTGGCTTGTCCGGCGAAGGCCGGACGATGTGCGGGCTCCGGCCTGAACAAAAAGTCTCCGCGGAATCGAAGAATACCGCCGCTCCTGATCGGGGACGGCGGTTTTTTTGTGCACGCGATTCCTGGTGGAGAACCACGAAGCCACCATGAACAACACATTGTCGATTCGCATCGGAACAAACCCGGACCATCACCTTTGGAACAACAACGGCACCTGGTGGTGCCACTACACGGAACACGGGCCGGACTTCACAAAGGCCCGCGTGCGGCGCAACCTGCACACGCGGGATGTGCGCATCGCGAGATTCCTCCGCGACAGCCTCCTCATCGCACGCGGCGCGACCCCGCGTCTGTCGAAAGGAGGGGCACGATGAGCGCCCTCGACGCCGACGCGCTGGAGGCGATCAACAAAGCGCACTGCCTCACCGTGGGAAAGTTTTTCCAAATGTTCGCCGGCACGTCGTCGAAGCTGACGGACTACAAGGACGGAACGATCCATCTCATCATTCATGCCCCCGAGGCGGCTCCGCGGAACAAGACGCGGTATGTCGTTCGCAATATCGCGAAGAGCTGGAGACGGTGGCATTTCCCGGACGCGGTCCGCTTCGTCGCGAAGGTCTATCACCGCAAGGCACCGGAGGGCATCGCAATCGAGGCCACGGGCCGGACGACGGACGACCTCGCGAGCGCGCTCGCCGCATGGGTGAGGGCCGCGTCGAATCCGGGGCCGGAGGTGCTTGTCGAGACAATGGAGGAGGTTTTCCTCTATGAAGAGACCGATTGCCCTGCAAGGCGAGCCATTCGCTGCCCGCAGACTCCAAAATGATGCCACTGCAAGAAGACCACGAGGCCATCCCCGGATTCCGAGGGGGATTTCTCGCCATCGTGAGTGACATCCACGGATGCCTCGCGGCGTTGGAGGCCGTGCTCGAGGATATCGCGCGATGGCCGGTGGGCGGCATCGTGTGCCTCGGTGACACGGTCGGCTACGGGGACGAACCCGAGCGGTGCGTGGAGTTGGTGCGCGGCGTGGCTGCCGTGCACCTGCTCGGGAACCACGAGGCGCTTCTCGCCGTGGCGCCCGGGGTGTTGAGCCCGTGGGGCCAACTCGCGCGACCAACGACGGGCGATGGACTCCCGGCCGCGACGCGGGACTGGCTCTTGCGGCGTCCGGCCACGTGGCGGCACGGGGGTGCAGAATTCTGCCATGGCTCGCTCCACGAACCGCACGCCTTCCATTATGTGGACTCCGCGCACGAGGCGGCGCGGAACTTCGCCGCGCAGACGGAGTTCGTCAGCTTCCACGGACACACGCACATCCCGGTGATCTGGCAGGAGGGAGGACGGGCGAAGGCCTGCACGCCCGGCGAAGAACCCGTGCGCCTGACCCGCGAGACCCGCTACGCCATCTGCGTCGGGAGTGTCGGCCTCTCGCGCGACGGGGATCCGCGAGCCTCCTACATGCTCTACGATCCCGAAGCCGGCGTGCTCTTCCCGCGCCGTCTCCGCATTTGATCGGAAATCACCCATGAAGAAAAAGAAACCCACCCCGCAAAAGCCCCTCGATCTCAAAAGGAAACTCATTACCCCCTACGCGATGGCAATCTGCACCGACCCCAGCGGCCGACGCATCGTCTTCGACGGCAGGCGGCCCACCAGACCCATCACCGTCGAGGACATCATCGCCTTCCGCGACAAACAAGAGATGTAGGACGGAAGTCAGAGCAAGGGCGCGCGACTGGCCGTTGATTCGATTGGTTCGGAGCACCAGATCGCCGGGGGCGGAGCGGGCATCGGGAAACAGCGAGGCTTCGAGAACGCCTGGCCGAATCTGTTAGAAGTCCACTTCTGACGAAAGCGTGCGGATGAGGCGCTTTTGTGGATTTAACGGCAGCACCGGCATCCAGAGGAAGGGCGTGGGGATGTTGAAGTCCGGGCCTTTGCCTTGGTCTCCAGGATATCGACGAGCAAGAGCGGGCAGCCCAAAAGAAAGACGGGCCGTCTCGATCGGACGCCGTAGCCCGGCGTCCTACTCCAACGAGTAAACTCTGCGCGCGTTCCCGCCGAAAATGAGCGCTTGTTCGTCCTTGCTAAGGTCCCGGAGCAAACCACGGACCGTGTGCAGCCAACGGGTGTATCCGCTGGCGACCAGACAAACAGGCCAGTCGCTTCCGAAGAGCAGCCGTCCGGGCCCGAACGCCTCGAGAACCACTTCAACGTAGGGTCGGAGAGCTTCCGGCGTCCACGCCTGCCAATCGGCCTCGGTGACAAGGCCGGAGACCTTGCAGACAACGTTCTCCCGCCTGGCGAGTTCGCGAATCCGGGATTCCCAGGGCTCCATGATGCCGGACCGGATGAGTGGCTTGGCGATGTGATCGAGCACAAAGCTCTGGTCCGGGTGGCGGTCCACAAAGGCGATTGCTGCAGGCAGTTGACGTTCGACGATCAGAAGTTCGTAGACAAGCCCGAGCGGGGCGAGTTCGCGGATGCCTCGCTGGAAGTCTTCACGCTCCAAAAAGCGGTCGTCCTCCTCCGACTGCACGACGTGTCGCACGCCCTTCCATTTCGTCGAGGTCCCGAGCCGCGCAAGGCATTCCCCCACTCCCGGTTCGGCCAGCGGCACCCAACCGACGACGCCCTTGATGAAGTCATTCTTCCCGGCCAACTCGAGAAGCCACTCGGTCTCCTGCAGACTCTGCCGCGCCTGCACGCTGACCACTCCGCCGACACCGGCGGAAGAAATCTCCTCGTGCAGGCCCTCCGGCCCAAAGTCTCTTCGGATCACCGCCATGGTGTCGTCGATCCACCCATACTCGACGGGGTCGTAGTTCCAAAAGTGATGGTGGGCGTCGATGAACATCACGGGACAATGTCGATGAGAGCTTTGAGAACGCCCGCTTCGGGCTTTGTCCACGAACCGAAAACGTCGGGCACCGCATCGAGCGGTGCGCGGTGAGTGATCCAGGGCGAGGTGTCGACGTGGCCGTCCTCCATGCGTGAGATGATGCGCCGGAAGTCGGCGGCGAGCGCGTTCCGGCTCGCCATCACGGTGAGTTCCCGCCGGTGGAACGAAGGATCATGAAACGTCACATCGCCGACAAAGAGCCCGACGAAGACAAGGCGGCCGCCGTGGGCCGGATACTCGAACGCCGCATTCATCGCCCGCTGGCTGCCGGTGGCATCGAGCACCGCAGTCGGCAGATCGCCGTGCGTCCATGCCTCAAGCGCCTGGACAGGATCCTCCTCGGCCCCGTGAATCGTGAGGGCGATCCCGAACTTCTCGCGGCAAAACGCAAGCCGCGCCGCATTGACATCGAGAACCGCAACGTTGGCGCCCGCGTCGACAGCGAACTGCGTGACAGCCAGGCCGATCGGCCCAGCCCCGACAACAAGCACACTCTCCCCCGGCTCGATCCCTGCCCGTGCCACCGCGTGCGCGCCAATACCAAGCGGCTCGACAAGCGCGAGTTGATCGAAACTCAGGCTTGCCGAAGGATGGAGTTTTCGCGCCGGGACGAGGAAGCGCTCGCGCATGCCTCCATCCGCGTGCACACCAAGCACCGACATCGCGACGCAGCAGTTCGGCTTTCCCCGCCGACAGGCAATGCAGGCACCGCATTCCATGTAGGGTTCCACCGCGCAGTGGTCCCCGGCCCGGATGCCGCTGACCCCTTCTCCGACAGCGAGCACCTCGACACCGAGTTCGTGGCCGAGGATTCTCGGATACGTGAAAAACGGTTGCCGCCCGGCAAAGGCGTGGACATCGGTGCCACAGACGCCAACGCGATGGACTTGGACGAGAGCCTGCCCGGCAGCGGGCCCCTCCGGTTCGGCTGCAATCGTGCCGGAAAGACGCCCGGGTTCCTCAAGCCTGAGCGCTTTCATCGGCAGAAGAGAGGCTCAATGTGACGGCTGAAAAGATTGCCGGTTACCCTCCGACCGATGACTTCGCGATACGCCTGCAACCCTCCTGTGAATCGATCTCCCATTTCCGCGGCGATCTTGAACGCGACATGAATAAACTGCCGGAACTGCCGGTCGTAGGCCGGACAGGCCGCGTCGTGATTCAGGACGGCTACAAACTCCTCCGATGTCCACGCTTCGACTTCCGAGAGGCTCGGCAGGCTCGCGATGTCGATGTCCACAACCGGCGCATACGGCGCGATCAACTCCGACGCCCGCGGCAACGCGTTGCGGTAGATCTCCTTCGCGATCTCCAATCCCTCGCCGCCGGATTCGGCAAGCCCGGCCACCTCTTCCAACCACGTCGTGCCTGCCGTCTTCACATGCAGTCCGGCCGAATGTTTTGCAACCAAATCGCGGATGATCGGATAGAGCGAGAACTTGTCGCTTCCCGAGTGCACGCTGATCTTCAGCGTTGGCGGCAGGCCGAAGGCGGCCACTGCGTACGCGACCACGGCCAGATCGGCATCGAATTCCCTCTCGAAGGCGGCAAGGTCCCCAACGTAGTCAACCCCCTTGTTGAAGCGTCCCGTGAACTTCGGCGCAATCGTCTGCACCGGCACGTTCTCATCAGCGAGCATGGCCAGGATGATCAGAAGTTCGGCCGGCGTTTGGGCTGTATCCGTCTCGTCGACCGAGACCTCGATGGCAAAGGAATCCGTCGTTTTCGACGCGGCAATGTGGCGGTGGATGCGACCGGCCTCCTGCATGGCCCAAAGAAACTTGCCCGCCGTGCGCCGGAGGTCCTCCTCCGTAATGCGGAGCGGCTGTTCCACCCGCGGCAGCTCATGCTCGCCCACGAGGTTCCCGTGGCGCGAGACGAACGCCGAGGTGGCCGATGCCCCGGCGGGTTTTCCCGAATAGTCGGCCACGTCCAGCGTAAAGAAATCGCTCGCGCCGAGGAACCCATCGACCGTGTGGATGTTGATGTGGTCGGCATCGACAAAGTGGCCGCCCTGCCATCCGAGAGCTTTCACGGCTGCATCGGCTTCCGCCCGAAGCCCGTCCGGCGTGGTGCCAATGAGCGTGTGCTCGCGGTTGGATTTGTTCCAGACGGGGCAGATCACAACGCCGCGTGCGGCGGCCGACTGCACAGCTGCGAGTTGCGCTTCGCCCTCGTGCCCGAACCTGTCGCCCATGCCGAATGTGAAACGGGGAAGTTTTTTCATGAAGGGTGAATCAAGCCGATTGCAGGATGATGTTTGCGTATTGCGTCGTGTCGCCCGTGCGGATGAGCCCGATCGCAGCAGGGATGCGGGGCTTGAAACTCTGCTCGTGCGACTCGTGGGTCACCTGCAGCCCGCTCAGCGCGCTCGCAAAGACCGCGCATGTTTCGGGCGGGTTTGCCGTGAGGAACTCCGATGCCATGAAGGCTCTGCCGAATACCGCTTGCGCCCGAACAGCCCGGAGCACTTGCAGGACCGTCGGCACGTCGTCCACCAAAGACAGATCCACCGTCTCGATCTGCGGCCAACACGGAAAACCACGGTCGGCGATGACAAGCGTGTTCGTGTGACGAACCCTCGCCAGCAGCGACAGGACGGCGGGATTGAGAAGGCCGGTGATTATCACGGGATGATGGGATTGTTTTCCGGGAGTCCGCTCCTCCACGTGATGTTATGGACCGGTCTGAGGATTTCCAGCACGCCGGCAAGCAACTCGGGATCCGGCGTCTGCGACGCCACCCGGATGTTTTCCACAACTCGTTCAGGGCTCGCCGTGCCGACAACATGGGTATGGATGGCCGGATTCCGCATCGCGAACTGAAGAGCGAGCTCGCCGAGATCCGCACCGTGTCTCCGGCAGAACTCCGCAGCCTCGGCGCATTTCGCGCGCAATGACGGAGGTGCCGGATGCCACGGCGGAGCCCCCTCATTCGTGAGCAACCGCATCGCCAGCGGGGCTGAATTCAAGATACCAACGCCACGGCTCTGGAGAAAACCGAGTTCTCCCGCGAGGGCATCATCGTTGAGGCAGTAGTGGCAGTAGGATTGCACCTGATCCACCTCCGTTGCCTCCATGACTTTTCGAAACAGGGCGACATGCAAGCCGGTGATGCCAACGAAGCGCGCCTTGCCCAGGGCCTGGACTGTGCGAAGTGCAGGGATGGTTTCATGGACAATCTGAGACAGATCACCGAACTCGATGTCATGCACTTGGATGAAGTCCACGTAATCCACCCCAAGGCGCCCCAGACTCTCGTCCACACTCCGTATCACCCTCGCCGCGGAGAAATCAAAATCCTCGAGGCCATAGCGGCCCACCTTGGTGGCAAGCACATACCTCTCGCGGACGATGCCCCGGAGGGCCTTCCCGAGGACGGTCTCCGCACGCGTCGAACCGTAGTATGGAGCCGTATCAATCAGGTTGATCCCGTGGTCGAGTGCAACATGCACCGAGCGGCACCCTTCGCTTTCGTCGATATCGCGGAACGCATTGCCCAGAGAGGAACCTCCGTAGGCCAATGCAGAAACGCTCACCCCGGTGTTACCGAGCATTCGATACTCCATGCGTTGCATTCTCGCGAATTCCCCGCGTTCAGAGAATGGACACTTTGCACGTATACATGGATATTCTTTGCATGTTTCCGGCTTTTTCTCCCTCGGTTTCGGATGCGGATTACTGCCAACTCGAACACGGTGTCCGCCGGACCCAAGGCTTGGTTGTCGCTGTCGCCGGTGTCGAACGGTGCCTGCCGCACTACCACGTCCAGCGCCCGGGCTATGAGAGCCATGCCGTGGAATTCGTCGCCGAGGGATTCGGTGAGGTTCGCTTCGGCCGGTCGCGGCTTCCGCTCCGCCCCGGGAGTCTGTTTTCGTATGGTCCCGGCATTGCCCACGAGATTCGCACCGATCCCGAGCGTCCGATGCTGAAGTTCTTCATCGACTTCTTCGGAGATGAGGCGGGGCCCGCGCTGCGGAAGGCGGGATTGGGGCACAGGGCTGTGGTTGGCGTCTGGGAGGTGGAATCCATGCGGCAGGCGTTTGCAGCCCTTCTGCGAGATGGGCGGAAGCCCTCCCCGCACGGTGCATTGCAAGCCTCTGCGTGGCTCCGGCTTGTCCTCTGCCGATGTGCCGAAGCGGCTGGCATCGAACCAACACAGAGCACCCATGCGTTGGAGAGTTGGCAACTGTGCCGCCGCACGATGGACGAGCACTGCTGCACACTCCGGAACCTGTCGGACCTTGCGGGGGCCGTGCGCATGCACCCCAGCCATGTCTGCCGGCTTTTCCGCCGTTTCGGCGATCGCCCCCCGGCCTCCCAACTTACCCGTCTGAAGATGGACCGAGCCGCTGTGCTGCTCCGCACAACGACCCGCCTCGTCAAGGACATTGCCGCAGAGGTTGGCTACGACGACCCACTCCACTTCTCACGGAACTTTCGCAAAACGACCGGCCTGAGTCCCTCCGAGTGGGCCCTTCACCGACGCCAAAACAGTCGGCCCGCCCCTTGATCCCGCATGTACCCCACCGAAGACGAGTGCCCAGAAGTCAGTCTCTAGTGGCTCTCCCTCCGATTGTTTGACCAGCAAAACGCTGCCGATCGATCCCCACAGTTTAGCGGCCAGCGGAAGGCTTCACCTGAGTCCTTGGGCGCGATCGGAGGACGTTGGTGTCCATTTCAACCCGTCACCATCGGCGCCTCTGCCCGAATCTGCGGATTGCGGAAGAGAGGCGAGGGTCGGAATCGAACCGACGTATACAGCTTTTGCAGAGCCGTGCCTTACCACTTGGCTACCCCGCCGCGAGAGGGAGCACTAATACACGGTGATGGGCGGAACGACAACTGAAACTTGGCCGCCCTGGGTGGTGCCTTCGGATTGGTCGAGGGCGTCGACGATGCCATCGCGGAAGGTGACGGTGAGGGTGCCGACGGGGACCTTGATGTAGACGGTGGAGGCGGCGAGGCCGCCAGTGTTTTGGACGATGAGGCCGGGGGTGTTCGTGCCTTTGCCGGGGTTGATGACAACCTGGGTGCTGGTGGGGACGACGGTCGTTTGTGGAACGAGGTCGTATTTGATGTATTCCCAGATTTGCTGCGTGCCTTCCTTGCTCGCACGGTTGGTGCGCTTCTGGGGTTTGCCGAGGCTGCGCTGGACTTCCTCAACGGTCATGCCGAGGGCGACTTCGTTCTTTGCGATGAGGGCCTCGACTTCGATGCGGCGCTTCTCGGCTTTGCGCAGATTATCAACGAGTCCGTCGGGGATGCCCTGCACGGCGGAAGGATCGATCCATGCGGCCACGCCGCCCTGGCGGGCATTGCCGCGCACGCGGAGCATGCCGTCGGCGGCGACGGCCTCGATCTGGACGGATTGCGGGAAGCGGAGCTCGCCCGCGAAGCGGGTGCGGGCGGTGTCGAAGTAGCACGGCGTGGCACCCCGCAGCGGCAGCCGAAGCGGCTTCATTTCGAAATCCGAGAGATACACGGCCCCCGGCTCACGGATGATTGGGGAGGCAGGGAGTCCCTGCGCGGCGACCAGCAGGGTCGCGGCAATCAGCAGCGGGAGGATCATGGGTCCAAGATGCCAGATCGGTGAAAAAAAACAAACCGGTTCGTGTGCAGTCGATTCTCGTTGAACGGACGGCAGGGGAACCTGTCTAATCGGCGACTTCCATGAGCATTCAAGATTACGTGGTGCAGGGCGGGCAGGCACTGACGGCGGGCGAGATCGATGCCTTCCGCCGGCAGATTCCGCTTCACAAACTCCAGGCCGAGACACTGGAGGAAGCGGGCCAGACAAAACTGCGCGAGCAGACGTCCTTTCTCCTCCGCTACATCGAGGACGTGCTCGACGGCGCGTATGCGGCGGGCGACATCATGGCCTTGCCCGAGGCGATTTTTGCCGTGCGGTATTTGGCCAAGGGCGTGGACATCATTCCGGACAATGTTCCGGGCGGCTACATGGACGACGCGCTCGTGGTCCGGACGGTGCTCGCCGGGCACGCCGAGGAATTTCTCGCGTATGCCGCAGCCAATGGCCTCGATGCGGCGCTGGTAAAGCCGTGAACAGAACGGGCACGGGCGGTCTCCCGTGAGCGAGTGGACGTGGGTGCAGTGGGCTTGCGCCCTGGGCGCCGCGGTCTGCATCGGACTGAGCAAAACCGGCTTCGGCGGTGTGAGCATGGTAGCAATCCTGCTCATGGCAAACGTCCTGCCCGTGCGCGAATCGACGGGTGTCGTGTTGCCGCTGTTGATTGTCGCGGATGTCTTCGCGGTGCGTGCGTTCCGGCAATTCACCGTGTGGCGGCATCTCGTGCGTATGGCCGTGCCGGCACTGGCCGGAATCGTGGCCGGATGGTGGTTGATGGGAAAAATCCCGGCTGCGGTCTTTGGTCCGGTGATCGGTTGGACGGTGGTCGGCCTGCTCGGGATCACAGTCGCGCAGAAGAGGTGGGCCAAGGTCCCCGCGCTCTTCGCGGAGCACCCCGCCTTTGCGTGGCCGGTGGGCGTGCTGGCGGGCGTGACCACGATGCTGGCGAACGCGGCCGGCGCGGTGATGACGGTTTACCTCCTTGCGTGCCGCCTGCCGAAAATGGAATTCGTCGGCACGGCGGCATGGTTTTTTCTAGTGATCAACATCGTCAAGGTTCCCTTCAGCGCCTCGCTGGGGCTGATCACACCCTCCTCTCTCCTGCTGAATCTCTGCCTCGTGCCGGGTGTCGTTGTCGGTGTGTTCGCAGGCCGCGCGCTTCTGGGAAAGATCAACCAGTCGCTCTTCGAGGTGCTCATGATTGTCTTTTCTCTTGCGGGGGCGATCCGGCTCATCGCGGGATGACCGACGATTCGATTTGCGCCAAATCAAGGAATACGAGATTCTTTCTCAACACGTGAAGCGCACCCTGTCAAAGAATCCGCCGATGAAGACCAGCGGCTGCCTGTCGACGGCGCGATGCGGCGAACTCCTCAGGATCGCCGGACTGCGCGAGGGATGCACCTCGGAGAGACGCCTACGCGAGTTGGGCTTCTGCGAATCCGCCGAAGTGTGCAAAATCGCGGACGGCGGGGTGTGCCTTTGTCTCCTGCAGGGCGCGCGCGTGGCGATCGGTGCAGAGTTGGCCGGCAGCGTGCTCGTCGAGCGCGTGGCGTAAGTGGCCGCTACTCGTAGCGCAGGGCGGTAATCGGATCGAGCCGTGAGGCCCGGAGCGCCGGATAGATTCCGGAAAGGAACCCGGCGAGAATCGCGAAGCCCACGCTGAAAACCACCGAACCGAGGGTGAGCACGGGCGTGTTCTCGGATGGCGCGACAAATTTGAGAATCTCTATAAGGCCGACGGATGCGACGATGCCCGCGAGTCCGCCAATGAGGGCGATGGAAACACTCTCCACCATGATCTGGATGAAGATGTCGCGTCCGCGTGCACCGACCGCGAGGCGGATACCGATCTCGCGCACCCGCTCGGAAATCGATGCCAGCATGATGTTCGTGATGCCGATGCCGCCCACGACGAGACTGATCACCGCAATGAGACCTCCGCTGATGCGTGTGGCGCGAATGCTTGCCTCCATGCGGCCGAACCACTCCTCGCGCGTCTCGAGATCGTAGTCGTCCACACCGCGATGTGTGACATCCAACACCGCGCGCACCTGTTCGAGGGCATCGGAAAAGAAATCGAGATTCCCCACACGCAGCGTGAGCCCGTCGAGGCGCACGGTCTGCATCGAGTCCATCGGAAACGCCCCGGATCGGAATTGGTGGAACATCGTCGAGAATGGAATGAGGACGGATTCGTTTTTTCCGCGGAAGGGATCCCAGCGTCCGGACCCGCGAGGACGGCTGCCCGGCGGACGCTCGTAGCGTTTCAATACGCCGACAACGGTGAACGGCTGGTTGTTGACAAGCATCTGGCGGCCGACCACCAGCGCGCGGGGTTCGCCGGGCCAGAGGTGCTCGGCCACCGAATCGCCAATGACTGCGGCGTGGGTCGAGCGGTCCACATCGAGATCCGTGAGAAAGCGCCCGGCCTCGAGTTCGTGCCGCGCCACGACGAAGTGGTCGGGGACGACACCGCGACTGTTGAAACGCTCGGAGGGACCATCCGGCGAGGAGATGACGGCCGGAAATCCCAACTCGGGCGAGATGTGGGAAATCAAGGGGGCAGCCGTGCGGAGCGCCTCGGCATCCTTCAGGGTCCGCCCGGGCGAAAGGTTCCAGAACTCGAACTTCGCACTCGAGATCTCCTTGTTCACGACATTCACATACTCGAGGCCGCCGATCTGCTGCATGAAGGCCCGCGTCCCGCGCTCGATACCGGCTGTGAGCGCGAACGTGGCGATGAGGCTGCTCACGCCAAGCACGATGCCGAGCATGGAGAGCGCACTGCGGAACTTGTGGGCGCCGATCTCCCGGAGGCCGATGACAAACGCGTCGCGGAAGGTCATTTCCGTGTGTCCCTGCGGATGCGGCCGTCGCGAATCTCGATGACGCGGTCGGCCACGGCGGCGATGTCGGGATCGTGCGTGACGAGCACGATCGTCTTCCCGCCGGAGTTGAGTTCGCGGAACATGCCGAGAACCATCTCGCCCGTGGCCGAGTCGAGGTTGCCGGTCGGTTCGTCGCCGAAAACGATGCGCGGGTTGTTGACCAGAGCGCGGGCGATGGCGACGCGCTGGCATTGGCCGCCGGAGAGTTGGACCGGGCGGTTACGGAGACGCTCACCGAGCCCGACCGAGCGGGCGGCCTCCTCGGCACGGCGGCGACGCTCCTCGGCCGGAAGCCCGGAGTAGACCAACGGCAACTCGACATTCCCGATGACGTCCAGTTTCGGGAGGAGGTTGAAGGCCTGGAAAACAAACCCGATCTCGCGGTTTCGCACGAGGGCGAGCTTGTCCTGCGAAGCGGCGCTCAGGTCGTGACCACAGACCTCGATGCGGCCGGAGCTGGGCGTGTCGAGGCACCCGAGCAAGTGCATGAGCGTGGATTTCCCGCTGCCGCTCGGGCCAATGATGGCGACGAATTCCCCCTCCTCGATGCGGAGGTCGACGCCGTCGAGCGCACGGATTTCCTGATCCCCGACGCGGTAGGCCTTGCGGACGTTCTCGAGCGCGACGAGCGGCACGGCGGTCTCAGGATTTCGCGGGGGCGGGAGCGGGCGGCGCCACAAGGAGGATCTCCTCGCCCTCCTCGATTCCCGACTTGATCTCCGCGCGGGAGAGGTCGGAGATGCCAACGGCGACGTGGCGTTTCTCGATCTGGCCGCCCTTGCGCACATAGATGACTTTGCCGTCCTCCTCTTTGAAGATGGCGGAGACCGGCACGGTGACGACATTGTCGGCGCGCTCGATCGGTACCTCCATGCTCACGGACATCCCGGGCTTGAGGCGTCCGTCGGCGTTCGCGATGGCCGCCTGGACTTGGAAGCCCTTGATGTTGTTTTTCACGGTCGCGACCGGTGCGATGAAATCGATGGTGGCGTCGATCGGGGCTTCGCCCTGGGCTCCTGTGCGCAACTGGACCTGTTGGCCAACGCGGATCTGCGAGGCATCCACCTGATTCACGTGGGAGTCGAGAAGGAGGCGCGAGACGTCCGCAAACAGCATGAGCGTGGTGCCGGAGTTCACACTCGCCGCGGCGACGACGACCTGGCCTTCGTTCACCATCACATCAAGAATCGTGCCGTCCGCCGGTGAGAGCAGGCGCGTCTTGCTAAGTCGGTCGACGACGGATTGCAGGCGACGCTCACTCTTCTCAAGCGAGTTCTCGGAGATTTTGAAATCCGCCTCGACGTTGGCGAAGACTTCTTTGCTGATGAGCTTCTGCTCGTAGAGCGCCTTGGCGCGCTCGTAATTGCCGCGGTCGCGGTTCACCGCCACGCGGGCTCCTTCGATCTCGGTCTCGACGGAAGCCCTTTCGTTCAAGAGATCCGTGTCATCGATGGTGACGAGGAGTTCTCCTTTCGCCACGCGCTGGCCGGCGACAACGTGAATCTGCTTCACCTTCCCACTTACCTCCGACTTCACATCCACCTGGAAGGCCGGGGTCACCTCGCCGGCCAGCATGAGTTTGGATTCGATCACGTCCCGCTTGGCAGTCGCCGAGGGGGCCGGAGCCGGCTTTTCACGGAATGAACCCGAAAACCACAGCGCAGCCACCGTGAGGACGACCGCTCCAAGGACGAGTTTTTTCCAGTGGGTTTTCATTCGGCTTTGTGGACGAAGATCGCGGCGGCGGCGGTATGTCCGTGGATGGCATTGCGCCCGGCGACAGGGCCGATCTCGCCGTTGCCGAAAAATCCGCACGACGGCGCCGGGGCCGTCGCCCCCGCCAGGCGGCCCGCGTCCTGATCCGGCTCGCCAAAGAATCCGCGGCCGCGGCCGAGGCACGAAAACAGGAGCGAGGCGAGCGGTTTGATGCCGGCGAGATTGCCCGCCGAGAAGGCGCGCGCAAGGTCGGCTTCCGCCGCGCTACGGTCGCGGAGTTGATATTGGAGAGTCTGGCCGATGCGCGGCACGTCGCCGATGACAACAGCGCCCGAGTTGGGATCCGCCCCGATGATATTGCGAATGAGGAAGTCTCCGGGTTTGAACTCGTCGACGTATTCGTTCCCCGCAATGCCGGCGAAGAGGTTGCCGCGGGCGGTCGATTTCTCGGCATCGGAAAGCGATTGGAAGGCGTTTTCGAGGGCGGAATAGGCAGGCTGGCCGCCGAGAGCATAGACGACATTGTGCTCCGCGCGGGTCACGGTGAGGGGCTCGCCGATCGGGCGGCAGCCCTGGCTCAGCACGGGAAGGAGGGTGAGTGATCCGTGGAGCGGTACGGCAACGCCATCAACGATGCGCCCGTTGTGAAACACGGCCACATCATCGTCCGCGCGGCCGCTGGCAAGGCCGCCGACGCAGGGCACACCCGGGTGAGCGACATTCCAGGCTTCGAGCCATTCCTCGGCGGGAAGGGCGAAAGGATTGACGAGGGTGACGAAGGCATTCGGACGGCCCGGAACGCGTTCGGCAGGGAGCTCAAGCGGGACCGGCTCGGCGATGTCGCCGGACAAGGCGAGCACGGAGCATCCGCTGCCCTCCTCGAATTCATGGCTTCCGAACGTGCGTCCGCGCGCGGTGCAACCCACCACGTCGGTGATATGGCCGTCAACACGCAGGATGTCGGAGAGCTCCGGCAGGAACTCGACGTAATCCGGATCGCAAAAAACAAACGCCACCCGCCCCGGGCGGCCGAGCCCCTCGCGAAGCCCGGCGGCTGCAGCCGCCGCGGCTTCGGGACGGAAGGATCCGGTGATCTCGACGGCATGCGCGGCAAACTCCCTCATGCCCGTATCATCGCGAACCTGTCGCCGGAGTCAACTGCCCGACCGTGCGAGCCCGCAGAGTTTAGTGCCCGTCGACAAGCGGGGTGAGCACCTTGATGGCCCGCTTCACGTCGCTGACGCGCAGGATGAGCAAACCATGGCGCGCCATCGGCATCGAGGCGAGATAGGCATACTCGATGTTTACGCGGGCACCGGAGAGCGCCTTCGCGATCCGCGAGAGCCCGCCGGGACGGTTGTCATTCTCGATCATGAGCACCTCGTTCTCGACGACGAGGGTGCCGTAGGATTCGAAAAGCGCCATTGCCCGTTGCGTGTCGCTCACCACCATGCGCACGACGGCATGGTCGACCGTGTCCGAAACTGTCAGGCCGTAGATGTTGATCTTGTCGGCTGCGAGGGCGTCGCAGACCTCGGCCAGTGTGCCGGGTTTGTTGGCGATGAAGATGGCGAGTTGTTCGACAATGCGGGCCGATTTCATTTCGAGGGAAATGATGCGTCCGGGCGCGGGGCGAGTCGAAACAAATTCCGCTCTCGCGCCGGGGGCGCTGTTGTGGCAGATTCCCTGACTGCGATGAAAATCCTGATTGTCGGAGCGGGGGTGGGTGGCATGGCGCTGGCGGGTTTGCTGCGCCAGAGAGGCATCGAATGCGAGGTCATCGAACGGGCGGCGGAGACGCGCGACAAGGGCCACGTGATCACCCTCTATCCGATGGGCAGCCGGATCCTGCACGGCCTCGGGGCGTTCGGGAGCTTCCGTGAACGGAGTGCGCCATTCCGGAAATACGAGGTTTTCAACGGACAGGGCGAACTCCTGCACGCCTTTGACCTTGCGGGAATCGAGGCGGAGTTCGGTTACACCGGGCAGATCTCGCGCGGCGATCTGGTCGCTCTCCTCCACGAGCACGCCCCCGACGTGCCGGTGCGCTTCCACACCGGCCTCGGCCACCTCGAGCAAACCGCCGATGGCGTCGAGGTCCGCTACATGGACGGTTCGCGCAAAATCTACGACGGCGTCGTCGCGGCGGATGGCGGGCAATCGAAAGTGCGCCGCATCGTCTTCGGCGAGGAACCGGATTACGACATGGGGTGGGGACTCTGGGTGTGGTGGACAAATGCCAGCGTGCCGCCGGATACCGTGCAGGAGTACTGGGGCAAGGGTCGCTTCCTCGGCACTTACCCCACACGCTCCGCCGTTGGTGCGGTCGCCGCGGGTCCGACAGACCTCGTCTCGCCGGGTGCAATTTCCAGCGACGGCCGCAAGCTGCGCGAAGTTTTCCGTGGCCTCAACGGGGCCGCGGCGGCGCTTGCGGCGACGATTCCGGATGACCTTGCAGGCATGGGGTTCTGGCACCTCGGCGACTACCGCAGCCGCCGTTGGACCCATCAGCGCGTGGCCCTGCTGGGCGATGCGGCCTGCTCATTTTTGCCCACTGCGGGCGTCGGAGCATCGATGGCGCTCGAGTCCGCAGCGGTGATGGCGGAGGAACTCACGCGTTGCGACAGCGCCTCCCTCCCGCGCGCATTCAAGCTCTACGAAAAACGCCGCCGCCACCGCGCGGAAGATGCGCAGGATGAATCGCGGAAGCTCGCCGTCTGGCTCGCCGCGGAGGCGGCGCCGCTGGTGTGGACACGCGACCAGTTCCTGAAACTCGCGTCGACGGACGCCCTCGCGCGCACCGTCTCACGCAGCCTGTCCGAGCCGATTTGATGCGCTCTCTGCTCCTCTTTCTCACGCTCATGTCCCTCGCCTCCTGCGCCTCGCGGCCGACCGTTTCCCCTGTTGAGAGCTACCTCGAAGCCGACCGCACGATCGCGGGCACCGTCCTTTCGCCCGCAGCCCACGAGGCCGCAGTCGGGCGGTTCAAGGCCTTCTTCGCCGATGTGACGGCGGATTCGGCCCGGAAGTTGGTCAAGGGTCTCTACGCCCCCGATGCGTTTTTCAACGACACCCTCAAAACCGTTCGCGGCAACGAAGCCATCGAGGCGTATTTCCTCAAGGCCGCCTCGCACACGGACTTCATCCGCGCCGAGGTGGTCGATGTCGCGCGCTCCGGACCGAATACCTACCTGCGCTGGGTGATGGATGTTCGCTACAAGGGCTCGAAGGAAACCGTCCGCACTGTGGGTATGACGCACCTGCGCTTCGCGCCGGACGGCCGCATCGCGCTGCATCAGGATTTCTGGGACTCGACGACGGGGTTTTTCGAGCACCTGCCTGTTTTGGGGCCGCTGATTCGCTGGATCAAATCGAAGATCTAGGCTTCGCCGAGCAGTGCGGCGAAGGCGGGTTCGTCGAGAATGGGCGTGCCGAGTTGGCGGGCTTTATCGAGTTTGCTGCCGGCTTCTTCACCTGCGAGGACATGCGTTGTCTTCTTGGTGACGCTTGAAGTCACCTTGCCTCCGGCGCGACGGATTTTCTCGGCGGCTTCCTCGCGCGGAATCGACAGTGCGCCCGTGAGCACCCACGTGGTCCCGGCCAGCGGGCCCGCGTCCGTCGGCGCGATGTGTTCGTCGTGCTCACCGAAATGGACCCCGGCCGCACGCAGGTCCTCCACCAAGGCGATTGCGGAGGGATTGCGAAACCACGCATGCACCGCAGCCGCCATAATGTCGCCGACTTCGTCGATGGCGAGAAGGTCGCTCTCCGAAGCGGACGCGAGGCGGTCGAGCGTGTGAAAGCGGGCCGCGAGGTCCCGGGCCGAGCGGGCCCCGATGTGCGGGATGCCGAGTCCGTGGAGCAACCTCCAGAGCGGGCGGGACTTGCTGGTGGCGATGGCTTCAAGGAGATTCGCCACGCTCTTCTCGCCCATGCGTTCCAACGCCAGCAGCGGATCCGCCTCAAGCCGGTAGATGTCCGCGATGCCGCGCAGAAGCCCGGCATCGACCAATTGAGCCACAAGCGCCTCGCCGAGTCCTTCGATGTCCATCGCGCCCCGGGAAGCGAAGTGCTCGATGCGTCGCCGCACCTGGGCGGGACACCCCGGGTTCTCGCACCGCCAGGCCACACCATCGCGCACCACCGGGCCGCCGCAGGCCGGACACACTCCCGGCATTTCGAAGACCAGCTCATCCCCGGTGCGCTTCCCTATGCACACCGCGACAATCGCCGGGATGACCTCGCCCGCTTTCTCGACTTCGACCCAGTCGCCGGTGCGGATGTCCTTCCTCGCGATCTCATCGGCGTTGTGAAGTGTGGCGCGTGAGACAGTGCTGCCACCGACAAACACAGGCTCCAACTCGGCAACCGGAGTGAGGACGCCGGTGCGACCGACTTGGACCGTGATCGCACGGAGCCGGGTGAGGGCACGCTCGGGCTCGTATTTGAAGGCAATCGCCCAGCGCGGGGCTTTCGATGTGCTGCCGAGAATCGTGCGGAGCGACGTCGCATCAACTTTCACCACGGCCCCGTCGGTTTCGTAGGAGAAATCGTGACGCAGACCGCCCAAGGCCTCGACGGCTGCAACGACTTCGTCATCGCTCGAGGCAGTCCAAAGACGCTCCGGCACGGGAACCCCCCACCGCTGAAAAAGCTCCCGCATCGCGCTGCCGGTCGCCGGCACGTCTGCGGACCACTCGCCGAACCCGTAGAGCACGATGTCGAGGCCGCGCCGCGCGACCTCGGCGGGATCGAGTTGCTTGAGAGAGCCCGCCGCGGCATTGCGCGGGTTCGCGAAGGCCGGAAGGCCCACCTCGTCCCGAGCCGCGTTGAGCCGGGCGAACTCCGCTTTCGGCAGGTAGACCTCGCCGCGAAGTTCGACGAGCGCCGGGCAATCCCCCTTCAGCGAGGCCGGGACCGTGCGAATCGTGCGGATGTTTGCCGTGACGTCGTCACCGGTCGTGCCATCGCCGCGCGTGGCGGCCCGTTCGAGCACGCCGTCGCGATAGAGAAGGGAAATCGCCACGCCGTCCACCTTCGGCTCGATGGTGAATGTCGGCTCGGCCGGTGCCGCGAGTTTGCGCACACGAACGAGGAAATCCCGCAACTCGTCCGCCGAATACGTGTTGTCCAAGCTCTGCATCGGCACGAGATGACGCGCGGGCTGGAAACCCTCGAGCGGTCGCCCGCCGACTTTTGCCGTGGGCGAGGAGGGCGAGAAGAGGTCGGGCTCATCGGCCTCGAGTCGCGCCAACTCGGCAAGCAGGGCGTCGAACTCCCTGTCGGTGATTTCCGGCGCCGCCTCGTCGTAGTAGAGTCGGCTGTGCCGCTCAATTTCGGCCCGCAGGGCGCGGATCCGTTCCGCTGTGTTTTTCTCCGCCATGGACAAGCCGGAGTATGCCGAGACCGGCTGCGGTGCCAAGGACATCCGCGATCCAGTCGCCGACGTCGCCGCCGCTGCGCCCCTCGACAGTGAGTTGGTTCCACTCGTCGAGAAAACCGAGCAGCGCCATCACAGTAAGGGTCGTGAGGGTGATCTTGCGGCCCGCGCCGCTCCGCGTCAGCGCAAACGCGAGGAGAAACCCGCCCGCAGCGAAAAAAACGAAATGCTGGACCTTGTCGAGGAACGGGATGGAGAACGCGGGCGGCACGGTCGCAGGTTGGTTCGAGATGAACCAGAGCCCCGCGCACCATGCGAGGAAGAGTCCCCATGCGGCGGCGGGCGGGATTTTTCGAAGCATGAATCCATGAAAAACCGCGACCCCGGTCTGCGAAAAGAAGGATTTCTCCGCGACTTTTCCCGGCGCGAGGGGTTCCATCGCCCGATGACCCCGCGTACCCGTCTTCTGCTTGGTGTTGCCGTTGTGCTCGCGGCGGTTGTGCTTTGGAGGATGTTCCGACCGGACGGGACGATCACGGTGGATTTCCGCGATGCCCCGCTGTCGAAGGTTGTCGCCGCCATCGAGCGGCAGGGCCGTGTGGACATTGTGACGAATGCGGATCCCGCCATGCCCGTGACACTCCGCCTGCGGAAGGCTCCTCTGATGGAGGCACTGGATACGCTGTCGGTCCGAACGGAGACCGATTTGCGTCCTGCCCTCTTCGGGGCTCCTTCGGCCTCGGGTTTTGCCGGGATCCTTGAGGCGTTCGGATCGGGAAAGCCGGCCGAAGGCTGGGCAGTCGCGTGGTTTCCCACGATGGGAATGCTCTCGTCGGGTGGCACGCCGCCGGATGCCCGTCTGCTGGAGGTGAAGCTCGACGATCCTTCGACAGGCGATCTTCAGACGCGGCTCCGCGAGGTCTCCGCGAAGTCCGGTCTCCTCACCGCGGTGCCGCAGGATTGGAATCCCACCGGCGCCGCAACGGCCTCCGCCCGCTCTGCCTCAAAACTTGCCGGTGAATTGGTGAAATCCAGCGGCGGTGCAACGAAAGAGGTTTTTCTGCTCATCGCGCGTCCGCCCCGGGAGGGCGGCATGGCCGGCGGCCCCCCTCCCGAGGGGCGCGAAGGCTGGGCAGGACGCGGGGGCGGCCCCTCCGGCGATCGGCAAAACATAAATCCTGCGTGGCTCGCGGCGCGGGCCGACGCGGTGATCGCAACGTTGCCGCGCGAGGCTCAGGAAGCAGCACGCAAGGAAGCCGACTCTCTCCGCGCTATTTGGGAAGAGATCCGCGCCCTCCCGCCCGAGCAACGCGGGGAAAAGATGGCGGAGCTTTTTTCCCGTCCCGACGTGCAGGAACGGATGGCCGAGCGCGAAGCGGCACGGGATGCGAAGCGCACCCCCGAGCAGCGCGCCGAGCGCTACAAGCGCTACATCGATCGCAAGCAACAGGCCACGGGAGGTCGCCAGTGACCTCGCGCCGCGCGTTTACGCTCATCGAGCTTCTCGCCGTCATCGCCATCATTGCCATGTTGGCAACGCTCGCCCTTCCCGAACTCGACAACGCGATCGAGCGCGCGCGCGCGGCGGCATGCCTCGGCAACCTGCGACAAGTCGGCGTCGCAGTGAACCTTTACACCAACGACAACGAAGGCCGGCTCCCCTTCATCAACAACCCCGCGCGCCCGGTCTACACCGAGCCCGGAGACCTCCCCGAGGGCGAGGAAGCCAAGACGATGCTTGAGGCGTTCGGACCCTACGGCGTGGATGCCAAAACATTGCGTTGCCCATCCGATGCCGCCGCGGGCAATCTCTTCGCCTCGGAAGGTTCGAGCTATGAGTGGCGTCCGTTCTTTGACGACGAGCTCATGAACAACCCCCGCCGCTACACGCGCCGCGGGACGATCGTCACCGCGCGCCTCACAAACATCCGACTCGTGATGGACACGGAATCCGTTCATCGCGGCGGACGGAACTGGCTTTTCGCCGACGGCCGGGTGCAGGCCCGCTGACCGGCCGGCGGACGAAGAATCTTGCGGCGCCTGCGCCGAGGCGGCTTTAATCGGAATCCGCAACTCCGGTTGCTCCCCACCACATGTCCAAGAAACTCGCTCTGCTGTTCTCCGGCCAGGGTGCCCAGTCCGTCGGGATGGGCAAAGATCTCTGTGCCGAATTCCCCGTTGCCGCCGACCTTTTCCGCCGTGCCGACGAAGTGCTGGGTTACCCGCTCTCCAGCCTCGCCTTCGACGGACCGGCCGAAGACTTGACGAAGACAGCGGTTTGCCAGCCCGCCCTCTACGTCCATGGTCTCGCCTGCCTCGCGGTAGTGCGGGAAAAACTCGGGGGCCTGGATTTTCACGCCACGGCCGGGCTTTCGCTCGGCGAGTTCACTGCCCACGCGGCGGCGGGCACGTTCGATTTCGAGACCGGCCTCCGGCTTGTCGACAAGCGCGCCCGCGCCATGCAGGAAGCCTGCGAAGCCACACATGGCGGGATGGCCGCCATCATCGGGGGCGAAGAAAGCCGCGTGCGCGATCTCGCGGCGGCCGCCGATGTCGATGTCGCGAACCTGAATTCCCCCGGCCAGATCGTTCTCTCCGGCGAAGCGGCCAAGATCGCGCTGGCTGTCTCGCTGGCCAAGGAATACGGAGCCCGCAAGGCGGTTGAGTTGACGGTGGCGGGGGCGTTCCACTCCCGCCTCATGGAGAGCGCCTACGAAACTCTCCAAGCGGCTCTCGAAACGACGCCGATGGATACACCGCGCGTGCCGGTCGTCTGCAATGTCGATGCCATCGCCGTGCACGACGCTGCCACCATCCGGCGGACCCTTGCCGACCAAGTGACGGGAAGCGTTTGCTGGACACAAAGCATCGAATACATGCTCGACCATCTCGGGATCACGCACTTCCTCGAGCTGGGCCCCGGAGGCATCATCGCCGGACTCGTCGGACGCATCCGGAAGGGCACGCCCGTCGTCTCGATTTCCAACGTCGCAACGCTCGACGAAGGCCTCGCAGCTCTCGCCTAAGTTACTCGGTTTCGCCCCACGTGGCCCGGTAGAGCCGGGCGTAGGCACCGTCTTTTGCAAGGAGTTCCGGCCCCGTCCCGTCCTCCACCACGCGACCATCCTGGAGCACGGCGATCCGGCCGAGCGAGTGGACGGTCGCGATGCGGTGGGTGATGATGAGTGTGGTGCGCCCCTTCATGAGCTCGGCAATCGTTTCCATGATCGCCGCCTCGGTCGTGGCATCAAGAGCGCTGGTGGGTTCGTCGAGGAGGAGAATCGGGGCATCTTTGAGAAATGCCCGCGCGATGCCGATGCGCTGCCGCTGGCCGACGCTGAGGTGACCGCCGCGCTCGCCGACCTGGCTGTCGAACCCCTGCGGCATCTGCATGATGAAATCGTAGGCCTGCGCACGCCGCGCGGCTTCGACGATTTGTTCCTGCGTGGCACCGGGTCTGCCGTAGGCGATGTTTTCGCGCACTGTGGTCGAGAAGAGCACGGTATCCTGCAACACCATGCCGATGTGGTGGCGGAGGCTTTTTTTGGCAACGCCGCGCAGGTCGATTCCATCCAGCGTGACCGAGCCCGATGTCGGATCGTAGAACCGCGGCACAAGGCTCAAGAGTGTGCTCTTGCCGGCCCCGGTGCCGCCCACGAAGGCCACCGTCGTCCCGGGTTCGACTGTGAAGCACACGTCTTTGAGAATGAGGCGTTCCGCCGTGTAGCCGAACGCGACATGATCGAAGACGATACGGCCCGAGACGCGGTCCAGCGCGCGGGCATCCGGCGCGTCGGGAACATCGTTGTCGCGGTCGAGCACCTCGAAACACCGCGTCGCCCCGGCCATCGCTCCCTCCAACGCCCACGCCGTGTACGTGAGCTGCTCGAGCGGTTGGTAGAGCATCAGGATGTACGACGTGAAGACCAGCAGATCGCCGAGCGTGAGACGCTCGTTCATCACCTCGTAGGAGCCCACGAAATACATCACCGCCGTGCCCGCTGCCATGAGTGTGCCGACGACAAGGGCACTGACCACGGAGGTCATGTTAAAGCGCAGATTCGCCTCCAGGCTGCGTGCCGCCCGGCGGCGGAATTGACGGATCTCGAACGCCTCGCGGCCGAACGCGTGGACCATGCGGATCTGGCTCAGGCCCTCCTGCGCGATCGTGAGGAGGTCACTCTCCCGTTCCTGAATCGTCGTACTCTGCCGCCGCACACGGTCGGCGTAATGGTGGATCGCCCACACGACAAAGGGGAGGACAGCCAGCGAGGCAAGCGTGAGCTTCCAGCTCATCCCGAACATCACGACCAACGCGGAGAGGAGCATGACGACCGAAGAGAAAATCGTGGCGAATCCCTTGTTGTAGATGGTCTGGATGCTCTGCGAGTCGTACGCCACGCGGAAGCTCGAGTCGGCGCTGCGCCGTGCGTCGTGAAACTTCAACGGAAGCGCCTGAAGGGCGGAGTAGAGGTCCGTGCGCAGCTTCAGCAACGCCCGCAAACCGACGCGGATGAAGATGTAGTTCGAGGCCAGGTTCACGGCCCCGGCGAAGAACGTGATGAGCACGAGCGCGAGGCACAGCCAAAAGATGGCCGTCGCGCCGCCGCCGAGCGAGGCGACGAGTTCCCGCGCCTCCGCAGTGCCGGCTGTTCGGTCGAGGATGCCGTCGACGATGAACTTGAACGGCCAGGGTTTGAGGAGGTTGAAGGCGATGCCGACAAGCGTGAGCAGCGCTCCCCAAACGGTCGGCCAGAGGAAGGGACGGAAGTAGCGGAGGGTCCGCGCGTAGGCGTTCACAGGCTCGGGGCCGGACTCATTGCGCGTCGGGCAGGATCTGGGTGTTGATCCGCGTGATGCCTTCGCGGGCGAACTCGCTGGCGGGATACTCCTGCTGGGCTTTCAGGAACCATGCGAGGGCGGAGCCGGGTTGGCCTTTGGACTCGAGTTCCTGCGCGCGGCGGAGGGCCCGGACAAACTCTGCGGCCTGCGTCGTGAGGTTGGCGCGCACCTGATTGAGTTTGTTGTCGTTCGGGAACTGCTGGAACGCGCGCTCGGCGCTCTCCCAGGCTCCGGCGAAGTCTCCGCGCTTCTCGACTTCCTGGGCGCGGATGATCGAGGCCTCGATGGTCTGCATGTCCTCGAGCACCTTGCGGAGTTGGTCCTGCTTTTCCGGGAACATCGCCGTCGCGGCGATGAAGCGCATGCGGTCGTCGAAAATCTGGCGGTAGTTTTTCTGGCTGAGAAGCTGGTCGAAATCGACGAGGGCCCGTTGCTGCACGTCGGCCTGGCTGAAGATCATGCCGCCGACCTCGGCGAGTTGGGGGTTGCGGGGCCAGATCTCGGTGGCGGCCTTCAGTTCGGTCTCGAGGGTCTCCTTGTCGCCGCTCACGGCCGCGTTCTTTGCCTTGGCGATATGCATGGCGGAGACGGTGCGGGCAGTCTCGATGGCGGCCATGGGCTTGGAGTTGTCGAAGTCCTTGGCTGTCTTCTCCAACTCCTTCACAAGCTTCTCGGCGAGGGCGTAGTCCTTGACCTCGAGAGCGCTGATGAGTTGGTTCGATTTCTGGACGAACGCGAGGGCGCGCCGTTTGTCATCCCTCGGCAGAAGACGCACGTCGGGCATGTATTCCCCGAGAACGAAGGTCTCGGCGAGGCGCTTGGTGGCGCTTTCGAGTTCTTCTTTTTCCAAGAGAAACTTGAAGGCCTGGACGCCTTCGCGCACGTCACGCATCGCTTCGTTGGCGAGGGAATCCAGTGTGCCGACGGTTGGGGGAAGTCCCGAAGTTTTCGAGAAGAGGCTCTTGGCGTCCTCACCGATGCGGAGCTGGCTGTCGCCGTCGTTGAAGACACTCCGGTAGAACCGCGTGCCGATCAGCACGTGCTGGAAACGGCGCTGGAGGAAGTGCTGCACGATGAGCGCTTGGAACTCGAGTTTCACCTGAAGTTCGGCGACTTCTTTTTTGAGCTGGTTCGCTTTGAGGAGGGCATTCACCTCGGCGATGCGGGTCGTGATCGGCTGCATCTCGGTGTCGCGCTTGAGTTGTTGTTGCTTCTTCCATTCCTCGTTGGCCGCGGCGTCGGAGGACGAAGGGGCGCCCAGCTGGCTGCCTTGTGCGGTCACACGTGCATTCCACTCCAGGCGCTTGCGTTCCTCCTCGAGACTTTTGTTTGCGGCGAGGAGCCGGTCATTCGCGCGGCGCGCCAGCCATGCGGCGTAGACTTGGTTGGCGATCGCGTCACACAGGCGGGCATCGATGTCGAACTGCGCGGCGCGGGGCAAAAGCTGGAAGGCCTCGTCCGTCGATTTGGACGTGATCTGGTTCGGCGCAAGCTTGTCGAGGATCGTCTGGATGATTTTGTTGTATTCGCGGTCCGCCTCGCCGGTGGCCTCGGGGGCGTTGAGGAACTTCTCGAACCGTGCCTCGAAGACACGGTTGTTGCTGATGTTCCACGTGCGGCCGTCCCACTGCACGATGTCGCTTCCCGGATCGAAAAACGGGACGTCTTTGCCGAGGAAGCTGGATCCCCCGGACGTCGACCCGCCCCCCGAGGCGGCCGGGGATTGCTGCGCGGACGGGAGGGCGGGTGCTGCGGCCGGCGCTGCGGCATCGGGAACCTGCGCCAGCGCGGGGAGTGCCAGCGCGAAGAAGACAGCGGGAAGGCGTCTCATGCCTTCGAGAGGTCCTTGGTGCGGAGCACTCCCTTTTCATCCACCTCCAGTACAAAGATGAACCGCTGGCCCTTTTGGATGTTCGTCGCGTTGAAAGGAGTGGTCACCAGCACAGGGAGCACGTGGCGGCCGGTCTCGACATCCACGGCGATGAGTCGGCCCGAGGTGGGGGACCATGCGAGCGCATTCGAGACTTCCCCCTCAAGGCGGTAGACGTTTCCGCGCAGGCTGTTGGAATTCTCGAGATAGGCGTCGATGTCGAGCGGCGCAATCGTCCGGAACCGATCGCCTCCGCTGGAAGGGAAAAACCGGGCGCCGAAGAAGGCGGCGACGACCAAGGCAGCCGCGAGAGCGATCCAGACGGGCTTCGGGGAGGAATTTCGGCGTCGTGCCATGGATGGGATTTAGTCCTGCGCGGGCCTGATTTCAACCGCAAAGCCGGACGGCCACGGCTCTTAACGGCCTTCGAGAATGGCGCGCATCCCGTCGACGCCCCCGCCGTTTTCGTAGCAGTCGAGTTCGGTAATACGGCGGGAGTGGCGTCCCCCGTCAAAAGGCGTCGAGAGCCAGATGTCCACGATGCGCTCGGCGATCTCGTAGGAGATCATGCGCTGGCCGAGCGACAGGACGTTCGCGTTGTTGTGGCGGCGGGAAAGTTCGGCTGTCTCGTCGTTCCAGCAGAGCGCGCAGCGGACGCCTTTCACCTTGTTCGCGGCGATGGCTTCGCCGTTGCCCGAACCGCCGAGGACAATGCCGCGCTCGGCTTCTCCGCGCACGACAGCCTCGGCGGCGGAAATGATGAAGACGGGGTAGTCGGTGCTTTCCGGCGAATCCGTTCCGTGGTCGGTGACCTTATGTCCCGCCGCTGCCAGGTGGGCGATGAGGCGTTGTTTGTAGTCGAAGCCCGCGTGGTCGCTGCCGATGCTGATTTTCAATGGAGGTGGGCGGGTTCGGGTTGGTCGGTGTAGGGGGCTTGGGCATGGAGGCCGAGCGTCTCAAGGAGACGACGGTCCTCGTCCACGCCGGGATTGCCGGCCGTGAGAAGCTTGTCGCCGTAGAAGATCGAGTTCGCCCCGGCAAAGAAGCAGAGGGCCTGCGCCTCGCGGGAGAGATGGGTGCGGCCGGCGGAGAGCCGGACTTTCGCCTTGGGCAGTGCAATGCGCGAGGTGGCGATGAGGCGGACAAGTTCGAAAATGTCGATGGGCTTCGCATCCTCGAGCGGCGTGCCCGGCATGGGCATGAGGCAGTTGATCGGAACGCTCTCGGGAGCCGGGTCGAACGAGCATAGAACCTCCAACATGCGGAGACGGTCGGTCTCGGTTTCCCCCATGCCAATGATGCCGCCGCAGCACACGCTGATGCCGGCACGCTGCACGGCGCCGATGGTATTCAGGCGATCCTGAAACGTGTGCGTCGACACGATGTATTTGTAATGCTCGGGCGAGGTGTCGATGTTGTGGTTGTAGGCTGTGAGGCCGGCATCCTTGAGTTCGCGCGCCTCGTCGTCGCCCAGTTGGCCCAGCGTGACGCAGACCTCCATGCCGAGGCGGCTGACTTCGCGGACCGTCTCCACCATTTGCTCGAACTTCTTCTCGCCCTTCCGCACACCCTTCCACGCCGCGCCCATGCAGAACCGCGTGGAGCCGTTCGCCCTGGCCATCTGGGCGACGGGAAGGATTTCTTCCGTCGTCATCAACGGCTGCCGGTCGAGGCCGGTGTCGTAGCGGGCACTCTGCGAGCAGTAGCCGCAATCCTCACTGCAACCGCCCGTCTTCACGCTGAGCAGCGTGCAGAGTTGAACCTCGTTGCGGTCCCAAAATTCCATGTGAATGCGCCGGCTTTCCTGAATCAGGTCAAAAAACGGGCGACGATAAATGTCTTCGAGTTCGGCGAGTTTCACTATGGGGAGGGATAGCGGCTGAGGGGCGGGGAGTCAATCCGCCTCGACCCGCGAGGCCACCGTGCCGTCGGCGAAGCGGGTCCGGAGCTTGTCTCCCGCTTGAAGGGAACGGGCCGAGGAAACCGGTCGTCCGTCGGCATCCGTGGTGAGTGTGTAGCCTCGGGCGAGAGCTCCGAGCGGATCGAGTGCCCCGAGCAATGCCGCCAGCCGGTCGGAGTGCGAGCGCCCGGCCGTGATTGCCGCGCGGGCGAGGAATTCCATCCGTTGGCGGGCAAGTTGGAAACGCGCCAGCGAATCCGCCACGTGCCGGGCGGGGTTCTGCCGGAAGAGATCCGCCGAGGCGGATTCCAGGAACCGACGCCGTTCCGAAACAACCCCTTCGAGAGCTCCCCGCAAGTCCGCCTCGCTCCGGTCGAGCGTGATGCGCCGTTCGCGCAAAACTCGAGCCGGCTCGGAAAAGAGTGCGGTGCGGGCGAGGGAGTCCAACGCCGTGCGCCACGCAGCCACCTCGCGGCCCGCAAGGTGGGCGAGGCGGTCACGGAACTGCGCGAGACGCCCGAGCAAGTCCGCGGCGTCGGCGGACAGGATCTCGGCCGCCGCGCTCGGAGTCGGGGCGCGCACGTCGGCCGCAAAGTCAGAAATCGTGAAATCGATCTCGTGGCCGACCGCACTCACGACGGGGACGGCGGAGGCGACGATCGCACGTGCCACCGCCTCTTCGTTGAATTCCCACAAGTCCTCCAAACTCCCGCCGCCGCGCGTCACGACAATCACATCCACCGGGCCCGCGATTCCGCCGGAGAGTTCGCTGATCGCCGCAGCGATTTCGGCCGCGGCTCCGCGACCCTGCACGCGCACCGGATGAATCACAACCTGAACGCCCTTCTGCCGCCGGTGGAGAACATGGAGGAAATCCCGGATCGCAGCCCCTGTCGGTGACGTCACCACGCCGATCCGCGCCGGAAACTTTGGCAGCGGGCGTTTCCGTGCCGCGTCGAAAAGCCCCTCTGCAGCGAGCCGCGCCTTGAGTTCCTCGAACTTCGCCTGCAGGGCTCCCGCGCCCACGGCCCGCACCTTCCGCGCGATGAGTTGGTATTGTCCGCGGGGTTCGTAAACGCCGAGGCTGCCAAACACCTGCACCTGCACGCCATCCTCGAAGCGGAGGCCGCGCAGTTGGGCTGCCTGTCCGGCAAACATCACACAAGCCAGCTGCGACCCGGCATCCTTCAGCGTGAAATACACATGGCCCGAGCTTTGCCGCCGAAGATTCGAGACCTCCCCCTCGACCCACACGTCGCTCAGTTGGGCTTCCAGCAGGTCCCGCACTTTCCGCGTGACTGCCGAGACCGTCAGAATGCACTCGCCTTTCGGCAGTGGCCCGGAGCGCAAGTCGAAATCCAACTGCATACGCGACTGGTAATTCGGATTCCGAATTTCGGCGAATCAAATTGCTCTGTGCCGGTCCTTGGCTTCAAAGGAATCTTCCTGGATATGCTCCCGTTGCACGGGATCGCCTTGGGTTGGTCTCGGTGCCAAAGGAAGAAACTCTGGATTTTTCCCTTGCGGATCGGCGTGCTTCGCGAAAGGTTGTCATTGGCCGAGCGTCTCCCCCCACACCCGGCTGACTTACCAATGCAACAGGTGTTTCAATTTTGGGGAATCCACAGGCTTTTCGCAGCGACATGCGCGCTGGGCCTCTTTCTTTTTGCCGGATCGCTCTCTGTCCGCGCCGAAGGTCCGCGGGTGATCGCACTGCTTTTCGATGATGGTCCGCGTCCGGACACGACCCCGCAGCTTCTCGACGCACTCCGCGACACCAGCATGCGGGCGACGTTTTCGCTGATCGGCGAACAGGTGAAGGCCTATCCGGACCTGGCGAAACGCATCGTTGCCGAGGGGCATGAGATTGCCAACCGCACATGGTCGAACCGCCGACTCTCGGAACTCACGCTGGAAGAACAGCAGGCAGAAATCGCAAAATGCTGCGCCATTATTCAGGAGACCACCGGTGTAAAGCCCAGGCTGCTCCGCGTTCCGTTCGGCGAAGAATACGAATGGATCGATGAGCTCGCAAATGCGTGCGGCTTGGATATCGTGCGCCACAGCTTCGACTCCGGAGACTGGCGTCAACCCCCCAAAGGCATCGTCTCTCGCGCCATTCTGGAAGGCGTCACTCCGGGCAGTGTGGTACTGATCCACGAGGGCTTCCCGGCCGCTGTGGCCGAGATCCCCGAGACCATTCGCGAACTCTCCCGCCGCGGGTTCGTGTCGCGCACCTTCAGCGAAGTTCAAGCCGGCACACCGGGCGCGAGAATCTTTGCGGGTCAGTAAGATCTCGTCTAGCCCCCGGCGATGGCGGGGACGATGCTGATCTCGTCGCCGTCTTTGACGGGCGTGGCCTTTTCTTCGAGAAAACGGATATCCTCGTCGTTGACGAAAATATTCACGAAGCGGCGGACGTTTCCGGACTCGTCGCAGATGCGCTCAATGAGGCCGGGGTGGGATTTTTCGAGATCCGCGAGGACGTCGCCGATGGTGGCGCCGGTCGCGGTGACAATCTCCTGCTCGTTGGTGAGCTTGCGGAGCGGGGCGGGGATGCGGACTTGGATCATGGAAAAACGGATAGGCGTGTTGCGTCAGGCTCGTGCGGAGACGACGCTCTCGTCGTTGGCGATGAGAGCCTCGAACTCGCGGAGACTGGGGTTGATGAGGCGGGGTTCGCCGCATTTGTCATGGATGGCCTCCTGCGTCTTGAGGCCGTGGCCGGTGATGCAGAGGACGATGCTCTCGTCTCGGGGGATGTGCCCGGACTCGATGAGTTTCTTCGCGCAGGCGACAGTGACGCCACCGGCGGTTTCGGCAAAGATACCGGCGTACTCCGCCAGGAGGCGGATGCCTTCGATGACCTCTTCGTCGGTGCAATCCTCGGCGGAGCCTCCCGTCTCCTGCATGCTGCGCAGGGCATAGTAGCCATCCGCCGGCGTGCCAATGGCGAGGGATTTCACGATCGTCTGCGGCTTTGGCACGGGCTTGACGATATCGGTCGCCTTTTTCTTGGCGGCCGAGATCGGGGAGCATCCTGTGGCCTGTGCGCCATGGACGGAGAACGGTTGCTCCTCGAGGATACCGGTGCGGATGAATTCCTTGTAGGCCTTGTGGATCTTTGTGAGCAGAGAGCCGCTGGCCATCGGGATGACGGTATGGCGGGGGAGTTTCCAGCCAAGCTGCTCAGCGATTTCGAAGCCCATCGTCTTCGAACCCTCGGCGTAGTAGGGCCGGAGGTTCACGTTCACAAATCCCCAGCCGTACTTGCCAGCGATCTCGGAACAGAGGCGATTCACCTGGTCGTATGGACCATGAATGCCGATCACTTGGGTGCCGTAGACGAGCGAGCCGACGACTTTGCTTCGCTCAAGGTCGGCCGGAATGAGGACGTAGCTTGTCAGGCCAGCAGCGGCGGCGTTCGCAGCCACGGAGTTGGCGAGGTTGCCGGTCGAAGCGCAGGCCACGACTTGGAAGCCGAGTTCCCGGGCCCGGCTCAGGGCCACAGAGACCACTCGGTCTTTGAAGGAGAGGGTCGGGTAGTTGACCGTGTCGTTCTTGATGTAGAGCTCGGACACCCCGAGTTTCGCAGCGAGGCGGTCTGCCCGCACGAGCGGGGTAAAGCCGACCTGCTGGCCGACCGTCGGTGCCCCGTCGATCGGGAGCAACTCACGGTAACGCCACATACTCTGCGGGCGCGATGTGATCACCTCACGGTTGATGTGGCGCGCGATGAGATCGTAGTCGTAGGCGGCTTCCAGCGGCCCGAAATCGAACTCGCAGATGTGGATGGCCTCTTTCGGATAAAGGCGCCCGCACTCCCGGCACTTCAGGTTCGAAAAAAATGTCTGTGTCTCGCTCATGGATGTCTTTTCCTCACGAGAGTCGGCGAATGAGACAGAATGCCCCGGAGAGCAGACTGCGGATTCTCATCTTTCCCCGGCGCACGGATTGCTCCGTCCACCGAGCAGGATTTGGCACCTGGACCCGTCCGAGACGTGTGCCGCAGGGCACGTGTCTCATCCGGCGGTTGCCGTGGCTTCAAAGGGCCTGTCCCTCCGCCACTCTCGATAAGATGCCACGAAGATTCCGCGGGGAACCTGCGACGTCAAGTGCATTTTCCATTCCCGTCTGCTATGGGTCGGCGTCAAAGACCGAGAGATCCCACGCATCGCGCCATGCGATGGTGAAGCGGCCGTCGGCGAAAGTCATCGGCAGCCACATGTAGCCGCCCTCATCGGGACGTGTGGGACGCCAGATGTCGAAAAGAGCAATGAAGGCACCCGGACGCACCTCCAGAAGGAACGTGCTCTGCCCTCCGAATGTCCACTCGGCCCCAAGGGCATACTTCGGTGGCTGACCGCCGAGGAGTGGATGGCCCAGTTCCTTCCATCCGGCTGCGTCGAGGAGTTCGGTATCCGCGTTGAGGCCGCGCTCGACCATGGGATTTCCCAGCTCTGTCCACGGACCCCAGATCGAGTCTGCAACCGACAGCCGCGCTGTATTTGGCTCCCATCCCGTGCAACCGGAGGAGACCATCCAATAACGTCCATCATGTTTGCAGAGTGCCGGAGCCTCATGCCAGCGGTGTGGAAACACCCGGATCCACTCACCCGCGTGGCTGAGGTAATCCTCCCGCAAGCGCGAGATGTGGAGCGTGCTGTTCTCCTCGGAGGCGAAGATGTGATACGCGGCGCTGTCGTCATCGACAAAAAGCGTCATGTCTTTCGCCATCTGGCCCCCTGTGAAATCCCGGGCCACAAGGTTGTGGCGGGGGACCTCCGGGTTCGGTCCCCCGACAAACTCCGTCCCGGCCATCCGCTCGGCCTCTCCCAGCCCGGCGATCATCTCCGGCGTGGCATTTCGCGGCCAGACCCCGGCATCAGGACGCACGGAGTGGACGAACGTGTAGGGGCCTTCAGGCCGGTCGGCCACGGCGACACCGCTCCTTGCAGCGCGGCGTCCATGCCCCTTCAACTCGAGGTGAAACCACATCACAAACTTTCCGGTGGCCGCGTTGAAGATGACCTTCGGGCGCTCGATAATGCAGCCCTTCACGATATCGCTCGCGGGATCATCCGTATTCGCCAGCGCGACGCCCTCGTCTTTCCAGTGATAAAGATCAGAGGAAGAGTAGCACCTCACGCCGACCTGCGAAGTCTCGCCGACGAACTTCTTTTCATGCACGACGCCGTCGACGGTGTAGCGATAGATGATTTCATCCTCACTCCCCGCGGGGGGCTTGTGTTCGCCGAACCAGTAAAACCGGCCGCCGTGCGAGAGGACGCCCCCTCCATGGGCGTTGATGGGCACTCCTTTATCATCCAACCAAGGTTGATCGGGGAAAAATGCGTCGCGTGTCATGGGGGTCCGGCTCGCCAGACTCTGCTCAACAATCCGTCCGCTCAGGGCGCGACTTGGTCGCGGATCGGCGCGGGAACTATGCGGCGTGTATTGATTCCGGACGGCAATTGGCCCGCCATGTTCGGGTTCTGCGCCCGCCGTGAAGAATCCAGAAGCCCGTTCCGCGCGAGATAAGTTGAAAGCACCGCTGCCGTCTCGTGGGCAGTCCGGTCGATATCCGTGCTCACGCCCGCAAGGCTTCCCATCGCCACGCTTGCGCCGGTTCCCACGAGGCTTGCCCCGCCGGTCGCCACACCCAATGCCGCCCCGGGTTCGAGCCCAGAGCTGCCGGTTGTGCGAAATGCGAGAAGTTTCAAACGTCCGCTCGCAGTGATCGCATAGACGCGCACTCTGGTGTGGAAATGCGTGCGCCCCATCCCAAGACCAACACCGGCCCTCAAGGCCCGGCTTCCTTGGTCCACCTTCAAGATTTCACCGCGTACGAGCCACGTGCCCGGCAGTGGCTGCTGACCCGCCGGAAGCACAGACGCAGGGGCGGCATACCTCTGCACCTCCGCCTTTGTGCGGTTGGCAAGGTTTCTCGAAATATCTCTTCCCAGCGCCTGCTTTTCCGCGGCGCTCCGCTCACCCAGCTTCAATGCTCCGGCAGCGATGCCGAAGGGTTCGATCAAGATCCGTGTGGGCGCCACTGTCACCCGCTTGCCGGATTTCTGGAGGTCCGACACACCGACCGAACTGCAGCCACCGAGAAAAACCAGTCCAACCACCGCGGGGAGAATCGCTATTCGCATGCTGAAGTTCCTCTTCCGATCACCGTTGCACGTCAACACGGAACTCGCCCGAAAGAAAATGCGCCACCCTCCCGCTGGCCGACCTTGGATCGTCAAGATTGACCCCCCTGCATCCATGCTTATAGTGTATCCATGCAAAAGCTGCAGATTCTTTTCCCCGAGCCAGTCCTAAACCGGCTAAGGGAACTGTCCGAGGAACTGGACCGCCCTGTAAGTGAGTTGGTCCGGCGGGCTGTGGATCGGATGATTGAGCAGTTACCCGAATCCCCGTGCGCCATCAAAGAGTTTCCGGTTTTTCGGGGGGGCGGGGTGCTCGTGCGGGCGGAGGACCTCAAACACGTGCTCTACGAAGATTGAAGAGCGTCGACACCAACATTCTCATTTACGCCTCGGATGCCGATTGTCCCGAACACAAACCGGCCAAAGCGCTGATGGATCGTGCGCTGCGCGAACGCGGAGAATGGCTGGTGGCCGACCAAGTGTGGTTCGAGTTTTACAAGGCACTGCGAAATCCGAGAATTTTCCGTTTCCCGCTCTCCGCGCCTGAGGCTGCCCATCGCGTCGATGAACTCCGCGGCCGCACCGGCCTTGGGCACTGCCATTATCTCCCGGTGGCTTTCACGGAAATCATGAACAAGCTCTCCGCGCAGGATTTTCCCTATCAGCGCACGCACGATGCGGTTCTTGCAAGCAGTCTTCGGGCGGCTGGGGTCACTGTTTTCTATACGCGGAACGTGAAAGACTTCCCCGATGCAGGTTTCCGTGTGGAGAATCCCATCGACACGGCGGTGGCCGCTTGAAGTTGGCACTGCCGTTTCGCCAGCCCCGCAAAAATCTTTGCGTTTCCACAGGCGGCGGGCGAGCATCCGGGCATGAGGCCGACCGACTCGGGATTGGAGCGCCGGGCGTTTTTGAAAGCGCTCGGACTTACAGGGGCTGGTGTTCTCTTCGGAAGTCCGCTGGCTCGCGTGCTCGGCGCCGAGGGCCGCGGCGGAATGCTGCAGGTTCCGAAGAGGAAATTCGGACGTCATGACATCGAAGTGGCTTCCCTCGCGGTCGGCGGGCATGCGCTGGGAGTGGCGGGTGAGAAGGAGGGAGCCAAAATTCTTGATTTCGCCGAAGAGTGCGGGGCGACGTTTTTGGACAACGCGTGGGATTACCATGGCGGGGCCTCGGAGGAGATCATGGGTCGCCTCATCGAGAAGCGCCGGGACAGGTTTTTCCTGATGACAAAAGTTTGCACGCACGACGATGCGGCAAACTACGACCTTGCCATGCGCATGCTGGAGGAATCACTCCGGCGCCTCCGCACCGACCACCTCGATCTCTGGATGTGGCACGCGGTGGCCACGCAGGACCAAGTGCGCCTCGGTTTCGAATCCGGCGGCGTGGTGCAGGCCCTTGCCGATGCCAAAAAGCAGGGAAAGACACGCTTTGTCGGGTTTACCGGACATACGAGTCCGGATGTGCACCTTGCGGTTCTGGGGCACAAGTTTCCGTTCGACGCCTGCCTGCTGCCGCTCTCGCCAATCGAGGCGAACTCGAATGCCTTTGTGCGCCGCGTGTTGCCCGAGTTGGTCGCGCAGGGGATCGCTCCCCTTGCCATGAAGACGATGGGCGGGAATGGACGCTCCATCCAAGACGGTGTGCTTTCCGTGGACGAGGCGTTGCGCTACGCGCTTTCCCTGCCGGTTTCCACGTTGGTCACCGGAGCGAAAAGCCTTTCAGAGTTCCGCACGAATGCCGGCATTGCGGCGGCGTTCCAGCCAATGACGCCCGATGCCATGCTGGCCCTTGAGGATCGTTGCAGCGACGCCCACAAATCGAATCTCTACGAGATGTACCGACGCTGGAGCGATTACCGGGACGGTGACGCCGCGATGACGGGCCACGTCTGAGCGGCTCAGGCCGCGTCTTTGTCCTGCTTCTTGCGAATGAGGGGCCCGCGGCGGCCTTCGACGACCGGGCGGTTGATGGTGATCTCGGCGATGTCGTCACGGCCGGGAGCCTCGAACATGATGTCGAGCATGATGCGCTCAAGCATCGAGCGTAGAGCACGGGCACCGGTGCCTTTGCGCACGGCTTCGGCAGCGAGTGCGCGAAGGGCGTCCTTCGTGATGTTGAGGTTCACGCCCTCCATCGCGAGGAGCTTGCTGTATTGCTTCACCATCGCATTTTTCGGCTCGGTGAGAATGGTGACGAGTTGGTCCTCGGTGAGTTCGTCGAGTGTGGCGACCACGGGGAGACGCCCGATGAACTCGGGGATCAATCCGAAACCCAGAAGATCCTCCGGCTCGACTTTGGAGAGGAGTTCCCGCTTTTCGGCCGCAGCGTCCATGTTTTCCCGCACATGGAAACCCATGGCCTTCCCACCGAGACGCTTGGAGATGATGCGGTCCATGCCGACAAAGGCCCCACCGCAGATAAACAGAATTTTCTCGGTGTTCACCTGGATGTATTCTTGGTGCGGGTGTTTGCGTCCGCCTTGCGGGGGGACATTGCAAACCGTGCCTTCGAGAATCTTCAGGAGGGCCTGCTGCACGCCCTCTCCGGAGACGTCGCGGGTGATGCTGACGTTTTCCGTTTTGCGTCCGATCTTGTCGATCTCGTCGATGTAGACGATGCCCATCTCGCAACGCTTCACGTCGTAGTCGGCCTGCTGGAGGAGACGCAGAACGATGTTCTCAACATCTTCGCCGACATAGCCCGCCTCGGTGATCGATGTGGCGTCGGCGATGCAAAACGGGACGTCCAGCACGCGGGCCAGCGTGCGGGCGAGGAGGGTCTTGCCGGAACCCGTGGGCCCGAGGAGAAGAATGTTGCTCTTCTCGATTTCGACTTCGGAGAGAGGATCTCCGACGATGGCCGGCACGTCGCTCTGGAGGCGCTTGTAGTGGTTGTGCACCGCAACAGAGAGCACCTTTTTGGCGAGGTCCTGTCCGATGACATGTTGGTCGAGTTGCGCCTTGATTTCGGCCGGTTTCGGAACGCGCAGCGCAGGCTTGGCCTTGCGGGACTCGTCCTTGACCTCCTTGTCGAGGATGCCTTTGCAGACCGTGATACAGCTGTCGCAAATATACACGCCGGGGCCCGCGATGAGGCGACGCACCTCCGCATGGCTCTTCCCGCAGAAAGAGCACATCGTCAGATTGTTCGCGCGGGCCATGACGTCAGGCCTGCTCGGCCGCCTTCTCGATCTGCTTGAGCTCCTTGCGGGACTCGACCACCTCGTCCACGAGGCCGTAGGCCTTTGCTTCGGCAGCCGTCATGTAATAATCACGGTCGGCATCCTTCTCGACTTGCTCGACGGATTTGCCGGTGTGATGCGCGAGGATGTGGTTGAGGCGCTTCTTGAGTTTGAACATGAACTCGACCTGGCGCTCGACATCGCTGGCTTGGCCCTGTGCCCCGCCGGAGACTTGGTGGATCATGATGTCCGAATTCGGCAATGCGTAGCGCTTGCCCTTCGCTCCGGCGCAGAGCAGAACGGCACCCATGCTCGCGGCGAGGCCCATGCAGTAGGTGTTCACGTCGCACGTGACAAACTGCATCGTGTCGTAGATCGCGAGACCGGCGGTGACGGAACCCCCCGGCGAGTTGATGTAGATGTTGATGTCTTTTTTTCCGTCCTCCATCTGGAGGAACAGGAGCTGCGCAATCACAAGGTTCGCGATGTGGTCGTCGATCGGCGTGCCGATGAAGATGATGCGGTCCTTGAGAAGACGCGAATAAATGTCGTAGCTGCGCTCTCCGCGCCCGGTTTGTTCGACAACGATTGGAACGAGCATAAGATCAGGATGCCGCCGCGGCGGGTTCGCTGACGGTAACATTGGAGGCGATCAAATCAAGCGCCTTGCCCATCAGGATCTGTTCGCGCAGCGGGCCGAAACCCTCGCGTTTCTGGAGGTCTTTGATGAGCTTCTTCACCGGGATCTCGTAACGCCGCGACATCTCGCTCACGGCCATGATGAGGTCGGTCTCGGAGGCCTCGAGTTTCTCCTTCTCCGCGATGCGGAGGAGGAGGAAATTCGCGCGCACGCGGTCGCGCGCACTCTGCTGTGCGACGCCGACGAGTTCGTCCTGGTGCTTGATGAGTTCCTCTTCGCTCACGCCGCGCACTTCGTTCTCGCGCACAATGTCACGCAGGATGCCGGAGACCTCGCGCTCGACAGCGTGCGAGGGGAGTTCGCAAGTCACCTTCTGGAGGAGATACCGGATGGCGCCGTTCCGTTTGTCCGCGTCGAACTGCGAGTCGGCCACCTTCTCAAGGCGGTCGCGGATCTCGCTCTTCAGTGCTTCGAGGGTCTTGCCGGGCTCGATCTTCGCTGCCAGCTCATCATCGAGTGGGGGCAGTGTCTTTGTGTTGATGCCGTGGAGAGTCACGGCATAGGACACCTTTTGTCCGCGCAGGTCCTCCAGCGGGAAATCAGCCGGTACTTCGAGGGTGAACTCGCGGGATTCGTCGATCGTCATTCCCTCGATCGCGGCGGCGAAGCCTGGGATGAGCGTGCCGGGATCGACAAAAATCCATGCGTTGCTGCGCCCTTGCAGCTGCGGCGGGGCTTTCGGAAGGGCCTCGGCGAGCGGTTTGCCGTCCAAGCGGCCCTCGTAAGTCATCACACCGTAGTCGCCGGTTTGGAGGGCACGTCCCTCGACGGCGTCGAAGCTGGCATGCGGTTCGCGGAATTGCTCGAGCCAGCGCTGCACATCCTCGTCCCCCACCGGCCGACGGGCCGCCTCGACAGGGATGGCCGAATAGTCGGGAAGTTCGAATTCCGGCGCCGTTACGACGCTCGCGCGGAAACGCATGGTCTTGTCGGCTCCGATCTCGACCCCGTCAACGCCCGCCACGGTGAGAACGCGCAGGTTTTTCTGTTTGATCGCCTCGTTGAGGCTCTCGCGGAGGAGCTTGCTCTGGAGTTCCTCGCGGATCTCCTTGGCAAACTTCGTATTGATCAACGCCTGGGGAGCTTTGCCTGGACGGTAGCCGGGCAGGCGCGCGAAACGCTGAAAATCTTTGGCGACGGAATCCCACTCGCGCGTCACGCGATCGGCGGGCAGTTCCACCTGGAGGTTCACGACGCAATTGGGCTGAGGATCCAAGACAACATTCATGGGCAAACGATCATATGAGCACACGAACCCCCGCCGGGCAACCGAAGACTCCGGGAAACCGCTCTAGCCGGACGGTGGCGGAAAGCGAAGCAACGGCGCGAGCCGGTCCGCCGCCGCGGTGCCAAGCCCCTGGACGCGGGAAAGGTCCGCCGCGGAACGGTAGGGGCCCTGGGAGCGGCCTTCGATGATGCGCAGTGCGAGGGTCTCGCCAATGCCCGGCAGGCTCATCAACTCGTCGCGCGAGGCGGTGTTTGGATCAACCCCGTTCTCCGGAACAGGCGGGGTGAGAGTTTCGCGAATCTCGACATCATCCGCGCGCTGAGTCCGCCGTTCTTCGGCGAGCCGGTCCCAGTCTGTTGCCGCCCAGATCCCCCGCCGGTTCGACGCGGCGACGAGTTCCAGATCGCGCAGGCTTTCGCGATACTCCGCTGCGCTCTGTCCGCCGGGTGCTTGACGGCTCACGCCAAAGGCGCGGGCGAGACCGGCTTCCACAAGCGAGGACGCAACGTCGCGTCCGTCCGATGTCGTCACAAAGGCATAGATGCGCTCGAACCGCTCATCCCCACGGCCATCGGCAAACGCGGTGTGGACGGTGAACGGTTCACTCAGGCGCGTTGCGACGAACCGCGCCGCCTCCCCGCCGAACGCTCTCGCGCGGGCGACGGATTCCTCGGGTGCAGGACCCGCGATGCCGAAGTAGCGCCGTTGCTCGCGCAGGCGCCGCGCATCGGACTCGTCCCGCACGTGCCACTCCAGGCAATCCGCCCCGTAGAGGCGGACCGTGCGCTCCGCGCCGTCGGGGAACTTCACCCGGAAGCTGTCACCATCCGCCCACTCGGTCGGAACAAACGAGCAACCTTGGAAAACCTGAAGCGCTTGCTGCGCGGGAGCGGGCAGCGCGACGACGAGGAAAACCGCGATCGCGAACGCCGTCCGCTCAGCTGCGGAGAAGGTCGCGGAGATTGCCTGTGATGCGGCCGTCATAGAGAGCTTTGCCGATGATGGCACCATGGAGTCCGGGCATGGCAGCGAGGCGTCGCAGGTCGTCGGCACTCGAGACGCCCCCGCTCGCGATAAGGTGGCAATCGAGCACAGCGAGCAGTTTTTCCAATTCGCCGAAATTCGGCCCTTCGAGCATGCCGTCGGTCGCGATGTCGGTGTAGATGATCGTGCCGGCACCGGCGTTCTGCACGGCGAGCGCGAGCTCAACGGCATCGGTCCCGGTCGTCTCGGTCCAGCCCTTCACCGCCACGCGGCCGCCATTGGCATCGATGCCCACGGCAATGCGGTCGCCGCCGAATTCCCCGCACATCTCGCGCACGTAGTCGGGCGACTCGCAGGCCTTCGTGCCGAGGATGACGCGGCTCACCCCGGCGGAGAAGGCGGCGCTCACGTTCTCGAAATTCCGCATGCCGCCGCCCAATTCGCACGGGACATTGACCGCGGCGCAAATCTTCTCGATGGCAGCAAGGTTGCTCGGTTTGCCGGAGAAGGCCGCGTCGAGATCGACGAGATGGATCCAGTCGGCACCCGAGTCCTCCCACTTCCGTGCGAAGGCAACCGGATCGGAGGAATAAACGGTTTTCTCTGTGGCGAGACCGCGGCGCAAGCGCACGACCTCACCGCCCATCAGATCAATGGCGGGAAGAAGAATCATGGGATGGTTTTCTGGAAATTCCGGAGCACAGCGAGACCGGCGGCCTGGCTTTTCTCAGGGTGGAATTGCGTGGCGTGCAGCGCGCCGGTTGAGACCGATGCGGCAAACCGGCCCCCGTAGTCGCACCATGCGGAGACCAATGCCTCGTCGCCGGGCACGGGATAGAAGGAGTGGACGAAATACATCGGCGTGCCTTCGGGGAGGCCCTCGTAGAGAGGACCGGACGCGGAGCAGAGCGGGTTCCACCCCATGTGTGGCACCTTCAACGCACCCGCGGGAAAACGCACGACCCGCCCCGCGAGCACACCGAGGCCGGGCACGCCGGGGGATTCCTCGCTGGATTCGAAGAGGAGTTGGTAGCCAAGGCAGATGCCGAGATAGGGCCGACCGGAGGCCGCCCATTCGCGCACAGGTTCCCAGAGACCGGTGGCGCGGAGGTTCGCCGCGCAGTCACCGAACGAACCCACGCCGGGCACGACAAGGGCGTCGAGCGCCTCCATGCCGGCCGGCCCGGTGACCAATGTCACGGAAGCCCCCGTCACTTCGAGGGCCTTGCCGACACTGCGGAGGTTCCCGCTGCCATAATCCACCACGCCGATGCGCTTCATGCCGGCCCGAGGCGCTGCCTGCCTCAGAGCACTCCTTTCGTGCTTGGAATGCCGGTGACACGCGGATCGAGCGATGTCGCGACATCAAGTGCCCGCGCAAGGGCTTTGAAAATTCCCTCGGCCATGTGGTGCGCATCGCGCCCCGCGAGCACGTCAACATGAAGGTTCATTCCGCCGTGCACGGAGAGGGCGCGCAGAAACTCCTCGACCAACTGGAACGAAAACGTGCCGCCGATCGCCTCGACCGTCTCGGGCGCGGTGTAGGCCAGATACGGGCGTCCACTGAGGTCGAGGACGACACGCACCAGCGTCTCATCCATCGGCACGAGGGCATGACCGTAGCGGCGGATGCCCGTTTTGTCACCCAGCGCCCGCGTGAGGGCCTGCCCGAGCGTGATACCGGTGTCTTCGACGGTGTGGTGGAAATCCACCGCGATGTCGCCGTCGGCCCGCACCGTGAGGTCAAAAAGTCCGTGCCGCGCGAAGAGCGTGAGCATGTGGTCGAAAAACGCGATGCCTGTCGCCACTTGTGAGGTGCCGGATCCATCAAGGTCCAGCCTGAGCGAGATATCCGTCTCGGATGTCTTCCGGTCGATCGATGCAACACGTGCCATCCGGACACGGTAGGACAATCCGCCCCGCCGTGCAAAGTCCTATCCTGAGGCACACCAAGGATAGACTCGCCATCCGCGCGGCCATCGGAGAGAACGTCGGGAACTTTTCCCCGCCGTGTTGAATCCCCTCCTCACCCACCAACGCCAGGTCCACCTCGACTTCCACACCTCGCCGCACATCCCCGAGATCGGCGCGGACTTTGATGCAAAAGCCTTCGCGACCACGTTCCGCCACGCCCACGTCAACAGTGTGACGATCTTCGCAAAGTGCCACCACGGCTACACCTACTTCCCGTCGAAGGTCTGCGCGCCCCATCCGGGCCTTGTCCCCGCAGGCCGCGATTTGCTCGGGGAGCAAATCGAGGCCCTGCACCGCGAAGGCATCCGCTGCCCGATTTACATCACCGTGGGATGGGACGTCCTCCTCACCCAGACGCACCCCGAGTGGCGCACGATGGACCGCAACGGCTTCTTCGCGGATTGGCCCGCCGGGCACCCGGGAAGTTGGAAGTTCGTGAACTGGCTGCACCCCGCCGTGCAGCAACACATCGAGGACCTCACGCGCGAGGTCCTCGCCCGCTACGGCAAGGAGGTGGACGGATTTTTCTACGACATCTGTTTTCTTCCGAAAACCGCATGCTGGTCTCCGGAGTCCATCCGCTTCCGCGAAAAACACGGCCTCATGGACGATTCCCCGGCGGGATTCGAACGCTTTCTCGCCAAGGCCCAGGAAACATTTGCCGAGCGGTATTGGAACGTGATCCGCAGCGCGCGGCCGGAAGCAACCGTGTTCTTCAACGCGGGCTCGGATACCTTCCTGGAACGCGGACTCGGCGGACGCGCGCGCTACGGCGCAATGAGCCACATGGAGGTTGAGTCGCTGCCCTCGGGCTTCTGGGGCTACTTCCACTTCCCGCGCCTCGCCCGCTCGGTCTCGCATTGGGGAAAACCCTGGCTGGGCATGACCGGTCGCTTCCAAACGATGTGGGGCGATTTCGGCGGACTCAAACCCCAGCCCGCACTTGAGTTTGAATGCTTCCGACCGCAGGCGCTGGGAGGCGCGAACTCGATCGGCGACCAACTCCCGCCGCGCGGCGTCCCCGATGCCGCCGCCTACGACCTCATCGGTGCCGTTTATGCCCAGGTGGCGGCCGCGGAGCCGTTCTATGAAGGCTCGGCCGCCATGCCGCAGGTGGGCATCACGACATCCGGCACGCCCGGACTCGATGCCAACGAGACCGCGAAGGCCGACGAGGGCGCGATTCAAATGTGCGAGGAAGCGCACTACGATTGCCAACTCCTCGATGCCGACAACACACTCGACGCACTCGACCTTGTGGTGCTCGGCGACTCGACCACGCTCACTCCCGACTTCGTGGAAAAACTCCGCGCCTTCCACGCCCGCGGCGGCAAACTGCTCATCTCTCACAAGGGCGGTTGCGACGCCTCCGGCCGATGGGCGCTGGATTTCCTGCCGGTCACCATCGAGCGCGAACTCGACCTCTTCCCTGCGTACTGGCGGACGTCCGCCGCGTTTTCCCCCGGGCTGGCCCGTGCCGATCGTGTCGTTTACCAACAGGGGCTCGTCGTGAGGGGCGGACCCGGCACCGAAGTGCTGGTTGAGCGGGTCCTGCCTTACTTCCGCCGCGATGATGTGCGCTTCTGCTCCCACCTCCAAACCCCGCCGCGTCCGGAGGCCTCCGGCCAACCCGCTGTCCTCGCCGGCGAGGGATTCGTCTACTTCGCGGATCCCATCTTCGGCGAATACCGCAAATCGGGAAACATCGCCGTGCGCGACGCGTGGCGCCTCGCCATGCGCCGGCTCATCGGTCCTGCACCGTTCGGCGACGGACTCGCCTCGACGATCCAACTCGTCCCGCGCCGCCGCGGCACGACCCTTCTCCTCACGCTCCTGCACTACATCCCCGTACGGAAGGCCCTTGATATCGACATGATCGAGGAACGTGCCTCCTTCGCGGGCGAAGTGCTCCGCCTGCCCGCTTCCGCACGCGAGGTGCGCGTGTTCGGATCCGGCGAAAGCCTCCCGCGCAGCGGTGAGGGATTCCTTCTGCCCGCCTCCGCACGCGGCCGCCTTCTGCTCGAAGTTCCGAACTTTTTCGCGGACTGACGCGTGTACAAAAAAATTGGAAGAAGCCACGGGGGCTTCTCCCAATTTGGATTTTGCCAGCCGTCCATTAGACGGCGTGCGGGTTATTTTTTCTTGGCGGCTTTTTTGGCCGGGGCTTTTTTCGCGACGGCTTTCTTAGCCGGGGCCTTCTTGGCGGCCGCTTTTTTGGCGGGAGCCTTCTTCACGGCCGCTTTCTTGGCCGGAGCCTTTTTCGCGGGAGCCTTCTTGGCGGGTTTTTTTGCTACTGGCATTCGTTATCCCCCCTTTCGTTCCGCATGCGCGGAAAATGGTTGCGAATAAATTGTGAATAACTCACTTGCCGATGTGAATAAGTCCGCGGCTGACTTGCGTCAACATTTTTTACCAATTCGAGCTTGATTTTTTTCGGGGCTCTTCAAAACGCGCACGCGCTTCACACAGCGAGCAGCATCTCGATCTCGGTGGCGATACCGTCGACTTGCCACAGTCTGCCGATGCCCTCGTAGCCGCATGCGAGCAGGCCTTCCTCGGGTCCGATGAACCGCGCGCCGCGCGCGGCAAGTGTGGCGGCGTTCTGTTGAGTGGCGGGATGCATCCACATTTTTCCATTCATCGCGGGAGCGATGAGAAGCGGGGCGCGCGTGGCCAGAGCGATGGATGTGAGTGCATCATCCGCGAGGCCGCATGCAAGTTTGGCGAGCACGTTGGCCGTGGCGGGCGCGATGACGAGAAGGTCCGCGCGGTCGGCGAGAGCAATGTGACCCGGGTGCCACGATTCTTTCTCGTCGAAGATTCCGGTGGTGACGGGATTGCGGGAGAGCGTCTGAAGCGTGAGCGGTGTGATGAACTCCGTGGCGTGTGCGGTCATCACGACGAAGACATCGTGTCCGGATTTCACGAGACGGCTTGTGAGATCGGCGGCTTTGTAGGCGGCGATGGATCCGGTCACACCGAGGACAATAGTCTTCTTCACGGGTCGAGGAGTTGGATGCGGTGGGTGAGATAACGCTCGGCGCGCATGATGGCGCGGAACTTTTCGATGTCTTCCTCCATGGAACTGCTGAGCAGTGTGTAGCGGTAGCTTTTCCAGTGTTGCATCTCGGCGGCGGCATTGCGGAGGCGGGTCTGGATTTGTTCCTCCGTCTCGGTGCCCCGGCGGCGGAGGCGGCGACCGAGTTCGTCGAGTCCGGGCGGCATGATGAAGACGTCGGCCAGCGCGGCACGGATGAGCGGGTCCTCACAACGGCGGATGGCCTCGGCTCCGGCGGTGTCGATGTCGATGAGAACGTCGATGCCCTTCGCGAGGTGTTCGAGCACGGATGACTTCAGCGTGCCGTAGAAGCGGCCGTGGACCTCGGCGTGCTCGAGGAACTCGCCGCCGGCTGCGCGGCGCTCGAACTCGTCGCGGGAGAGGAAATGATAGTCTTCACCGTCGACCTCACCCGGTCTCGGGCTGCGCGTGGTGCACGAGACGGAGTAGACGAAATCCGGTTTCTGCCTCAGGGCGGTGGTGAGGGTCGTCTTCCCGGCACCGGAAGGCGCGGAGAGGACGAAGAGGATGCCGGAACGTTGGAAGGCGGGTTTATTCAATGTTGGCAAGTTGCTCGCGAAGTTTGTCGATCTCGGCTTTGGCCTCGATGACGAGGCGCGCGATGCGGGTGTCGGAGGATTTCGAGCCGATCGTGTTGAATTCGCGTCCGAGTTCCTGCGCGAGGAATTCGAGCGTGCGCCCGGCCGGGGCAGTGCCCCCCGTTTTCTCGCGGAACTGGGCGAGGTGGCTCGCGATGCGGGCGAGCTCCTCGGAGATGTCGGCGCGTTCGGCGAAGAGGGCGATCTCGGTGAGGAGACGCGGGTCGGAGGCGTCGATCGGGAGGCCGGATTTCGTGATGCGCCGCAGGAGGCTCTCGCGATGCGTCGCCGCGACGGTGCGGGCGAAGGGCTCGATCGCACGGGCGCACCGCGCAAGCGCGGCAAGGCTCTTCGCAATCGCGCGTGCCAGCGCGCGGCCCTCCCGCTCGCGCGTGGCGACCAAACCGTCGAGGGCGGCAGCCAGCGCGGCACGGGCGGCTTTTTCGACCGGGCTGCCCTCCGGATCGGGAAGACGCAGCACGCCGGGCGCGGCGAGCACGTCGGAGAGAGTGACTTCGCCGGGCAGGGCGAGGCTTTTTTGAAGACTCCTCGCCGCCGTCACAAACGCGGCCGCGCGCGCGCGATCGATCAACGAAGCGGCGGCGGTGCCATTGAAGACGACCGAGAGGTTCACCTGCACGCGCCCGCGGGCGATGCGTGCGAGCACGGCCTCGCGGACGACCGGTTCGAGCCAGGCGGAGGCACGGTCGCAGTGGCAGACAACTTCCGCCGTCTTCCGGTTCACCGAGAAACATTCGGCCACGACAGTCCACGCGCCGGAGCGCGCTTCGCCGCGACCATGTCCGGTCATGCTCGTCATCGCATGAACGTAAGAGCACCGCCGCCGCCGTGTCGAGCATCGGCCGAGACATCGGGATTGCTCACGGAGACAAGGACCCAATCCCAAGGAATCCAACTCTGGCGCCGCCAGCGGAAGAGTGTGTCGGAGGGAAGTTCGTTCGCATGGCGGATGATAAGGGCCGCGAGCGGTGAGCCATTGCCGGAGAGCCGGGGCCGCGTGGCGATGGTGGCGAAGTCGCCATCCCTCGTGATGCGCAGGGGCTCGACCTCGATGCCGAGCACGACGAATTGCCCGAACACTTCGCGGGCGGCCTCGAGGGCGGCGGATTTGTCGTGGCCCCACCCGTCGCGGTAATCGGACGCGAGACGCTCGGCCACAGCATCCCAATCACGCCGCTCGCCGGCTTCGACCCAATGGAGGAAGCGTTTCTCAAGACGTCGCTCGGGCTGGAGTTCAACGACCGCCCACGTTGCGGCGAGGGCGAAAACCGCACCGGCGGCGAGGAGAACAGCGCGCAGTGTCACGAGAGGGAAGCGGCGAGCGCGCCGTCGCCGGCCGTGCATTCGTAGGCCTTCGCGGTGTGACCGGTGCGCTCCCTGTAGAGCCGAACAGTCTCCGCCCCCACGCGGGAGCTTTTCTCCCGGTCGACGAGCGCGACAATGGCACCGCCGAACCCTCCGCCGGTGAGCCGCGCTCCATGGCATCCCGGCTGCGCGGTCGCGATGTCCACAAGCACATCAAGCTCCGGCGTGCTGTTTTCGAAGTTCTCCATCGAGCTTCGGTGCGAGGCGGTCATAAGGCACCCGAAGCGCTCGCCGTCTCCCGCGCGGAGGGCGGTGAGGGCTTCCGCGACGCGCTCGTTTTCACCGACAATGTGGGCCGCACGGCGGGCGACGAGCGGTGGCAGACCCGCGGCCGCCAGTCCGGCACTGGTCACATCGCGGAGAGCCGGCACGCCCATGCGGCGGGCTGCTTCGAAGCACTGCTCGCGCCGTTCGTTGTATTCACCCCCCGTGAGAGCGTGCTTCACGCCGGAGTGGACGATGAGGAGTCCGAGATGGGAAGGAAAAGGAATGGTCTCCACAGTCTCCGCGCGGCAATCGAGATAGACCGCGTGGTCCTTCCGGCCAAAGACGGAGGAAGCCTGATCGAGAAGCCCGCAGTTCACGCCGACGAATTCATTCTCCGCACGGCGGCAAAGCTTTGCCAGGGCGAGGCCGTCCATCGCACGTGCTTCCAGTTTCCCGAGCAAGACGGCGGTCGCCACTTCCATCGCGGCCGAGCTCGACAACCCGGCCCCGAGCGGCAACGTCGAGGAATAGTGCGCGCGGAAGCCCGCCGAGCCGCCCAGAAGTTTCGCCACACCCAGCACATAATCCGCCCACGTCCCCGTGGGCTCGAGCTCGCGGCGGTCGCCTTCAAAAACCCCATCGAGTCCCTCGGTGGAAAGAAGGATGCAATGCGCATCGAGAGCCGCACCGCGCACCGTGATCCCGAGTTGCAGCGCCGCAGAAAGCACGACGCCCTCGTTGTAATCCGTGTGGTTGCCGAGAAGTTCGACCCGGCCGGGCGCAAAGGCTGAGATTTCCGACATCGCCGCGCGATCATCCGCACCCCATCCGGACTTGCCAAGTGGTAATTCTCTGTCAGCGTTGAACGTAACCCAACACATCTATGTCCGAAGAAACCGCCATCGCCGGCCAAAAACTCGAAAGCAGCACCGAACACGCCAAAAAGGCCATCGGCGCCGCCGCGGAAGCCACGAAAGCCGTGAGTTCAACGGTCAAGAAACAGGCCCAGAGTGCCTACGAAACAGGCAAGGAACATCTCACCGCAGCCGCCAAGGACCTCGGTGATGCCGCCACCGCCACGTATCAGGACCTCCGCAAGCAGGCCGCCGCCAAGACCGACGAGGTCAAAGGCCGTGCCCAAGCTGCTTTGGGTGAAGCCTCGACGCGTGCAAAGACCTATCAGGATGAAGCCGAGAGCTACATCCGCCAGAACCCGCTCCAGTCGGTCGGGATCGCCCTCGGGGTCGGCTTCCTTCTCGGGATCATCTTCCGCCGCTGAGTCTTTTGGAAACGACCGGCCACTCCAGCCGCGACGGGGGACGCTCCCCCGAGCCGCGGGGTCTCACCGCGGAGTTGCTGAGTTTGTTTGGCTCGTTCACGCGCCACCTCACCGCTCTCGGTGCCCTTGCGGGCGAAGAAGCTCGGGAAGCCGGGGCGCTTTATCTGCGGCTTGCCGTGATGCTCGGGGCAGCGTTGTTTTTCGCGGCGTTCGGCTACATCCTGCTCTGGATCTTTCTGGCGTTTCTCATCGCCGCGGTCTGCGGAATCAGTTGGGTGTGGATCGTTCTTGTTTCCACTCTGCTGCACCTCGGCATCGCTTTCGTCTGCGCGAATCACGTTCGCACGCATTGGCGCAGGCCCGTCTTTCCGGCAACGGCGGCGGAGATCCGCCGCGACATTGATTCCCTGAAGAAATGAGCCGGAAAGACGAAATCCTCGCCGAGATTGCCCGGAGCCGCGAGGCCATCGCACGCGATTGCGCGGGCGTGCGGGCCGAAGTGGACCTCGCCGCGAAAGTCCGCCGCTCGGTGCGGACACATCCGCTCGCGTGGTTGGGTGGGGCCGGAGCTCTGGGATTTCTCTTCGCCGGACCCAGGCGGCGCACCATCGTCAAACATGTCGAGGCCCGTCCAAAAAAGCGCGGTGGCGGAACGGAGACCCGTGTATCGCGGGGTCCGGCCTGGTGGGCGACGCTGCTGGCTCTCGTGAAATTCCTTCTCCCCTTTGTGCGTCCGGCGCTCAGTGCCTACGCCGCGCGGCGGCTCCGCGAGTTCGCCGAAAAAATGGCGAAGTGATGCATCAGGCGAGGCTGCGACGCTGGCACCCGATCCATGCGAGAAGAAGCCCGATGAGGACGTGGAACGCAAGCACCCAGAGGCAGAGCGCAGCCGGAGAGAGAGCAGTCTGTGCGACAAGTTGGACGATATCGTAGTAGCGTTCTCCTTTCAGAGTCTGGAGAACGCCCGACCAACTCCAATAGGCCGCGATGAATGGCCGCACCAACGTCCCGATCGTCTCGGGCAGAGCCAACACCGCGCCGGAAAGCGGTAACTGGAACCCGACAAGATAGATCGACACCAGCGAGGCCTGCTCGGCGGAATCCAGAAAACTCGAGACAGCAAGGCACGCCGCGGTCATCGCGGCATTCCCCAGCACGAGAAAAACGAGTTGCTGCCCGAGATCGCCCGGGAATCCGCAGACAAAGTGGACAAAGATCCCCATCCAGAGCGACTGGGCCAGCACGAGGAGGGACAGGAACACGGTCTTTGAGGCGACGTAACTCAGCGGGCTGAGGCCGGAGAGTTTTTCCTTTTCGAAAATGAGCCGTTCCGCGGCGATTTCGCGGCCGGAATTGTTCGCACCCATCAGCGTGAGAAGGATCACCTGGAACATGACGATTCCGGAAACGAGACTTCCGACCTTTGTCGCCTCGACAAGGAATTCCTTGGCCTCGACGAGTTGCTGCACAACGTCGAGGTCGAGACCCATGCTCAGGTTCTTCACCGCAGGCAATCCGTTCCATGCGAAGATCGCCACAAGGACGGGAAAACCCAGCACGAGTCCGAGTTGGAGCGCCAACTGGCCGCGCGAGCGGCTGAAAATCTTCATGCGCCGCGAGACGAGCGTGAGGAACTGGCTGAAGGCACCCGGCGGAGGGATTGGAGCCGCCGGCTCGGGATCGCGAAACGGTTGGGGCTCCGCCTCGGGCACGTCATTTCCTTCGACAGCCGTGTCGAACTGGACATCCTCCAGCCCGGGCGCGATCTCGCCCATGGCCGCCTCTTCGAACGCACGGCGGTGCTTGCGCCAGGATTGTGCCCATTCCTTTCCGCTACGCAGCGCAAGCTGCGCATAAAGATCCTGCGGATCGCTCGAACGGAAATAGTGGGCGAGAAATTCCGGAGGGCCATGGTAGGCCACCATTCCCTCAAAAAGCACAAGGACCGAATCGTAGAACTCAAGGTGCCGCAAACTGTGGGTCACCGTGAGGACAAGGCGGCCATCGGACCTGGAGAGGCCATGGAGAAGCCGGACAATTTCGTCTTCGGACTGTGGGTCGAGCCCGCTCGTGACCTCGTCACAGAGAAGAACAGCGGGCTTGCTGGCCAACTCAAGCGCAAGGGAAAGACGGCGGCGCTGTCCGCCGGATAAAACACGCACCAGTCGGTCGTCGAACTCGAGCAACCCGACCTCGCCAAGAATTCCCCGCACGGCCTCATCCAAGGCCGCGGCATGCATGCCGCGCACCCGCAACCGCATGGCATACGACACGCATTCCCGCACCGTGAGTTCCTCGTGCGCGATGCTGAACTGCGGAACATACCCAATGTCGGAGGGTGAAAAATCCTGCTCGGCGACATTCCTCCCGCGCCACAGGATCTCGCCCTCCTCTTCACCGTCCGCGATCCCGGTGATCACCTTCAAGAGCGTGCTCTTCCCGCAGCCCGAGGGCCCGATGATCGCACCAAAATGCCCGGCAGGATAACGCGCCGTGACGTCTCCGAGCAGCGGGCGCACCTCGTCGCCAGAGCCGACAAAAAGCGTGACATCCTTGAGTTCCAGCACCCCGCGGATATTGACCGCCCCTTCCGTCGCTGACAACAACGAACCCCGCTGCCCGGCCCGCCGATCCGCGCTGGAAAATCCCGGCGGGGCCGGTATGTTCCCCCTCGCCCCGGCCATGCCCAGCGTCCACATCAAAACCTACGGTTGCCAGATGAACGAACGCGACTCCGACCAAGTCGCGAAGATGCTCATCGAGCGCGGCTATCGCCTTACGGAGAAGGAGACCGAGGCGGATGTCATCCTGCTCAATACGTGCAGTGTGCGCGACATGGCCGAACAGAAGGCGATCGGGAAGATGGGTATGCTGCGCAAACTGCGCGAGGCCCGGCCGCACCTTGTGCTGGGCTACCTCGGGTGCATGGCCCAGGCGCGCGGCGAGACCCTGTTGGAGACGTCGCCTCACGTCGACCTCGTCGCGGGCACGCAGAAGTTCCACCGCGTGGCGGATTATGTGGACCACCTGCTCCGCGAGCGACTCGAAGCCCGCATCGACGACGAACGCCTCCCGATCGTGGATGTCGCGGAGGAAGAAGGCTCGCAGGGAACCATCCGCGATCAGGAACTCGAAGCCGGGCAATGCACGGCATTCGTCTCGATCATGCAGGGCTGCAACATGCACTGCGCTTTCTGCATCGTCCCCCAAACGCGCGGGGGCGAGCGCGCGCGCCCGATGGAGGAGATCGTCGCCGAGGTGACTTCGCTCGCCGCGCGGGGAGTGCGCGAAGTCACGCTCCTCGGCCAGATTGTGAATCTCTATGGGCGCCACGAGTTCCCGAAACGGGATGGCGTGAGTCCGTTCGTCCAACTTCTCGAGGCCGTCGCCGCCGTGCCGGGCATCGAGCGGGTGCGCTTCACTTCCCCGCATCCGATCGGATTCCGCGACGACCTTGTCGGCGCGTTCGCGCGCATTCCCGAGTTGGTGGAACACGTTCACCTGCCCCTCCAAAGCGGATCGGATCGCGTTCTGAAGCTCATGCGGCGCGGCTACACGGCGGACAAATTCCGTGCTCTGGTCGCGAGGTTGCGCGAGGTGCGGCCGGGCATGGCACTCACGACGGATATCATTGTCGGGTTTCCGGGGGAAACCGATGCCGATTACGCGGCCACCCGCGAGTTGGTGGACGAGATCGGTTTCGACAATGCCTTTGTCTTCCGCTACTCGCCGCGGCAGAACACGCCGGCCTCGACGATGGAGGACCAACTGCCGGAAGCCACCAAGGAAGAACGGAACCAAGATCTTCTGGGCATCGTCAACAAGCACTCTTCAGCCAAGCTGCAGGCGCTTGTTGGCACGGAGGTCGAGATCCTTTGCGAGGGACCCAGCCGTCACAACCCCGACCGCCTCACCGGACGTACGCGCACGAACAAGATCGTTGTCTTCGAGGGAGCCCCGCGCCATGTCGGGCGGCTTTTCGATGTGCGGATTGAACGCGCCAGCAGCTCGACACTCTACGCGGATCCGGCTGTGCTCGGATGAGGCCCCGCGACCTTGATGTCACGCTTGAAAGCGGACAGGTCTTCCACTGGGAGAAACACTCGCCCGGTCACTGGAGCGGGCTCATCGGGGACCGCTTCGTCACCGTACGCGCCACGGGCACTTCGCTGGCTTCCGAAGCTCCGCCGGAAATCCTCCGCCACTACTTTGCTCTCGATCATCCGTTGGATGCCATCTACGCCGCGTTTCCTACGGATGAGCTCTCGCGCGCCGCTCTGGAATCCTGTCGAGGGATGCGCATCCTTCGCCAGCCGCGCTGGGAATGTCTGGCCACGTTCATCACGTCATCGATGAAGCAGGTTGCGCATATCCGTGCCATGTCGCTTGCGATCCGCTCCCGCTTTGGAGCGCCCGTGCGGGGTTCATTTGTGAATGCCTATCCGCCGCCGCATGTGCTGGCGACTGCGAGCGAAAAGGACCTCCGGGCCTGCGGCCTTGGCTATCGCGCGCCCAATCTTCTTGCGACCGCACAACGGATCGCTTCGGGCAGCTTCGACCCCGGGGCGGCCGCGGAGCTGTCCACCCCGGCACTGCGCAAAACGCTGTGTGGACTGCCTGGCGTGGGGGTAAAGGTTGCGAATTGTGTGCTGCTCTTCGGCTACGAGCGGCTGGATGCGGTTCCGATCGACGTATGGATCGCCCGCGTGCTGGTCGCCATGCGACGCGGTCGGAAGGGCACCGCCTCCCAAATGGCACGCTACGCAAGGCGGCGTCTCGGACCCTACGCCGGCTACGTTCAACAATACCTCTTCCATCACGCCCGCGTTTCGACAAAATCCCGCCCATGATCGCCGCCCTCCGGAAAGACCCCCGCGAGCGCCGCCAAACCATCGCGGCGGCGATTCTTTCCGTGCTTCTCCACCTGGCGCTCATCGGGGGCATTGCGTGGATTTTGACGCGCCCGATCCTGGAAGCGGAAAAGGATGAGCCCGAACCGCTGGAAATCACTCTCATGCCGGTAGAGGCCCCGAAGCCTGCGGAACCGCAATTCGTTCGCACGGACCCCGCAAACGCACTCCCGGATGCTCCGCAGAGTGCCGCATTCGAATCCGACAACAACACGCGGGCGGCCAGCGAAGCTCCGGCCACAGGTACGGAAGCCGTTCCGTCAATGGAGGGCGAGGACTCGCCCGCCATGGAACTTGCCAATCGCGAGTATACCGCCGGCCGCGAGGCCCGCCCGGCGTCACCCCCATCGTCAGCCGCAGAGCCGCAACCTCCCGCAGAGCCGGTCGCCACACCCGAGCCGTCCGAACGGGCCCCGACCCAACTCGCCCTGCGCGACGCCCCGCCGCCGAAGCCGCGCGAACCAACCGCCGAAGCAAAACCAGCCCCCCCGACCACGCCCGGCTTCCAACCACAGACCCGCGTCACCCGACTCCGGGGAAACATCTCGAATCGCGGCAAGGCCTCGGTCGAGGCGGCGGCCACGCCGCTCGGTCGCTACAAAAAAATGATCTCCGACGCGATCGGCTCCCGCTGGTATTACTACGTGAACGAGCAACTCGGCCTGCTGAACATCGGCACGGTGAGCGTCCGTTTTGTTGTGCTGCCGGACGGGAAAGTCCGGAACGTCGAGGTGCTCTCGAATACGTCGAACGAAAGTTTTGCCTCGGTGAGTGTGAGTGCCATCATGGACGCTGAGATCCCGCCCATTCCTCCCGATGTGGCGAAAATCTTGGACAATAGCCGCATCGAGATCGATTACTCCTTCACCATCCTCAGTAACTGATGATCACCGCCACCGCCCTCTCCGCCGCCGTCGATTTCTTCGCGAAAGGCGGCCCCTTCATGGTTTTCCTGCTCGCTCTTTCGGTGACCTCGCTCACCGTGATTCTTCTGCGCGGGATGGCACTCCGCGAGAAGGTCGTGATCCCGGCCGCGATCGCAAATGCCGTGGACGACCTCGAGCCGGGTGATGATCTCGACGGGCTGCAGGCCTCCATGCGTTCCAATCCTTCGGCCCTCTCCCGCATTCTGAGCACTCTCATCGCGCACCTCCACTGGCCCCGCGCCGAGAATCTCGAAGCGATCCAGACGAAGGCCCGCAACGAAGTGGCCCGCATGGAACGCGGGTTGGTGATTCTTGAGATCGCCACCGGAGTCGCCCCTCTCCTCGGACTTCTCGGCACGCTTTCCGGACTGGTCGGCATCTTCGCCACGATGGGCGGAAGCGGGGACCCGGTCGTGATCGCCCGCGGGATTTCTGAGGCGCTGAACACCACGATTGTCGGCTTGGCCGTGGCCGCACCGAGCCTGATTGCCCACAACTATTTCCAACGCAAGGTGGAGGTGATGGCCATCGAGATGGAATCGATCACCGCCGACCTGCTGGCCAAGTGCTATCCCCACGGTGAGCAACCCCAGGTCGAGCGTCACGTCGTGTAGCCGATGCGTTTCCACACCCGCAAGCGACGGACCCCGTCCGTCATCATCGTCTCGTTGATCGACATCCTCGCGATCCTTCTCATTTTTTTCATCGTGACGACGACGTTCCGGAAGGAGCAGCCCCGCCTCCTCATCAACCTGCCTGAGTCGAAGACCGCCGAGAAGGCGGCTGGAGGCAAGGAGGAGCCGCTCATCCTGCGAGTGAAGAACTCGGAAGAAATCACGCTGGATGACGAACCGGTCCCTGCTGATCAACTGGCGACCCGGTTGAAAGCCGTGCGGGCCGAGGCACCCGAGAAGCCGGTTGCCCTTCAAGCCGACCGCGATGCACCCTTCGGCGTTGTCGTGAAGGTGCTCGATGCTTTGAAAGAGGCCGGTCTGCGGAATGTCCCCGCCTTCACCCAACCCGAGACCGCACAGCCATGATCTTGGAAATCACCCAGACAGCGCACCCCGCGCTCCGCACCAAAGGCCGTCGCATTGAGAAAATCGACGCGCGCATCCGCCAACTCGCCGCCGACATGATCGAGACCATGCGCGACGCGGAAGGAATCGGTCTCGCCGCACAGCAGGTCGGCCTCCCCCTCCAAATGTTCGTTCTCGAGGTACCACAGATGCGCGATCGGCCAAGCGCCATGCGAACGGAGGGTCAATCCGTCGACTTCGAAACCTTGATGCCGATGGTGCTGCTGAATCCCGAGATCGAGCCTTTCGGTCGCACAAAGGCCGAACCCGAAGGGTGCCTGAGTTTTCCGGGCCTGCGCGCCGATGTACCACGCCCGTACGCTGTGCGCGTGAAGGCCATGGGATTGGATGGACAGGAAATTACCTTCGAGGCCGAGGGACTTCTGGCACGTGCCGTGCAGCACGAGTTCGACCACTTGCAGGGCGTGCTCTTCATCGACCGCGTCCATGCCGACGAGCGCGCGGACCTGCCGGATGACGTGCGTCGTCTCTCACGACCGCCGAAAGCGTGAGACTTACTTCGGAACGAGCTTGAGGTCGTCGATGTAAAGGGTGCCCTCTCCGGGCGTCAACTCGGCCGTGATCGCGATGGCTGTCGTGACACGGGATTCCGGCGGGATTTTTCCACTCTCGAGCGTCCGCTTGGCCCGAGCGTCGGAAACATTCAGTGTAACTTCACGCCGGACTTCACTCCAGTTCGGGGAGGCGGTAATCGGCACGATCACAGCTTCGTTGAGCGTCACAAAGTCCTCCACACGGTTCACGGATCCACGGTCTCCACGCGTCACGCGGGATTCCAGAACAAGGCGACCACCGATGCCGACGATGATGTTGGCGGAACTGACGCGGTTGCCTTTCACCCTAGCTGTAAGGATATAGGGCGTGCCGACTTTCACATTCGCTTGCTGAGTCATCAGAAAGACGTTCGCGGGGGAACCCGCGTAAGTCCGCGCGTCCGGCACACGGATGGCTTGCGGATCCCACCGTCCAATCGCGGGAGAGTAGAAGTTCGGGACCGGCATGATCGTGTTCGGGCTCTTGCGGTAACCGATCTTTAGCGCCGATTTGCCTTCCGGCGGCGAGAGGCCGGGCTCGGTGGTCTCGTTAACCAGAGAGATGAAACCGTAGAAATTCCCCTTTTGAAGTCCGTAATCAACCTCCCAACCGGCCGGAAGCTGGAAGGGCGGCGTGCCGGCAGTGCCCTTCAGTTCGACGGGGGCGGCAAAGGCAGGTTCCTTCGCGTTGCCTGTGTTAAGCGAGAGGGCGACCCGGCCATTGCTCTTGCCGAAGAGGAGATCGAACAGCCCGTCCCCATTGAGGTCCGCTGTCGTGATGGTAGCAATGCCTCCGAGCGAAATAAGACCCGGGGCTTTCGCGGCATCCATCGGATCCTTCGTCTGGTTGGTCGAGAGAGCGGCTGTCATCGGAGACGGTTTGCCGGCCGGAATGAATTTGAGAAAATCAAACGGTTTTTCCCCCCGCGAGCCGTTGTTGATGTAGACGGCGACTTTTCCGGTGCGTTCAGTTACGAGAAGGTCAGGGAGTCCGTCGCCATTGTAGTCAGCCGCGGCCGGGGTGAGCTGCTCAAGTCCCATGCCGAAGGCCGCAATGCGGCGTTGGTTCTCGTCCAGAGTAGGTCGTCCACCCCCGGCTTGATTGAGGAGAGCATGGATACTGTTGGCAGAGTAAGAACCCTCCCCGACAAGGATGTCGTCACGGCCGTCACCGTTGAAATCGAACGTGATCGGCGAGAGAAGGCTCGCCCACCGCACGGTCGGATCCTTCGTGGATGGGATCAAAATCTGGCGGATCTGGTTCGGTTGGCGGAAGTCGGGACGCGCCCCGCTTCCGGCGTTGGGCAGGAGGAACAACTCCCCGAGATAGTTGCCGATGAGGACGTCCCGTCTCCCCGAACGACTGAAATCGGCGAGGAAAATCCGCTGGCCGCGACGGGCATTCTGTCTGGCATCCTGGCTCCCGCTCGCATCCTGCGGAGTCAGGATGTCGGCGAGCAACGGATCCGGCGGAGCCGGCATGCGCGTGAGGAAGTTGTTCGCCATTTCCCCGATCGTGAACTTCGGCTCGGTCTTCGTGCCGGAATTGAAATACACGAGCATGTAGCCGATGGGATCCATCGTTGCGATGTCGAGGAGTCCGTCGCCATTCAGATCCGCGACGCTCACGGACACCGGCATGGGCGAAGGTTGGATGCCACCGCCCGAGGTCAGCACAGGAAGGCTCGCGCGGTTGCCGGCGAGGAATCCGCTCGCATCGACGCCGTCCCAGAGATCGTCGAGCCGGAATCCGGATTCAAACCCGGGGTTGCGGACGAGATTTGTCGGCGCGGGAGCCGGGGCCTGGGCAGGGGCGATCTCGAGCCCCGCAAGGGCGGTCACGAGAACGAGAGGGAACAGGGAGGCACGCATGACTGAACCGGAACTTATGAACGCGAAAGGCAACGAAATCAAACGAATCCGAGCGGGCGGCAAAGGCAAATCACGGGGTTGCGAGGAAGGAGGCGGTACGATCCAGCGCGGCGGCACGCTCCTCGATGTGCTTGCGCCCCGCGGCAAGAAGGGCCTCCACTTGAACCCGCGAGGCATCGTAGGGGTCGTTGAGCCCTGCGGGAAGCACGGCTTCGAAACGCACATAGCCGGCCAGCGCGCCGGAACCGAACCGATGCAGCGCCCCGGCCGTCTGGGCCACTGTCGCCGACGAACCTTCCGCCGCCAGGCGAGCGAGACCCTGAGGCGAGGCAACGGCCGACCAACCGGTGGCAGGCGGAGCGGTCGCTCGCACTCCGAGACTGATGACCACACATTGGCGCCCGGGAAAGCGCAGGAGGGCCTCATTCACGGCGATCAGCGCGGGATCGAACGCAAAGAGCCCGGCACCGACAAAAGTGCCCGCGGCCTCGCCTTGGAGGGTCCGAAGCCGGACCGGTGCAAAAACCGAGGGATCGCCCGTGGCGGCCAGCACTGCGTCGGCGAGAAAGAAATCCCCCGCCTCGGTCACCGGCCGGCTGCTGCCCGAGGCGGAGTTCGTGCTTTGGCCCATGTCGCTCGCGAAGAAGAACGGAGCACTGTCCTCGAGGTGGAAAGCTGCCAGCACGACCGTGGTGAGCGCCTCACCGAGGCGGGCCTCCCCAAAGAAGTCACCAAGAGCGCGCTGGCGGTCCCGCGTGAGCAGGCGTGGCGCCGTGCGGCCCTCCATTGACAGGAGCGGATGCACCTCGGGCACGTCGCAGATTTTCCGCCAAAGTTCGGGAAACTCTGCAACCAGCTTGGTGGCGGTGAACCGCGCCGTCTCGCCGTTCTCGGGAACTGTAAGCGCCGCAGCTATGGCGGCTCCCGAGCCCGTGCCGACGATCAGGTCGAACAACTGCCAAACCGGACGGCCGGAACGCGTCTCAAGGTCCGCCAGCGTCTGGAGTGCGGGCAGCATGAGGATGCCGCCGCCGTCCAAGGTGAGAACCCGGATAAATCGCTCCGGCACGCGCGGACGGGCTGCGGGTGGCTCGGCTTTCGTGCGCGGGATGGACTCGACCGGCTTTTGGCGGTACTCCCCGTAGGCCCAGACTGCCAGACCACCTGCGAGGAAGGCCGCAGCGAGGGAGGGAAGCACCCAACGCAGCGTGGAAACGAAAGATTCGATGTGGCGCGAAACGCGGGAGGGAACGCTGTGCGGTTTCTCAGCGCGTTCGTCCTCGGGCGCGTCCGGCTGTTCGCTCACTCTTCCCCGAACCGGGTTTCCACAAGGTTCTTGAGTTCGGCCACGACTTTTTCGGCGTCGGAGCCCTCGGCGATGACAGTCAGCTTCGAGCCTTTTCCGGCGGCCAGCATCATGAGCCCCATGATGCTCTTTCCGTTGACGCGCTCGCCGTCCTTCTCGACCCAGACCTCGGCCCGGTAACGGCTGGAGATTTTGACAAACATCGCCGCCGGGCGCGCATGGAGTCCGTTGCGGTTCTCGATGATGATCTCGCTCGAGTGACGCTGGGCGTCCTCGCTGGTCTTTTTCTTCGAAAGGATCCCCATTTATCGGCTCCGGCGTTCGCTGATCATATGCAAAAGTCTTTGGTTGAATTCCACGGCGCTGTTCTCGCCCATGTCTTTCAGTTTCTGGTCGAGCGCGGCGACTTCGACGAGCCTGGCAAGATCCCGACCGGTGCGGACCGGCAGCGTCACATGCGGGATTTTGATGTCCAGGATTTCGTAGTAGTCCCTGTCGAGGCCTATTCTATCCACATCTTCGACCTCGTGCCAATCTTTCAATGTGACCACAAAGTCGAGGCGTTTCTCGGGGCGGACAGCTCCGGCCCCGAAGATCGAGGCGATGTTGATGACGCCGATGCCGCGCACTTCCATGTGGTAGCGCGAGAGGTTGTCCGCCATTCCGACGAGTTCGCGGCCTTCGATCGCCCGGATCCGGGTGATGTCGTCGCTGACGAGACTGTATCCGCGCTCGATGAGGCCGAGCACGCACTCGCTCTTCCCGATGCCGCTGGCCCCGCGCACCAGGGTTCCGATGCCCATGATGTCGACCATGCTCCCGTGCTCGGACGTGGTGGGCGCGAAATCAAACTCCAGCGCGATCGTGGCGGCATTGATGAAATTCATCGTGATCATGCTCGTCCGGAAGACCGGGGTCTCGAACTCCGAGGCGGCCTCCAAGAGGGCGGTGGGAACGGGGGCGTTCCGGGCGACGACGATGCAGGGAAGGTTTTTTCCGAAGAGGGCGCGGAGCCGCTGGCGCAGATCGGCGGCCTTGAGGCTCTTGATGTAACTGAGTTCCGCCGCGCCGAGGACCTGGATGCGTTTGCCCGCGAAGTAACTGAAGAATCCCGAGAGGGCGAGGCCGGGCCGGTTGACAGTGGGTTCCTTGATGAGCTTGTTGAGTCCGCGCGAGGATCCCTCGAGCCGGAGACCGAGCTTCTCCGCGTGGTTGGCGTAGAAGTGGCCGACGGTGATGTGGGAGACGCGTTTGCTCATCGTGGGGGGCTTACATGGTGAAGGACTCGCCAAGATAGAGCTTGCGACTGATCGGATCGTTCAAAAGAAATTCCTTGTTCCCCTGACTTTCGACGCGGCCCTCGTAGATGAGGTAGGCGCGGTCGACGATGTTGAGGGTCTCGCGGACGTTATGGTCGGTGATGAGAATCGCCAACCCCTGCGCACGGAGGTCCTGCACGATCTGCTGCACATCGTGGACGGCGATGGGGTCGACACCGCTGAACGGCTCGTCGAGCATGAGCAGCGAGGGATTCGTGACCAGCGAGCGGGCGATGGTGAGGCGCCGCTTTTCACCGCCGGAAAGGGTGAGTGCCTGGTTTTTCGCCAGATGCTCGATGCCGAACCGCGTGAGCAGTTCCTCGCAGCGTGCCTTGCGCTCCGCCTTGGTCGCTTTCGTCGTCTCGAGAATCGCGAGAATGTTCTCCTCGACGGTGAGCTTGCGGAAGATGGACTCCTCCTGCGGAAGGTAGCCCATACCGTGTCGCGCCCGCAGATACATCGCCATGTCGGTGACATCGGTATCCTGAAAAAACACACGGCCGCCATTCGGGCGGATGAGGCCGACGATCATGTAGAAGGTCGTGGTCTTGCCGGCGCCATTGGGGCCGAGAAGCCCGACGATCTCGCCTTTGCGGACATTGATGTCCACACCGTTCACGACGGAGCGCCCGTTGTAAATCTTCACGAGACCGTCGGTGCGGAGGAGGGGCGGACCGCCCGCTGGCGGGGCCGGAGACTCAGCGGCTGCGCTCATCGGCTGCCTCCGGCGCCCTCGGTATCACTGATCACCGTCTTGCTGCTGCCGCGCGTGGTGGATTTCCCATTGCGGTTGAGAATCATGACGGTGCTTTCCTCGGTGGCGACCTGGGTGTTGATGCCTTGCTGGACGGATGGCCAGATGCGGAGCGTGACATCCCCGGTGGCGGGCACATAGGTCGCCTCACCGGCACGGCCAATGGCCTTCTGTTGGTTGCCGCTGACCTGTTCCTGAATGATGACCACATTGCCGGTGGCCACGGCGGTTTCGAGCCCCTTGCGGTCCTTGCTCAGGGTGACCTTGAGACGGTCGCAGGTGAGAGTGAACTGCGGATCGCGGACGACGACGCGGCCAATGAACTCGGCGATGTTGGCGGCGTTGTCGAATGTGGCCTCCTGCGTGGCAGTGATCTCGGTGCGCGCGCCTTTCGGACGGTCCTGCCCGATACCTGCAAAGGCGCCGAAACCCGGAGCCGGGGACGAACCGGCATTCATCGAAGGCGTCTCTTCACTGAATCCTTGAAGGGGCGGGAGCAAAAGGAAAAGAAGGGCGAGTCGGAAGAAAATAGTCATTGGGGATCGGCGTTTTCGGTGAGGATGGTCATTTTGACGTTCCCGCGCACGGTGCCGTTGCGGGTCTTGGTTTGGAATTCGACCTCGTTGCCGGTGATCTCGAAATCGTCACGACGGATGAGGGCGGACTGGTTGCCTGTGAGCACGCGGGTCTGGAGGTCGAATATCGAGTAGGGCATCTCGACGAAGATTTTCTTGCCCTCGTCATCAAAGGCCTCGATGCGCAGTTTCTCCATCTCGACCCGCGCTTCATCGAGCTTCTTGGCGGTCTCGGCCTCGAGGACCATGACAAGGTCGCCATTCTCGTTGCGGTGCGGGATTTTGATGCCCTTCACCGGCATACCCACCGGCACCGGGATATCAAAGTCCTCGCCGGATTTCGCAGCGGCGGCCTCCGGAGAGGGCGACGGTGAGGGTTCGGCGCGCAGACCCGCGGCGAGGAAGAGAAAAAGAAAAGTTTTAAGCAATCGCATCGCGGATCTTTCGCAGGCGGCGCAAGAGGGCCGGCAGTTGGCGGAGGGGGACTTGGTTCGGGCCGTCGGAGAGGGCGCGGGAGGGGTTCTCGTGCGTTTCAAGAAAGACGCCGTCACAACCGGCAGCCACGGCGGCGCGGGCGAGAACGGGAGCCAGAGCCCCATCGCCGGAGGTGGAATCCCCCGCACCGCCGGGGCGCTGGACGGAGTGCGTGGCATCAAAGACGACCGGCACACCGAGTTCCTGCATCCAAGGCACGGCGCGCATGTCGGCGACGAGGTTGTTGTAACCGAAGGTTGTGCCCCGCTCGGTGAAGAAGAACTGCCGACACCCGGCGGCTGTCAGTTTACCGGCGACATTCCGCATATCCCATGGCGCAAGGAACTGGCCTTTCTTGACATTCACGACACGGCCGGAGCGGCCCGCCGCGACGATGAGATCCGTCTGGCGGCACAGGAAGGCCGGAATCTGCAGAATATTGATGAACCTTGCGGCGATCTCGACTTCGGCCGGAGTGTGGACATCCGTCGTCACCGGCACACCGAGTTCACCCCCGATCTCGGCGAGCAGGGCACAGCCATCCTCGACGTCGATCCCGCGGTAGGACTTGGCGGACGTCCGGTTCGCCTTGTCATAGGAGGCCTTGAAAACGAAATCCGCGCCCTCGTCCCGACAGATTGCGGCGATTTTTTTGCCCATCCTGCGCGTGAAGGCAGGAGACTCGATCACGCAGGGACCGAGAATGAAAAGCAGGTCGCGACCACCGAGGGCGGCGGACCCGATTTTCAGAGGGCGACGTTTGGGCATCGGATAAGAGTAGCGGTGCAAAATGCCACGGCAAAGATTTTTCCCTCGGCGCGCGTCAGCCTTCGGGCGCAACTTCGACCCGTCCTGCCGCGACGCGGACGACCCGGACCGTGGAGCCCGGGCTGACGAAGTCCCCGTCGGTCAGCACATCGACAATGGTGTCGCCGAAACGCGCCTTTCCAGCCGGTCGGAGTGCGCTCACCGCGACGCCGACAGCACCCACCGCGAGGTCGGGCAGAAGCCGGCTTCCTCCCGCCGCCGCCAATTGCGGCCCCAGCGCCTGCTGCGTGGAGAGAGCAATGCGTCGGAAGAACGGAAGGTCCGGCAGAAATCTGGCGAGAAGCATAATGAAAAACACAGCCCCGACGATGGCAATCGAGAGGTTCGCCATCGGTTGGAGCAAACCCTCGAAGGAAATCTCAAGCGGGCGCGCCGGGTAGACATCCACCATCGCCACGAAAAGCGAGCCGAGCATCAGCACCGACCCGGCCAACGCCAAAAGCAGCAACCCCGGAAAGAAAACCATCTCAACAACGATCAACGCGACACCCAGCGCAAAGACTGCCACCAACTCCAGCCCCGCCAGCCCGGCCACGTAATGCCCCGCGAAAAACAACCCGAAACACACAGCCGAGATCGCCCCGGCGATTCCGAAGCCGGGTGTCTTGAATTCCAGATACGCACTCACCGCCCCGGCAAGGAGGAACACCGGCGCGAGCATCGTGATCCACTGCGCGATTTTCTCGAATCCCGAGGGCTCCAGCGTCACGAGGCGCGCGGGATCCAGCCCGACCTGCTGCGTGACGGCTTTCACATCTTTGGCGATGCCCGAAGCAAGGAGCGGTTTGCCGTCGATGACCTTAGTCGCCTCCTGCGCGCTCAGGGTGAGGAGTGCGCCTTTCGGATTGATCACCTCATCACCCACCTTCACTTCCTTGTCGAGATTCATGAAGCCGTCGACAAGTTGCGGATGGTAGCCATTCTCTGCCGCCACGCTCCGGAAGTAGCCCGAGAAATACGAAACGATCTTCGCGTTCATCGTCGCCGGGATCTCCTGGCCTCCCCCCACCACGGGAGCCGCCGCCCCGATCGCGCTTACGGGGGCCATGAAGACCTTCTTTGTCCCCAAGGCAATCAACGCCCCGGCCGAGCCCGCATTCGCATTCACATACGTGTAAACGGGCACCGGACTCTCCATGATCATCTTGACGATCTTTTCCGTGGATTGCAGCGCACCGCCCGGCGTGTCCATGTCCAGCACGACCGCTTCGGCGCCCGCCGCCTCCGCCTTTTTCAACGCCCGGCGCAGAAAGAAAAACTGCGCTTCGGACACCGCACCATCCAACGGCAACACCACCACCGATCCCTTCCCGAGCGCAGGCTCCGCCCCCCGCGCCCCAAGCGCGGAACAAAAGATCGCCAAAGCCAACACCAGCCGCATCATGCCCCGACTCTCCCCCGCACCCGCAGCGCCCGCAAGGGATTTCACCCCTATCCCCCAGTGATTAGACCAAGCGATTTCCGAACTTGCGCGGAAGGACGCACGGCGACCATGATCCCGCCCGCACGGCGAGACCACCGATCCATGAGAGACGCCCCCACGATCCCCGCAAGCCGTCCGAGCGTGCGCATGTTCTCGTGGGTTCGTCGAACCGGCGCGTTCTTCCTCCTCTGGCTGGCTCTCAGCAGTGCCGAGGAGGGATGGTGGCAAAGGCTGGCCACGGGCGACCGCGTCGCGGGGGATATGGTGGCAGGATTGGTGGCGGCGTGGCTGGCGGCGGCGGCGAGTCTTCGATTGCTCGCGCCCGGAACGTTCCGTGCCCGGCCCGCGGCACTCCTGCGGTTGGCGGTGGCATTTTTTGTGAAATCGATCGCGGCTGGCTGGGATCTTGCACTGCGCGCACTGGCTCCGAAGGTGCGGCTGGAACCGGGCTATCATCGCCACACATGCGGGCTCGGACGGGGCCCCGCGAGGGAAACCTTTCTGGCGCTCACAAGTTTGGTGCCGGGCGCGCTCCCGGTGCGCGTGGAGGGATCGGATATCACTTACCATGTGCTGGACAAGTCCGCTCCGAATGCGGGGCAACTGGCCAACGAGGAACGCCTCGTTCGCAATGCATTGGAGACGTCCCGATGAACACGTTTCTTCTCGCGGCAGCGGTGGCGGTCGTCTTGATCGTGCTTGCGGGAATCCTCCGCGCGGTCCGGGGTCCGGCCCGCACGGATCGGTTGCTTGCGATCCAGTTGCTCTCCAGCGGGTCCGTGGGGGCGCTGCTTCTTTTGTCGAGTGCCGGACGGCAGGATGGTGTGCTGGATATCGCGTTGCTTCTGGCTGTGCTCTCGCCATTCGGAATCCTCGGGGCCTACCTCGGTTCGCGCGGTTCCGGGAGGAAGTCCCAATGAGTGGATTTCTGACGAATGCCTTCACGGTGGCAGCCGTCTTGGCGGGCATACTTTTCTACCTCGCCGGGACATTGGGAACGCTGCGTTTTCCCGATCCCCTTTCGCGCATCCATGCCGTCACGAAGGTGGACAATTTGGGTCTTGGCTTGGTGATGCTCGGGCTCCTCCCGCAGATGCCGGGTCCGTTGGCGGCGCTGAAGTTGTTCGCCATCTGGGGGATTTTGCTCATCGGCTCGGCGTGTGCCGGCCAGATGGCCGCACGCATGGCAAAGGACGAGGAGGACTCCGCTCAGTGACGGCGGGATTATTGGTCGATGGAACCCTGGCCGCAGCGGTCATCGGGCTGGCGGTTTGGACGATCGCGGCCCGCTCGGCCTTCGCCTCGGTCACTGCCTTCGCGGGCTACGGAATTGCCCTCGTGGTGGTATGGTTCCGTCTGGGCGCACCGAATGTCGCCCTTACGGAGGGCGCGGTCGGAGCCGGCCTGTCTGCCCTCCTTTTGTTTTTCGCAGCCACGAAGCTTGATCCATCGGAGGACACGGGGCGTGCGGGAGGTCCGGGGCTCCACGTCGTGGCAGGCCTGGTGTCGATGGCGGTTGCGGGAGCTCTCGGCTGGCTGGTCTGGCATCTTCCAACGCCCGCTCCCTCGCTCGCCGGGATGGCCCGTGAGGCCCTCCCCGCTTTGGGAGTGGGGAATCCGGTCGCAGCCACGCTCATGGGTTTCCGCGCACTCGATACGCTCATCGAAGTCGGAGTCGTTTTTCTGGCTCTGGCGGCCGTCTGGTCGCTGGCGAGAACCGGCGACCACGGGGCTCCGCCGTTGCTTCCCGCAGACGCGTCGATGGAGGCGCTATCGTTCATGGCACGACTCGTTGTGCCGGCCGGTGTGCTCACGGCATCGTTCCTCCTCTGGAACGGGTCCGACGCACATGGAGGGGAATTCCCGGCCGCCGCGGTACTGGCGGCGATGTGGTTGCTTGCCCTGTGCGCAGGGCTTGCCCGCATCCCGGCCGCCTCATCGTGGCGGCTGAGGCTCCTACTCATCGCCGGACCGTCGACATTTCTTGCCATCGGGGCGGCGGGGGTTGTTTTCACAGGAAATTTTCTCGGGTATCCGGCGGGATTCGCCAAGGCGATGATCCTGTGCATTGAGATCCCGCTCACGGCCTCACTGGCAGCGGTCCTCGCTCTTCTCATCGCGGGACCACCGGAGCGCGAATCATGATGACGTGGTCAGTCATCGGACTCTGTGCGGCGGCTGTCGTGGGCATCGGCCTCTACGGGGTGATTGTCGGCAGAACGTGGATGCGGCGCTTGGTCTCCTTCAACGTGTTGAGCAGCGGAGTGTTCTTGATCTTCGGCGCCATCGCGCACCGGGGAGCACCCGAAGGCCCGGATCCGATTCCCCAAGCACTTGTCATTACAGGGCTCGTCGTCGCCTTCGCAGCAACCGCCCTTGGCATCGCGCTCATCCTGCGACTGGCCGCGAGCAAGACGGACGACGGGGGAGAAGGTTGAAATGGCCACATCCCTTCTCGTCGCGACCATCCTGCTTCCGCTCGCCGGCACCCTGGCTGTCTTCGTGGGTGGGCGTTTTTCCACGCGGATCTTCCGGGGTTTCCTGGTGGCATGCTTCGGCATTTCGCTCGCGGTCTCTTGCATCGTGCTCAGCGGAGCCGGGCCGTTGACCACACACATCGGCGGGTGGATGCCGCCATTGGGCATCACGCTGCATGTCGACCGCTTTGCGGCAGTGCTGTTGGCCTTGGCCGCCGTGGTGATGACAGGCGTGGGTTGGTTCGCCGCCGCCCAAGTCGGGCCCGACTCGGCGCGCGCCGACAGTTTCCGTATTTTCTTTCTGGCCACGTGGTCCGCGTTGGCGGCGACCTTCACGCTCGACGACCTCTTCAGTCTCTACGTCGCCCTCGAACTTCTGACGCTGGCTGCCGTTCCGCTGGTGAGCCTGGGTGGAACGCGCGCGACACTTGAAGCGGCCCTGCGCTATCTTCTCTTCGCGCTCTTGGGTTCCATGTTCTACCTCGCGGGCGTGGGGCTGGTTTACGGGATGTTCGGAACCCTTTCCGTGCCGGACTTGGCGCGTGTCGTGCCGGGCAACGGGGCGGCTGTGCCGGTGGTCGGGCTCATGATTGCAGGGTTGCTGGCCAAGGGGGCGGTTTTTCCATTCCACTTCTGGCTGCCGCCTGCCCATGCCGGGGCACCGGCTCCCGCGAGCGCGATCCTTTCGGCAATGGTGGTAAAGGTTCCGTTTTTTCTGATCCTTCGACTTTGGTTCGAGGTGCTGGGAGGCCAAGGACCCGAGATTTTCGCGACGGCCGTCGGCGGTCTCGGTGCCGCCGCGATTCTCTTTGGCAGCGTGATGGCGTTCCGGCAGGACCAAATCAAACTCTTGATCGCCTACTCCACGGTCGCGCAGATCGGCTACCTCTTCCTTGTCTTTCCGCTGGCGGGGAACGAGCCGGCGGCACAGCACGCAATGATCACGGCAGGGACGCTTCAACTCGCCTCGCATGCCCTTGCAAAAACCGCGCTCTTCCTTGCCGCCGGACTCCTCATCGCGGCAGCCGGCGGCGGGCGCATCCGCGATCTGGCCGGGCTCGGACGGCATTTCCCAGTGCTGGCACTCGCTGTGCTGGCCTCCAGCCTGTCATTGATCGGCCTCCCGCCCAGCGGAGGATTCCGGGCCAAGTGGATGCTTCTCGAGCGGGCAATGCTCGCGGGGGAATGGTGGTGGGCATTGGTGATCCTCACCGGCGGCATCCTTGCGGCGGGTTACCTCTCGCTGCTACTCGGTCCTCTGCTCACCGGAGTGCGAAAAGATTCTCCGATTCCCCAACCGCACGGACCGCAATGGCTGGCACTCGGTTTTTCGCTGGCATCGCTTTTCCTTGGTCTGACCGCTGTGTGGCCCGTGAACTTCCTCTGGCAATGACGGCATCCCAACTCGGTCTTCTGCTTGTCCCCGTTTGGCCGTTGATCTTGGCGGCAGGAATACTGGCGGGACGCGGACGTCCCATCGCAGTTTTGGCGGCGGCCCCGCTTCCGGCACTGGCGGTCGCATGGGCTCCGTGGCTGTTCGAGGGATTCGTCCTCGGCGACGCGCGGCTCGGCATCGGGCTCGCGGTTCCCGTCGCCGGCCGGATGCTCTTCGGCGCGTGCGCACTTCTCTGGATGTTGGCGGGTTGGTTCGCGGCCGATTTTTTGCGGGAGGATCCCCGGATCCGCCAATTCGCTGCGGCATGGTTGATGACATTGGCCGGCTCGGTCGGGCTGTTCGTCGCAGCGGATCTCGCGACATTCTACATGCTCTTCGCGCTTCTGAGCCTCGCTGCCTGCGGGCTTGTGATCCACAACGGAACACCCGAGGCACGCCGGGCGACGCGGGTTTATCTCGTGCTTGCACTCGCCGGCGAGGCCTTCCTTCTTCTGGCATTCGTCCTCCTTGCCGCAGGCCCAGCCGGGGACACGCTCGCCCTCGCGGAAATCTCCACCCATGCGTGGGCATCGCCTTTCAGAAGCCAGGCATTCGTTTTTCTTTTGCTCGGTTTCGGTATCAAGCTGGGGCTGGTGCCGCTCCACGGATGGCTGCCGATCGCACATCCCGCCGCGCCCGTGCCAGCCTCGGCCGTGCTCAGCGGAGCTCTCGTCAAAGCAGGGGCGCTCGGGTTTCTTGTGTTCCTGCCATGGGGTGTGCCGCAAACGGACTGGGGCCATACCCTCCTCGTGGCGGGACTCGCCACGGCACTTCTCGGGGCGCTGCTCGGGCTCGTGCAGGACCAACCGAAAACCCTGCTCGCGTATTCCAGCGTGAGCCAGATGGGATTGGTCGCGGCGACCCTCGGTGCCGGATTCGCCGCCGCTATCCCTTCGACACGCGAGGCGGCCTCGCTCTATGCGGTGCACCATGTGTTCGTGAAGGGAAGCCTCTTTCTCTCCGTCGGACTGCTTGCCACGCTGGGCGGACGCTGGCGCGGAGCCTGTCTCGGAGTCTCTGCCATCCTCGCTCTGAGCTTTGCCGGACTTCCCTTCACCGGGGGAATGATCGCCAAACTTGTTGCCAAACCCTGCTTCGCGCCGACATGGACCGGCCCCGTGCTTGTCGTCTCCAGCATCCTCAGCGCCGCGCTCATGATACGGTTTGTGGTAGCCCTGGCAGCGCAGCCCGGCGGCCCCGCGGCGACACCGCGCTTGCATCGGATTCTCCCTTGGGCGCTTTGCGCAATCGGCGGTCTCATTGTGCCGTGGGTGCTTGTGGTGACGATTGCTCCGGAGCTCGTCGGCAAAGCTCTGTCGATCGAAGAGATTGGCACGGCGGTCTGGCCGGTGGCCTTCGGTGGCGTGTGCGGATGGCTCTGGGCACGGCACGGGCGCTGGAAGCTTCCCGCCGGGGACATTGTTTGTCTCATCGAGGCGCTGCGGTGCGGTCATGTGCTGAGGCGGGCCGACCGCCTCGATGCGAGCTTGGCCGAGTGGAAAGCGGCGGCGCTCGCGCTCGCGGTGGCGGCGCTGTTCTTTTTGTTGGCGGGGCTGCTTGGGTGAGGCCGCGAGAATCCGTGGTCGATTCCCGGCCCCTGTCCCGCTAGTGTCGCCTTGTGGGCAGGGTTTCCGATTTTCTCACCTTCATCCGCTTCTCGCACACCGTCTTCGCGATGCCCTTCGCGCTGGGCGCGATGTTCGTCGCCGCGCGCGGTTGGCCGTCGTGGCGCGTCGGAGCGGGCATCGTGGCGGCAATGGTCTTCGCGCGCACGGCGGCCATGACGTTCAACCGTCTTGCGGATTGGGAGATCGACAAACGCAATCCGCGCACGGCGGGCCGCCACCGGCTTGTGGGACGCGGTGCGGCGATCGCCGCATGTGCGCTGTCGTCCGGGGCCTTCGTGGCGAGTGCAGCGTGGCTGAATCCCCTGTGCCTGGCCCTCTCGCCTGTGGCGCTCGCGCTAGTTTTTTTCTACTCGCTCACGAAGCGCTTCACGCACTTCGCCCAATTCTTCCTCGGCCTCGCGCTCTCCGCCTCACCGGTCGGGGCATGGATCGCTGTGACCGGTTCGTTCGCCTTGCCGCCCCTTGTGCTCGCCGCCGCGGTGATTCCGTGGGTCGCTGGGTTCGACATCATTTATGCCACGCAGGATGTGGAAGCGGACCGACGGGAGGGGTTGAAGTCAATGGTCGTGCGCCTCGGTGTCGAACGCTCCTTGCGCTGGGCCCCCGCGCTCCATGCGATCGCCTTCGGCGGTCTTGTGGCCTTCGGCTGGGTGGCCGGACTCGGGTTCGGCTACGCGGCGGCCCTTGCCGTAACCGGAATCGCGCTGATCGCCGAACACGTCGTGGCCCGGCGCGGGGATCCCGCATCCATCCAGAGCGCGTTTTTCCATGCAAATGCGATCGTGGGAATCGCTTTCCTGGCCGGCGTGATGTGGGATACACTGGGACGTGCGTAGAGTGGTTCTTGCAGGGGCTTTGTGGCTGGCGAGCGTTTCGGGCACCTCCGCCGCGGGGGACCCGCTGGCTGCACTGACCGAATGGGCCATTGGCCGCGCCCTGCCGGGAGCGAAAGTCGACGTGGCCGCAGTGAAGGTGCTCGGCGTTTCGGAGCTCGATATCCGCGGACTCGTGGTCCGGGACCGCACGTCGGGAGCGGAAGTGCTTCGGATCGACTCGGGGCGTATCGCCGTGTCGGTCGATGGATTGATGAAAGCACGCATCGACGAGTTGCGGCTCGTGAATCCGGTCATCACGGCGAATTCGGCGATCGGCGCTTTGTTCGGCGGCGCCAAGACGGGTGGCGGATCCGGTGGTGGATGGTCGATCGGGCGGCTTGTCTGCGACTACGGGGAAGTCCAGTTCGGCACCACGGGGGACAATGCCGCGCTGGTTCGGTGGAAGTTTGCCTTGGACTGGAAAGACCTCGGCGCAAAAGAACCGCCGCCGCTCAGCGTTCTTCTTTGGGACATCCAAGGCTACGCCGCGGGCGTGGCCGCACCATTCCTCCTCCTCGACCGGGTGGAAGTCACAGCCCGCGCGGCGGCGCTTGCGGAAGCGAGCATCGACAGCGCGCGGCTCGCCGGCGGACGCCTCTTTGTCGGCCCCGCTCTGGAGAAGCTCTTCAGCGGCGCAGCCTCCGGCGGCGACAGCGGAGCCTCCCAATGGAAGATCGGAAAGCTCGCCATCGAGCGCGTCGGCGTGACGGTCGAGGACAAACGCCCCGAAGTGTCGGACATCACGTTCGTGCTCAACACCGAGTTGAAAGACCTCTCGCTCTCCGGCGCCGCGGGTGCGCTCGGGCAAACACCGCAGCAGGTCGAGATCGCCGACCTTGACGTGCGCTCCCCGTATGACCCGCTCGTGCGGGTGTTGAGTCTGCGAAGCATTTTTTTGCGTTTCACACTGGCCGGACTCCTGCGGCAGGAAATCGAAAGCGTGCGGATCCTCAACCCAACGGTCCACATCAGCGAGGACCTCTTCTGGTATATGGAGGAGGCCCAGCAGCGCTTTGGGGGGGAGGAATCCTCCCCGGGCGGGAAATCGTGGATCATCCGCGAGCTGGGCATCGAGTTCGGCCGGCTTGTCCTCGCCAGTGGCGGGCGGGAACGCTACGGGCTTCCGCTGAACTTCCGCGCCACGGCACGGGATGTCGCACTCGACAATCTCGCCTCGCTCGAACTGCGCACCGAACTCGAGATCCCCGCCCAGGAATACGCCTTCGAGTCGTATCAACTGACGATCCAGGCGCGGCGAGGCGACTTGCAGTTCTCTTACCCCCCAGAACAAGGGAGAAAAAATCTCGTCGGGAAGATTTTTGTCGAGCGCATCCTCTGGCGCCAGTATCGCGCCGGGGACGCATGGATCTCGGCAACGTTCGACCGGGAGGGAATCAACGGGGAATTCGGGGGGGTGGCCTACGGGGGTTATGTGAGCGGCGGGTTCACGTTTCTCTTCGATGCAAAGTCTCCATGGATCGGCTGGCTGGCTGGCACAGGCATCGACCTCAAAAAACTCACCGATGTGATCGCGCCGCAGAACTTCCGCATGACGGGGCCGGTGAACTTCCGTCTCCAGATGGATGCCTTCGGTCGCAACATCGAGCGTATCAAGGGCGATCTCCGCACGCGCGGACCCGGCACACTCCGAATCTCGAAGCTCGATGACCTCCTCGCGAACATCCCGGCCGACTGGCCGGCGATCAAGAGCAGCAGCATGCGGGTCGCCTTGGAGAACCTCCGCGACTTCGACTACCTCAAGGCAGGTGGCCGCCTCTGGTTTGTGCGGGAACAGGGACGCCTCGACTTGAGATTGCAAGGTCCCGCAGGATCGCGCACCTTCGATGTCGTGCTGCACGCTGATGAATCCAAGGAGGGCCGGTGGAAAAAGTAATCGCGCTCGCCGCGGCAGCAGTTCTCCTTGCGGCCTGCAAAGCCCCGACAGTGAACCTGTCGACCGAGGATCCGATCAAGGTCGACATCACAATGCGCCTCGATGTTTACCAACACGGGCGCGATGGCACCAAGAAACCCGAGTCGACCACCGCCTCGGACAATCCGGAATCCGCCCGCAGAAACAGGATGGCGGACATCCAGGAGTTCAAAAACTCGCGTCTCATCGGCGAGAACCGCGAGGGGCTCATCACGATCCGCGTCGATCCTCCCGGTGATTATGGCGACTATGTCCGCAAGACTGTAACCTCAGAAAACGCCGACCGCATCGCGCTCATGAAGACAGAGGCCGAAAGGGAGAAAATCTCGCTGGATGTCGTCCAGACCCGCCAGGCCGAACTCTGGCGCAAGCGGTCCTTCAAGGACGAGTGGATCGAAGTGCCTGCAGCCGACGGGACGTGGTCGTGGCAGCAAAAGCAGTAAACACCGCGGGGCGTTTCACGAATGCCGGGCTGGCCTTCGGGCTGCTTACGATGGGGCTCACGCTCACTGTCGCGGACAGCGCTTTGGAGCACATCACCGGACCCGTCATGGCCGTGCTTTTGTTCGCATGGATCGTGCCCGCCATCCTCGGCGCGGCCTTCAGCGTGGTCCGTCACGCAGACGCCATCGCCCACCGGCTTGGCGAGCCGGTCGGCACGCTCGTTCTGACGCTCAGCGTCACAGGCATGGAGGTTTCGATGGTCACTATCGTGATGCTCTCCGGAAAGGATGATCCCACCCTGGCACGCGATACGATGTTTTCCGTGGTGATGATCGTTCTGGCCGGTCTCGTCGGCGCCGCGCTGCTTGCCGGAGGCTTGCGGCACAGATTGCAGGAATTCAACCTTGAGGGCGCGAATTCCTACCTTGCTCTCATCGTCCCGCTCGCCCTCATCGGCCTCGTGATGCCGAACTTCACCACCGCCACGCGGGCCGCCAGTTTCTCACCCCTGCAGGGACTCGCCGTGGCCGGCTTGTGCGTCGCCATTTACGGGCTCTTCCTCGCGATCCAAACCCTCCGGCACCGGGAGTTCTTCGCTCAGCAGATACTGCAAACCGCCCCTCCCCCAACAGGCGGCATTGCAAAACATGTTGTCCTTCTCATCGTCAGCCTGGTTCCCGTTGTCGTTCTCTCCGAAGAGCTCGCCAAGGTTCTTGAATACGGAACCCAAGTCGCCGGGGCCCCGAAAGGTCTTTCCGGCCTCGTCGTCGCCGCACTCATCCTCGCCCCGGAAGGTTTGGGCGGTGTCCAGGCCGCTGCCCGCAACCAACTCCAGCGCTCGGTGAACCTTCTGCTCGGCTCCGCCCTCGCCACCATCGCCCTGACGATCCCCGCAGTTCTTGTCGTCGGAGTCCTCACAGGACGGGAGATCATTCTCGGACTCTCGCCGAAGGATTCCCTTATGCTTGGCGTCGCCCTCGCGCTGTGCGTGATCACATTCGCACGCGGGCGCACGAACATGCTGCAGGGTGCCGTGCACCTGCTCGTGTTCGCTGTTTGGATCGTCCTTCTGCTCGAGGGTTAGGAATACCTCAGCGCCATCGCGCGGGCGGTGGATGCGATCTCATCCCGCAGACGCCGGGGCTCCAAAACCTCGGCATGACGGCCCCAGGAGAGGATCCAGTTCTCGAGATCCGGCGCGATGCCGACCTCGAGCGTCATCTCCGCGCCGCCGCCGGTGAGCGGCTTGAGACGCTGCGAGGAATGCCAGACTTTCTCCGAGGCGAGTCTCGCGCCGATGGCATCGAGACGGATCCTGACCCGCTCGGCCTTCCCCGACTCGAAGGCCGCAAAGCTGTTCTCCATCATCCGCGAAAGGGAAAAATCGGCAGGCCGGCGGAAGACGCGCTTCTGGAGCTTCGGCCGGGAGAGGCGCGTCAGGGAAAATGTCCGCACCTTCTCTTTCACGAGATCCTTCCCGATCACATACCAAAGGTTGCCCATGCATCCGAGATGGTAGGGCTCAATGCGGCGGCGCTCGGATTTCTCGGCGCGCAGGCTCTGGTAATCGAACTCCAGCGTGCGTTGCTCCAGCACGGCCTTCGCCACCACCTCGAACTCTGCCATTACCTCGACCGCGGCACCCAGCGGCCGGAACGACACCGCCCGACTCAAATCCTGCAGCGAGAAACTTCCGCCCTCGGGCAACGCGCCGGTGAGCTTTTCAAAGGCCGACCTCAGGGGCTTTTCGAACGCCGTGCCGCGATACTGCTCGACCGCCTTCTGTGCCACGAGCAACGCCACGACTTCCCCCTGCGTGATCTGGACGGACGGGAACGATGTCACCGGCTTCGTGTAATGGAACCCGTGCCGCACCGCATCGTAATCGATCGGCAGCAGCATCTGGTCCCGCATGAAGTCGATGTCGCGCTGGATCGTCTTGTAGGAGACCTCGAAGACGTCGGCCAGATCCGAGCAATTCGGATACTGCCCGGCGGCAAGCAGTTCGTGGATCTTGACCATCCGCACCAAGGGCGGCCGGGTGGTGCGGGCAGCGGGAAGGGCGCGCAAAGCGCGGCGGGAGGCGTTTGGCATAGGACACTTGATGTCCCATCCCGCGCGGCGCGTCAAGAGGAAAGACGCCACCGCGCGTGGAAACCGCTCCAACTATTCTGTCTTTGGCCGTCCCGGCAGATTCTTCATGAGCGTCTTGAGAAGTTCGGGCTGCATTTCCATCAAGACTCCCTGCATTTTCTCCATGATCTGGGTTTGAACGACGGCCTGCCGTTCAACCCAGGCTTGGCCCACGGGGGTCTTGAAAAACTCAATCATTCCCTTCAGCTCCTCCGCGGAGAAATTCGTCGCATAGACCTCGGCCAGAATGGGGCGCGCTTTCTTTTGAGCAGCCAGCATGAAGTCCCGGATCGCTGCGTCCTGCGCCTCGCCGGCTGCCACACCCATTCGCTCCTGCACTTTCTTCATCTGATCGATCATCGCCTCGTAGCCCCCATCCAATTTCATCACCGTGCACAACTCCTCCGCCAACCGAAGGTTTTCCGGGGCAGGGGTTGCAGCAAAGGATGCAACGGAAAAGGCGAGGAGGAAGATCGCGGAAAGGAGGGATGTTTTCATTCCGGCCATTGCAGCCCTGTTTCCGAACGAAAGCAAGAAAGCCCTCAAGAAAGAGGGGAGTGTTCCACGTGGAACACTCCCCGAAAGACCCGCCAATTGTTCCACGTGGAACAACTTGCACTACTTGATGACCAAATTGACGAGCTTCTTGGGGACAACAATCACCTTCACGATCTGCTGTCCTTGCACCAACTCAACAATGCGTGGACTCGACCGCACTGCCGCCTCGATCGTCGCGGAATCCGCCGCGGCGGGAACAACGATCTTATCTTTGACCTTTCCGTTGATCTGGACCGCGAGTTCGATTTCGGTTTCCACCAAAAGGGATTCGTCATGGACCGGCCACGGTTGGGCGGCGGCCTCTCCGGCAAATCCCACCCGCTGCCAAAGCTCCTCAACAAGATGCGGCGCAAACGGCGAGAGCAGAGTCAGCAGCGCCCGCAGAGCCTCGCGCGGGCGCGGCTTGGCATTCACAAACTCGTTCGTAAAAACCATCATTTGGGAGATCGCCGTATTGAAGGCCAACCCCTCGAGATCATGTGTCACCTTCTTGATCGAGGCGTGAAGGACACGGGCCTGGGAGGGGGTGAGGGGGATGTCCTGAAGCTCCGGACTCACCACCCATTCGCCCTCCTGGTTCTCCTCCATTCCAAGTCTCCAGACGCGCGCCAGGAAGCGATAGACCCCCTCGACACCCTTCTCGCTCCAAGGTTTCATCTGCTCGAGCGGGCCCATGAACATCTCGTAAAGCCGAAGGGAATCGGCGCCGTATTCCGAGATCACACTGTCCGGCGTCACAACGTTGCCCCGGCTCTTCGACATCTTCTGTCCATCCGGACCAAGAATCATGCCCTGATTGACAAGGCGCTGGAAGGGTTCCGGAGTTCCCACTTCGCCGAGGTCGAAAAGGACTTTGTGCCAGAACCTCGCGTAGAGGAGGTGGAGCACGGCGTGCTCGGTGCCCCCGACATACAAATCAACCCCACCCGGTTTTGCTTTCCCCATCCAATAAGCATCCGCTTCGCGAGAAAGGAAACGGTCGCCATTTCTCGGATCACAAAAGCGGAGGTAGTACCAACAGGACCCCGCCCACTGCGGCATGGTGTTCGTCTCGCGGGCGGCGCGGTCCGAGTAGGCAACCCACTCGGCGGCCTTCGAGAGCGGAGGCTCGGGGGTGCCCGTCGGTTTGAAATCCTCCATGTCGGGTTGAACAACGGGAAGTTCCGCTTCGGAGACCGGACGGTGACGTCCATCCTCCCAGACGATCGGGAAGGGTTCGCCCCAGTAGCGTTGGCGCGAGAAGAGCCAATCGCGCAGTTTGTATTGCACTGTGCCGCGGCCGAGGCCCTTTTCCTCCAGCCACCGGATTATTTCCGCTTTCGCCTCCGCAGTCGGAAGTCCGTTCAAAAAGTCCGAGCAGACCGCGACGCCCTCCCCGGAAAAAACGCCGTCCGCAACACCCTCGGGACGCTCGACGACCTCGAGGATCGGAAGACCGAATTGTGTGGCAAACTCATGGTCCCGCTCGTCGTGGGCTGGCACGGCCATAATGGCACCCGTGCCATAGCCCATGAGGACGTAGTCAGCGATCCAAATCGGGATGCGTGCCCCGTTCACGGGATTGATCGCATGGGAGCCCGTGGGCACACCGGTTTTCTCCTTCGCGAGGTCCGTGCGTTCGAGGTCGGACTTGCTGGCGACCTTTTTGCGGTACGCCTCGACCTCGCCACGTTGAGATTCTTTTGTAAGACTCTCCACCAGAGGATGTTCCGGAGCGATTACCATATAGGTGGCCCCGAAAAGCGTGTCGGGGCGCGTGGTGAAGACCCGCAGGGAAAGCCCGGGCTGCTCAAGGGCGAACTCAACCTCGGCTCCGCGGCTTTTCCCTATCCAATTGCGCTGGAGCAACTTGATCGACTCCGGCCAGTCCAACCCGTCCAATCCCTCCAGCAAGCGGTCGGCAAACGCCGTAATCCGGAGCATCCATTGGCGCAGCGGGCGGCGTTCGACCGGAAATCCCCCGACCTCACTGCGCCCGTCGACGACCTCCTCGTTGGCAAGCACGGTGCCAAGCTGCGGACACCAATTCACAGGCATCTCGGCGACATACGCCAACCGTACCGCGTCGGGATCGGGTCCGGTGTAGGTGGAGATCGGTTCGGCTTTGTTCGTGGCGGGATTGAACCACGCGTTGTAGAGCTTGAGGAAAATCCACTGCGTCCAGCGGAAGTAACCCGGATCCGTCGTCGCGATCTCGCGCTCCCAGTCGTAGCTGAATCCGAGCGCCTGGAGTTGTTTGCGGAAACGGGCGACATTTCGGGCCGTCGTCTCGCGCGGGTGCTGGCCTGTCTTGATCGCAAACTGCTCGGCAGGCAGGCCGAAGGCATCCCATCCCATGGGATGCAGAACGTTGCAGCCCCGCATGCGGTGGAAGCGCGCGAGGATATCCGTCGCTGTGTAGCCCTCGACGTGACCGACATGAAGCCCGTCGCCGCTCGGATACGGGAACATGTCGAGGATGTAGTATTTCGGTTTCGAGGCATCGAATCCGGCATCGCCCGGATTGCGTGCGCGGAACGCGCGGGTGGCTTCCCAGTGGGACTGCCATTTGGGCTCGAATTCGAGGAAGGGAAATTGCTTGCGCTGCGTGGACATCGTAGGAATCGGGACTATGCCAGAGCGACCCGCCCCTGCAAACCCATTGCTCGTCTCCACGCGGAACGCCCACAAAGTGGACGAGATCCGCGCCATTCTCGGGGCGGGATTTCACGTCGTGGATCTCTCCACCGTTCCGGACATGCCCGAGGTCGAGGAAACCGGAGACACGTTCGAGGAAAACGCCACTCTCAAAGCCGTGGCCGCGTCCCGGCTTTTCGACGGATGGGTCATCGCTGACGACTCCGGCCTGGAAGTCGATGCTCTTGGCGGGGCACCCGGGGTCCGCTCAGCGCGCTACGCCGGCGAGCCCTCCAGCGACAGCGCGAACAACACACTCTTGCTCTCCAACCTCGCCGACATCCGCGGCAAGGCCCGCTCGGCCCGCTTCCGGTGCGTCATCGTGCTGGCACGCAATGGACGCAAGCTCGCCGCCTTCGCCGGCTCCGTCGAGGGAACGATTATCCCTTCCGCACGTGGCGAGAGTGGTTTCGGCTACGATCCCCTGTTCGTCCCCGAGGGCCACTGCGAGACGTTTGCCCAGCTGCCCCCGGAAACAAAAAACCAACTCAGCCACCGCGCCCGCGCTCTCGCCGCCCTGAAAGCATGGCGGGGGTGGGACGCGTAATGTCCAAAGGCCTCTGCCCGCCTCACGGAAACCGCCGGGCGCGGGACCAGCGGACAATACCAAAGATAGCCGCAGCCATCGCAAGCATCAACGGAACACCCGGCTCCGGGACGGGAATGAGGAGATCGCCGGAAAAAGCGCCGCTTCCGAGGAACGTGGAACCACTGTCACTGTAGAACAGCACGTTCGAGAGATCCCCTGTGGCCATCCCGCTTTCGATTCTCAATGAGTCGCCTGCGTTGTAATTCCAGACCGCGAGGGTGCTTGAGATTGCGAGACTGGAGAACGAAAGCTCCGATGTCCCCGCGAGCAGGTCGATCGTCGAGGCCGAAGTGACGTTGAGGGCACCGAACGTTTCTGCCAACCCGAGACCGGTTTGCAGTGTGCCGCCGGCCAGATCCACGGCTGCGAGGTCATTGACTCCATTGCTCTGTCCAAGCACGAGTGCTCCAGATTGAATGCGTATGGCCGAAACCGCCGCGAGGGCTGCAACAGATCCCGCCGTGGCAAGCGTGCCCGATTCGATGAGGACATCACCCGTAAAGGTGTTTGCCCCATAAAGCGGTTGGAGCCTTGTCGTTCCATTGCCCGCCTGCACAACGTCCGCTGAACCGGTGATTGTTGTATAGAAAGGATAAATCGTGTTGTTCGAAGAACCGGCGGCATATTGCTGTGTGAACCGGATGGTGGCATTGCCCGAGCCTCCGGTGAAAATGCGAGCGCCGATGTCGGCTCCGCTGCTGCCCGGCCCGCTTCCGATCACAAGTGTGCCGGTCGAGCCCGCTCCCGCAGCGAGGACAACAGCGGCATCCGTTCCATTGGCACCATTGAATCCTGCGAGAGTGATGAGAGAGCTGCTTCCCAAAACCAGGGTCGCATCATCACCGGGGTTCTGCCCAACGGTCACGACTTTCGTCCCGATCTCCTTGGCACCCGCACCGAGGGTCAGAGTCCCGGCTCGCACGGTGGTGTTGCCCGAATAGTAATTCTCACCGGTCAGCAAAAGTGTTCCTGCGCCAGTCTTCACAATACCGCCTTGGGCATTCGGGTCCGAGGCCCTGGAGGCCACATTCGGATCGTTCAGGTTTCCGGCTCCGCCGAGACTGTTGAGTGTCAGATTGGAGGTCACCGAGAACGTGACGTCCGAGCCGAGAAAAACATCCGCGCCGTAGGCCGAACCGTTGTTGCCAGCGGCACCGGAACCGGGGGTGATCGTGCTCCCGGTGAAGGTTCCATCCTCCACAAAGAGAGTCGCTCCACCCATCACGAAAATCGCGCCGCCAGCTCCCAGCCCACCACCGGCCGCGCTGTTCTGGCCTGTGCCGCCGGGATCCGTGGCACTCGCCGCACCGAAACCACCAGTGCCCGGACTCCCCGAGCTCGCCTTCCCACCACCGCCGCCAAAGCCACCGTCCCCGCCACTTTGCAGCGAAGCGCCGCCGCCGCCGCCGAATCCTCCATCCCCCGCATCTCCGTAACCGCCGGAGTTACCGCCACCACCGCCGCCGAATCCTCCATTCCCACCACTATTGGGGGGGGTCGAGTTGTTGTAATACCCGCGGCCAGCTCCCACACCCCCACCGCCACCCGTGCCCGGAGGATCAATGAATCCGGCCGATGCGCCGCCGCCACCCCCACCGCCACTCGCACCACCCGTTCCACCACTACCACCACCGCCACTTCCCCCACCGCCAGCTGAGGTTGTGTTCCCGGTTGTGGGACTCACGTTTACAAAGGCTCCGGCCGCTCCATTGTCGCCATTGCCGCCACCTCCGGAGGCTGAGTTCCCGAATCCACCTCCGCCTCCGCCGGCGCTATCTCCACCGCCATCGGATCCATTTCCACCCATGCCACCGCCGCCGGATGCAAAGCCGTCGCCAAAGGTAAACGTTGAACTGCCGCCGACCGCTGTGTTGTTCACGAAGGAAACCCCGCTGAGCGTCACCGCGGGCACGCTCACCCCCTGCGCCGCGATGATCGGTTGAGGATTCAGGTCCGTCGTCCATCCGGTGTAAGTCCCGTTGGCAACAAAGATCCCGCCTCCCAGTCCGGCCCCGCCTCCTCCGCCCAGTCCGCCGCTGCCGCCCGCGGCGCGTCCGTTTTGAATGGTGAGATTGCTGATCGAAACATTGCCGCCCGCGATGAAGAACGCCCGGTCGGAATTGTTCATGTCAATCGTGAAGCCCCCGCCATCGATCACGACGTATGCGTTCACGACCATTTGCGTTGTCGCGGAGATGTTCGAAGTCAGCGTGATGCGGTTCGTGAGCAAGCTTCCGAACTCCTGCGAGTAGAGAAACGATTGGTTCAGTGCCGTGGCAAGCTCGGTGGCATTCGAGACATTCACGACAATCTGGCCGCGGACGAGGGAAACACTCGAAACGACGAGGGTCAGGATGAGCAGGAGGCGAGGGATGTTCATGGGTGGTGGAAACTGCGTGGGGGTGGATTTATGCAACGCGCGTGGGGAAGTGTTGCATATCGCCGCCTAATCTGGACGCTTCGAAAAGGCAAGTCTTTTCCGCGCGAGCGGCGCCATCCCGGCGCGCCCGGCGGACAGGAAGATCAAATGTAGAGTCGCGCGAGCATGGCGGCCGCGCTCTCGTCGAGAAGCTCGCGGCGGCGGATTTCGTCGAAGCGGTCGACGAGTTCCTCCGGGCGCAGACGTTGTTTCTCCGCGCCCGCGAAGTCGAACGCGACCCGGCCCTTATGGAGCATGAGAACGCGGTCGCCAAGGCTCGTGGCCTGCTGCATCGAGTGCGTGACCATGAGGACCGTGAGCCGGGACGAGCGCACGACTTCCTCGGTCAGGCGAATGACCTGGTCGGCGCTTTTGGGATCAAGGGCCGCGGTGTGCTCGTCGAGAAGGAGAATCTCCGGACGCCGCCATGTCGCCATGAGCAGCGTGAGCGCCTGGCGTTGTCCGCCCGAGAGCGAGCCAATCGCGTTGTCGAGACGGTCTTCAAGTCCCATGCGGAGAGAGGCGACGCGCGCGCGAAGCTCTTCGCGGAATGCGCGACCAATGGCGGGAGAAAGTCCGCGAGAAAGTCCGCGGCGGGCGGCGAGAGCGAAGTTCTCGGCGATGGAGAGGTTCGGCGCCGTGCCGCTGAAGGGATTCTGAAATACACGCCCGATCAGGCGGGCGCGGCGGAATTCCTGCCAGCGTGTCATATCGTGACCGGCGAGGCGGATCGTGCCGGCATCCGGGAAAAATGTTCCCGCGACGGCGTTGAGGAGCGTGGATTTCCCGGAGCCGTTCATTCCGAGAAGCATGACCCACGAGCCCTCATCCACCGAGACATCGACGCCTTGCAGGGCGCGCACTTCGTTGATCGTGCCGGGATGGAACGTTTTGCGCAGGGAGCGGACTTCGAGAAGGCTCATGGCGTGGCGGGACGGCGGAGGCGGGCAAGCAGACCGGGCAGGACGAGGGCCGCGAGCACGAAGACCGCGGTGATGAGCTTGAGATCGTTCGGGTTCAATCCCCAACGGAGGGCGATGGCAACAAGCAGGCGGAAGAGGACGGAGCCAATGATCGCACCAGCAATCGCAAGCCCGAGGCTGCGCGAACCTGTGAGTGCCTCGCCGATGATCACACTCGCGAGTCCCCAGACGATCATGCCGATTCCCATCTGGGCGTCCGCGAATCCCTGATACTGGGCCAATAGGGCACCCGAGAGCGCGACCAGTCCGTTGGCCAGCGCGAGGCCGAAGATTTTGTAAGTCGCCACATCGCCGCCCAATGCGATCACCATCTGTGCATTGTCGCCCGTGGCCCGCATCGCCGTGCCCGCCCGCGTGCGGAAGAAGGCATACAACACCCAGCCGACACATGCCGCGGAGAGAAATGCGCCGATCAGAACGGCCACATCCGCCGAGGCGACCTGCCAGCCGAGCAGATTCACACGCGGCGTGCCCGCGAGGCGTTCGCCGAGCGCCCCCGCCTCGGCAGCCAGAGTATGCCCGCCCATGAGTGGAACATTGCTCCGCCCCATGACGTGGAGATTGATCGAGTAGAGCGCCGTCATCACAAGGATGCCCGAGAGCAGGGAGTCGATTTTGAACTTCGTGTGGATCACCCCGGTGACCGTGCCGGCCACCATGCCGCCGAGCATGGCGACAAATGTCGCGAGGAACGGATCCCATCCCGCAACGATCGCCGTCGCCGCCACGGCTCCGCCGAGTGTGATCGAGCCGTCGGTCGTGATGTCCGCCATGCCGAAGATGCGGAACGAAACCATCACGCCCAGCGCAAGAATCGCCAGGATGAGACCGATCGTGAATGCTCCGATGAGAAGTGTCATGATCGCACAGGCCCGACCCAGCAGGCCCCCCGATAAAAGTCGCTCTCGCCCGCGCCCAGTGCGCCGCGCGGATCGGAGATGAGGTGGAGGACAGATTGGATGGCTTTCGTTTCGAACAGCGTCGTCACGGTTTTCCCGAGATCAATACAGCCACGCTGGAGCGGGCGGTAGGGGAAGACAGCGGCATGCGCGTGGGCCAGCAGGTCCCCCGCCGGACGCAGCCACGCATCCCACGCGCTGCCTGGCCGCGCAAGAACACCCACGATCAAAGCCGAGCCATCCCGGAACGCCCTCTCGCTGGTGAAACCAAGGCGGTCGCGAATCCCCGGAAAGGCGAAGGGCTCGTCGCCCGCGAACGCCGGGCTCTCGAGCAGGGATGCGCCCACGAGGCCCGCCGTCTCGACAGCCATTGCGAAGACCACGGCGCCGGACTCGCCGAGCAATCCGGCAGCGACCTCGCTGAAGCCAACGGCGCCTTGGGTGGCATCGAAGCGTGCAAACCGCGCGAAGCCGCCCTCCGCCACGAGACCGCTCGTCACCCAGACCGTGGGCACCAAGCGGTTCTCGGCCATGAGAAAATCCGGGCGTTGCGATGTCCCCGGTGGCAATTGGGCCGCGCAGGCTCCAAGGGCCATGAATTCCCCGAGCCCCGTGGGCTCGCATTTTTCGCCGAATGCTCCGATACCGAGTGCGATCTGCGAGGGTCCGAGTTCGACGTGTTCGGCATTCGACGTGTTCCACGGTGCAGGCTTGCCGACGCCGCGAAGTGTGAATCCATCGCCCTCGAGACGATACTCGCACCAGTCCGCAGAAGCAGTCCGGTACCTGCTTTCCGCCGGGGCATCGCTGCGGGGCGGCGTGAGGGCGGGACCGGAGAGCAGGGTGCCCAAACCGGAAAGTGCCAACACCTCGGCAACCTGCCGCGAGGGTTTCTCGATTCCGAGCGATCCCTCGATCGCCAGAAGTTCCTTGTAGGCGTAGAGGAGCACGCCGAGCCCGGCCGAGCTCATGTAGTCGACGTGCTCCATGTCCAGACGGATCACATGGCGGCCCGTGCGCACGGCCTCGGCGAGTGCGCGCTCGAGCGACGGACTCCACGTCGCATCCAAGCGCCCGCGGAGGGCGAGGAGGAGGTGCGTCGGGGTCTGTGTCGTCAGGATTTCCATCGGCGCGTCACTTCTCGAGGACTTTGTCCATTTCGTCGAGCAGACCCTGCGGGAGCGTCCAGCCCAAGGCGGCGGCATTCGGAACGCTCGCGCCCGAAAAAATCTCCGGCGTCAACCGGATCGGCAAACCGGCGGGCGACTCGCCATCGAGGATGCGGCGGACGATGCGGGCCACTTCCGCTCCGTTGGCGTGATAATCGCGGCCCATGACGACCGCCGCGCCGAGAGGAAGCGTTGTGCTGTTCAGAGAAAACAGGGGCCGGCCCGTCTGGCGGGCCGCTTTGGTGATTGCGGTGAAGCCTCCACTCGAGAGGTTGTCCGAGATCTGGACGATGGCATCAATCGGCCGTGAGGCGAGCGACATCGCCGCGTCGGCCAGCTCGCCCGGTGTGGCCACCGCGATCGACTCGACCTCAAGTCCACGACGCGCGGCTTCCTCGCGCAGCATGTCGTGGAGATCGACGGAGTTCGCCTCGGCCGGACAATAGAGCGTGCCGATGCGGCGGTATCCGGGATAAAATTTCTTCACGAGATCAAGCATCTCGCCGGCGGGCGCAAGCACTGTGACACCCGTGAGATGGGAAGGATGCTCGGTGTAGGAAGTCGCCACACCGGCCGCCATGGGATTCGCGACCATCCCGAAAACAACCGGTACCTCGCCTGCCTTCTTGAAAACGGCCTGAAGGGCCGGGGTGGAAAGCGGCACCAGCACATCGGGTTTGGCCGCAAGGGCGGCATCCACCAGTCCGTTCAACGTCGCCATATCGCCCTGCGCATTCCGGATCTTCACGACAACACCGTCTTTATCCGGCCATGTGGCGGCGACCTCCCGGAAACCTGCAAGCGTTTCCTCCATCGGAAGGGACTCCATGTAACAGATGATCTCGATTCGCGCGGGACCGGTGCGTTTCGGCACAGTGCGCGCCGCACTCTTCGGCGTCGCGGGCTTCACGGTTTCATGCCCTGAGGCATCGATCAGCACTTGCGCCCGCTCCCGCACGGCGTCGGGCAGCCTCCACCCTTTGTCGCGATGGACCGCGAGAACACCCTCGTTGATCAACAAAGACTCCGGCATGAAATTCACGATCGGAACGCTGGCCGGGGACCGCCCGCTCAGGATCTCGCCCGCAAGCTCGCCGGCTTTGCGTCCGACTTCGTAATAATTCGCCCCCAGATCGAAGAGGGCGCCCTTGCGGGCATTTGGCGGAATCACCGTGAAAACCGGCACGCCCGCTCTGTTGGCTGTGGCGATGAGTGTTTCGCTGGCCACGAGAACAGTGACATCTCCCGGAACGAAAATCGCCTCGGCCCCACGCGCGCACAGCGAAGCTGTCGCTTCGGCAACACCCGAGGAATTGTCTACCGTGGCCTCGAGCAGCGTGAGTCCCAGCTCTTTGCACGTCCGCCTTGCGACGATCATCTGCGCCTCGGAATTGGCCTCGGACGCATTGAAAACCGTGCCCACAGTGCGGAGGGCTGGGTTCAGCTCGCGTGCAAGGGTCAGGGCCTCCGCCACGGGCTGCATGGTCCCGTGCCCTGCGAGCCACGCCGGGTGATCCAACGGATCCGTTCGCGAAACGCCGACGCCAGCCGCCACGGGATCGGTCACCAGTCCGAAGACGTGGGGCTTTTGCGTCTGGCGATTCGCATTGGCCACCGCCTGAAGCGAGGGCGTGCTCACAGTGATCAAAAGATCGGCGTCGCCTGTCGCCATCGCCCGCGCGATCGTGTTCGATGTCGCGGCGTCACCCTCCGCGTTGAATCTCCGCAGCTCGAGCGTCTCCCCATCGCGATATCCGGCGGCGGCCATGCCATCGAGGATTCCCTGGACACCCTCCGAGAGGATCGCCTGCGAGGCGTGCTGGAGCAGGGCGACCTTCGGTTTGTTCCGGGTTTCCGGTCTTGCGCCGACACGGGAACCGAGATCGGAAATCAAAAGAACCGCAGATGCTCCCGCGATGAGAACGATTCCCAAAAGCAGCCGGCTGACGGAGGAGCGTTTCGACATGGACTTGTCAGCGAGGGACCGCTGCGCGCGATTTATTCACATCGTTAAGTAAGAAGAAAAATTTACCGGCTCCATTCTCCTTCTTCTTAAGCGTGTGAGCAACTTGGCCAAGCAGTGTTCCACGCACTGTCTGAGGGTGTTCCACGGGATTTGTCTGTTGTGAACAACCAGCCAATGGATGGCGCACGGCTTCCGGAGCCCCGGCAACCGACCCGACTTTCGGGCACATGTTCAGAAAAACCCACAAGTTATTCACAATGTCTTCACGCGCTGTGTTCTGCGTCACAGCCCATTGCGCAGCCTAGCGTTTCCATTGGCCGACGATCACCGTGCAGAAGTTGATTTCCTTCACGGTGGCCTGGCCCTTGAGAGTCGTCTGGGTCTTTCCGCTGACCTGGCGGATGCTCAACGTGCGTGCCGCGCCGGGACCGAATGGGGCCTGGGCTTGGTAGACGCGTCGCGAAAAATTCCTCAGCCCGGCTTCGACGCCCTCGCTGATCGCGATCTCGACCGCAATGGCATTGGCACCGAGTTGGCCGGTGACGTCGGCGCGGACGTTTTTGAGTCGGGTGCCGGAGGCGAACCGCTGCGGCCCGCCGATGGGAAGGCTCTGGGCAAAGAGGACGTAGCCGCCTTTCAGGTAGGACTCCGACGTCATCGTGCGGTCGGAATTTGTGATCTCGGCGAGATCGACGTTCGCGAGGGCGGCATCGAGTTCCGCCGCCGTCTTCACTTCGGGAAACTGGATCACCGCCAGATCGAGTTGGTCAGCGAAGGCGGGAGCGAGTGTCAAAATGAGGGCGAGAAGCAGGTTGCGCATTCCCTCCGGCTAGTCAGCAGCGTAGGAAAAAGCAATGCGATTCCCATGGAGAGACAGGAGCGGGGCTGCAAGAGAGGCCCTCTGCTGGCCGACGAACGGCACGGTCAGCGCGGTGCTGGTCGGAGTCCACGGCATGAGTGGATTTCCCGACCAATTCGGCCCGCTCGCCGCCGGCCTGCCCGGCGTGGCCTTCTACGCCATGGAACTTCGCGGACAAGCGGGGGATCCGGATCTTACCCGGCATGGCGCATTTCTCGATGTGCCCGGACAATGCGAAGACATCGCGACGTTTCTCGGGATCCTCGAAGCCCGGCACCGTGGCGTGCCGATCTTCCTCGCCGGTGAGAGCATGGGAGCGCTCCTCGTTGCGGAGTTCGCCGCACGGCATCCGGCGCACGGCCTTGCCGGCATCATCCCGTCTGTGCCCGTCGTGGCCCTCAAGCGGCCTGTCCCGCGCCCGGTCATTTCCTGCGTGAAAGTTCTCGGCCGTGTCGCACCGCGGTTCCGGTGTCCGCCGAGCCTCTTCGTGAATGGCAGGACAGTTTCGCCGCCGCTCACGCGTGACACCGCGTATCAGGACGCGTTGGGCGACCGTCCGGGGCATATCAAAAGCTACGCGCTGCGGTTTTTTTCCGAGTTCGCTGAATTGCTGGACGGCATCGACGCGACCGCCTGCGGGATCGAGTGTCCGACCCTCGTCCTCGCTGCAGGAAATGATTGCTTCGTCACCGTGGCGCAGATCGAGGCGTGGTTCCGGAAAATCGGGACGACGGACAAAACCCTCCGCGTCTACCCCGAAGCCTACCACTTGCTTTGGAATGACTGGGACCGCGACGCCGTCGTGCGCGATGTGGCCGGGTGGATCGCCTCGCGCGTGCCGTAGCGGGCCGGCTCAGGAGGCCGAACCGGTCGCCTTCACTTCGATGATATCGTGCGGCGCACTCTCGCGGAGTCCGGCCGTCGTGATGCGTGTGAACCGGGCTTTTGCGCGGAGATCCGGCAGCGAACCCGCGCCCAGGTAGCCCATCCCGCTCTGAAGTCCGCCGGCGAGCTGGCCGAGAACGGCATCCACCGGAGCAGAAACTTCCTTCAGCGCCTCGACGCCTTCGGCGGCCGACTTCTGTGCGGAATCTTTCGCGTGGCCGTACCGCGCGGCGCTGCCGGCTTTCATCGCCGCATGACTGCCCATGCCGCGGTATTGCTTATAAAATTTCCCGTTGATCTCCATGATGCTCCCGGGAGCCTCCGGGCAGCCTGCCAACAGGCTTCCGCAGATCACGCCGTGGGCCAGCGTCAGGGCTTTCACAATGTCGCCGGATTTCGTGATGCCGCCATCGGCAAGAATCGTCGTTCCGGTAGCCTCGGCCGCTTTCGAGCACACGTAGAGTGCCGTCAGTTGCGGGATGCCCACGCCCGCCACGACACGCGTCGTGCAAATCGAGCCGGGGCCCTGCCCGACCTTGATGCAGTTCGCACCCGCCTCGGCGAGGAAGGCGACGCCTGCCGCGCTCGTCACGTTTCCGGCGATGATCGGCAGCGCGGGGAACGCATCGCGGATTGCCCGCACGGCTTCGCCCACGCCGACCGTGTGACCGTGGGCGGTCGAGACCGCCACCACGTCGATACCGCGCTCGACCAGAGCGTCGACATGCTCGAGAAACGCCGCGCGATCCAGTGCGCCATCCGCCTTCCGCGGCGCCGCGAGCGCCGCCCCGCAAACGAGGCGAAACTTCGCATCCCGTGCCGGCTTGGTCTGGAGCGAACGCTCCTGCGTGATGCGCTCGATGTCACTCAGTGTGAACAACCCGCGCAAGGCATCGTTCCCGTCGACAACGAGCAGTTTGTGAATGCCGATGTGGTCGGTGAAAAACGCATCGGCCTTCGCGATCGGGTCACCGCCGAGTTCATCCTCGCGAATCGTCAAGACATCCGCGCGCGGGATCATCGCTTCGGCGACGCCGCGCGCCTTGAAGCGCGGGCGAACACAGTGACCGGGCAGCAGCCCGAGCAATTTCCCGTCCCCGTCCACGACGGGAAACGTGCTGAACGCAAATTTGCGGTCTTCGATCAATTGCAGGACGTCGCCGATTTTCTGCTCCGGATGCACCTTGATCGGTTCGCGGATAAGGCCGTGCACGTGGTTCTTCACGCGCGAGACTTCGGAGAGTTGCTGCCGTGCCGGCATGTTGTAGTGGATGAGCCCGAGCCCGCCATTGAGCGCGAGCGAGATCGCCATGCGCGATTCCGTAACCGTGTCCATGTCCGCCGACACGACCGGAAGATGGAGCGACAACCCCTCCGCGAGCGCCGTCTCGAAATTCGCCTCGCGTGGCAAAATCTCCGAATACAGCGTCGCCAGCGAGACGTCGTCGTAGGTGAGCGAAAGCCCGGCAAGGTCGGGAAAGAACGCGTCTGCAGGACGATAAAACAGGCTGTCCCAGTCGCGGGGAGTGGTGGCGTCCATGGACGATCATCGAAACGCCGCCCGCCTCATGCAAGGCAAAAGGACCGCCGAAGAATCAAAATCCCGTGGCCCTCCAGCACCTCGTGAGCGAACGGCTCGAATCCATGGCGACGGAACAATCCCTCCGCCGTCTCGGTGAAAACATACAGCTCCCGCAATCCCGATTTCGCCGCGAGTCGCAGGGATTCGCCGAGGAGCAACCACCCGAAACCGCGTCCACGATCCTCCGGCCGCACATAGAAGCTCGCCAGCCACGGGTTGAGATCGGGCCGTGCCGGACAGTCGTCGAAAATCACGCTGACGGATCCCGCGAGGCGGTCCCCGTCGAGGAGGGCGAGCGTGAAGGGCAGCGTGCCGTCCGTTTTCTCCTTCGCGAAGTTCCCGCGCCATGTGTCGGCCGTCGTCCCCGGGTAAAGCATGCCCCACTCGGCATCATGCCACTGTGCCGCCACGTCGGCCGCCGCGGGTTCATCCGCGAGAAAGGCGAACCGCAGCGCAGCGGGCAGAGGGCTCAGAAGGGGATGTCGAGTTTTGTGCACCATTCTTCAGCCTCCTTATTTCCGCCCCGCGCGGCCTCACGGAACCAATAGCGCGCGGCGGCGGTGTCCTTCCGTGCCCCGCGTCCGGATTGGTAGGCCTTGGCGAGATTCACCATGCACGAGGGGATGCCGCGATCCGCGCCGTCGCGCCAGAGCGAGAGGGCGATCGCCGGGTTCTTTGCGACGCCGCGTCCATCAAGGTACATCACGCCGAGATTGGCCTGTGCATCCCCGCAACCGAGCCGCGCCCCGCGCTCGAAGAGCCGGAATGCCTCCGCATCGTTCCTCTTCACGCCGAGGCCGCGCGCATACATGTCGCCGAGAAGGTTGAAGGCGCGGGGTTGCTGGAGCGCGATCGCCCCCTCGAGAAGCCGCGCGGCGCGCAGGGTGTTCTTCTCCGTCCCCTTGCCGAGAAGGAGACACTCACCCAGCGCCATCATGGCGTCCGCATCGCCCGAGGCCGCCGCTTTTTCGAACCACCGCACGGCCTGCTCGAGGTCCGGTTGGCTCATGCCTTTGCCGTTGGAAATCATGAGCCCCGCCTGCGTCATGGCCTCCGTCTGGCCCTGCCGCGCCGCGGCTTTGAACCACTCGAGCGAGGCCGCCGGTTCGTCGCGCCGGAGTTGTTCTCCAAGGAGTACCTGCGCGGAGACGACGCCCCGCTGCGCAGCACGTTCCAACATCGGCCGCAGAGCGATGAAGCGGTCCTCACCCAGAATGTAGCCGTCCGCCCGCAGCGCGGCCGTGATCATTTCCAGATGCCGCCGACCGTCCGGCGAACCCGCTGCATCCTCCGCGAGCGCGAGCTGGAGTGCCTCGGCGGGCTTGTCCGCCGCCAGCAGCTCCGGCGCCGATGTGGCCGCCCACCCCGTCGCGGAGACGACCAGCCAACAAAGAAACGCAACCGCGCGACGCATCCCCGCGCGTTTACACCGCCGCCGCCCGCGATGCAATGCCGCCGCTGCGCGGAATCCCCGGAGCCGCATCCGTCACAAAATCAGACGCCTTTGGCGGCTTGGCGCAGGGCGGCGGCGAGTTGGTCGGATTTGATGGGCTTGGTGAGAAAGTCGTCCATGCCGGCTTCGAGGCATTTGCGGCGGTCCTCGACTGTGGCGTTGGCGGTGAGTGCGATGATGCAGGGAACCCGGGAGCGCGGAAGCCGGGCGCGGATTTGCCGTGTCACCTCCAACCCATCCATTTCAGGCATCTGCATATCCATGAGGATGACGTCGAAGGATTCTGCGGAAAGAATCTCAAGCGCCTCCCTTCCCCCGGTGACTCCACGGGGCCGCATGCCCAAACGCTCCACGAGCAGGGTCACGACACGCAGATTCACGGGGTTGTCTTCCACAATGAGGATCTTCAAAGGCCGCAGGGGAGAGGGCGCCTCGGGAGACCGGCTGTCGTCGGCAGAGTGATGGGATATCTGAAGCGGGAGCAGGATACGAAAGGTTGACCCCCTCCCGACTGCGGACTCCACCTCCAGAGTGCCGCCCATGAGCTCGACGAGTTTTTTGCTGATGGCCAGACCCAGCCCCGCACCGGAGTGGAGACGGGAGAGCGAGGAGTCCACCTGCGTGAAGCTGCGGAAGAGGCGTTTCTGATCCTCCGGCGAAATGCCGATTCCGGTATCGGTGACCGAGATCATCACCCGGTTCTCTTGCAAGGATCCGGAGAGGGTGATCGTGCCCGAGGGGGTGAACTTGGCAGCGTTGTTGAGGAGATTGATGACGACCTGGTTGAGGCGGTCCTTGTCGCCGACAAGAGACGAGGGGAAGTCCGCGGAAAAGTTCACGCGAAGATCGGCCGCGAGGGCTGTCGAGTTCTTCACAATGTCCAAGGCGTCCTCCAAACACGTTCTGAGGGGAAACGGCGCGTTGTGGAGATCGAGCGTTCCGGCCTCGATCTTCGAGAGATCGAGAACGCCCGAGATCAGTGAAAGCAGCATGTTGCCGCTGTGCTGGATGGTGCGGAGCATTTCCGGCATCTCGGAGGAGGAGGGATTCTGCAGGAGCAATTCCGATATCCCGATGATGGCGTTGAGCGGGGTGCGGATCTCGTGGCTGATGTTTGCGAGGAAGGTGCTCTTCGCCTCACTGGCGATCCGGGCCAACTTGGCGGCGCGCTCGATTTCCTGCTGCGCGGTTTTCTCGCGTGTGATCTCCCAGAAAGTGCCGATGATTTTCGCACCGCGGGCATCGGCTTGTTTGCAGCCGAGCGCGCGAAGGCACACGCGGGAACCATCGGACCTCTGTACCCAATAGTCCGTATCCACTTCATCGCGATCTCCGCGGGCAAGAAGCGCGATTTCCCCCAGCAAACGCTCGCGCTCGTCCTCCCCCAAACACAGAGCCCACTCCTGAACACTCTTCAGAGCGCCCTCGGGAGCTCCATGGAGGCGGCAGGCCATCGCGTCGCAGATGAGCTCATTGGTCTCAAGATTGCACTCCCAGATCCCGATGCCTCCGGCAAGGTTGGCCGCGATGAGGCGCTGGATGTTTTCGCTCTGGTGGAGGCGCTGAAGTTCGCGGTTCATCTCCCCCAGGTGTTTCTCGCGTCGTTTGAGGTCTGTGATTTCCCGCGAGAGGCCCATCAATCCCACGATCTCACCCTTCAGGTTGCGGTAGGGCAGTTTGGTCGTCGAATGCCAGCGCTCGAGCCCGGTGTGCTTGAAGCGCTGAAGTTCCTCAACGTTCACCATGGGCTTCCCCGTGCGGAAGATCTCCTCTTCCAAAGCCCGGTGTTGATCCGCGGTTTCCTTGTCCTCCAGATCATGGTCCGTGAGTCCGGCCAACTGGTATTGCGAGCTCAGTCCGCCGACTTGGAGACAGTAGGCATTCACCAATGTGAAGCGGTGTTCCCTGTCCTTGAAGTAGATGTAATCCTGCAGGCCGTCGATCAGTTGGCGGAACTTTCGCATTTCCTCCAAGGCCTTGGCCTGCTCGGAAATGTCCTGAAAAATTCCCTCGATCCGGCGTATTCGGCCATTCTGCCGGACCACCTCCCCGGCCATGCGGCTCCAGAGCTTCTGGCCTTCGTCGGAGACGAGCTCAACTTCCATGTCCAAGGGGGTACCCGAAGAAAAGGCCTCGTCCACCGCTGCCGCGATCCGTGCGCGCTCCTCGGCCGAGGAGACAATGCCTTCGAGAATCGCATCGACTGTCATTGGGGCCTCCGGCTTGATTCCCAGAAGGGTTTTGGCTTCTTCGGAAAGGTGAAAGGTTCGGCCATCCTCCTCGATCACCCAGCCCACGATTCGGCCGATGCGCGCTGCCACGGAGAGAAGGCGGCTCTTTTCCGCGCAGCTCTCTTCCATCGTCTTGCGTCGCGAGATGTCGCGTTTGCTGGTGCGGACACCCAGCGGACGACCCTCGGCATCGAAGACCATTTGCCATGAGCCCGACACCCAGAATTGGCTTCCATCCTTGCGCACACACTTGAACTCGATGTCCTGCCCGCTTTCCCCCCGGAGAGCTCTCAGGAAGTGCCCGCGGACGGCCTCGACGTCGTCAGGCGCGATAAGGGCGCCGAGGAAATCGGGAATAGCGAGAACCTCGGCGCATGTATAGCCGGTCATTTTCTCCACGGCCGGGCTCACCCACAGGTATTTGCCCTCGGGACTGAACCAACTCTCCCAATCGGGGCTGCACTCGGCGATAAGGCTCAGCCGGTCTTCCAGGCAAAGATCCGATCCATCTGATCGCTTTGCAACGATGGGATTCACGGGCGCATGCTGTCGGCAAGCCCGCGGGATTGACGAGCCAAAAAGCGCGGGCGTGCGGCGATCCGGGGGCATGGAAGAGCGGTGTTAGCTTTGTCCGGAAGTTCTTCGTTTCGGACCCGCGTATCGTTCAAAGAGGGCCAGATGCGAGCGATGAGACATCAGGCCGTCGCGCACGTAATAGTCGGCGACCCAGCGGATGAGATCTTCCAGCTTCCGATCCTGTGCTTCCTTTGTTGGGAACTTGTGCGCTTCGTGTGGGCGACGCCGGCAGTTGGACACACAAACGTCCAACCCCGGATCCAGAAAAATCAATTCCGGAAGCCATGGAAATGACGCATCGATCAAGTCGCTGTAACACCCCTCGATGATCCACGAGCGATGCCCGCCACAGAAACGGCGAACTTCGGCGATTCTCAGTGAGCTTGGGCGCTCTTCGATACTCCCGGGCTCCCAGAAGACCAGGTCAAGATCGAGGACGGGTGTCTGCTCCGGCGCCGCCAGTCTGGCTGCCAAAGTGGACTTGCCTGAACCCGAGTTGCCGAGGATCGCGACTTTCATGCCGTGAGCTCACTTTTTGAATGCGGAGGGTTTAGTGAGAAAAGCGAGGATGCGCGACGTCTAGCGCTGGCCCCGTACCGAGGCGAGGATGCGGCCGACATCGAGGGTGGAAGCCTCCTTTTGGATTTGCGGCAGGTATTGGCTGTGGAGGGACTTCGCCTGCTCGAGCAGCGGAGTGAAGCTGGAGCGGAGTTGCTCCGTGCTGAGCGTCCGGCCGCCGGCGTAGTAGCGGCGGGCGACCTGCCCGAGGGCATACGTCGAGGCAAATGAAAACGCCGAACTCGCAACCTGGTCGGCGGCGGCGCGTCCGAATCCGCCCAGCAGCTTCTTTCCAATCAGGCCGCCGATGATCTTGCGGGCGTAACCCTCGACCACCTGCGAGGTCAGGCCGACACCCGCGGTGGCAAGGAATTCCTTCACGTGGCCGCGGTCGAGTTCGAAGCCGTAAAGACGTCCGATGCCGTAGACCAACTTCATCTGGAGCGGGATGATGGCCATCGTCGCCAGCGATTCCGGCAACAATTCCAGAGCGCCATTGAGAATTGCGTATTTGAGAGTCATCGAGTCCGCCTCGGCCTCGCGCGGATCAACCGTCTGAGCGGGAACCGTGGCGGGTGTTTGCGGCAGCGGCAAAGTGGTTTCCGGAGAAACGGCCGGCGTGGCGACCGGCGCCAGCGCCACGGCGTCCACCACGCTCTGGGTCTCGGCTGCGACCCGGTTGTCGATCCCCAGGGCGGCCGCGAGACGGTTGAGAAATTCTTTCTCGGCCGGGCTCGTGGCATCGTCGGCATCGCAGACGCCGACAGCCATCTCGTAAGCCAGTTGGCGCAGGCCGGGTCCCTCAAGAGCGGCGGCCGCCGCATCCAGCGATTGTTGGCCGAGGAGCACCCGCTGGTAAATGCCGGCGCTCGGGAAGTCCGGCGACAGCAGTTGCTCGGCAATACGCTTGATCTCCGCGCGTTCGGCCTCGCCCTTGCCGCCATCCGCAAATGCGGCCGACAAACAAATCGCGAAAAGCGCTTCCTGCTGTTGATGGGAAAGATGCGACATGGCCAGCAATGTGCCCGCAGTGGCACAATGCGCAAGTGGCAGCAGGCAGGTTGTGGGGGAGCGGCGCGACGAAACGTTTGGCACCAAAGCACAGAGACCTGACTACGAGGAGAGCTCTGCCGCGGGAGCGATTACTCCGGCGGGTGAATGCTTGGCACTTGCGCCCGCGTGATTCCGGTGCACTTTCTATGGTAATCCCACCGATCTGTGCGTCAGCACCTCCTCCTCGCCCTCGGCAGCGCTCTGCTGCTGGCCCCCTCTCTTTCGGCACAAAACGCGCGCCCGCTCCCCGCGGTGCCGCCTTTTCCGTTCAATATGACGGGATTGATCACCGCGGGGGATTACATGGGGAGCGGGGCCGTGGTGCGCCACCCCCGCGTGGTGGCCTCGTGCGCGCACGTGGTTTACGACGAGACGCTGGGGTCGACGGCGGGGGCTTGGGTGCTGCAGAACCGTTTCTTCCGCGCTTATTTCTCGGGGAGCTACCCCACCACCGGGGGCACACCGCTGCGTGGATACATGCGCTGGGGCACGTATGCGAGTTACGTGACAACACTCGGAGGTGATTCCAACGAGGCCTTCAGCACGGATTTCGTCGCGCATTTCACCTACTCGGACATCGTGACAGGCCCGGCCGCGCCATTCTGGGCCGACGGACTGCCGGCGCTCACTTCGACACGGCTGAAGGGCATCACCGGGTATCCGTCGGGCCTTTACGCGAACCCTTCGCCAAATGAATACCGCATGCACACCACGGGAGGTTTCACCCAGCGACTCACTCCGGTTCTGGGACGGTATCTCGAAGCCACCGGGCCGAGCACGGGCAGCGGCAACAGCGGCGGCCCCGCGTGGGTTTTCGATTCGTCCACGAATACCTGGCGCTTCGCGGGAGTTCTTGTCTCCGGCGATGAACTCAGCACAGGCGGTTCTTCCAACATGATCGGCGTGACGGCAGCCGATCCGGCCGCATGGTCTCTTGTGTCCTCCGCGATCACGGCAGCGACATCCGCCGCCCCTGCCCCCTTGCGCGCCTACGCGGCGACAGGTCTCCCCCGCGCGGTGCCGGATGGAAATACAAACGGAGTGTCTATCCCCATCACAGTCTCCGGAGCGGCAGTGCGGATCGAGACCCTGCTCCTCACATTGAGAGTGAATCACCCGTATCCGAACGACTTGCAAGTCATCCTGCGCTCGCCGGGTGGAAGGTCGGTGACCGTGACAAATCGCCCGTCGTCCGAGGAAAGAAATCTCGTTCTGACAGCAAGGCCCATCGAAGGCTTCGCGGGATTGAATCCGAATGGCACCTGGCAACTCATCGTCCGGGATGTGGCTTCGGGAGATTCTGGATCCGTCGCCGCCGCCTCGCTGCAGATTGGTGCGAGGTGAAAACACGGGCCGTCTGGCTGTTGCTCGGCGCAGCGATTGTTCTCCTCGCCCTCATCGCATGGATCGTGCGGCCGCCTTCACGGGGCATTGCCGCCGCTCAACAGGAGACCGCAGTCCCTGAATCTCACGGCGAACAGGTGAAATCCGAACCCCTCCCCCCCGAACCGGACGATCCGGCGGTGAGTGCGCTCTTTGCGAGTATCACCTCGGCGGCATCGGCATTGCAGGCACTGCCTCCGATGAGCGAGACAGAGAGAAAAGCCCGTGCGGAGGAAGTCCTTCGGCAATTGAAAGCGGCGTTGTCCTCCGGCGCGCTTTCGGCCTCCGTGGCCGCGATCCTCGAGTATCTCGCAAGCGGATCGAATGCTGCAAGCGGACTGCCTTTCCGCGTGGGCGAGGGCGGATCACTTGAGTCGGCGCCGACGCTGCGGGCTTTTCTTCTCGACCTGCTCGGAACCCTCGACCCGATCGCTGCGGCGGATTATTCCCGCAAGCATCTGAATGCCTCCACCGGCGTTCCTGAGGAGATGGCGCTCGCCATGCGCAACCTCGTCTGGGGATCGGGCGGATCACCCGGCGCAGGCGATCGCTCCCTCATCCAGAGCAATGTCGAGGGCCTGCTCGGCTCTGATGGATGGCGCCAGAATCCCTCAACAAGCTACCTCGAGAGTTTTGACGCAGCGGTCTTCTTGGCAGATCCGGCGACAACGGCCCAACTGGCAGGCGTCGTTGCCGAGCGCGGGGCGAGCTCCGCCGCTGCTCTGCTCGCGCTGGAGCGCATAGCACAGAGCGGGAACCCCGAGTTGCTCGCGGAGATCGCGAGCCCGGCCTCGCCGCTCGCCACCCAACCGGCCTTCCGCGCCGAGTTGCTTGCGCGCGCCGAGGTGGCCGATCCCGCCGCGCGCGAAGTCGTTGAGCGTTATCTGACGGATCCGGGCATCCCCGTTCAGGAGAAAGAACTATTCCTGAAGGCCTTTCCCTTGCGGAGCCAGACCGAAGGCCCCCGGCTCATTACGGAATCCGTGGCTCCTGCAAACCTGCCCGCGCTGGACCAAGCGGCCGTGGAGGTCCTCCGCACCTGGAAGGACGATCCGGCCTTCCGCAGCGTCCAACCCGGCATCTCGGCAGCCATCGAGCGCATCGAGGAATACCTGCGCTGAGTGCGTCGTGCGGCTGCGGTCAGGCCACGCGGCTGAGCAATGCCACTTCGACGCCGCTGTGCTTTTGAAGTGTCAGGAAATCACGGTCGAACGAAGCATTATGCGGGCTGCCATCGCGAGAATTTCGAACGTGCGAAGTATCGCCTTGTCTTCAGAAGCCAAGCGGAGCAGGAACCGGGGGTATCTGTTCTCCGTGAGCTATCGCTTCCGCACCCGCTTCCTGTTCCACGCGCTCCTTGCTCTGGGAGTTTTCCTTCTGACCGCCTGCGATGAGGAGGGCGGGAAGAAATCCAAGGAGGCGAAAACAAAGACTTCCGCGAAGGCGACCCCGACCCCCGCAGCTTCCTCGACGACAACCACACCGCCGCCGTCCCCACCGCTGCCGCCGATCAACCTCCAGATTGGAGCCGGATACAACGAGCAGATCGCAGACATCAACAACGCGACCGTCGCGAGGTCGGGCGCCCGGTGGGTGCGGGCTTACGTCAACCTCTCCCGGAACTACTGGACCTTCGCAAACACCTTCTCCCCACCGCCCTCGCCGACCCCGAGTCCATGGCCGCGCAGCGCGATCACAGGCCTCGTCGAAGGGAACATCGTTCAGGAGAACTCCGCCGTGAGCTCGGATGCGGATACGCTCGCCGTCGCTGCGCTGGATCAGTTGATCAATACCAAGACCGTTTTTGCGAAAGGCCAGCCCGTGAAGGTCATCCTGAGCCTCAAGCACGACTTCTCCTACCCCTACCCGAGCAACGCCAAGGTGCCTCCCGACCAGTTTCCAGATGCCGCCACGCCGGCCGGACTCGCGGAGGTCCAGGAAATGGTCGCCTCGATCGAAAACATCCTCGTCACCAACAACCGCGGCGACTCCATCGACATCCTCGTCACCGGCAACGAGCCGATGTTTGAGATCCAACCCAACAACGATCCTGATACGGCTCGGAAGTACAAGCTTTACCTCAATTACCTCATCACCGCACTCGTGAACCTGAAGGCCAGCCAGAACATGTTGGTCGGAAACTCCTGGGACTTTCAGATCTTCGTCGGCGCGCTCAACTCCCCGTTGGACGCCGCCCGCGCCACCAGCAACGTCATCCTTCCCGCCGTTCTCGAAGTGGCGCGCGACAACGTCAATGTCGACGGGATCGACCTCCACGAACACGTGGCCGACACGCGGCAGGTCCGCAAGGATATCCAGTATGTGAAGCACGAGACAAAGCTCCGCCCGATCGGTGCGCAGCCCCTGCAGTTGATCTCCACCGAGTTCTCCATCATCCAGCTCTTCGAGGAGTGGATGACCAAGCCGGCCACCTCGGGTCCCGACCTCGCGACGTTCCTCAACGACACGATCAACCTCGCTGCCAATGGCACGCCCAGGACGCCACAGGCCTTCCAAGCCTACTTCTTTGCCCAGACATGGTACCCGCGCGCATGGTTCGATGAGATGATCAACGCGTTCGAAAGCGAGGGTGTCCTTGCGGTGACCTACGGTATCGAAGAGTCCCCGCGCTACCCATGGAACCTGAACACCCTCAACGCCACCGCAACGCCGTGGGTTCTCAATGGGGTCTTCAATGCCACCCTGCTCGGACGATCTGCGGACGGCTATCCGGTCCTGAATCCGCTTGTGGCGCCGGGTTACCAACGGGCCGTTCAGCGCTCGCGCTGACTACGTTCGCTCAGCGTTTTCCCCAGCCGAGCACATCCCGCAGCACCGACCACCTGGGAGAG
>CAZKHB010000008.1:0-118534 GCA_964552635.1 uncultured Chthoniobacterales bacterium
GTTCGCATCCAACTGCACGTTCACCACACCAACAGGTGTCGTAGTGGCATTTTGGGCCGTTGCGCCACTCGTTGCGAGGGCGAGTGCGGCGCCTGCCAAGAAAATTCGGGGGAACAAGGACATAGCTGGAGGGAAGGTAGCGTAAGTCTGCTCACCGCGTCAAAGTGATTTTGCACGGTTCGGGAAAAGGGGAAATTGTTGTGGGGGGCGGGATTTCCAAAGTTCAGAGGCAAGAAAAAGTTGACAGGTTCGCGGGCGAGTTGCTACGTTCCGCCACGACGCGGGGCGCAGCCCCAGATGTTGTGGAGGCTAATTCCGCGGATCACAATATCCATGCAATCGGTCCTAGATACTCCGGTTTTGGTTTTGAATCGCCTCTGGCAGGCTGTGAATACGTGCAGCGCGAGGCGTGCGTTCACTCTTCTCTATCAAGGACATGCGCAAGCGGTCTCGGCAGAAGGCGAGAGAGGCTTCCTCACGCACGACTTCGAAAGCTGGCAGGATTTTTCCCAGCGCAACCCCGATCGTGAGATGGTGAAGACGATCACCATGCACGTGCGGGTGCCACGGATCATTGTGTTGTTGCTTTTTGAGCGGCTGCCGAAAAAGGAAGTGAAGTTCACCCGCCACAACGTCTTCGAGCGCGACAAGAACACTTGTCAATACTGCGGCAAGACTCTGGAGCGGGAGATGCTCAATCTCGACCACGTTCTGCCACGCGACCGCGGGGGGCAAACGACTTGGGAGAACATCGTTTGCTCCTGCATCCCCTGCAACACGAAGAAGGGCAACCGCCTGCCTCATGAGGCCGGCATGCACCTCATTCAGAAACCAAAGCGGCCGCGGTGGCGTCCATTCGTGAACATCTCGGTCTCGAATCAGCCGCACGAGAGTTGGAAGCATTTTCTGGACATCGCCTACTGGAACGTCGAGCTGGGCGACGGGTGACATCGAGGCCATCTCCAAGAAGGTCTTTTCCCTCTCGGAACGGGATTTCTCTTGTCACCCGCCAGTGGCTGTGAGAGAGTCCCGCCCCTCACAAAAAACACGAACAAAATGGCAAAGGCAGCAGCACAGGAGGTCGACTCCCTCCGACTTCACGAAAAAGACACCGGCAGCGCGGACGTTCAGGTCGCCCTGCTCACCAAACGGATCAACGAACTCACCGAGCACCTGAAAGCCAACGCGAAGGACCACTCGTCCCGCCGCGGCCTGCTCAAGCTTGTCGCCACACGGCGCCGCCTTCTCGATTATCTCAAGAAGACCGCCGCGGACCGCTACCAGACGGTCCTCGAGAAGCTTCAACTGCGCAAGTAACGCGCGAACGAAATCCCAAGCCCCGGCACACCGACCGGGGCTTTTTTCCGCCGGCGGACCATCGTTCGCACCGGCACATCCCCACACATATCCCATGATTCATACCGTCACAGCCCCTGTTGGGCAAACGTCACTCATTTTCGAAACCGGCAAACTCGCCAAACTCGCCGATGGGGCCGTCACCGTCCGCTGCGGTGACACGATTGTTCTCGTCACCGCGGTCTCCGCGACGACCATCAAAGAAGGGCAGGATTTCTTCCCTCTCACCGTCGAATACAAGGAAAAAGCCGCAGCAGTCGGAAAGTTCCCGGGCGGCTACTTCAAGCGCGAAGGCCGCCCCTCGGAGAAGGAAATCCTTGTCTGCCGCATGACGGACCGTCCGTTGCGTCCGTTGTTTCCGAAGGGTTACCTTTACGACACCCAAGTCATCACGCTCCTCCTGAGCGCGGATGGCCAGAACGATCCCGACATCCTCTCAATCAACGGCGCCTCGGCCGCACTCTGCGTCTCCGACATCCCGTTCGCGGGACCGGTCGGCGCCGTGCGAGTCGGACGCATCAACGGTCAATTCGTCGCCAACCCGACGCATGACGACCGCGAGCACAGCGACCTCGACCTCATCTACGTCGGCGACGGCGAGAAGGTGATCATGATCGAAGGGGCCGCCGACGAGATCCCGGAGGATCAGTTTGTCGCCGCTCTCGACTTTGCCCGTGAGAACGTGCGCGTGCTCGTGGCCGCGCAAAAAGAACTCGCCGCCAAGGTCGGCAAGGCCAAACGCAGTGTCGCGCTCTTCCAAGTCGACGACGCGATCCTCGAAATCGCCTACCAAGTGGCCGGCGATCGCATCGAGTCCGCCCTTTACACGCCCAGCAAAGTCGCCCGCGGCAAGGCCGTCGATGCCCTCAAGAAGGAAGTCGAAGCTGCGGTGCTGGAGAAGTTCCCGACCGCCTCGAAGTTCGAGATTTCCCAGGCTTTCGACTACCTGCAGAAGAAAGCTTTCCGCGTCAGCATCCTCGACAAATCCCAGCGCTGCGACGGCCGCGGCCTGCACGACATTCGTCCGCTCTCGGGCGAGGTCGGTCTCCTGCCCCGCTCCCATGGTTCGGCATTGTTCGCCCGCGGTGAAACGCAGGCGCTCGGCATCGCGACCCTGGCTCCGGCCGACGAAGCCCAGATGATCGACGCCTACGGTGGCGGCGGAGACACAAAGCGCTTCATCCTCCACTACAACTTCCCGCCGTTCAGCGTCGGGGAGACCGGCCGCTTCGGCGGTCAGAACCGCCGCGAAATCGGCCACGGCGCCCTCGCCGAGCGTTCGCTCGAGCCGGTTGTGCCCGATGAAAAGGACTTCCCTTATGCGATCCGCGTTTCCAGCGAGGTGATGGAGTCCAACGGCTCGACCTCGATGGCCACCGTCTGCGCCGGCACCCTCTCCCTGCTGGATGCCGGTGTGCCGCTCAAGCGTCCCGTGGCCGGCATCTCTGTCGGACTCGTGACCGAATACGAGGGTGAGTCCCTCAAGCGCTATACCACGCTCACCGACATCATCGGCAGCGAGGATCATTTCGGCGACATGGACTTCAAGCTGTGCGGCACCGAACTCGGAGTCACCGGCTTCCAACTCGACCTGAAACTCGCCGGCATCTCGCACGAGATCATGTCCGAGGCAGTCACCGAAGCGACTCAGGCCCGCGCCAAGATCCTCGGCGTGATGAACGGCATCCTTGCCGCTCCGCGCACGGAGATGAGCCCTTACGCGCCGCGCATTGAAACCGTCCGCATCAACCCCGACAAGATCGGTCTCGTCATCGGACCCGGCGGCAAGACGATCAAGGGCATTGTGGCCGAGACCGGCGCCGAGATCAACATCGAGGACGACGGCTCCGTTCACATCTACTCCAGCAACGGCGACAGCCTCAAACGGGCCAAGGAAATCATCCTCGGCATGACCAAGGAGATCAGCATTGGCGAACTCTACCAGGGCACGGTTGTCTCGATTAAGGAATTCGGCTGCTTCGTCGAGGTCCTGCCCGGCAAAGACGGCCTCGTCCACATCTCCGAACTCGCCGACTTCCGCGTCAACAAGGTCGAGGACGTTGTCAAAAACGGCGACTCGATCTGGGTCAAGTGCATCGGCGTCGATGACAAGGGCCGCGTGAAACTCAGCCGCAAGGCCGCCATGAAGGAGCGCGACGAAGCCGCCACGGCTTCCGTCTAATTTCCTCCCCGGAAAAAACAAAGCCCGGCCGCGCCCGTCGCGACCGGGCTTTTTTCGTTTTCCCCGGCGGCGGCTCTGCTACACGTGCGTTTGCGATGAACCACCTCCTGACCACCATCGAAACGGCTGCCCGCGAGGGCCGCCTCCTCCCCTCGTCTGCATCGAATATCGCCACCCTCCTGAAGGGCAGCAGCTCGCCGGTTTATCGAGCCGCCGTGGAGGAACTCGCCGAAGCAGGGAATTGGAAGGAACTCGACAACCGGTTTTTCCGCACTCTCGCGTTCGGCACAGGCGGCCTGCGCGGAAAAACGATCGGTGCCGTGGTCACAGCCGCCGAGAAGGGCTTGCCCCAGGCGCTCGGGCGCCCCGAATTCCCGTGCGTGGGCACGAATGCGATGAATACCTACAACATCTCGCGCGCCACCCAGGGGCTCGTCGCCTACGTGAAGGAGCACTTCGCCGCCTCCGGCCGCAACGGACGTCCCGCGGTCTGCATCTCGCACGATACCCGGTTCTTTTCGCGCGAGTTCGCCGAGTTGGCCGCGAAGATCATCACGGACCTCGGTTGTGATGCCTATCTCTTCGAGGGCCCGCGTTCGACGCCCGAGCTGTCCTTTGCTGTGCGGCACGTCGGGGCTCAAGCCGGGATCAACCTCACCGCCAGCCACAACCCGCCGGAGTACAACGGCTACAAGGTCTATTTCGAGGACGGCTGTCAGGTCGTCGAACCCCACGCGAGCGGCATCATCGCCAAAGTGAATGCCGTTGTCTCCGAAACCTTCGAACCGCTTGCCGATCGCGGCCGGATCATTCCCATGGGCGCCGAGATCGACGAGGCTTACATGGAGCGCCTTGCCACCCTCCCGCTCGATCCGGAGCTTATCACGAGTCAGAAAGACGCGCTCAAAATCGTCTACACCCCGCTGCACGGTGTCGGAGGAGTCATTATCAAGCCAATGCTCGCAAGACTCGGCTTCCAGTGCGAGACCGTCGCCGAGCAGGAAGTGCCGGACGGACGCTTCCCGACGGTGAAATCCCCGAACCCCGAGAACGCGGAAGCCCTCACCATGGCGATCGCGCAAGCCGACCGTACCGGGGCAAACCTTGTGATTGCGACGGATCCCGACGACGATCGGATGGGTATAGCTGCCCGCGGTGCCGACGGACAAATGCACCTCCTCACAGGCAATCAAATCGGTTCCATTCTGGCGTGGTATCGTTCCTCCCGGATGTTCGCACTCGGCATCCTCAACGCCGCGAACCGGAAGAACGCCGCCATCATCAAGACATTTGTCACAACTGATCTCCAGAAGGTCATCGCGGAAAAGCACGGCATCCGCTGCGTGGAGACACTCACCGGATTCAAATACATCGGCGAGAAACTCGGTAAGTATGAAAGCGCGATCCCGGCCGAATTGCGCCGGAATTACGCAGCGCTGTCGGAAGAGGTCACCCGCCGGCTCCGTCTGGAACATTCCACGCTGTATGTTTTCGGCGGTGAGGAGAGCTACGGCTACAGCGCCTCGGACTTCGTGCGGGACAAGGACGGGAACAGCGCCGCGGTGCTCATCGCCGAGGCCGCGGCCTATGCCAGCTCGAAAGGACTTACGCTTGTCGGGCTCCTCGACGAAATCTTCGCGGAGTTCGGCGTTTACCTCGAACGCGGCGAATCCCTCACGATGGACGGCGCGGAAGGTGCCGCACAGATCAAGAAACTGGTCGACTCCTACGCAGCCAAGCCTCCGACCGAGATCGATGGCTCAGCCGTCACCTCGATAGTGAATTTCGCAACCGATACCCTCCACGACGTTGAGGGAGACCGCATTCCGGCCGAAGCGATGCTCATGCTGCATCTCGCCGATGGACGCCGCATCGCCGTCCGCCCATCCGGCACCGAACCGAAGATCAAATACTACATGTTCGGCGTCCGCCGACCGGCCGATGGAGCATCGTTCGATCTCTCCGAGGTGCCCGCCGTGCGTGCCGATGTCTCCGCCAGCCTCGAACGTCTCTGGCAGGCCCTGGCAGCCGATGCCAAGAACCGCCTCGCGGAGTGATCAGAGCCAGTCGTAGTCGATCGTCCGCAGACGATCCTGCTTCGCCCCAAGGCGCGGGACGCAAGCGATCAGCGCCTGCGTGTAGGGGTGTTCGGGGGAGCGGAGAACGCGTTCGGTTTCGCCCTGTTCGACGATCTCGCCACGGAACATGACCGCGACGCGGTCGCAAAGGCCGCAGATGATGCCGAAGTTGTGCGTGATGAGGATGAGCGACATGCCGAACTCTGCGCGCAACCGCTTCAACTCGGCCAGAATCTGTGCCTGGATTGTCACGTCGAGGGCCGTTGTCGGTTCGTCAGCAACAAGAAGTCGCGGCCGGCAAGCAAGTGCCATCGCAATCATGGCACGCTGCTGCATGCCTCCGCTGAGTTGGTGCGGGTAATCCCGCATGCGTTTCTCCGGATCGACAATGCCCACGGCCCCAAGCCACTTCACAACTTCCGCATCCACATCGGAAACGTCCGGCCGGTGAAGACGGATGCCCTCCGCGATCTGGTTGCGGATGGTGAACACCGGATTGAGCGAGGTGGCGGGCTCCTGAAAGACATAGGCAATCCCCCCGCCCCGGATGGAACGAAGGTCGCGATCACCCATGCGGAGAACATCTTTGCCATCGAAAACGATGCTCCCTCCGGCGAATTCCGCGGGGGGTGTTGGCAAAAGCCGCGTCAGTGCGAGGGCGGTCACGCTCTTTCCGCTGCCACTCTCTCCCACGATGGCAAGCGACTCGCCCTCCCGCAGGGAGATGGAGACGTTTTTGACAGCATCAACGACACCGTTGGCGGTGCGGAAACGGATGGAGAGGTTTTGGATGTCGAGGAGGTTCATGTGGGACGGGTTTCGCAGGCACGCCGCAGCGCATCCCCGGCCACGTAAAACGCAAAGGATGCCAGAAAGATGGCGAGTCCGGGGAAAACAACCAGCCACCACGCGTCCAGCATGTAACTCTTTCCGTCGGCGATGATGTTGCCCCACGTCGCCTGAGGCGGGGGAACACCGAAACTCAGGAAGCTCAAACCTGACTCGACAAGAATCGCATCCGGGATGCTCACGACCGCCGTCACGAAAATCGGAGCGAAGGCATTCGGAAGAATGTGGCGGAAAATGATGCGCGGCGTGCTCTGCCCCAGCGCCCGTGCGGCACGCACATACTCGCTCTCGCGGAGAGTGAGAAACTCGGCGCGCACAAGGCGCGCCGTGCCCGTCCAACTCACAAGCCCGATGACCGTGATGATGATCCAGATGTTCGGCCCGAGCAGCGCGATGGCGGAGAGAATGAGAAAAAACGAGGGAAAACACAGCAGGGCGTCGACGATCCGCATGAGGACATTGTCCACCCATCCGCCGAAGTATCCCGAGATCGCACCGATCACGATCCCGATGCCAAGCGACACCGCCATCGCGACAAAACCGACCGTGAGCGAAATCGTGGATCCCGCCACCATGCGCGAGAGGACGTCGCGGCCCAGATTGTCGGTACCCAACCAGTGGCCGGGACCGGGCGGAAGCAACTTCTGAGAGAGATTCGTCGCGTTCGGATCTTTCGGCATCGGCAGACCCGCCAATTGGCAGATCCCGGCTGTCACGGCCACGGAAAAGAAAAACACCACCACGACCACCGCCGCGATTGCCGCCGGATCCGAGAAAAACCTTCGCGCGACGCGGCGGAGCGGGCTCGTCGCCGCGCCGGCTGGCTCTTCGATGGACGCCGTGAGTGTCACGGCCAAGAACCTGACGGAGACAGCCCTGCGAGGCAAGGGCGGCGTTGGGTCCTCACCGGGCCCGGAGCGAGTTCACACTCGTCAGGATGCCTGCGATCATGGAATAGGCGACGATCCCGACAAAGATGGCGACGAAGAGGATAATTGCGGGCTGGATGAGCGTCGTGAGGTGACCGATGCGGGTGGTCAACTCGCGGTCGTAGCGCCGGGCCGCCCGCTCGAGGGCCGCCGCGATGTCGCCGGTTTGTTCGCCCACGGCAAGAATGTCGAGCAGCACGGGAGGGAAGAATCCGACTTTGCGAAGAGCCGAGGCGAGCCCGGTTCCCTCGCCCACCATTTCGGACACCCTGACAAGCAGCCCCCGCAAAAAAACGTTCGCCGATGCTGCGATCATCAATTGGAGCCCGTGGAGAAGCGTGACGCCATTCGAAACGAGCGTCGACAGCGTCTGGAGCATTTCCGCATAGAACTTCGCCCGCAAGACAGGGCCGACCACCGGAATGTCGAGCATCGCCCGGTGCCACCACTTCTGGCCCGCCGGCGTGCGGACCGCCGCCCGAGCGCCGAATGCAACGAGTCCGATCGCGGCGAGAATCGCCCACCACCAGCGCCCCGAGAAGGAGCTCACGGCAATCAACACCTCGGTCACCCATGGGAGCTTTTGTCCGGATTTGCTCAGGAGCACCGACAATTGGGGCACAAGAAATGTGAGAAAGACGAACATCAGGACCACAGCCGAGAGAAAGACGATGGTCGGATAGAGCAGCGAGGAAACCACACGTCGCTGGAGGTCCCCGATGAGCTCCAGATAGGCGCACTGGCGCTTCAGGATCTGCGGAAGCGCACCCGCTGCCTCACCCGCGGCCACAAGATTGCAATACAGGGCATCGAAGGTCCTTCCGCATTCGCGAAGCGCCTGGGAAAAGCTTACCCCATCACGCACGCGCTGGCGAAGCCGGGCGGCTACCACCCTCACGTCGGACTTCTCCTGGCGTTGCTCGATGACCCGCAAGGCCCCCTCGAGCTGGAGACCGGCCTCGAGCAGTTCGGCGAGTTCCTCCGTGAAGAAAAGCAACTGGGCCGCGCCAAGCCGGGTGATGCCGACCTCGCCCTCCGCGAGTCGCTTCGGGGCGACAGGTCCTTCGCCCACAGAGATCGGTTGGAGGCCGCGGTCGCGGAGGACCCGATAGGCTTCGGCACGGCTTGTGGCCGTGATGGTGCCGGATGTCGTGCCGCCACCGGGCTCGGACGCTTTGTAAGAGAAATCCGGCACGGTTACTCGTCGAGGATCTCCAACTCGCTGGACGTTACGCGCAGCACCTCCTCGAGCGAGGTGACGCCGTCGGTCACTTTCTTCCATCCATCCTTGCGCAGGGGCACCATTCCCTCGCGCATGGCCACGTCCCTCAGTTCGGGGCCGGTTGCCCGCCGTTGAATGAGTTCCTGAAGGCGGGCAGACATCAGGCAAATCTCGAAGATCGCGGTACGGCCTGCATAGCCGGTATGACGGCAACGTTCGCAGCCGACCGGTTTGCGGATTCGTCCCGCATCCTCAACGGGAAACCCGATCTCCGCGAGTTCCTCGGCGCCGAACGTCGCCGGCACACTGCAATGGGGGCAGAGGCGGCGCACGAGGCGTTGCGCAATAAAAGCCCGCACGGAAGAGCCAACCAGAAACGGCTCGATGTTCATGTCGAGCAGGCGCGTGATGCCGCCGACGGCGTCGTTCGTGTGGAGCGTGCTGAAGACAAGGTGTCCGGTGAGCGCGGCCCGGATCGCGATCTCCGCCGTCTCGAAGTCGCGCATCTCGCCGACCATGATCACGTTCGGATCGCCGCGCAGGATGCTGCGCAGGGCGTTCGCGAAGGTGAGTTGGATTTCCGGCTTCACCGCGATCTGGATCACCCCGTCGAGTTTGTGCTCGACGGGATCCTCGATGGTGACGATGCGGCGCTCCTTCACGTTCAGGGCACTGAGAAAGGTGTAGAGCGAAGTGCTCTTGCCGCAACCGGTCGGACCGGTGACAAGAACGATACCGTTCGGCATGGAGAGGAGGTTCCGGATGCGCTTTTCGGCGACTCCATCGAGTCCGAGCCGGGCAAAATCGAAGCGTTCCTGTCCCAACAAACGCAGGCTGACATTCTCGCCGTAGACGCTGGGGATCGTGGCCACGCGCACATCGATCGGCTGGCCCCCGTGTTCGAGGGCGATGCGCCCGTCCTGCGGCAGGCGGCGCTCTGCGATGTCGAGACCGGACATGATCTTGAGACGCGAGATCACGGAATCCTGAAGCAGCTTGATGCGCGGCGGCACGGGGGTTTCGTGGAGGACGCCGTCGATGCGGTAGCGGATCCGCAAATCCTGCCCGAGCGGCTCGAAGTGAATGTCCGTCGCACCCTGCTGGAGTCCCTCGCGCAGGATTTGATTCACAAACTTCATCACCGAGGCCTCCGAATCCTCCTCGTCCACGACATGGGATTCCTCGCGCTGCGAAGCCTCATCGCCCTCGCGGTCTTGAAGAAGTTCCTCGAACGTATCGGCTCCGACCCCGTAGGTGGACTTGAGGGCTTCAACGAGCTTGCGTCTCGTGGTGAGAACAGGACGCACGGGACCGCGCCAGTGCTGAACGAGGGCTTGGGCTCCCGCGTGGTCGAAGGGATCGAAGGTAAGGATCCTCAACTCCCCTCCCTCCACGGAGGCCTCTGGAAGCACGGTGAGTCCGAGTGCCAGGCGGGCGGGAAATTTCTCGCGCAGGTGATCGATCGGCTTCACCTCGCCCTCCTCCCGCCACGGGAGTCCGGTCGTCTCAGCGAGGGCTTTCAAAAAATCGGGCTCGGCCACGAGTCCACTGTCCAGAATCGCTGCAACGGGCGACCTCTGGGCCGCGCAGGCTCGTGAAAGAAGATCACGACACTTCTCGATCTCGGTGCAGCCGGTCGCCCGGGCGAGATCCACGAGGTCTTCAACGAGATTGACCATTCGGGGTGCGGCGGGGTTTCGGCGTGGCGCCCAACTGCCACGGCCGCGGGTCGGGAACAGCCTCGGCAGGCTGGGCGGCGAGGGCCTGGGCATCGCGCCCCAGCGAGCTGCGATCGCCCTCCTGTGCCCCGGCCTTGAGCATCTCGGAGTTCGAATCCACGACAACCGGTTGGATCATGACGATCAACTCGCGTTTCTCGAGACGGTTGTTCTCGCGTCCGCCCAGCAAAGGCCCCAGCACGGGCAGGCGCCCGATATAGGGGATGCCGGTGCGGGTGCGATCCTTCTCCTCCGTGATCAAACCCCCAAGGACAACCGTCGAACCGTTCGGCACACGCACGCTTGTCTCGATCTTCTGCGTGGCGATCCGCGGCACTTGGTTTCCGGAGATCGTGTCGGTGCCGATGATGTTGTCATTGGTCTGCGCGATGACGAGGTTTACCTCGCGATCGGAGTTGATCAGCGGGATGACCTCCAATTTCAGGACGACATCCTGATATTGAATGTTGGACGTGATGGCCTGTCCGTCGCCTGTGTTCCCCCCGCCCGTTGCAGTGGTGAGGGTGGAAGTGGGCACGGGCACGCGCTGCCCGGAGAGGATCGTCGCCTTCCGGTTGTTTGTAGTGTAAATCACAGGCCGCGAGAGGGTGCGGAACCGGTTGGTGGATTCGAGGAAGCGGGCGTAGACATCGATGGAGTCTGCAATCGTGCCGAACACGGTCAGGCCCGAGAGAGCTTGAAGTCCGTTGGTCAGCGCCCCCGGTCCCGTGATGCTGGAGGGTCTTGGCAACGTTCCGGTCAGTCCGGGAAAGAGCGCGGGATTCAGGACCGCGGCGGCGATTCCGTTGCCGCTCGCGCCCTGGTAACGGATGAGGTAGTTCACGCCGTAGTCGAGATCGTTTGTGATGCGGAGTTGGCCGATCACGACGGCGAGATAAACCTGCTTCGGCCGCTGGTCGAGAAGATCGAGAATCTGGCGCGCCCGCTCTTTGCTCTCCGGCGGACCATAGACAATAATGCTGTTCGCGCTGTTGTCGCCGATGAGGCGGATTTCACCGATGGTCGCCGACTGCGGGGCCGATTGGTCGGTCTCCTGCAGGAGGTCGGGACGGTCGAGACTCCCACTGCCGCCGAGCGAGTTGTTGTTCCCGCCACCGAAATTGCCGGGGTTCTGCTGGTTTGCGGTGTTGTCGTTATTGTCGTCCGTCGGCGTCGGGCTTGACGATGTCTCCTTCTCGGCATCGGGATCGGCCAGCATGTCGACGATCACGGGAAAGACATCGCCGACAGGCACGTAATTCAGCACACGCACAAAGGGCATTTCGAAACTGCCCGCTGCATCGAGCTGGGCGATCACATCACGGACGTAGCGGTAGTTCTCCCGCCGGGTAATGACCAAGACGCGGTTCGTGCGCTTGTCGGCTAGAAACTTCGCCTTGCCGGCAAGGAGACGGTTCTCGTAACGGGCGGCTGCGCCCGCAGCGGCGGGAGCAGGTTGGCTCGGGTCGGCGGGTGCCTGGACCGATTGCACTGCAGCAGGTCCCGATGTTTTTCCGGAATCATCTTTCTCGAACATCTTCTCGAGCGTCTCAACGATGCGCTCGGCGTTGGCCCGCTCGAGTTGCACGAACTCGGTGACGACCTCGGCCGGCGCCACATCGATCAGAGTGACGAGCGAGAGAGCTTTGCGGATGAGAGGGGTTTTGTCTGTGAGGATGATGGCGTTCGTGTTCGGCACCGTGGCCACGCTCCCGAAAGGGTTGGTTTGGATCACCTGCTCAAGCACCGCCTTGGCCTCATCGGGTGCGATGAATGCCAACGGCCGGTAGAAACTGACCACCTGATCGCCGCCGGTCGGGAGATCCTGCTCCCGCGAGTAAAGCGGAAGCCCTTCCGTCCGCGGCGCGCGGCTGGGTCCAAGAATCTTCATTGTCCCATCGTCCACCGGAACGAGTGTGTATCCGTTCAAGAGAAGCGAACTCTCGATCAACTTCACAGCCTGTTCGCGCGTGACCGGTTCGGGAGAAACAATCGTGAGCGTGGGCCCGGCAAGGTTCGCGTCGCGAATGAGGCGGCGGCCGGTGAGATTTTCATAAAAGGCGAGGATCTCGAAGACCGACGTGCCCGGGAAGGTCAGTTGCACATTGGCCGCATCAGGAATCGGCGCGACGGGAGGCGGGGCCGGTTGCGGGATGGAGGCATCCTGGGCCATGGCGGTGGCTCCGTTCGTCAGTAAAAGAAAGGCGGCGAGAAAACGTGTCATTGTCCAGTGATGATGCGGCGCCGGATCACCCGGCGGGGAGGACTCGCCGAAGGATCGCCCGCCGGCGGATTGATGGTTGCCGAAGGTGGTGCGGGCTGGGCGGCGGCGGGGGGCTGGGGCCCGTTGGCAGGAACAGGAGCGGCGGCGGGAGCCTGCTCGGAGTTTGCATTTCCCGCCTCCTGAAACGCGATGGTTGCGATCTCGCCGCCGACGCGAATCGTGGCACGCATCCGGCGCGGGTCAGGGTCGGGCAGGAATTCGACGAGACTCATGGCCTCGGCATTTGGCTGTTTGGAGAGCATGTGCCGCGCCTGCGTCGTGCGATCGAACACGAAGACAAGAGCCTCGCCTCCGATTCCCGCCGCTCCGGTGAGCGCGTAGCGGTCGGCCAATGGGGAGCTCTCTTCCGCAGTCGGCAGCGAAAACGGCGAGCGCTCGAGAAGCCAGGAGAAACTCTGGAGGTCCCTCGCCGCCACCCATGGCGCATCGGTTCCAGCATCGGACGTCGCCCGCGCAAGCGGGAGCACGAGCAGGGGCACGAGGAGCGACGGCAGGTGTTTCATGGTCCGGGTGAAGCTTCCGGCACAGCTGCGGGACGATAATACTGCCGGATTTCGATGTCCATCACGACATTCGGCGGCTCCGTGTCGCTGCGCAGCACGAGGCGCGGAATCGTCCGCCACTTCGCGGGCCCCTGAACTTCGAACAGCAGCTTGGCCGCATCGGCGAAGGGTCCCGCGACCTTCATCTGCACGGCAACAGCCTGACCAGTGGCCACCCCCGGTGCAGGGAGCAGGTTTTCCTCGAGCGTTTTGAGGCCGGCGGATTCCGAGGCCTTCCGGATCTCGGCAAGGAGTGCCGCGCTCGCGGCCTCGGCCCCCGATTCCGGAGGCGGGTTCGCCGCCATCCACTCTCCGGCAGCTCCCAGACCGCCGGCGGCATCGATCCATCCCTGTTGCTCGGCGAGACGCGCCTCGGAGGCTGAGAGGGCGGTTCGCACGCGAGCGCTCGCATCAAGCCAAAGCCGGACGAGGAAGAGGTTGAGCGCGACAAAGAGCGCGGCTGCAAAAAGCAGCACGAGGCGGGTTTCACTGGTCTTGAGTTTGCGCATCAGGCCGTGCTCCTTCGATTTCGAACCTCACTTTGCTGCGACCCGCAAGTTGGGGCTGTCGCGAGGTCCAGTCATACTCCTGCAAATCCGGCGAGGCTTTCACCCGTTCGAAAAACGTGTAGGCTTGGGAAACATCCGTTGCCTCGCCCGTGATCCGCAGGCGGCCGTCCCCAAACGAGAACTCGGTGAGACGGACATCATTCGCGGGGATCTCGCGGCTCACGGCAGCAAGCTGGTCAAGCAGGAAGGTGCCGGGGTCGATTGCCGCCCGGAATTCCCTCCATTCTTTCACGGATGTCTCGGCCAGCCCGGCTTCGGCGGCCAACTGGCGGCTCTGGCGTTCCAGTCCGGAGAGGCGCAGGCTGTCGGTGACGAGCTTTCCGGCAGCGATGGCCGCTATGGCAAAGTAGATACCAGCCAGCACGGCGGCGATCCGCCCCCAGCGCGAGCGGACTGCGCGGTGGATTTCGGCCGCCCGCGCAGCCGGGGGCTTGGCATCGAGCGGCACCTTCGGAAGAACCGGCGCGCCGCCGACGGACTCCACAACCTCACAACGGAGAGCCGCCGAAAGCGATGTTCGGACCTCCGGCGGAAATTCGCCCAGCAGCCGCAGCTTCCGCGGCAGGCCAGCCAGCACGGACTCGGCTTTCAGGCTCAGCGCGGCCCTTTGCAGCGCCCCGCAGAATGCCGGCCCCGGTGTTGTCTCACCCGTGGCCGCAAAAAAAACGGGCTGTCCGGCACGGAAGAATGCAAAGCACAGCTCGCCGAACTCTTTCCAAACCAATCCCTCCGCACCATCGGTCTCAAGCATCCGGACCCCCAGATCGAACGTCCCTGCTTTGCCAAACCACGGGGCCGCTGTGGCATCATCTGCTGTGGCCAAGGCGAGGACGAGCCGTCGCCCATCCGCCTCCTCGATCGGAAGCACACTGACAGCGGCTTCACGGCGAAGCAAATGACGAGCGGAGAGCTCGAGACCGGCCAACTCTTCCACATCCCCCTCTGCAGCCATCCAAAGCGGCACTGCCAGCACATCGCGCGCCGGAAGAGCCAAGACGGGGGCTGCCCCCGTCTTCATTTTCGGACCCGGATCCTTCACGCACACAGGCTCCCCTTTGCGCGGAAACGTCCAAAGTTCCCACCCCTCGGGGCCACCACGCAGAAGAGAGTCCGTCTCGGCCCGCTTCATTTCTCCTCCCAGGCCAGCATTTCCGTGCCCTCCTCGTTCGTGATCACGGTAATGGTATATTTCTCACCGGCGCAATAACCGGTGCTCTCGATGCGTCGCGCCCCGCCTTGCGTGTCGAAAAACTGGTCGAGAGCGGCCGACTGGCGGGCATCAGCCCCGACGGCACGCGAGACGGTCTCGATGGATTCGAACACGACATCATCCCCGCTACCATCGATGGCGTCCGGCCCCGCACGCAATGCCAAAAGCGCTTCGATCTGCCTCGCATCCAGCCCGGCCACGAGCCCGAGCACGTCGGTCTTCGCATGCTGGACGTTGATTTTTCCGTTGTGCCAGACCGTAAAGAGACCGGTCCATCCGGGTCGTGTGGCGAGGATATCGGACAGGTTCAGCACGGCCTCCATCTCGCGGGCATCGAGCAGGGGGCGGTTCGCCGGAAACCCCGCACGGCCAACTGCCTCGTATTCCCCGCGCTCTGCGCCGGCGGACGACCGGAAATCGTCCCCGTCAATCCAATCGGTGAGACTGTCGATGGATGCATCGCCCAACCGGTCGTCGACTTCCCAGCGTTCGAAAATCTGCTGAAAAATGGCGCGCCCGTTCCGTGCGATCCAGAAGTTCGGGTTGATGCGTCCGCCCTCGTTGGAGAGAACGACCTCATAGCCCTCGGAGTCCTGCGTTCCGGAGCGAAGGATGGGATCGCCCGGCTTCACCACGCGGTTCCGGCCAATGGCAACCCCGCTGAGCGCCATCTGTCGGGCCCGGAAGGCGCGCTCCGCCTGCGAGGCCTCATCTGCCCAGTCTCCCACGAGGGTGGCAACGAGAACAACAAGGCCACCGATGAAGGCGATCGCCCACATGACAATCGGAAGCGCAAGAGCACGCGGATGGCGGCGGCGTGTCTTCATGGGGGGGGAGGAGCCTCCTGCGGCACGGGCGGGCGGGCAACAAGCGACGGAATCCAAAACTGCACATCGATCGGCGTGCCGGGCATCTCGGTGCTCTCCATCTGAAGCCGCACGGCAAGCGGTCGTCCAGCTCCCTGCGGCCACTCCTCCCGCCACTCACCTCCGCTCAGGAAGGTCCACCGGACCCTTTCCACTTTCGGCAAAAGCGGGAGCCAGCGGGCACTCCGCCAGAGTTCATCGACCTCCCGCGGATTCAATCCCGAGGGAACGCGGAGGAGGGAAAGGGTGCGCGTGCCGTCGGCCCTGGGCCTTGCGGCAAGGACGAGCGAGCCCCCCGCGAGGCTCGGCAATCCGAACACCCGCGGTGCCCCCTCGAAAACGAGCTCCGGCACACTGGCCCCGCCGGCTTGGGAGATGCGGAGAAAGACGCTGCCCTCCGAAGGCAAGTTCGAGAAAGTCTGCCGGGTGATGCGCAGAAAGCTGTCCAGCCGCCGCACGGCAATCTGCTCGTCCATCGTCGTGCGTGCCGCCTCGAGAGCGGCGCGGCTGATTCCATAGATCGCCCCGGCAAGCAGCGCAAAGATCCCGAGTGCGAGGACGACCTCGAACAGTGTGAACGCCGCGGATGCACGAAGTGCGGGCCTCATTGCTGCAGGAAAAGAATCTCCGCTTTCTCGGTGCCGCCACGGCCCCAGCGCGCTTCGATGGCGAGCCGGTACATGCCGGGCAAAATGACACCGTTGCTGGTCTTCAGCTCCACGGGATCCAGCGACTCCTCGATGCGAACGCCGTTGTTGTCCGCAGCCTCCACAACCCGTCGGCCCTCGAGAGGAGGGTTCGCGAGGCAGAAGGCAAGGCGGGATTCGAGCACCGAGCGAGCCAGCGTGCGCTCGCGGGCTTCGAGCGCAGAACCCACCGCCGCATCAAGGGCAAGCGCCAAACCGGTCACGGCCACGGCAAAGACACCCAGTGCCACAAGGATCTCGAACAGGGAAAACGCCCGGTTATTCATCGCGAAGAATCTGCGCCGTCAGCGGATCAAATCGAATATGGAGTGTTTCGTCGGGACCCGTGATGCGGAAGGCGAGCGGCTCGCAGACTCCCGCGGCATTGAATTCCCAGATCTCGTTCTTCCCCGGGGCCCGCCAGCGGCTGTCCGTCAGGCGCATCATTTCGAGCTTCCATCCCTCCCCGACCCGCGCCGCTTCGGATCCGGCGGAGATTCCCCTGCGGTCAACTGTCACCCGGCGGGCTTCGCCGGAGGCCATCGCATCCCGACGCACGGCTGCGGCCACCCGGGCGAAGGAATCCTCAAGTTCCTCCCCCTCACTCCGACCGATGGCACCGCCGATGAGGGGAACAGTAATCGCTGTGAGGACGGCCACGAGGCCGATCGCCATGAGGATCTCAAGCAGGGTGAACCCGCCGCGGTCCCCCCCGTCACTGCCCGAGGTCGTCATCGCTCTCCTTGCCATCCGGCCCGAGCGAGTAGAGATCGAAGCCCTTCGGGTTCTTTTTCCCGGGATTGCGATAAACGTATTCGTTTCCCCACGGATCGAGCGGCACGGCCTTGAGGAGCTGTTTCCAGCGTCGCGGTTTCGGATCGCTGGTCGGCATTTCGACGAGGGCCTTCAGTCCCTGCTCGGTGCTCGGCATGCGGTAGTTCCGCATTTCGTAGGTCCTCAGCTGCATGGAAATCGCCTGGATGTCCGAGTCCACCCGCTGCTCTTTGGCGACGTCCACGTTGCCGACGAGCATGTAGATTGCAGCCCCGACGAGCACGGCGATGATGCCGAGCACGAGCATAATTTCGAACAACGTGTAGCCCGCCATCGCGGCCGGGCCCTGTCGCATGGGAGATTTCACGGTTGGGGGACGATACATCCGGCAGGCGGCCGCCGCACGTCAAAAATCCGGGCCGGGGCGGCGGCGCGGATTTTCCGCGTTGCGCTCGCGTTACCGCCATCGACGCGGTAGGCTGGCCACCGCAATGAACGACCAGTTTCCCAAAGACCACCTCGAATCCCTCTGGGCACCGTGGCGGGTCGAGTATTTCGAGGCCGAGCACCGCACAGGCTGGGACTTTCTCTCGGAGGCGGCGGAGACCTCCGATGATGCCGGACACCTCGTGGTCACGCGCAGGAAGTCGTGCTTCCTCCTCATGAACAAATACCCGTATTCCGCGGGTCACCTCATGGCGGTGCCCTACCGCAAGGTCCGCCGCATGGAGGATCTTGCGGACGACGAAGTGCTGGAACTCTGGCGCCTCATGATTCATTCCCAACGACTGCTCACGGAGGCCGTCAAGGCGCAGGGGTTCAACATCGGGTGGAATCTCGGCCGGGCATCCGGAGCCGGGGTGGAGGACCACCTGCACCTTCACATCGTGCCGCGCTGGGTCGGCGATGCGAACTTCATTGCCGTGATCGGAGGAACACGCATCATCCCGCAAGGCCTCCGGCCGCTCTACGACAAGTTGGTGGAAATCCAAGCCTCGCTCGAATGAAATTCTCCGCTCTGGGGGACCGTGCGGCCGCAGGCAGCGGCATCGAAACGCTCATGGACGACCTCGGACACGCGCTCGCGTCGTCCGGTCCCGAGATCCGGATGCTCGGCGGCGGAAACCCCGCCCACATTCCCGAGATGGAGGCTGTCTGGAAACGCCGCCTCGACGAGATCGTGGGCGATCCCGCTCTCCGCCGCCGCACCCTTGCGATCTACGACCCCCCCCGCGGGAATCCGGGCGTGATCGCGGCACTGGCTGGCCTTCTCCGCGATGAACTCGGCTGGCCGGTCGGCCCGGAAAACATCGCCGTGACCCCCGGAGGCCAGACGGCATTTCACTTCCTTTTCAACCTCTTCGGGGGACGCTCGGAGACGGGTGAAGCCGGGCGCATTCTCTTCCCGCTCATGCCGGAGTATATTGGTTACGCCAATCAGGGGCTGGAACCCGGCATGTTCACCGCGCGCGAGCCCGCCATCGAGAAGATCGGGTCGCACGCGTTCCGGTATCACGTCGATTTCGAGGCCCTGCGGCCGGGTCCGGACGTGCGGGCGCTCTGTGTGTCGCGTCCGACAAACCCGAGCGGAAATGTCGTCTCCGATGCGGAACTCACCCACCTCGCGGACCTTGCGCTTGCGCACGACATTCCGCTCATCATCGACAACGCCTACGGATGGCCCTTCCCGGGAATCATGTTCCAAGCTGCCAGCCCTGTCTGGAACTCACACACCGTGCACGTGATGAGCCTCTCAAAATTCGGCCTCCCGGGCACACGCACGGCCTTCGTCATCGGTCCTCCCCGGGTCGCAGCCGCTGTATCCTCGATGATGGCGGTCACCGGTCTGGCAAACGGAAATTTCGGGCAGGCCATCGCGGGTCCGCTGATTGCGGACCGTTCGGTGCTCGCGATGAGCCGGGACATTGTGCGGCCCTACTACCTCCGCAAGCGCGACAACGCCCTCGCCGCGGTCGACGAGTTTTTCCCGAAGGACACGGGCTACCGTCTTCACGAGTGCGGCGGGGCGATGTTTCTCTGGCTCTGGCTGGAAGGCTCCCGCCGGACATCACGCGACATCTATCTCGCCCTCAAAGAACGCGGGGTCCTTGTCGTGCCGGGCGAGCATTTCTTTTTCGGACTCGACCGCGACTGGCGGCACCGTCACGAGTGTCTGCGCATTTCGTTCGCAATGGATGACGCCCAAGTGCGGGACGGTCTGCGCCTGATCGGCGAGGAGTTGCGGCAGGCCGCACGCTAAGCCTGGCGAATCGCCGCTTCTTGCAATACCTCCCTCAGGTGCTCCAACCGGAACGGTTTGGGGAGAAATCCATTCATGCCCGCGCGGAGGCATCGCTCTTTGTCGGTATCGAAGGCATTCGCCGTGAAGGCAACGATGTAGGGCTGCCGAGCGAGAGAAAGGGAGCGGATTCTCCGCGTGGCCTCGACCCCGTCCATTTCCGGCATCTGCATGTCCATGAAAACGATATCGTAGTCCTTGCAAGAGACGCGCTCGATGGCTTCGACGCCTGTCGCAGCGACATCCGCCTGCTGGCCCAGACGACCAAGCAATGCGATCGCAACCGTCCGATTGACTGGGTTGTCTTCGACGATGAGGATTTTGAGATTGGGGAGCGGCCGCTCGGAGGAGTCGATCGGAGGCTTGGGCTTGCTTGCGCTCAAATTGACAAGGGCGAAAGGCAGGGAGAATCGAAACACCGTGCCCCCCGTGCTCTCCACGCGAATGTTCCCGCCCATCGCATTCACAAGGCGCCTGCAAATCGCGAGACCGAGTCCAGTGCCGCCGAATCTCCGTGTCGTTGTGGCATCGGCTTGCGAAAAGGGCTCGAAAATACGCTCGATGGCTTCCGGGGAAATTCCTATACCCGTGTCGGAGACGGCGAAGTCCAGACGCCATTGCTCGAGTGATGTCTGCACAGCTGTCACATCGAGCCGCACGCCTCCCTCCGAGGTGAACTTGATGGCATTCGAGAGCAGGTTGCCGACCACCTGCCGGAGACGGTGACTGTCGCCGCGGAGGAGCGCCGGCATGTTCTCAAGACAGACCGTGAGCGAAAGCCCCTTCGCCACCGCGGCAGGACGGAAGACAGCCGCGACTTCTTCGAACTCGGTGGAGGGATCGAAGTCGACCTGCTCGAGTTCGAGGTGACCCGCTTCGATTTTTGAGAAATCGAGGAGGTCGTTGATCAGAGAAAGCAGGGTCTGGCCGCTCTTCACGAGGAGGTTCAGGTGCTCCGCCTGCTCCGGATCGAGCTTGGAAAGTAGGAGAACGTCCGCAAGCCCGATGATGCCATTGAGGGGCGTGCGGATCTCATGGCTCATCGTGGCCAAGAAGTCGCTTTTCGCACGCGTGGCGGCCTCCGCTTTTTTCAGAGCCTCCTCGAGGGCGGCTGTGCGCTCACCCACGAGGCGCTCGAGTTCGCCTGCCTGCTGACGCAGCCGTTCGTTGGTGTGGTAGAGCTCGATGCTTTTCTTCTCGAGCAGAGCCTCGGCCTGCTCCCGTGCAGCTCGCTCGCGCTCGGCCCGCCGCAACGCCCGAGCTAGGCGACTTTCGGTGTCGTGCGCGTCAGAAGGAAGCATACAGGCGCATCCGGTTCGTTGAGGTCTTTGCGGACGAGATGGACGGTTCCCTCTTCGCCAAAGTGAACGATGCACTGCTCGATAAGCCCTGCGGCAAGGTCTCCCAGATGGCGGTCGGATCGATAGATGATTTCCAAACGGTCCGGCGTGGATTCCACGACTTCAAAACGGGGGAGCTCGGCATCGGGGTAAAGCTTCCTTACTTCGACATGGATCACGTCCTCGATGCGGGCGACGAAGGCGATCGAGGAGCTGACGCCTTCAAAGAAAACTGGATAGAGAGAGGCAAACTGGGTGAAGAGGTATTTTCCATAGGCATGGAGAAGCTCCGGCACGGGCTTGCCTGTGAGGCGAGAGAGGGTGACCAGCATCGCCACCATTTCCTTGTGATCATAAGTGCCGACCGCGGTGTAGGATCCCCCTGAAGGAATCTCGCTGGACTCGATCATTTCGTCTGCAAGATCGACCGAGAATTGGGATTCGACCATCTCGATGAACTTCGTGAAGACGATGCCTTTCATGAGTTTGAAGATTGTGGCCACGGGGAGAATGCATGGCAAGCCCGCACATCTTTTCACTTTCTGCTCCCTGCGAGGCACGGCGACTGCTTCAAGGGAGGCATGCCTGCCATCCGACTTCCCGGCCTTCACTGGCAAATCCTGATTTCGATCGCCCTTGCCATCGCCGCCGGTCTTGTGGCCCCGGGACAGATCGGCCCGATCCATGTGGTCGCCGTCTTCGATTTTTTGGGGACGTTGTTCCTCCGGGCGCTCCAGATGCTCGTTGTGCCCCTCATCCTGACATCCGTCATCTCTTCCCTTGCCAAAGCCTCCGGCGGGGCGCATGCGGGACGGTTGGGTTGGAAAACCGCTCTCTATTACAGCACGACGGGGCTCGCAGCCATCGTCACCGGGCTCGTCATTGTGAACGCGATGCAGCCGGGCAAAGTCTCTTCCGATGTCTCGCAAGCGCTGATCGCATCGGCCCGGGTGGATGCGGCGGACACGGCGGAGAAGCTGACCTCGCACGGTGCTGCGGACATGGCGGGGATCTTCCTTCGCATGGTCCCCGAGAATGCCTTCGCCGCGTTCACGCGGAATGCCGACATGCTCTCGATCCTCTTTTTCGCGATTTTGGTCGGCATTTTCTCCGCCAGGCTTGCGGAACCGGGACGCACGGCATTTGCCGCCTGGTGGAGTTCGTTTTTTGACGTCATGATGGCAATCACGGCATGGGTGCTGAAATTCGCGCCGATCGGCATCTTCGGACTCATCGGCGAGACGGTGATGACGACCGGCGTGGCCTTCATCGGGCCCGCGGCGAAGTTTGCCTTCTGCGTTGTTCTGGCGCTTGGTTTCCATCTGTTCATCACCTTGAGCGTGGTTCAGCGCCTCTTCGGGGCGAATCCTCTGGTCCACTTCCGGACGATGGCTCCTGCGCTGCTCACGGCGTTCAGCAGTGCCTCCTCTGCCGCCACCCTGCCGGTGACGCTTCGCTGTCTGGAAAAACGGGGGGTCTCGGAACGCGTGCGCGGATTCTTCATCCCTGTGGGAGCAAACATCAACACGGACGGGACGGCACTTTACGAGTGCGCGGCGGCCCTGTTCATCGCGCAGATCTACGGCATCGAGATCACGCCGATGGTGCAGTTTACCATTGTGCTCCTGGCTTTGCTTACCTCCGTGGGCGTGGCGGGGGTCCCTGCGGCAAGCCTCGTCGCCATCGTAATCATCCTGAACGCCATCGGACTTCCACTCGAGGCCATCGGCCTCATTCTGGCCACGGACCGCCTCCTCGACATGGCACGCACCGCGGTCAACGTTTACGGGGACAGCGTCGGCGCCGCGGTCATCGCCCGCTCGGAGGGGGAAGCCCTTGCCTCGCGCTAAGGCGCTTCAGACGAGTTGGTGCGACTCGGGCTGCATCACGACCTCGCTCAGAACAAGATGGGCCGGAGCCTCGATCGCCTGAAGAATCATCGCGGAAGCCGTGGTGACAGGGATCATTTTTTCGCGCTGGACCGCCATGGAAATGTCGTCCCAGAACGGACTGTCCACTCCGCCAAGGTGGAAGAGGCAGAATCGGATTCCGGAGCGCTGGTATTCCTGCGCGAAGCACTTCACCAGCCCGGTAACGGCATATTTGCTGGCGACATAGGCCGAGGCATTGCGCATGGGGGCCTTGCCAAGGATTCCGGGAATCGTGACGAAAAGCCCTCTTTTGGCGACAGCCATGACTCTGCATGATTCGCGGGCGATGAGGAACGTTGCTCGGGTGTTCACGTTCATCACGCGCGTGAACTCGGCATCCGTGGTTTCGGCGGCCGGCTTGATCAAGCCGATACCCGCGCAATGGACAACAGCGTCGATTCCTCCCAAGTCCGCACCAGCGGCTGCGACAACCTCCTCGGCTGCGCCCGGTGCCGTAAGATCCGCCGCCATGCGGCCTCCCGGGCAATCGATGGCGTCCAATTTCTCCGAAGATCGGCCCGTGAGGAAAAGCGAATGCCCGCGCTCCGCGAGATCTATTGCCAACTGCCGCCCGATCCCGCTCGACGCTCCGGTGATGAGTATTCTTTGCACAATCCCCGTTACGTCCGGAGCGGGCGTTCGGAGTCCTGCGGAAAAACCACCCACAGAGTCAGGGATCCACCGGTGTCCGGAAAATCGGGCTGCCGCTCCGCTCGGGCCAGAGTGAAAGGACCGCGGATGTTTGCCGCAACCAGCGTCTCAAGATCGCGAAGGCTCCATGCGGAATAGTTTGTCGACACCAGCATCGCTCCCCCGGGAGCCAGCACCGATGCGGCCTCGTGAACGATCCCCGGCAGATCGCGCTCGATGCGGAAAACGCGTCCATCGCGGGTTCTGCCGAAGGTGGGAGGGTCGACAATAACCGCATCGAAAATCTCCCCTCGCCGCGCCATCCGGCCCAGCACGGCGACGGCATCATCCGGAAAAAATCGATGGGGCGTTGGATCGATGTTGTTGATTTCGAGATTCCGCAGACCTCGTCGAAGCGAGGCTTTCGAGACATCCACACTGAATGTGACGGCTCCGACAGCGGCGGCTGCCACCGAGAACGCACAAGTGTAGGAAAAGAGATTCAGCACACGGTGTGGACGCCTCGCGGCCAGAAAGTCCCGGTTGGTGCGTTGGTCGCAGAACAGCCCGGGCGAATAACTCTGCGAGAGGTCGACCTCAAAGCGAAGGCCCCGCTCGAGCACCGTCTCGATCGGGGCCGCGTCTCCCGCCAGGTGAACCGGTTTGTCGCTCTCCGCGGGATTCCTTACAAGGCTCCGGGCAAAAAGGCTCCGTGGCTGCCACCCGAAGTCCTCCCTCTCCAAAGCCGCGCGAAGCTCGGCGACTCCCGCCGCATGCTGGGCGCTGAGCAGGGCAATCCCCCCGAAGCGTTCGACAAAGCCCGACCGGGTGCGCCCCAAACGAAAGGCAGTTGTCCCGGAAGCTTCGAGGGATTCAAACTCCGACCGCGCCAGCCACCACGGCGTCATACGACACGGACGAACGGGGGCAAGGGACAGTCCAGCACATCGGCGACAGCCCGCAGGAGTTCGACCTGCGGATCATTCGCAATGCCATCCTGCATCACCGCAGCCCCGCATGCAGTGAGAAGTGCGCGCTTCACATCCGGAGCAGCCAGGGCCAACTTGTCGAGCGCGGCATCAAACGCCGAAAGGTCAACCACCTCCTCGCGACGGAGAGGGAACGCCGAGGGCTTCACAAGAAGTTCGCGGACACCGGCCTCGAATGCCTCGTCGCGCGATGCCGGGGTCCCGGTCGACGAGGAAGCCAGCGCGGAAAGCACCACCCCCGCCTCGGGAAGAAGGGGGACAACCGAGCGGAAACGGACCGCCGCTCCGGTCGACCTCGTGAAGAACAGATCAAGGTGCCGGACCAGAATTTTCTGGAGGGTGTATTCAAAGAGATGGATCTGCCCATCCGCTTCCACCAAAGCGACGACGCTCGCCCGGAAGGCGTTGTATTGCTCCGGCGAAAGATGGCGGAGGACGGGGATGGCGAGATCGACCAATGCGAGTTTCTGCGCCGAGGAAAGGCCGGGCAACTTCTGCGTCCATCCCTTCGTTTCCATCAGCGCATCGGGATCCAAGAGGGCAAGTTGTCGTCCCCGCACCCCTTCATCCTCCGAAAGAAGCAGGGCAAAAACCACACCCCGTGCCGCATGCAGTTCATGCACGGCTTCCCGCACCGCGCCGGGCAGGCTTTCAAGCAACGCCGCGGCAACGGCCAACTGAGGCACCCCCGGGATCGGCAGCCGCTGCGCCGACGCTTCCCGCGAAGGCCGGGACTCCGAGTCGGCGCCCGCAGCCAAAGGCGCCCTTCTCGCAGATTCCCAATCGAAGTCCGGCGCGATCTCCGCGACACGCTTTTCGATGGGGGGATGCGTCGCAAGCCAGGCGAAGAACGGGTCGGCGAGTCCGTTCCCGAAATACATGTGGCTCGCCTCCTCGGCATGGGTGCTCTCGATCCGCGAAGTCGTGCGCTGGATTTTTGCGAGAGCCCCGGCGAGCCCATCCGGGTGGCGTGTGAATTGCACAGCCGACGCGTCCGCAAGGAATTCCCTCTGCCGGCTCACCGCCGCCTTGATCAATTTCCCGAAGAAAACCCCGATCCACCCGACCAAGTAAAGGGCGAGCCCCGCGAGCATGAAGACAAACCCGACCGAGACTCCGCTCCGGTTGTCGGACGAGGAGCTCCGGGAAAAGGCCGCCATCCGGATAAGGACCCCGCCGATCAGGGCGAGGAAGAGAATGCCATTGAGCACGCCGATGAGCCGGATGTTCATGCGCATGTCACCGTGCAGGATGTGGCTGAACTCATGGGCGATCACACCCTGCAGTTCGTCGCGCGTCAGCCGCTCCAGGCACCCCCGGGTCACACCGATAACGGCATCGCCCGCTCCATGTCCGGCCGCGAAGGCGTTGATGCCTTTTTCGTCGAGGATGTAGAGTTCGGGCACGGGAACCCCCGAAGCGAGGGACATCTCTTCAACGACATTGATGAGTCGCCGCTCCCCGGGTTCGGCCGAATTGAGATCCACCGGCCGGCCGCCGAGCATGGATGCCACAACGCGCCCGCCTTGCGAGAGTTCGGCCATTTTCACCAGGCTCCCGGCCAGCACGCACGCCACGACGCCCCCCGCCACCCAACCCAAGGACTCCCAATCCGTGAGTGGGTAGCCCACAACAAAAGAAAACGCCACATGCAGGGCCGCGATGATGAGCACCACCGCCAGACCGAAGTAAAACACCAGCCAGGCCGTGTTCCGCCGGGCCCGTTCCTGTTTCGCAAAGAAATCCATCGCCGCTCCACCCTGTCGAATCCCCTCTGCCCCGTCAAAAACCAAAGTCCCGCGAAATTCGCATTTGACGCCACGCAGAGAACGGAACACACTCCACTCCCCTCCCGAAAAAGCAGCCGTAGCTCAATTGGATAGAGCATCTGACTACGGATCAGAAGGTTTGGGGTTCGAATCCCTACGGCTGCGCATCAATGTCAACGCGGAGTTTCCGCCTCAGGTCTCGCCGGGCCGGAAAGGTCTCTCCGCCCGCCCGAACAGGAAGAATTTCCCATGGTCGCGGTCGGCGGGGCCGCTCCCGAAGAAAACGATAAATTTTCGCCGTGCAATTCGTGCGGAAGCACGTTTAGCCTCACCACCGGTCTTTTTTGACCTTGATCAATGACAGCCACGACTGCGGATTCCCCTCTTGACGGCGGTGCGGGCCACCACGAGCCCGACACCGGATTCTTCCGGAAGTATCTTTGGACCTACGATCACAAGATGATCGGGCTTCAGTATCTCTGGACGGCCCTTTTCTTCCTGCTCATCGGCGGAGGCCTTGCCCTTGGCATCCGCTATCAACTCGCGGTGCCGGGCGCACAGATTCCGCTCATCGGCCAGTTCCTGCCGAGCACGATCGCAGTCGATGGCGCCATGGTTCCGGGTGGCTACAACATGCTCGTGACCATGCACGCCACCGTCATGGTTTTCTTTGTGATCATGCCGTTGCTTATCGGGGCGTTCGGGAACTACCTCATCCCCTTGCAGATCGGCGCCGGCGACATGGCCTTCCCGCTGCTGAACGAATTGAGCTATTGGCTGTACGTTCTTTCCGGCGTGATCCTCATGGCCGCATTCTTTGTTCCCGGTGGCGCTCCGAATACAGGGTGGACGGCCTATGCGCCGCTCAGTTCCGTTCCCGCCTACAACGGAGTGAAGATCGGCCAGTCACTCTGGTGTGTGGCCATCTTCATCAACGGACTCTCCTCAATCGCCGGCGCGACAAACTACATCACGACGGTGGTGAACATGCGCGCTCCGGGCTTGACGATGTTCCGCCTGCCGCTTCCGGTCTGGTCCTTGTTCATCACAGCGATTCTGCTCCTGCTCGCGGTGCCGGTGCTTTCCGCCGCGGGCGCGATGCTCTTCGCGGACCTCAACCTCGGCACGAGCTTCTTCTCTCCGGCCGGCGGCGGCCAGCCCCTGCTCTGGCAGCACCTCTTCTGGTTCTTCGGTCACCCCGAGGTTTATATCATGATCCTCCCCGCGATGGGCCTCGCTTCCGAGATCATCGCCGTCCACTCCCGCAAACCGATCTTCGGCTACAAGGCGATGGTGTATGCCATGATCGCCATCGGCTTCCTCGGTTTCGTCGTTTGGGGTCACCACATGTTCGTGAGCGGCATGAATCTCACTTTAAGCGCGGCGTTTTCCGTTTCCACGATGGTGATCGCCGTCCCTTCGGCCATCAAGACATTCAACTGGCTCGGGACCGTCTGGCGCGGATCGATCGAGTTCACCACCGCAATGTGCTTCGCGCTGGCCTTCGTCTCGATGTTCGTCATCGGCGGATTGAGCGGGATCTTCATGGCCTCGACTCCTGTCGATCTGTTCGTCCACCACACCTACTTCATCGTGGCGCACATTCACTATGTGCTCTTCGGCGGCAGTATCTTCGCCATCTTTGCGGCGATCTACTTCTGGTTCCCCAAGATGTTCGGACGCATGCTCAGCGAAGGCTGGGGCAAACTGCACTTCCTGCTGACTTTCGTCTTTTTCAACATCACCTTCTTCCCGATGCACAATCTCGGACTCGGGGGAATGATGCGCCGGATCTCCGATCCGATGGTTTATGAACACCTGCGCCCGCTTCAGCCGCTCAACCAACTCTCGACGATTGGGGCCATGGGGCTTGGGTTGACCACTTTCATTTTTCTGTGGAACGTCATTCACAGTCTTCGCCACGGCCGTAAGGCTCCCGCCAATCCCTGGCACGCCAACACCCTGGAGTGGACGGTGCCCTCGCCGCCAGGACACGGGAATTTCTCGGTGACGCCACGTGTTTATCACGGGCCTTACGAGTACAGCGTTCCGGGCATCGAAGGAGATTACCTCCCGCAAAACGTCCCGGCTCCGGACTCGGCGCGCCTGGAATCACACTGAGTTGACGATGGCCCTCCGGGACAAAGGATTTACGCGTGCGCGACAGGCGGTCCATGTGTGGGCTCTCCTGACTGCTGCCGCGACTCTTCTGCTCCTGTGCAGCGGCGGCATCGTCACATCGAAGGGTGTGGGCATGGCGGTACCGGACTGGCCGACTACCTACGGATACAATATGTTCCTCTTCCCGTTCGAGAGGTGGGTTGGCGGGATCTTTTACGAGCATTCCCACCGGTTGATTGCATCGGGCGTGGGATTCATGACGCTTGTGCTGGCCGCAGCGTTGCTTGCTGTGGAACCCCGCCGGTGGGTACGCCATCTCGGTCTGGCGGCTTTTTTCGCTGTCTGCATCCAGGGTCTTCTGGGTGGACTTCGCGTGACCCTTTACAAGGACGAGATCGGGATTTTCCATGCCTTGCTGGCTCAGGCGTTCTTTTGCAGCCTTGGTCTTTTGGTAGTTGCCACAAGTCGAGGGTTCATTGAAAAGGCCTGGGATGCGGTCTCCTTCGACACCGGTCTCCGCCGCCTGGCCATTGCTGCTACGGTGACCATCTTTCTGCAACTGGGCATCGGTGCCACGATGCGTCATGAGCATGCCGGACTGGCCATTCCGGATTTCCCCACGGCTTACGGTCAGTGGATTCCCGATACCTCACCCCAGCACATCGCTGACATCAATGTGCAGCGCACAGCCGATGGACAGATGCCAACCAGTGCGCTCTTCATTTGGGTACAAATGGTGCACCGCGTGGTGGCGGTGGTCATCTGCGCATTGGTCCTGACTACCGTGGTGCGGGCCTTCCGAACACAACAGGACCTACGCATCCGGGCATTGAGCGCGGGATGGGCCCTTTTGATTGGTCTCCAGTTCTTTCTCGGCGCCTGGACCATCTGGTCGGGCAAGGCCCCTTGGGTGGCGACAGCGCATGTGGCCTTCGGGGCACTCGCTCTGCTGACCGGCGTTTTGTTGAGCTTCCGACTGATCCGCGCCGGCAGGCCGGTCAGTGTCCCCTCACCGGCTGACGCGCAAACGTTCGCCCATTTCGCATGAAGACAGCGACCGTCCTCGCTGAACCCCGCGCCGCATCGCTCATGGGGGACCTCGCAGAGTTGACAAAGCTTCGACTCGCCTCGCTAGTGCTAGTGACCACACTCGTCGGCTTCCTTCTCGGGTGGCGGGGGCCTATGGATTTCCTGATCCTTGCCGCCACGCTGCTGGGGACCGGCCTGTGCGCAGCAGGAGCCGGTGCACTCAACCAATGGTGGGAGCGCGACCATGATGCGTTGATGAAGCGCACTCGGCAGCGCCCACTCCCGGCAGGACGCCTTCATGCCGCGGACGCGCTGCTTCTGGGAGCGGCGTGTGCGCTGGGAGGCATCATTCTCCTCGCAGGGGTGGTGAACCTCCGCGCTGCCTTCCTCGCTTTCGCGACGATCGCCATTTACCTCTTCGTCTATACCCCGATGAAGCGGATCAGCACCCTTAACACACTGGTGGGTGCCGTGCCGGGAGCCCTGCCCCCGCTCATCGGATGGGTGGCAGCCCGGGGGCGTTATGATATCGAGGGGTGCCTTCTCTTCGCCATCCTCTGGTTCTGGCAGATGCCCCACTTTCTGGCCATTGCGTGGATGTATCGGGAAGATTACGCGCAGGCCGGATTCGTCATGCTCTCAGGCAGAGATCCGGACGGTTCAGTGACATCGCGTCAGGCCGTTCTTTACACTGTCTGCCTCACGGTTGTCTCTCTCGCCCCCGCCGTTTTCGGCTTTGCCGGACCCGTCTATTTCTTCGGCGCACTTGTGCTGGGCGGACTCTTTTGCGCGGCCGGCATCCGCTTTCTGCTCCATCGTGACAGGCCTTCGTCACGTCGGTTGTTTTTCGCCTCCATTCTCTATTTGCCGCTCGTTCTCGGGTTGCTTGTGCTTTGCCAACGATGAACCGGAAGAACCTTCGCCTCATCCTTGCGTTGTGGGCCTTCGCGTTCGCCCTGGTCGGCCTTGTGCTTTTCCTTATGTTCCTTCGCGGCCCCGCCGTCGCTCCCTGAAAAAACTCACCCCATCCGCCATGTCCACTGCATCCCTCGCATCCCACGCGCATCACGGCGCAAGCCATGCCACCGCCAAGTTCGGCATGATCATGTTTCTCATCTCGGAGGGCATGCTTTTCGCCGGGTTGATCGCCGCCTACGTCGTGCTGCGCTGGGCGGAGAATGGCTTCCCTTGGCAGCCCGATCACGCTTGGCCGCCCTCGCCGGACTACCCTCATCTTCCGGTCGTGCTCACAAGTATCAATACGGTTTTTCTCGTCGCGAGCAGCTTTACCTTCCACTTCGCCGAAGTCGCGGTGAAGAAGGGGAAGTCGGGCCTTGCTTGGTTGTTCGTGACCATTCTGTTGGGCGCGCTCTTCGTCGGTTTGCAGGGTTATGAGTGGTGGCACATGCACCATGAAGGGCTCTGGTTCAACACGGGCGGCATCTACGGCTCCTCGTTCTTCGTGATCACAGGGTTCCATGGATTGCACGTGGCCTTGGGTGTGGGGCTCATCATCTGGTGCTTCCTGCGCCAAGCCATTCACCGCAGTTTCACGGCCGAGCGCCACACCGCCCTCGCCAACGTCGCCCTCTACTGGCACTTCGTCGATGTCGTCTGGATTTTCCTCTTCGTCCTCCTCTACTGGGTCTGAGCCGCCTCGCCGGTTCCGGATCGGGTGGGTGATCGCCTTTTTGGCGTTCACAGCGGGGGTGGCCTTTCTGTTCAAGAACCTGAGCGGAATACGCCCTCTCCCCACACCTTCCCATCTCGAGGTCATCGCCGACGTGCCGGACTTCACCTTCTCCGACCAGAGCGGAGCCGTTTTTTCCCATGAGGATCTCAAGGACCGCCTCACAGTGGCGAATTTCATCTTCACGCGCTGCAAGGGTCCGTGTCCGGTGATGACCTCGCGGATGGCGGAGCTGAGCAAAAAGTTGGGCAAAGCCGGGCGCGAGGTACAGTTGGTCTCTTTCACGGTTGACCCGGAACACGACACACCGGAGGTTTTGGCGACCTACGCCAGCCAGGTTGGCGCCAACCTCCCACAATGGCGCTTCGCCACCGGTCCCTCCGACCAGATTCTCCCTTTTGTCACCAAGGGCCTCCTTCAGCCCGTGGCTAAAGAGCCCACCGGCGATGTCGCACACTCCAGCCGTTTCGTTCTCATTGACGGAGCGGCCCGGTTGCGTGGATTTCAAGACGGAAACGACCCTGAAGTCGTTCAAAAACTGCTCATGGACATCGGAGACCTCCTACGTGAAAGCAAAACGCCCTGATCTCTCCACTGTTCCCGCCGCCGACAAGACGCGGGATTTTCCCGAGTCGACGAGCCGGAAGCTCTCCGGCATAATCCGCACAATGAGGGCAACCCTGCTCTTGCTTCCGATGCTTGCCATCGACCGCGCCGCGGCCTGCGTGGGCTGCCGCCAGCCTGCTGTGGACGCGGTGGAGGAACCACAGACGATTCTTGCCGGGGACGCCTTTTCGTGGAGCGTGCTCCTTCTTCTCTGCGTGGTGCTTGCCGTGGTGTTTTTTCTCAGCGTTTACATCGCAAAAACCTGCCAGCGCCTCGACAGGAGCCGGGCGCTCTCATGACAGTCTCGGACCTGCCCGCCCTGAATGCCGGACTGAACGGGCTCGCGACGCTCCTGCTTCTTGCGGGCTACGCCGCGATCCTCTCGCAGCGGAAAGGATTGCACCGCGTCTGCATGAGTTCGGCCTTTCTGGTATCGTGCGTTTTTCTGGTCACTTACGTTGCCCACAAAATCCTGGTCCGCGGAGTGCACACGCCCTTCGGCGGCGAGGGGGCCTGGAAGACCTTCTATTTTCTAGTTCTCGTTTCCCACATCATTCTGGCGATTGCCATCGTCCCCATGGTACTCGCCACCTTGCGCCATGCCCTCTCGGCTCGATGGGAGAAGCATCGCGCATGGGCACGTTGGACGTATCCGCTCTGGCTCTATGTTTCCGTGACAGGAGTTCTCGTGTATTTCATGCTCTACCAATGGTTCCCGAAAGCCTGACCCAACAACCCCGCGGGATTGCCCATCCCGGCATCCTCGACGCCTTTGCCTACGACAGCCGTCGCGACTGTCTCGTTCTCGCGATGTACGAGAACCGTCCCTGGACTCTTGGCGAGGTGCAGCATTTTCAACTTCAGGAAAAGCTGAACGCCTACGCTTCATTCATCCTCGATGGCGAGATGACCGAATCCTTCCCCCAGTTCGCGGGCAAGCCGATCGAAATCCAGATCCGCACGCTTCACGAACCGGACGACATCGCCCTCCGCCTCATCGCCCAAGCCCGTGAACAACTCGGGCTTCAGGAAATCACTCTCGATGTGATTCAAACCGAGACGGACGAAACCCTTCCCGCCCCATCGGGTTCGTGCGGTTGCGGTTCCGGGGGATGCTGCTGAAAATCCAGGCTGCCTTCACCAGAAATCTCCCCCCATCGCCTCGAAACAGTTCGGCAGTGACGGCCTTGCACATGGTCGCGCAGCACAGGTGCAGTACTAAGTGCCGTTCGAAAGCCCCCATTCCAGCCCACAGTTTGCCAACTGACCGAGGAACGTGTCGGTAGCCTTGGTACGCCCAAGGATTTGCAGATACTTCGCCCGCGCACGGGTCGCGATGTCGAACCCCTCCTCGTCGACAGACCAGAACGCGAGATCCACACCGGCAAGGTCGGCGGCGAGGGATTGCAGGATGGTCATCACCTCGCGATTCCCCCCGAAAGCTCCACAGCCCCAGAAGCCGGTGTGAATCAGTGTGCGCACATCGCTGCCGGCGAGTCGTCGGCTCTCAGCCGCGGCGGCACGAAATCCTGTGAACGCCGTCGTGAGAATACGGTCCAGATCTCTCCAACCGTACACTCCGCGCCCGTGGGATGGAGCGGCCATCGCAAGAATGTTGCTGATCGTCGGAGGCCTTAGCGGCTTCGTCGCACGGCGCACCTCATCGGTGCCTGCCCGGGCGAACTCATTGCCATAGAGCCCCCGCGGGTTCGCGGCGGAAGGCGATGTGTCAACTCGGCACCGCCGCTGCACTCCGGTGATCGTGACTGGCGTGGCCTGCCCCGCATTGTCCACCGTGCGCGTCACGCGGCCCTCCGCAAGCAGGGCTTCGCGAACAGAGGCAAGAACCGGATGCTCGGCGACTTGGAGTTCATCCTGCGCGAAAAGGCCGGAGGCGTAGGCAAAGAACAACTCGGGATCCGCAAAGTTCACATGCCATGCGATGGTTGCCTCCGGAGTCTCCTCAGGGTTCATCAACCCTTTGCGCACCGAAAATGCGCCTCCCTGCCGGACGTCCGGAGGTCCCTCTTCCGCCCAGCGAGAGTAAACAATCCGACCCTCGAACGGAAATGGTCCCGCCCCCGGAAATCTCGAAAACGGTCCATTTGTTCCGTGCCGTCCACCGCGGGGGATGCTTCCGGATGAGTTCCGCTGCGTCGTATTCCTGCCTCTCGAGGAGATTTGTCATGGCGGCATCCTGCCACGGGGGATAGGACATTCACGGGGTATCCCCCAAAGGAAACCGCAATCCCCTGCCCTCAAGGAACAAGACCGGCGTGTTCGCGCAGGATACGCCGGAGTTCGGAAAGACTCTCGGGGGTATCGATGGCTCCATGGTGTCCGGGAACAAGGCGTTCAGACTTCGCACAGGGGATGCGGGAACTCCACAGGGGCACCACACCGTCGTCGGCCAAGGGGTCGTCCGCGTCGCCAAGCAAGGGGATGAGAGAATGCACCGGCGCCGTCATGGGTGCGGCATCCAACTCGCGAAGGAAGGCCGAGCCGGGGGAGAGCCCGGCAATGCTTGTAGGGAATCTTCTGCTGCCAAGGCTGGGCATCGCGTCGTAGAGCGCGGCAATCTCCGCATCGAGCCAAGAGGGGAGCCGGATCAGGTAGTGCCCAAGCCGGGAGATGCGCCGGAAGGCAAACTCCGCGCCGCGATGGGGGGTGGCGAGGAAAATGACGCGCGCGACATCAGGCCGGGCCGGAAAGGTCAGCGCACGCCGCACCAGATGCTCCGGCCCAAAGTCCGCCACACCGGGCAGCACGGCAGCCGAGCGGGCCTCATCGAACGTGACAATCTGCGAACGGGCGACAATGCCACCCATGCTGTGTCCGATGAGGACGAGCGGGCGTCGGGTGAGCCCCCGCTGCGCCGCTTCGTCGAGAGTCTCCCTGAGTTGAAGTGCAGACAGCGGGATCGGCTGGCCTGTCGGATAATAAAAGAACCAGAATTGGAAATGCCGAGCGAGTTCCGGGTCGCTCCGCAGGGATTTGACAACGGGTGCCCACATGTCGGGAGTGGACATGAGCCCGTGGATGAAAACGACCGGAATGGCGGAAGGATTTTGTTCTCCAGGGATCAGGAGTGCCGAGGTTTCGAAGCGGTCGGAGCGCAACATGTTCACCAGACCGGTTCGAAGGCCGGCCTGGCTCCGCGGAAGTCGCGGGGTCTCGCCGCCGGTTTGCGGGAAGATGATATGGGTTCCGGGTTTTGCGCTCCAACCCACCGCGTCGAGAAACGACTCAGGCTCAAGTTTCTCCTGATGGTTCAACAAAATCACCACAACGCACACAGCCGCGAGCAGGCATGCCGCGACCGCAAAGAGACCCCGCGCGGTTCCCGGCTTCACGTGGGAGAAGCACTTTGCATGGCCTGCAGACCGTGGTTCGCTGAATGGGCTGCCATCAATCCCCAGACTCGCCGGAGGGAACTGCGGATGCAAGGGCGATGCGGGACATCCGAATGAACTAAAGTGTCCCCAAGCCGCTTGACACCGTGCAGATGGAATTTGGTAGATCACCGGCCAGTATGCGCACGCCACTTGCCATTCTGGCCTTTCTCGCAGCGGCTCCGGGTTTTCTCAATGGCCAGACGACGATCCCCCTCACCAAAGAATCCGCGCAAGGCCAGTTGGGAATCTATGTGAAGCTGGGAACGAATCCGAACCCCTTCCAATACCTTCTCGATACCGGCTCCGCGGGGTTTTTCTCGGCGCTTGGAAACACCACGAGTTGGCAGGGAGCTCTCACAAACAACGCGACGATGGGCACATTTAGCGTCAACTACACAAGTGGACTTGCCTACTCGGGGAATGTGGTCAACAACGACATCACTCTGAGCAATTCCTCAGGCGACAGCTTGCTCGCGATCCCGAGTGCGCGGATGGGAATCATCACCAACCAGCCGTATGCTGACTGGAACACCAACATCAACAGCATTCCTCCCGTTGCGCCCGAGAAACCCAACACGAACCTCTACTTCGGAACGCTCGGTGCGGGGCTGTATCAAGTCACTGGTGGAGGCGCGGATGTCGTTAGCGTCCTGAACCAAGTGCCTCTGGTTTCCGGGCTCACAAAAGGCTTCATCGTGAGCACGGGAGGACGCGGCGCCAGCAATCAGGCGACGCTCACGGTGGGACTCACTCAGAGCCTGATCGAATCGTTCCCGATCCTGATCAAAATGCGCGACAGCACTGGCGTTGTCATCAACGACAATTTCACGCTCACTAAGATCTATCCAGAGTCCCAGGCACGGGCCCACTTCGTTGTTACAAATGGAAGCACCACCAACACGACGACTGCCGACTTGGTGATGGACACCGGCGGGCTCAACACCCACTTCACCACAGGCAAGGATGTGGACATTCCGTCTGCGCTCATCACAAAGGACAGCGAGGGAAAGGACATCTTGGAGCCCGGGGCGAGTTTCACTATGAGCATCAATGGAACCACCATACCCGGCACAGGCACGATGGCGCAGGGGCTGGAATGGGTGATCGATCCCACGGGGACAACGCCTTACCTGAACAAGATCGGGGTAAAGCCGGGATCTCACCGCGGCAGCTTGAACAGCGGCATCGCGCTTTTCTACGACTACGATGTGATGTTTGATACCGAGAACGGGGTCATCGGCCTGCGCCCCGTCCCGGAGCCTTCGGCCTTTGCACTCTGTGTCGTGACCATTGTCGCCGCGTGGATCCTTCGACGGCGACGGGCGGCGGCTTGAAGGGACGATCGACTTCAATCGCCGACTCGTGAAGGGGCGGCCTTGGGCCGTGCCTCTGCGACTTGACATCCGCCCCACCACTCCCTAGCAAGCGGAGTCACGATGAGCGACGCTCCTTCCCCCGCGGCTCCGAGGCGTCAGCCGTTTGTTTCCACGGGGTCCCTCCCGACACCCGAAGAGATTCAGGAGCTTCTCGAGGAAGCCCACCGGCTCTTCGCCCCGCACCGGGAAGGGAAGAATTCCCAGGTTTACCCCGCACTCGCGCGGGTCTCGCCCGATCTCTTCGGTCTCTGCATCACCGGTGTCAGCGGAAGAATCTACACAGCGGGCGACGCGGATTTCGAGTTCTCGATCATGAGCGTTTCGAAACCCTTCGTTTTTGCCCTTGTTTGCGAGGCGATCGGAACCCAGGAAGCCCGGGCGAAGATCGGCGTGAATGCGACCGGCTTTCCGTTCAACTCCCTGGCCGCAATCGAACGGAGCCCGACCGGACACACGAACCCGATGGTGAACTCCGGGGCCATCGCCACCACGAGCCTCGTCCCGGGGAGTTCGCATGGCGACCGCTGGACGCGCATCCACGAAGGCATGTCCCGCTTCGCAGGGCGGACGCTCCCGATGAACGACGAGGTTTACCAATCGGCGACCGAAACGAATTTCCGTAACCGCAGCATCGCCCGCATGCTCCAGAGTTGCTCGGCCTTGTATCTGGATCCGGACGAGACCGTCGACCTCTACACCCGGCAGTGCTCGCTGAACGTCACGGCCCGGGATCTGGCCATCATGGCCGCCACGCTGGCCGACGGCGGGATGAACCCGGTCACAGGTGAGCAGGTCGTGAGCCCCGCCGTGTGCCACTATGTTCTCGCCGTGATGGCGACGGCCGGGCTCTACGAAACCTCGGGCGACTGGCTCTATGACATCGGGCTCCCCGGAAAAAGCGGGATCGGCGGAGGCGTCCTCGCCGTCTCCCCCGGCAAAGGCGGCCTGGGAACCTTTTCTCCGCCGCTGGATGCGGCTGGCAACAGCGTGCGTAGCCAACTCGCCGCGAAGTTCCTTTCGCAACAGCTTGGGATGGACCTCTTCGTGTCGCGGCCCCACACATCCTCGTAAATGAACTCCTCCTCCGCGCGCGCCCCCTGGCTTCCGATGATCGTCATCGCGATGGGACAAGCCCTCATGTCGTTCAATGTCGCTGCCTTGCCGGTTTCCATGGGCGGCATGGTAGAGAGCTTCGGCGTGCCCCCGACTACCATCGGAACGGCAATCATCATGTACTCGATGGGCGTCTCGGGATTTGTCCTCCTCGGTGCGAAACTCGGACAAAGGTTCGGCTCGAAGATTTTCTTTCAGATTTCGGTAGGCCTTTTCCTTATTGCACTGTTGCTCGTCGTCTTCAGTCCCTCGGCAAAATTCCTCCTCATCGGCCAAGCGCTGGCGGGACTCTCCGGAGCAGCTCTGGTGCCGACTCTCGTCGTCCTCATTGCCAACCACTATCAAGGCGAGCAGCAGGCCAAAGCGGTTGGGTTCCTCGGTTCCGCCCGCGCCGCAGCGGGCGTCCTCGCTTTTCTTATCATCGGATCGCTCGAACGTTTTGTCGGTTGGCGCTGGGCCTTCGTCCTCCTGCTCGTCCATGCGACAGCGATCCTCATCCTGAGTTTCAACCTCAAACCCTCGAAGCCGCGGCCGGATGTCCAGATCGACTTCGTTGGCGTTCTTCTGGCGGCTTCCGGAATCATCATTCTCACACTCGGCTTCAACAACATCCGGAACTGGGGGCTTTTCCTCGCCGGACCGAATGCCCCCGCCAACGTCCTCGGCATCTCGCCGGCGATTCTCTTCATCGGTACCGGGGTCCTTATCCTGACAGGGTTCTTCGCGTGGACGCGCAAACGCCAAGCGGACGGCAAGACACCGCTTTTCGCGCTCGAGGTCATCGACTCGGCGAAGGAACGCGCGGCGGTACTGGCACTCTTCACGATTGTGGCGATGGAAGCCGCGCTGAATTTCTCAGTGCCGCTCTACATCCAGATCGTCCAGGGTCGGAGTGCATTCGACACGGCGATTGCGATGATGCCTTTCAATCTCTCCGTGTTCTTCACTGCCTTCCTCATCGTAAAGCTCTACGCTCGCTTCACTCCCCGCCAGATTGCCCGGGGCGGATTCGTTCTCGCCGCCCTCGGCGCCTTCTGGCTCTCCTTTGTCGTTTCGAACAACTGGAGTTCGCTCGCGGTGCTTGTCGGCCTCGTCACATTCGGCATCGGGCAGGGTGCGCTGGTCACGCTGCTTTTCAATGTGCTGGTCACTTCCTCTCCGAAAGAACTCGCCGGCGACGTCGGGTCCTTGCGCGGCACGGCACAGAACCTCGCCGCCTCCGTCGGCACCGCCGTGATGGGGGCCGTTGTTGTCGCCGTCTTGAGTGCGGGCGTCATGAAGGCGATCACCGCGCATCCGGTGCTCACACCGGAGCTCACCGCCCAGGTCGACCTCGACAACATCAACTTCCTCAGCAACGAACGCCTTGCGGAACGCCTCAAGCAAACGACGGCCACACCGGAGCAGGTCGAGGCCGCGATTGCGGTCAATGAGGAGGCCCGTCTCCGGGCGCTGAAGGTCGCATTCTTCATCCTCGGGTCGCTCGCCCTCCTCTCGATCATTCCTTGCGGACGCCTGCCCGACTACCGTCCGGGCGAGATCCCCGATGACGAGGAGACAGCCAAAGCCTAGTCTATGACTGCCAACGCTACGACCGCTTCGTCCGAGGGACTGATGAAACGGGTCCTCGATTTCATCGAGAAGGCCGGGAACAGAGTCCCGCATCCGGTGATGATTTTCCTCTTCCTGATGCTTCTGGTCGTCGTGCTTTCGCACGCCCTCCACATCGCAGGGGTGTCGGTGACGCAGGAGACGATTGATCCGGTGACGGATACCCTCCAGTCCCAAACGGTCACGGCGCGGAGCCTGCTCACGTCCGAAGGACTGCGATTTATCTATACCTCGGTGATCCCCAGCCTCATGGGGTTCACTGCTGTCGGGCTCATCATCGTGGCGATGATCGGTGTGGGAGTTGCGGAGGAGTCCGGGCTCATCAAGGCGCTCATCCGGCAACTTGTGGCGGTTTCTCCGGGTTGGGCGATCGCCTACATCCTCGTCTTCGTAGGCATCGTATCGAGCATCGCGGCGGACGCAGGCTATTTGGTTCTGATCCCGCTGGCTGGCTCAGCATTCCTGAGTATCGGCCGGCACCCTCTGGCAGGTCTGGCAGCCGGGTTTGCCGCAGTTGCCGGAGCCTTCACCGTGAACATGCTCATCAAGCCGCTGGACGCCGTGCTCACGGAGTTCACGAATGATGCGATCCATCTGGTCAACCCCTCACTCTCCATCGATCTCACGGCGACGCTCTGGTTCTCCATCGCCTCGGTGATCCTGCTCACGATTGTCATCACCGTGATCACCCAACGGATCGTCGAACCGCGGCTCGGCGCCTACACTCCGCCGGCTTCAACGAACGACGCACCCACTCCGCAGGCCGAGTGCCTGGGGAATGAACAGCGCGGTCTCGCCTTCGCGGGCATCGGTCTCGTCGCCGTTCTGATCCTCTTCGCACTCGGAACCTTCGGGACCAACGCGCCCCTGCGAAATCCGGAAACGGGAGCGCTGATCGGTGATTCCCCGCTCATGAACGGCCTCATCGCCGTGATCATGGTCGTCTTCCTTGTCGCCGGTGCCGCCTATGGATTCGGTGCGGGAACGATGAAGAATGCTACGCACGTCATCAAGGCGATCGAGAAAGCCATGGCAGGGCTCGGCAGCCTCATTTTCCTGTTATTCATCCTCAGCCAGTTCATCGCCTACTTCAACTACAGCAACATCGGGACGATCCTCGCGGTCTCGATGGCAGACTCGCTTCGCACGGCCAGCATCCACCCGCTTCTGCTCCTGCTGGCCTTTATTGTGGTCGTCGCATTGATCGACATCCTCATCACAGGTGCCATCGCAAAGTGGGCCCTGTTCGCCCCGATCTTCGTCCCGCTTCTCCTCCAACTCGGAGTCGCTCCGGAAGCCGTGCTTTCCGCCTACCGCATTGCTGACTCACCGATGAACGTGGTTACGCCGCTGAACCCCTACTTCGCGTTGGTGGTGGTCTTTGCTCAAAAATACGTGCCACAAGCCGGAGTCGGCACATTGGTCGCGCTCATGCTTCCGTACGTGATCGGACTTTACATCGTGTGGACGGTCCTCTTCGTCGCATGGTTCCTGTTGGGCTTGCCGTGGGGGCTTTGAGCACAGGAGTGGAAACACTTTTTCCGCCCGCAAACGGCAACATCCGGTTTTCCTCAGGAACTCCCTTCCTGCGTGCAGACTTATGACACCGTCAGCCCAAGGCTTGGAACGCCGCGCACTCGTCGCCTCGCTTGTTGCAACCGCAGTGCTTAGCACGCTGGGCGTCGTGTGGGGTGTGCTCATCGGTTCGCAAATGATCCTTTTCGACGGCATCTTCGGCTTCATCGGAGTGGGAACTTCCGCGATGCTCCTGCAAGCCTCGTCGCTGGCCTGCCGTGCGCCGTCGCGACACTTTCCTTATGGGCAGCACTCGGCCACTCCTTTGGTTATCGGCATCCAGGGTTTCGTGCTGCTCGCAACCTTCGGCTATGCGGCCATGGAAGCTTTCACGTCGATGCGGCACGGTGGCAGCGACTTTGCAGCCGGTGTCGCCCTTCCCTACGCATTGGTGACCACCGTCGCCTCGATCCTCTTCGCGCTCTGGCTGCGTCGTCGCTTGCGCCACTCGGATCTGGTGAGGGCCGAGTCGACGGCATGGATGGTCGGAGGGTTGCGCGGTGTGGGAATGACCGCCGGCTTCACACTCATGGCGCTCCTCGACGGCACGGGCTGGTCGGACTTTGTGCCTTACATCGATCCTGTGATGGTTCTCCTGACCTGCGTTCTGTTTATCCGGCCGCCTCTCGACATGGTCCGGACCACCATTCATGAATTGCTCGAGGGCGCTCCGGCACCGGAAGTTCAAGCTCCCGTTCGGGAAGTCATCTCGGCGGTCAAGCGGGAGTTCCAGATCGGCGAGCCTGTCATTCGCATCAACAAAGTCGGGCCGAAGCTTTACGTTGAGGTCGAGGCACACGTCGATCCCGGGATGACCGTGAGCCGCGAGCACGCGATCCGTACTGTTCTGGAACAGCGCCTCAAGGTTCTTCCCTACGACATCTGGCTGTACATGGATCTGCTGCCGAAGGCCGATGATGCTTCCGGGCAGCCCCGCGCGGAGGCGAGATGATCGCCGACCCCATCCCCCCCTGTCCTCCGGAGCCGCGTCCGCCGGCTGAAGCCGCGCAGCTTCTTCCCTTGCTCTTCCGCCTCGGGCAGGCGTATCTCGCCTGTGGCGAGCAGACCGCAAAGATCGAGTTGATCCTCCGCCGTGTGGCCACCGCCTATGGCATGCGGCAAGCCCGCGTGGTGGCGTTCCCCACGGCGATTTTCGTTTCGCTCCACGACGGGTCCGGGGAGCACGTGACATTGGCGGAGTGCGACACGCAATCCCTCAGGCTCGACCAAATGGCGGATGTCTACTCGCTCGGCGATGCGGCACAGGCGGCAGCCATCGACATTCCTGCGGCCCTTGAGCGACTGGCTGCGATTCGACGCCAGCAACCCCGCTTCGGCCGCGTCGGGGCGGTGCTCGGCCACACAATCCTCACCGCCGGCCTTTCCATCGTTCTGATGCCCACGGCTGCAAACCTGGTGGTCGCCTCGGCGCTGGGTCTTGTCGTCGGAATGTTGAAAACCTTCAATCGGGGCCGTGCGGTGTTGTCCGTTCCTCTCCCGGTGGTGGCGGCGACGCTCGTCTCGACGCTTGTCTTTCTTCTGATCCGCTACGGTGCTCCGGTTGATCCGCTTCACGCCCTTATCCCGCCGCTCGTGACATTCCTGCCCGGCGCGATGCTCACACTCGGCATGGTCGAGTTGGCCTACGGGGACATGGTCAGCGGGGCCAGCCGACTCATCACGGGACTCGTACACCTTGTGCTGCTCGCATTCGGACTTGCTGTCGGGGCGATCGTGACCGGGTATGTCCCGGCCGATCTGGCTTCCGACACCGCAGCATGGGGAATCCCCGCGTGGACGCCGTGGGCCGGTGTCCTTGTCTTTGGTCTGGGGGTGTATCTGCATTTTTCCGCGCCGGGGAATTCCCTGCTCTGGCTCATCGTCGCCCTGCTCACAGCTTTTGCGGCCCAGAAGCTGGCTGCGCCTGTCGTCGGCAACGAGTTGAGCGGATTTTTTGGCACCCTTGTGGTCACACCGCTCGCGTATCTCATCGAAATGCGCTTCCGCGGTCCGCCCGCCGTCGTGACGTTCCTGCCGAGTTTCTGGCTCCTTGTGCCCGGGGCACTCGGTCTGTTGAGCGTCACCCGCATGCTGAGCGACCGGGCGACCGGAATTGATGGCATGATCACCGTCATCTTCGTCATTACCTCAGTAGCGATCGGAACCCTCGTGGGGGCTTCGCTTTACCGCTGGCTCACTGAAACATTCGGCGAGTGGCGCATTCAAATCGCACGCGTGGCATCGTATTTCCGCGACCCGCCGCGCTGAAAACGAGCATGCTGCTTCGCCCTTCTTGTCCTTCTTCTGACTTTCAGCCGTGGGTTTCGACGCCGACCTCAGCACCCAAGGCGTGAGATAACGTCCCGCCGGAAATCCTCGATCAGCGTCCCGACGAAGGCACCCGGGGAGAGCGTAGCATCGGAAACGAGGGGGGTGAGGTCCATCGCAAGGGTGATCTGGGTCGCCCTGTCTTGTGTGCGGGGATCGTGGAATGTCGCGTGGGCAGCACGGCGGCCCCGAACCGCGAGATCGTAACGTTTGCCTCCGCCGATCTGGGAAACGAAGGCCGCGTGCAGGGCGTCTGCCAAGTCTTCATGTCCGGAAACGTCGAGAAGCACTTTTCGCCTGTCGGGAAGCCAATCAAGATCTCGCCACACCTCACATCCAAGCACCCGGCGAGGGCGGCGGGCGGGCTCGATGCGGCGGATGGCCTCGATGACGGCAAGTGCCACGGCGATGTGGGTATCGTGCTTGTCGCAGAGATTGTGGGTGTAGAGGACCTCGGGCGACGCCGCGCGAAGGAGAGTTTCCAAATCGTCGATGAGATGACCTGCCAGGGCCGGGCGTGTCGCGGAGCTGTGGTAGCCCAGTTGGACCATGGCTCCGTAGCGGCCAATCCGCGCCGCCTCGCGCTGTTCCCGACGGCGGATGGCGCACATGGCCTCGTCGGTGACTCCGGCATAGGGTCCCGTGCGGGGCGACCCGGCTCCATCGGTGCATGTGATGCCTCCAAACGAGCACCCTGGCTTTTGTCCCTCAAGAATCCCGTGGAAAGCCATGAACTCCAAATCGTCCTGATGCGCGCCGATCGCAAGATGGGTGATCCGCGAGAACGCTTCGAGAAAAGGCGTGCCATCCGGCACGAAAACATCGGCCAGAGCGGAGCGAAGGTTCATAGCCCAAGGGAAAGCGGGGCAGCGTCCCGCTGCAATCCCTTTCGCATTCGGACGGGGTTTGCAAAGGCCGCGTGGAAAGCATTGACAACAGCAGGACGACTCATGCCTGCTTCCTCCATGCAGACCGTCCCCCTTTATCGAGCCTGTGTTCTCCTCGCGTTGGCATTGGTTCTCTCGCTTTCGAGCGCCCGCGCAGAACTCGAGATTCGCATGGATGGAAAAGGAGAACGGGCGGCGTTTTTTTTGAAGGATACCGAGACCGGCGACTTTCTCGGGACTTTCTGGAGTCCGTTCACGGGCGAGAGTGACTATGGTTTCTTCGCCGCGGAGGGAGCGCAGCCGGAGTTTGTCTGGAGTCCCGACCGGGAGCACGTCGCTGCCACGGGTGGCAAAAAACAGTCCCCGAGGGTTTTTGTTTACCATGCGACTCGGGAAGGTCTGGATCCCGTGGAAATGGAGAAGCTGCCTGCCGAAGTGCGGAAGGGACGCACGATCACAGGTTTGGACTGGCAGAGTCCGGGTGTCCTGCAGGTGGCCCTCGGGCGACACCCAGAGACCACGGACCGCATTGTCACGTACGAGTTTCAAGGTTCGTCGCTACGCCTTGTCTCAGTCGAGGAAGCCAACGGGAAGACCGCCACCAAGGAGCCGGAACAAAAGTCTCTCACAGCGGAGAGCCTTGCGGGCGACCATGCGGTCGAAGGAACCAACCCGGACGGCGGCAACTACGCGGGCACTGTGCGGATCCGCCCAAAGAACGGTCTCGTGCTCCTCGAATGGGACGTGAATGGCGGGAAATCTTACGGCACGGGCCTCCTCGAAGGGAGTTCTCTCGGAGTCGCCCTTCAAAGCGGTGTCGCCCTCTACAGCATCCGTCCCGGGACAGACGGCGGCTGGGTGCTCGACGGTGTGTGGGCCCCCGAAGGGGCCACTGCCATCGGCAGCGAGACGATCCTCGCGGGGACGAGATCCGCATCGGAAGCGCGTGTGGAGTTGCCGGAAGTGGACGGTCGGTTCACATCGATTGTCGAAGGAGGGGAGATGGAACCATTGAGCATCTCGGGAGACGGTCCGCTTAAAGCGATGAAACTCGGCACGCAGCGGGCAGAAGGTCTCGCTTTGGGAAGCGGGCTTGCGATGATCACCACGCAGGGTCTTGCCGTTTACGGCGTTAGTGAAGATGCCGACGGTCGTGAGACGATCTCCGGTCACTTTGTGAGTGGCGATGGACGCATCTCTCCGGCCGTGCTTCTGCGCGAGCAATAGGTCTGCATCCTCCGCTGGTCTTCGGGTGGACTTGGTGACATGATACGCCGCCTGATGAAAAGAAACCTAACCAGCAGAGTCGAATGAGCGGGGAATTGCTTTTCGTGCTCGGGCTCCTGGCGGCCTGTGTCGCAATGTTCGTTCTGAACAAGCCGCGCATGGATGTTGTGGCCTTGCTGGTCATTGTCATTCTCCCGCTGGCGGGCATCGTCACAGTGCCCGAGGCCCTGGCCGGCTTCAGCGACACAAACATCCTTCTCATTGCGGCGCTTTTCGTGATGGGGGCCGGACTTTCCCGAACGGGAATTGCCTTTCAAATGAGCGACCTGCTCGTGCGCAAGGCCGGCAGCAGCGAGGCGAAGCTCCTCGTCCTGCTCATGGTATCCGTGGCCTTGCTGGGATCGGTGATGAGCTCGACCGGCGTCGTCGCGATCTTCATTCCCGTCGCGCTGAGCCTTGCCGCGCGGATGAAAATCCCGCCCGGGCGATTGATGATGCCGTTGAGTGTGGCCGGCCTGATCAGCGGAATGCTCACGCTCGTGGGCACCGCGCCGAACATGGTCATTGACGGTGCGCTCACGCAAGCCGGCTTCGGGGGGTTGGCTTTTTTCAGCTTCACCCCGATCGGAGCCGTTGTGCTTGTGGCCGGTGTGGCCTACATGCTCGTTGCCCGCCGTTTCCTGACCACCGCGGGTCCCGATGAGGAGGAGTCGGAGCGCCGCAGCATTCGCCACCTCATCGAGGACTACAGCCTCGCAGGCCGCGAGTTCCGCCTTCGCGTGATGCCGGGCTCGGCTTTCGCGGGAAGAACGCTCGGGGAGCTCCGCACAAGCGAACAACATCACTCGAACGTTGTGGCCATCGAGCGCCAGGGGAAATTCCGCTCCGAATTCTTCGAACCGGTCGGAGAGACGATGATCCTCGAGAACGACATTCTTCTTGTGGACCACACCCAGACTCCGGATGTCGACCCCGCACGGCTGGCCGCGGAACTGGGCCTCGAGGTCCTGCCGCTCCAGGGGCAATACTTCACAGACCAATCGCGTGATGTCGGCATGGCGGAGATTCTCATTCCCCCGGACTCGCGCCTTGTCGGTAAGACAGTTGTACAGGAAGCCTTCCGCAGCCACTACCGCCTGACGGTCATCGGTATCCGGCGGAAAAACAGAGCCATCGAAGGGGCGGTCGCCGGGCAACCCCTGCGGGCGGGCGACACCCTGCTCGTCGTCGGCACCTGGCGGGCGATCCGTGCCTTGGGCAGTCGGGCTGCGGACTTTCTCGTACTCAGCATCCCTTCGGAGATCGAGCAGGCGGCCCCGGCGAAGAGTCAGGCCCCGTTCGCCTTGCTGAGCCTCGGCGTTATGGTTTTCCTGATGGTCAGCGGCCTTGTGCCGAATGTCATCGCGGCGCTGATCGGTTGCCTCCTCATGGGGGTTTTCCGATGCATCGACATGGATACGGCCTACCGGTCGATCCATTGGAACATTCTGCTTCTCATCGTCGGCGTGATGCCGTTCGGGATCGCATTGGAGCGCACGGGCGGCATTGAACTTGCAGTAAACGGCCTTCTTGCGCTCGTAGGCGAAGCCGGACCTCACGTCGTGCTTGGTAGCCTGTTCCTCCTTACGGCGCTGATAGGTCTCTTCATCTCGAACACGGCCACGGCCGTGCTCATGGCACCAATCGCGCTCAGCACCGCCTCGCATCTCGGGGCTTCCCCCTATCCGTTCGCGATGACGGTCGCGATTGCAGCATCCGCGGCGTTCATGACGCCGATTTCCTCGCCGGTGAATACGCTCGTGCTCGGCCCGGGACGATATTCTTTCGGTGATTTTGCAAAGATCGGCGTTCCGTTCACAGTCGTCGTGCTTTTGATCTGCGTGTTTCTGGTGCCGATCCTGTTCCCGCTCTATCCGTGAAACCTCCAGCCACTCTGCGCATTGCGGTCCGGTCGGTAGATCGGCTGTTGGATGTTGAGTCGTCGCCATTGGCCGGGCCCGGCATCCACCCGGAAGTTGCCCGTGCCATCCGTGCCGAGGCCACGGTCTTCAAGCGAGGGACGTCCTTTCACATCGAAGTCGAAGTGCCGGAAACAGAAACGGGCAGGCAGGACGAAGTGGCTACGGCAATCCGAACGCACTTCCTCGAAGAGCTTGCGGAGGTGCGCGACGAATTGCGGACGGTCTCGCACAAGGCGCGATGGACGTTCGCCCTCGCCTTTGTGGCCGTCGCGCTCATCATCATGCTGAGCGAGTTTGTGCTCTTGCTGGGGGATGGGAGGTTTTTCGAGGTGCTCGGTGAGAGTCTGGTCATCGTGGCATGGGTCACACTCTGGGGTCCTACGGAAATGCTCCTCTTTGCGCGCTTCCCGCTCATCCGGCAGCGGAACCTTGCCGAAGCCCTTGCGCACGCACCGGTCTCCCTTGTCGCGACCGAGCGGCTCAAGGCTTAGTCTCCGCTAGAACGACGAGCGCAACCGCATGTAAAACATGCCGGCGGGTTCGTCCTCAACGGCGTTGCCCGGATTCGCAATGAGCTGGAGACCGACCGAGAACTGGTTGTTTGCCGTGAGTTGGAAGCGGTGAAACACCTCGACGACAGTCTCGGTCCGCGAGGTGGTCCTTAGAGGCACGTTCAGGGAGAACGCGAGGCCGGTGAGGTCGTTCGGACGACCGGGAAATCCGTTATAACCGAAGCCGAGCTGCGCGGAATGCCGGAGATTCGTCAGCGAGCCGTCCGCGTAAGAGTAGCGGGCAAAGGTCTGCAAGTGCGGCGTAAGGTTTTGGTCGGCAATGAGAGAGAACCCATAGTCCTCGGGCAGGTTGCCGATGCTGCGCTCCGGCATGTGCCAAAGGCTGAAGGCGTAGCGGCCCGCGCCAAGATTGGAAAAGGTGGGGGTCCAGCCGACTTCGCCGAAGGTGAAAATGTCCCACTCGTCGAAGAGGCTTTGGATTTCGATCAATTCCGTGTTGCTGTATGCGTTGGCGGCACCGGCGGTGAGGTAAAAGGTATCCGTCGGCCGCAGGGAAACGCCGACGAGCGGCCCGTGTCCGGGCCAGGCAACAGTTGGATTCGCCGAAAAGCTGCGGTTGATAAACGAATTGTTCACGTTTTGCAGCCAATGCGAACCGGCGTAATCGGAAGGATCGCCGCGCCCGATCAGGAATCGCAGTCTGCCTTCGAACAGGCGCTGTACCCAATAGGCATCGCGAACGACCCACCCACGGTCGTTGAAGGTCCCGGTCGGTGCGACAAGCGTGCCCGCCTGTCCGCCGACGAGGGACGGAGGCTGGTCGCCGATCTGGTAGCGGTATTCTCCGGTGAACACGAAGCGCCCGGTGTTCTCCGTGCCGCGACCGAGAAGCGTCCATGACGAAATAAAATCCAGGTCGCCGCCCGCCCCGTAGCGGGAGCTCTGGCCACCCATCGGCTGGAGGAAAAGCATGGTATGCGCCACGCCGATGCGGAGACCGGTTTTTTCGTAGAGGTCGTCGAGCGGATCGATCAGATAGCGGAGCGGGGAACGGACACCGAGCGATTCGAGATAGCCGTCCTGTGGGGCGTAGATTTCCTCGAGTTCTGCCGGGGCGTTCGTGGTCGACTCGCCCGGCGACAGGTCCGCGTCGAAGTTCGAGGCCTCGATGTCCCACAACGTCACCGTTTCCTCCGCCGTTTGTTCCGCCGGTGCGACAGGCCCCTCGGGAACCCCGGCGCGCAGCGGAAGCGTCCCCAGGAAAATGCAGAAGCCGGCGCAGGAAACCACAGAATAAAGGGATTTCGGAAGCATCGGCAGAAGGTTTGCAGAAGCAGGATGTTGGCACGCGGGACGAGCCGCAAGACGATTCTCGAGAAAGACCATCGGGCGGACAGAATCAGGTTGTCGGCGAGGAGGGGGACACCGATGATGCCTGCCATGACGCCCCCTGACGTGCTCGCTTACCTCGACGAAAACGAAGAGCGGTTCATTTCGGAACTCTTCGAGTATTCCAAAATCCCCGGCATCAGCGCCCAAAAAGACCATGCCGCCGACATGAAAGCGAGTGCCGAGTGGCTCGCCATGCGGTGCAAAGCCGCAGGCCTCACTGCGGAGATCCGGAAAACGAGCGGATACCCGGTTGTCCTCGCCCGCACTCCCTCACACGATCCGGCCAAACCGACGTTCCTTGTTTACGGACACTACGATGTCCAGCCTCCCGATCCCCTCGAGCTCTGGACGTCCCCGCCCTTCGAGCCCCGCCGCGTCGGCCGCAATGCCTACGCCCGCGGCATCAGTGACAACAAGGGCCAACACCTCGCCCACATCAATGCCATCGAGGCCTGGCTGAAATGCGGTCACAGCCTGCCCTGCAACGTCACATTCCTCATCGAGGGAGAGGAAGAAGTCGGCTCGAAGGCGCTTTATGGTTTTCTTGCGCAGCACGCCGCCGAACTGGCCTGCAAGGCGCTCGTCGTATCCGACACCGAGATTCCCGGCATGGCATTCCCGGCGCTCTGCTATTCCCTGCGGGGTATGGCCCCGATCGAGATCCGACTTGACGGTCCCGACCGCGATCTCCACTCCGGCCTGTATGGCGGAGCGGTTGATAACCCTGCCATGGTGCTCTGCCAGATGCTCGGGAGCCTGCGTGACGCGGCCGGGCGCATCACCGTTCCCGGGTTTTACGACGACGTCGTCGAACTCTCCGACTATGAGCGCCAGCAACTCGCAAAGGTCCCCTTCGATGAAGCCGACTTTCGGAAATCTCTCGGCGTCGCAGCCCTCTTCGGCGAAGCAGGCTACTCGCCGGATGAACAACGCTCCGCACGGCCGACCCTTGAAATCAATGGGCTGACAAGCGGATATCAAGGCGAAGGGGGGAAAACGATCATCCCCTCCTGGGCATCGGCCAAAATCACCATGCGCCTCGTTGCGAATCAGGATCCCGTGCGCATCATGAGCCTCGTCCGCTCCTACCTCGAAGCCATCTGCCCTCCGACAGTGAAACTCACTTTCACGGAAGGCCAAGGCGGCGCCCCCTACATGGTTGACCCGACCAGCCCGTTCGCGGACGCCTGCCGAAGTGCAGCCACCGAAGCGTTTGGAGCGGAGTGCATCCTCGTGCGCGGCGGCGGAAGCATCCCGATCATCGCCGCATTCAAGGAACATCTCGGAGCCGACACCTTCATGCTCGGCCTCGCCCTCCCCGACGACAACGCCCACTCTCCGAACGAAAAGTTTTCCCTCGATGCCTACCTTGCCGGCATGAAAATGGGCGCCCTCCTCTGGCCGAAACTCGCTTCTGCGGTCTGAGTTTCAAGCTACGAAGGGCTCGGGGGAAAAGGCTGAAGGAGGCATACGCAAGCGACATTCCCCTCTTCATGCTCTTCGGGAACTATATGATGAATCGTCTGTCCGCTTGTGAAGCCCGCTGTTCGCTCGGTCACCCCCCGGACTCTTGCCGGAGGGCAGCGGCCCGAATACACTCCGAAGGCAATGGCTTCTCGAGTCGAAAAAACCGTGATCAGTCTGCCCGGTGGCCTGACCAACGGCGTCGCAAGCCTCGCTCGGGAGACCTCCCGAGATGACTCCGCCTCATCGCGAGCAGTTGAGAGATAAAGTGAACAAAGTTCCGACGAACCCCCAATGGTTGACACACACCTGCGTATTGTTGATCGGCTTCGTTGTCTTGACGGCACTCTGGGCAATGACGCGGGGAATCGAGAGCCCATTGCTCGGTCCACACTCCTTCCGTCAGACCCAGACCGCGATTTCCGCATACTACATGGCCGAAGACCCAGGGATGTTTTTGAGTTACATCACTCCGGTCCTCGGCAAGCCTTGGGCGATCCCGATGGAGGTTCCCGTTTTCCAGTGGGTCGTTGCTCGATGGACCAATTTAACCGGAATGCCTCTGGACGAATCGGGTCGGCTCGCTTCGATTGTGTTCTGGCTGGCTTGTGCAGTACCGCTCTGGTCGATCCTTCGATCTCTCGGCTTTTCCAGAGCAGCCATCGCGCTCTCTCTCGCTCTCGTTTTTTCCAATGCCTTCTACCTTTATTGGGGGCGGGCATTCCTTATCGAATCTCTCGCCTTGTTCCTGGCACTTTGCATGGTTGCCATGGCGCTTCGGGGATTTCTGGGGAAACTATGGCCGTGGCTCGTCGGCGCTCTCCTCGTCGGCTGTCTCGCTGCCTTGGTCAAGGTCACAACTTGGGCTGTCGCCGCCGGAACCGGATTATTGATTTTTCTCTGCCTCGTCTGGCAGGCGCGCAAAACTTTGTGGAAACGCGGCCTTGTATGTGCCTTGGCGATTCTTTTGCCAGTGGTTCCTGCGAAAATGTGGTTGGCTGCGGCGGACAATACGAAGGCCCAGAATGTTTTTGCTCGGGAATTGCTAATATCTAGTTCGCCCCACCAGAAAGCATGGAATTACGGAACCATCGAACAAAAGCTTTCCCCAGCGACATGGCAACAGATGCGTGTTTACTTGGACACCCAGATCCTTCCATGGATTCCTGGAACTGCCGTGGTTGCGGTCTCTCTGATCTTGCTCGCCGGTATCGTCTGTGACCCGCGGAGAGCATGGGTCACTCTGGTCTTTCTGGCGGGATTCGCAGCCGGCCCGATTGTGTTCACGAATCTCTACTTTGAGCACAACTACTACTGGTTCGCGAATGCCGTTTGGCTGCTGCTGGCTGTTGGTGCCGCCCTCTCATCCATTCATGAACGCCTCCGCACATTGCGTCCGACGCTACAGTGGGCTGTTCCACTTCTCGTCTTGCTGGGGGCTGGAGCGGGTTTCGCCAGTTGGAACTCAATTTACTGGACTGCAATCAAGAGCTTTCCAAAGCGGGAAGAGATTGAGTCTAACTGGACGGCCCATATCGAGCGGCACGTGCCGAAGGATCACGCGTTGTTGATTCTTGGTAACGATTGGAACCCGATTGCTCTCTATTATGCAGGTCGGAAGGGCCTTGCCTTCCCGCTCGGCCCTCGCTTTCCTTTTCCCGGGTCCCAGCTGGATCAGGCACTCCATGATCTTCACGGAGAGCTCGGAGGAGTGGTCGTCACGCCTCAAATGTTGCAAAGTGCTGGCGAAGGTTTCTGGGTGGATTTTCTGACTCGCGAGGGGATGTCAACGAACGGGATACAAACTGCCTTCGGCATTTTGTTTCCGTCCGTGCGCAAATAGTTTGAGGGTTAGCCCTTGAGTTGACCCCCTAATGAAGTTCGCCCACACTCCGCCACGGTGAAAAGCGGTCGCCACCTCATCTTCATTGTTGCCTACAACGCCGAGCGTCATATCGCCTCGGTGTTCCGTCGCATTCCGTACGCCGAACTCCCCCAGGGGAGCCAGATTCTGCTGATCGACGATGCCTCACCGGACACGACCTTCTCGGTAGCCTCTGAAGCGGCCAGGCATTGCCCGATTCCTGCAACTGTCTTGAAAAACCCGGTGAATCTCGGTTACGGGGGAAACCAGAAGCTTGGCTATGAGTATGCCCTCCGGGAGGGGTTTGACTCCGTCGTTCTGATTCATGGCGATGGGCAATATGCACCGGAATTGATCCCCGAAATGCTGTCTCCCATCATCACGAGCGATGCAGATGTGGTGTTGGGTTCGCGCATGTTGCGCAAACAGGATGCGATCAAGGGCGGCATGCCACTTTACAAGTGGATTGGGAATCAGGTGCTCACGTGGTTGGAGAATCGAATTCTCGAGATGAATTTGAGCGAGTTCCATACAGGGCTTCGCGCCTATCGCGTCGCGACCTTGGCGAGGATCCCATTCCGCCTGAATACGAATGACTTCCATTTCGACACGGATATCCTGATCCAGTGCCATCGCATCGGAGCGGTTTTCCGGGAAATCCCTATCCCGACAAGGTATGGCGACGAGATTTGCCACGTCGACGGCTGGAAGTATTTCTTCGGATGCCTGCGGAGTTGCGCGCGGGACTGGCTGACGCAGAGGGGGGTGTTCTACTGTCGGCGGTTTGATGTCGCCCCACCTTCAACGCGCTACGAGTCAAAACTGGCCTGTCAGGGCTCCTCGCACCGACAAGCGGTCGCTCTCGTGCCCGAGAAGTCCCGCGTGCTCGACGTCGGTGGCGGCAATGGCTGGATCGGAGACGAACTCGCGGCCACGAAAGGATGTGAGGTGGTGGTGGTGGACGAGTTTTTCCGCTCTGAACCTCCGGTGACCCACCGCAAGGTCGTTTTGGATCTTGAGAAGGATGTGGTTCGGGGCGAAGGGAAGTTCGAGGTCGTGCTGATGCTTGATGTGATCGAGCATCTCCCGCGGGCTCAGCAAACGCGATTACTGGATGCCTTCCGCGAGGAACAGGATGCGGAAACGAAGTTCGTCATTTCCGTGCCGAACACGGCGTTTATCCCGCTGCGTGCGGTTTTCTTTCTTTTCGGCAGACTGAATTACGGTCGTCGGGGTATTTTGGATGACACACATGCCTTTCTTTTCACAAGGAAGTCCCTCTCCGAGTTGCTGGCGGATTGTGGTTACACGATTCAATCATGGCGGTTCACTCCTCCACCTTACGAGCTCGCAATGGGCAGCGGAGGAATCGCCGCCCTTCTGACATCGGTACATGCACGATTTGCGAAATGGCTCCCTTCGTTTTTTGCTTACCAGATGATCGTGGAGTGCCACCCGCAGCCCACGGTTGATCAACTTCTCAACCGGAGTCTGGAAAACAGCCGTCGCCTCTCAGAAGGCATATAGGGAAGCTCAGTTCTTCCCGAGATCAATCATCCGGACGTTTCCCGCACGGGCGATGACTTTGCCATCGCGGTCCCAGCTGTCGATGCTGTCCATCACATCGAGAAAACGGGGGCGCCAAATCTCCCTGTAGAACCACTCGGGACGGGTTGTCTCGGTCCAGAGTTTACGAGTATAGAGGAGTACGGCATTGTCAAAATCGACGGCCATCACATACCGAATGCCCAAGCCCTTAAGGTAGTCCGCCAGCGCCTGCGGGCCCTTGCCAAAGGGAATTCCCGGCGGCGGACTCGAGCTCCCGACGGCGTTGATGGAGAACATCGGGTTCCGCTCGTAATCGAGGAGATAGCTGGCGTCAACCATTGTGAGGATAGTCTCACCGGGTGGCACAGCGTTCTGGACCGTGCGGTAGGCATCTTTCAGTCTGGGATCCAAGAACGTGCGATTTTCGCCAATCTGATGGTCGAGGGAGGCAAACTGTGCCCCGAGTTCGGCACCGGCTTGTTGGATGTTCACAACCAAGAGAAGCGCAACAGCCCCTAGAACGGAGAATGCGGGCACTGTCACCTTCGGGGTATCCTCCTCCCCCTTAGGCAATCGCGCCAAGGCACATGCCACATACCAAAGGCCAACCGGGATCGCGATGGGGTAAATGTAGCGATAGAGGTCCAGATAAGCCAAGGCTCCGAAACGGAATACGATGACGGCACAAGCCAAGACGGTCCCTCCAATGACCCAGCGACGCTCCGGGGCACCTGGCAGCCAAGCTGCAACCACAAGAATGAGCGCCATCACCAGCGTCTGCGGGGTGAAAAGGAAGGTGACGACTGCGGCCAGATTCTGAAAGGCCGCAGGGTGATCGTAGGTTTGGTAGCCTTTCGAGACAAATCCCGCGAAAGGCGGAATCATCGGCGTGCCATTCGACCGGTAGAGCACGACCATAAAGGGCACGAGAAGCACCACGCAGAAGACGCCTGTAAGAACGAGGGGCTTTACCCCGTTCCATCCGGACCCTCCCCCGCTCCGACTCCGCAACGCGAGGAGAGCAAGCCCCGCGAAAATGCCTGCAAGAACGACTGCGAACGTCGGCCGAACGCTGCATGCCCCCGCCGCCACAAGAGCAACCGGTAGCCATGCCCGCCAATGGAAGTCCGAAGTACGAATGCGGTTGATCGTGGCAAGCATAGCCACGACAAGACACCCACCGGTCATGGCTCCATTCGTGCTGATCCTCGGAACCGGCACGAACCAAAAGGCGAAAAGCACTGCCAAAGCGGCGATCGCAGCAAGACCTCGCGAGCCACGTAACACGTGCAGGAGAATGCCGAAGAGGAGCAGCATCGCAATCCCCCGGTCCGGCACATGCCCATTCGTCTCTCCACCGACGATCATCACCAAGGCCTGCAAAAGTGCCTGCCCCCCGAATGTGCCCGCCCTTTGAAAGCTGAACGGCTCGATAAGAGTCCCTGTCGCGAGAATCTTTTCCGGCAACATGAGATAGCACACAAGGTCATCGTTCGGGTCGATATGGTTCATCCACGCGATCGAGGAAGCGAACGCGAGACCGGCCAGCACATAGACCACGAATAAACCGGCAGCCGGGAGCCCCATGGAGTCGGTTTGTTTGGATTTTCCGAAGCACTGCAACGCTGCGAAAAACAGACCCAGCAACGCCCCGGCAACCACAAGAAGGGCCAGTACCGGAGCCTTGGCTGCAGCCAGGAACATCAACCCGCCACCAACGACCATCAAGAAGGCCATCCCCCACGCGCACGTCAGCCCCCAGCCGAGGTCGTCAAACTCCTTCCTGCCGAGTGCCCGGCGGAGAGCCTCGCCGTAGCCGTAGAAGCTCAGCAGAATGACGAGGCTCCAAAGAAGAACTGGGAAGTAGGAGGAACTCATTCAGCAATCAGGTCGCACGAATTCAACGGTGCCGCCCGCCGAAGGACAACAGAAAAAGCGCGGGCCACCGAGGTTCCGAGTGTTCAGATGGCAGTTTTCAGCAGGGAAAGCTGGAAGGACCTGAAGGAGGGGTATCGGAGGGTGCAGCCCACAGTTCTGAATCTGCCGTTTGAAAAAACAAGGAGGTTCAGGATCCCTGTGGGACTAGTCGTGTTGAGCTTCATTCCTTTTGGGGCATTCACCTTAATCCGCTCGGCAAAAGTCGGGAGAGGCATCCCGCCTGTCTGGTGGCTCTCGATGGCAGACTGGCTCTGCTTTGGTACGACTTCGGTGGGCACGAGCCTGCTCCACAGGATACTTCCGGTGTCTGGGACCTCTCCTGTCCGTTCCCTTCCTGCGCTTCGAGGGCTTCGTGGTGCGAGGCTCGGGAAAAAATTCAGGCCGGCTTGGCGGCGGCCATGGCGGCCTGGAGCTTCTGTTCGTCCTCGTGGCTGAGGGAAGTGCGGAGGATTTTTCCGCCGAAGCCTTCGATCTCGGGCAGGACGCGGTCTTCCGTCATTTTGTTGACAAGAATGAAGAGCGCGGAGGAATTCGGGGTGAGGCTTTCGGAGAGTTCTTTGATGAACTTGTCGCTGATGCCCGCATCGGCCAATGCGCCGGAAACGGCACCGGCCGCGAGACCGAGCGCCCAGCCGAAAATGGGCGTCATGAAAATGAGGCCGATGAGAAGTCCCCAGAATCCGCCGTTCAGGGCACCTACAGCGGTGAGGTTGACGGGTTGGTGCAACTTGATCTTGCCCTCGGCGTTCTTGGTGACGACCACGGCATCCTCAAGCGAAACCAAATAGTCTTTCTGGAGCTTGATCATCGCGGCGCGAACTTCGTCGGCGCGGTGGATCTCGGGATAGGCGATGGCAATGAGTGTGGACATGGGGGGATGTGGCTTCGCGACGGTTAGTGCTGCAGTCGTGGGAAAGCGAGAACGAATTTCCAAAAGAGGATCGAATCCATGCCAAGTCCCCTCACCCTCCGATCGCAGTCATCGGGCGGCCGGGCGAGTAATTCTCGAGAAACTCGTGGTTCTGCGGTTTGTTCCGGATGGCTTCGAGAAACGGGTGCACCGGGTCCTCACCGCGCCGCAGCGAGGCCGCAAGATCGATCTCCCCGTGGCGGCCGAGGCAGGGACGCAGTTTCCCATCCGCAGTAAGGCGGATTTTGTTGCACCCGGCACAGAAGTGCTCGGTCGTCATCGCGCCGATAAATCCAATCCGCGCGGCGCGCGGGAGTCCGCGTTCCGTGTACATGTGATACCGCGCCGGTCCGTGCCCGAGGCCCGCATCGAACTCCGGCCCAAGCACGCCGAAGGCCGCCAGACGGCGCTTGAGTTCACCAATCGGAAAAAAATGTGGATCGCTCAGCGCGTGGCCGCGACTGAGGGGCATCAATTCAATGAAGCGAATGGGAAGGTTCCGCTCGCCAGCAAAACGGACAAGCGGGAGAAACTCGCTCTCATTGATCCCGCGGAGGAGAACGCAGTTGAGCTTGATCGTTTCGAAACCCGCTGCCACAGCCGCATCGATGCCTGCAAGAACGTCTGCAAGGCGTCCGCCCGTGATTCGCGCATAAACGTTGGGTTCGAAAGCATCGAGACTGATGTTGAGCGAACGCACACCGGCCCGCTTCAGCCGATCCGCAATACCCGCGAGCCTCGTGCCGTTTGTCGAAATTCCAAGACTCCGGGTGCCGGGGAGGCGCCCGATACGTTCCACAATCTCGACGATGTCATGCCTCAGAAGCGGTTCTCCCCCCGTGATCCGGAACTTCCGGAAACCAAGAACGGTCGCCGCCTCAACGCTCCGCACGATCTCATCGGCTGTCAGATGGTCCTTCTTCTGTGCCCACCCTTTGTAGCCCTCCGGCATGCAGTAAAGACACCGCTCATTGCAGCGGTCGGTGACAGAAATGCGCAGGTAGTCCACCGTGCGTCCGAACGCATCCAATCGCGCGCTCTCGGGTGCTTCCCGCCCGATGTCTGTTGCAACCATCTGCCCCATGCCGGAGGTTAACCGCTCCGCCCCGAAGAATCGAGAGCGGAATACACCCCTCCGGGGAGCCTCAGATCGTGCCGGGGTTTTCGATGAGGCCGAGAAGTTGCCCGGCGGGTGTCTCGACGAGCGCGATTTCGCCGGCGGTCGATTGCGCAAGGAAGGCCCGCATGGGGAGATTCGGCGGCACGGTGCGGGCCCGCACGGCAAAGTGAGCGACCGGAGCGGACTCGCGGCTGCGGGCCAACAACTCATCGCGCGCGATGACACCCACCGTGCGCAGGGTGCGGTCAACGACGGGAAAGACCGGTTGCTGTGATCCGGCAACCATCACCGCCGCCTCGCGACAAGGCATCTCGGCTTGCAGTGCGGCAAATTGAATACGCATGAAATCCGACACAGCCCGCTGCACGACCTGGGCCCGCAGTTTCGCGTAATTCAACTCCTGCTGCGCGCCGGAGAAGACAAAGATGGCAATGAACGCCAGCATCGGGGACCACGTGAAGCCTGCGACGAAAAACAGAACCGCCATGACCTGGCCGACCCGGGCTGCGACAGTCGTTGCCTTCACATAATCGAACCGCATCGCCAGCAACGCACGGAGAACTCGGCCGCCATCCATCGGAAATGCCGGTATGGCATTGAAGACAATGAGCATCACGTTCACTGCCGCGAGCTTTTGCAGCATCCCCTCGTCCGCCTGATCAAGACCGGTGAAGGACGCCACGTTGAACTTCAAAGCAAGGAACGCGAAGAGCACGGCGGCGATCACCACATTGACCGCAGGCCCCGCGACGGCGACCACGAGTTCCTGCACCGGATTCGCGGGCATGCGCTCGAGGCGGGCCACCCCCCCGATGGGCAACAATGTGATATCCGGCGTCCGGATCCCGTACATGCGAGCGGCAAAAGCGTGACCGAACTCGTGAAGCAGAACGCACAGGAAAAGAAGCAGGATGAAAAAAATGCCCTCCGCGGCCGCCGGCATCCCCCCCTGCTGCCAATAGATCCACCCGAACCACGCCAGCAGCAGCAGAAATGTGACGTGAATCTTGACGTCGATGCCCGAGATGCGGGCGATTCGGTAGGACCAACTCATAAAAATTCGGTTTTCGCGGAAGCGTTTTGACGGTACACACGAACTTCCGTGCCGAGCCCGGTCACCGTGCTCCTCAGGGATAAACCGAAATTCCAAAAAGAAAATGTCATTTCCCGCTCCCAAAGTCCTCGTCGCCGATCCGATTTCCCAACGAGGCATCGATGAACTCGCCACCGGCGGCCACCTTGAAGTCGTCGTCCAAACCGGCCTGCCCGAGGCCGAACTCGTCCGCCTGATGCCCGAGTTTTCCGCGCTGGTCGTGCGCAGCCAGACAAAAGTCACCGCGGCCGTCCTTGAGGCCGCCACAAAGCTGAAGGTTGTCGGACGCGCCGGCGTCGGAGTGGACAACGTGGATGTTGAGGCTGCGACGCGCAGGGGCGTGATCGTCATGAACACCCCCGGGGGCAACACGATCTCCACCGCGGAGCACGCGTTCTCGCTGCTCGTGAGTATCGCCCGCAGCATCCCGCAGGCCGATGCCAGCGTGAAAGCCGGCAAGTGGGACCGAAAGAAGTACGAAGGCGTCGAACTCTACAACAAAACGCTCGGCATTCTCGGCATGGGCCGCATCGGCACCGAACTCGCGCGGCGTGCGATCGCCTTCGGCATGCGCGTGCTGGCCTACGATCCCTATCTCTCGGTGAGCCGCGCCCGCAGCCTGCAGGTCGAACTCGTCGAAGACCTGGAGGCCCTCCTGCCTTCCGCGGATTTCCTCTCGATGCACATGCCGCTCACCGAGGAGACCCGCCACATGCTCGACACGAAGCGTCTGGCTCTTTGCAAAAAAGGCGTGCGCATCGTCAACTGCGCCCGTGGCGGTCTCATTGACGAGGCTGCCCTCGGCGAGGCCCTCAAGACCGGCCATGTGGCCGCCGCAGCCCTCGACGTTTACGAGGTCGAACCACCTCCGGCAGATTTCGCTCTCCGGGCCCTGCCGAACATCGTATTCACACCCCACCTTGGCGCGAGCACCGCGGAAGCGCAGGAGAACGTGGGCATCGAGATCGCGGAGGCCATCCGCGCCGCGCTTCTCGAGGGCGAGATCCGCAACGCCGTCAACATGCCCAGCATCGACGCCAAGACTGCAGCGGTTGTGAAGCCGTATCTCACACTCGGCGACAAACTCGGCCGCTTCGCCGCGCAACTCGCGCCGAAACGCAACGACCGGATCGTGATAACCTACGGCGGGAAAGCCGTCGAGATGCCGACGGATGCAATTTCGCGCGCCATTCTCACCGGTTTTCTCAAACACGCCGGCGGGGAGGAGGTCAACAGCGTCAACGTTCGCAGCATGGCCGCGACACTCGGGCTTGATGTGGAGGAGGTTCGCTCCAGTGAACAGACCGATTTCAACGAATGGCTGCATGTCGCCGTGTTGAGCGGTGACAGCCGGATTTCGGTCGGAGGCACATTCTTCGGCGCCAAGAACGACCCGCGCATCGTGCGCGTGAACAGCCAGTCGGTCGAGGTCACCCCCTCCGGAGTCGTCCTGCTCCTTGAGAACCGCGACCGCCCCGGCATTATCGGGCACATCGGCACGCTGCTGGGAAAACAGGATATCAACATCGCCAGCATGAGCCTCTCGCGCACGGAGCAGGGCGGCCGCGCTCTCACCTTGCTGAATCTCGACAGCGCCCCCGATCAGACCGTCCTTGCCGGGTTGACCTCAGACCCCGACATCTTCGGCGCGCGCGTCATCGTGCTCTGAGGTGGCTCGCGCCTCCCAGCCGTTCGATCCGGCCCACGCGCGCTCTCGCGGGTGGGCCGCACCGCGGCTGCGGGATCTCGATGCCGCCCGGGAATCGCACAGGGTTCCCTGTTCGACGGGCCGGGATGTACCGGTCTTCGTCGATGCCTTTTGGACTTCCGGACAACGCGAGGCCCACAGGCTGCACGAGATTTCGTATCGCGCCTGCTTCAAGCCCCAACTGCCCGCATTTTTCATCTCCCAACTTACAGAACCGGGTGCTGTGGTTCTGGACCCCTTCATGGGTCGTGGAACCACTTTGCTTGAAGCCGCGCTCCTCGGCCGGATTCCTGCGGGGAATGATCTGAATCCGCTTTCGGAGCTTCTTGTCCGCCCCCGTCTTGACCCACCCCTGTTCGACGAGATAACCGAGCGGTTGAGCTCGCTGGACCTCACTCCGGACGAACCGCTTAACGAAGAGCTTCTCGTCTTTTATCATCCCGACACCCTCGCGGAGATCACCGGCCTGCGTGCGGCGCTTCGAAACGCCTCGACGCGCGTGGATCGATGGATCCGGATGGTGGCCATCAACCGCCTCACAGGCCATTCCCCGGGATTTTTCTCGGTTTACACGCTCCCGCCGAATCAGGCGGCCAGCGTGACAGCCCAGCGCCGCATCAATGCCAAAAGAGGCCAGATCCCCCCCCGACGCGACGTGCGCGGCATCATTCTCCGGAAGTCGAAAGCGCTCCTCCGGACACTCTCCGATGCGGAACGCCAGACTCTTTCAAAGGGCGCCGAAAAGGCGATTCTCACCACGGGCCCCAGCCGGAACCTCTCGGCACTCGCGGGGGAATCGGTCGACCTTGTGGTGACATCACCGCCGTTCCTGAACATCGTCGACTACCGTGCAGACAACTGGCTCCGATGCTGGTTCGCGGGCATTGCTGCGGACACACTCCCGCTCACGATCAGCAGCGGTCTGACTGCCTGGAAATCGGAAATGGCTGCAACGCTTGAAGAAATCCATCGCGTGCTCAAACCCGGAGGCCACTTGGCTTTCGAAGTGGGGGAAGTCCGCAAAGGGCGGACCCGATTGGACGAAGTCGTTCTCAGCCTCCCCTCACTGCTCGAGCCGCAGATGGTGCTCATCCACTCCCAACCCTTTACCAAGACGGCAAATTGCTGGGGCGTGGACAACAACGCAGGGGGAACGAACACCCACCGGATTGTCGTTTTCCGAAAGAAGCCTCACTGAACCTCGGAAAGGATCGCCGCCAACCGCTTCACTGCGGGCGCTGAGAGCATATCCTGCCAGACGCATTTCATCGGCTGAACACCGGCATCGGGCAAAACGTCCTGCCACGTCTTAAGCACATCGTCAGGGAAGTCCGAGGGAACAATGACCTCTGCAGCCAAGCCGCAGGGTGCATGTTTGTAACGCCGTGCGACGGCCTCGTGATGCGCGGCCAGCGAGCCCGGCTCCGGGGAGCCCGGCTCAAAAGGCCTCGGGGTTCCGACCCGCTGAAGAGCAGAGCGAAAAAGCGAAGCCAAGCCGCCTGAAGCCTCGATGGCAGGCGGCATCGTTCCGATGAGAATGAGCGGCGGAGCAGGGCGGTTGGCACGTTTGAGTTGTCGGGCCATCTCCAAGGCCACCAAACCTCCAAAGCCGAAACCGGCCAGAACGAAACGCCCGGCCGGATCATCCTCGAGCACCGTTGAAACAAAAGCAGCTGCAGCACTTTCGACAGAAGAGGCGGCATGCTCGGAATTCGCAAGGCCGGGGCTGGGAATTGCGACTACCCGCCGCGTTCCGCCAAGAGCCTGCGCGAGTTCCCGATAGCGTTCCGCCGATCCGTCAGCGGCGGCAATGAGAACCAGGCGCGTCCCGGGACCCGTCGCATTCAAAACGACGAGAGGCGAACTGGCCGCCTCCACGCGGGGAGTCGGTGACGAAACGACGCGTGGAGCACCCCGCTTCGCAGCGACAGGAACGGGAAACAACGCCTCCCCATCCGGCCAGCCGAGGGTGTCGAGCGGCCACTCGTCGAAGTTCGACGGTCCTGCCGCGCCGCGCAACGTGGCAAGGCGGGACTCTCCCCATGCATCCAAGGCCCCCGCTCGAAGGGCTGAGGCAAAGCGTGAACGCTCGGCAGCCGTTGGAACACCCGGCTGGCGCGCCGCAGCGCTTTCCACAAACACGGCACCCTGAAAATCCCTCCATCCCCGCAATCCCGTATCAAGCGTGCGTCGGCCTGTTTCACCGGCCGCGAGCTGGCCCGGAAAACGCAGGGACAGCGATCCCGCGAAAAACGGCAGCAAATCATGCCCATCCTCGTCGCGGAGGAAAACCGAAGTCCCGGGAGCTGGCCGGCCAGCCGGGAGGAAGAGATCGCTCAGCAACCCTCCTCCCGCGAGTCCGAGACCACACAGCGCCGCCGGACTGCAGAACGGGACCACCTGCCCATCCCACTCCGCCCAGCGCTCGAGGATGCGGGCATTCAGGAGTCCACACTCCACTGCGAGGGTGCGCACGGTTTCGGATGTGAGCGGGCTTCCGCGACCAGCTTGGTTGGCAAACTCCGCGGCCGTGATGCGGACATGCGAAACATCGGCCATGGTCGGATCGACGACGGTGGCATCGACGACAACCGCCGAGCCTCCGTTCAGAATCGGGATCAACCACTCGTCGAAGAACCCGCCGCTCCCGGCCGCGGAGTGCACGAGCATGGAGTCGCCGGGGTTGAACTTCAAGAGACGCGCCGCCGTGGCCATGGCATTCGCCAGAGCGGCGTGCGTCAGGGCCTTGAGAATTGGAGGCGGTCCAGATGGACTGCCGACAAGCACAGCGGCAGGAGTCTCTGCTTTGATCTCCGGCAATCCCTCTTCTGCAACCTCAAGTGCATCCCAATCCTGGTCGATCACGATGCGCTTGCGGACATTCGCGTCCAAAAGCGGTGAGCTCGCAACATCGCAAAGCACGGCCGCCACGTCGTGATCGGAGAGAACCTTCTCGACCCATTCCGGCGGAGTGGCGGGATCCATCGGTATGACACAGTTCCCCGCCTTGAAGGCCCCGAGCAGGGCGATCGGAATCCATGAGGAAGGCGAAAGGAAAAGCCCAATCTGCCATCCGCCGGCCAGACCGAGACGAGCAAAATGGAGGGCGAGGCGCTCAGACAGCGAATCCAGCTCGGCAAACGTCAGGGAGTAATCTCCATCGCGCACGGCGACGGCTTCGGGGTGGGTATCGCGGACGCGACGGAACGAGGCAACCACACTCTCCGCCATGGCGTCGAGGCTTTCCCCGCGTGAAGCAGCCCTCGCTTCTTTCGCCTCCTCCACCGAAAGAAGCGGGATCTTTGCACAGGGGGAGTCCAAAAGTTCTTCAAGGGCGCGGAGAAAGGCAGCCGTTCGCTCGACCACTGCCGTCGCGCCATACTTGGAAATCGCTGCGCCCCCGCAGGACAGGGAGAGACGGATGCCTTCCCTCACCTCGATGGAGAGACCCGAGACGGATGCAGGCGTCCAACGAGCATCCAGATTGATCCATCGCGGGAACCGCGTGTGAATCACATCATTCAACTCCGGCCCGCGTCTGCCGAAAGAAACACCGATGGCGGCAAGGCCGAAAGCACACCCTGCCGCAGTGAGCGCTGCAGTGGGACGCACGGCGGCAGCACGCGAGATGTCATTCCAGCGCGCCGTCGATTCCGCGAGATACTCCTTGAGAGTGCCCTTGAAGGTGTGGGCAAGAGGAACCCAACTCTCCCCGAAACCTGCCCCGTGGTCACCGGAAGCCTTCCGAACGAGGTGCAGGGCAACATTCCCGCTGGCCCCCAAGCGACGCAACACCAGCATCGCAAGGGATCCGATCACCACGGAAGGCTCAAGTTCGTGTTGTCGACACGCTGCATAGAACTTCTCCGTCTCATCGCGGTCGAGGATCAAGGCCGCCGCCTCGCCTTGTGCGCCGGAAAACCGATCATGGAGCTCCAGCGGTGCGGTCGCCCCGCCGAGGACGCCTTTCCAAACCGCCATGTCCGCCGGGCCATCCTCCCGCAGGGGGCGCTCCGGCTCCGAAGTTTCGCCCGCAAGGGCGTTGAGCCAGTCCCCGAGAACGAGGGCGACGGACTCCTCGTCCAGAACGAACCCGGGGAATACCATAAGATAGTGAAAGGCCTCCGAGGGAAGGGCGATCTCGACAAGGCGCAACGCGGGCTCGGACTCCGCCGCGGAGGGTGCTGTGCGTTCGCGCTCCTGCAATTCCTGCCACAGAGCCGGAATCGCCTCCGCAGCCTGTGCCGTCCAATCCACCGTCTTCCACAACGGGGCCTCAAAAACACGCAAAGTCTCGGAATCGGGGAAGGCGGCTCGCAGAACCGGATTCCGGCGTGCGGCATCCGTCCAAGCCGCCCGAACGAGATCCGGTGAAAGCCGCTCGCCGAAGCTGATCGAGACAAGTGCATTCACCGGAGCGGCACCCGCAAGACGCTCTCTCATCGCCGCACTGGCGGCATTCAAACGGAATTCACGCATCGCCGGAGCCTCAGAGACCGGCGTCCGTGACGGCTCCCCGTGAGGCCGTGGCCACAGTGGCCGCATACTTCGCGAGAACACCCCGACGGTAACGCGGCTTCGGCTTCTTCCATTTGGCCAGACGTTTTTTGATTTCCGCCGCCGGAACGTGGAGCGTCAGTTTGCGCGACACGGCATCAATGGAGATGCGGTCCCCGTTTTTCACCACGGCGATGACTCCACCTTCGAAAGCCTCGGGTGTGATGTGTCCGACGACGAAGCCGTGCGTGCCGCCGGAGAATCGTCCGTCGGTGATCAGCGCTACATCCTTGCCGAGGCCGCAACCCATGACGGCACTTGTCGGCGAAAGCATTTCGCGCATGCCGGGCCCGCCGCGCGGTCCCTCGTAGCGGATGACGATCACATCCCCTTTAACGATCTTGCCCGCCAGAATGGCCTCAAGCGCCTTTTCCTCGGCCTCGAAAACCTTCGCCGTGCCGCTGAAGCGCTCTCCCTCTTTCCCGCTGATCTTGGCCACAGCACCCTCGGTGGCAAGGTTGCCGCGGAGAATGACAAGGTGGCTGTCCTTCTTGATCGGATTGGAGAGCGGGCGGATGATTTGCTGGCCTTTCGGGTAAGGCTTGAAGGGGGCGAGATTCTGTTTGAGCGTTTTGCCGGTCACGGTGAGGCACTCGCCATGCAGCAAGCCCGCGGAAATCAATTCCTTCATCATTGGCACAATGCCGCCGATGGCAACCAACTCCGACACGACATACTTTCCGCTGGGCTTCAGATCGGCGAGCACGGGAACGCGACGGCCGAGGCGCGTGAAATCGTCGATCGTCAACTTCACGCCCGCAGCGTGCGCGATGGCGAGCATGTGGAGGACGGCATTCGTCGAGCCACCGAGGGCGATGATGACGGTGATGGCATTCTCGAAGGCCTCTTTGCTGAAGATATCCGAAGGCCGGATGCCCCTCCTGAGAAGGTTGAGCACGGCGGCACCGGCTTCGCGGCAGTCGCGGACTTTATTCTGCGAAACCGCGGCTTGCGCGGAGCTGTTGGGGAGGCTGAAACCCATGGCTTCGATGGCGGAGGCCATCGTGTTCGCTGTATACATTCCGCCACAGGATCCCGGCCCGGGAATCGCACACGACTCGACGGCCCCGAGTTCCTTGTCCGAAATCTTCCCCGCCGCGCGCTGACCGACCGCTTCGAACACCGAAACCACGTCGAGATTTTTTCCGGCCAGACACCCGGGGAGAATCGTCCCGCCATAAACGAAGACCGATGCGCGGTTCAGGCGGGCAATGGCAAGCATGCACCCGGGCATGTTCTTGTCGCAGCCGCCGATGGCAACGAATCCGTCGAATCCCTGGCATCCGACGACTGTCTCGATCGAGTCGGCGATGACCTCGCGCGAAACAAGCGAATACTTCATGCCCTCGGTTCCCATCGAGATGCCGTCCGAGATCGTGATCGTGTTGAAGATCGTGGCCTTGCCGCCGGCCGAGTCCACGCCGAGTGCGGATTCGCGGGCGAGTTGGTCGATGTGCATGTTGCAGGGCGTCACCATGCTCCAGGTCGACGCGATACCGACTTGGGGTTTCGAGAAATCGGACTCCTTGTAGCCGACCGGATAAAGCATGGCCCGGCTGGGTGCACGGCTGATGCCGTCAAAGACTTGGGACGAGAAAGGGCGGGGATTGACCTTCGAACTCATAAAGTCAAAATGCTAGCAGGCTGCACCCGCGGCAGCCAAGGAAATCGCGTCTGCTCAGCGCACGTAGGGCTGCACGCGTTCCTGCCAAGCGCGGAACTCCTCAAGAGTGAGGAATCCGCTCTTGTTCACGTCGGCCTCATCAAAGGGGACAGCCATGCGCGCACGGATGGATGGGTTCGCTTTTGCCTGGGCCAGCGTGACACCGCCATTGCGGTTCGCCGCACGGAATGCCGCGGCATCGACTCCGGCACCCTCGGCCTCGACGATGTCCACGACCCCATCGCCATTCTTGTCGATGCGCACAAAGGCGTCCGCGATCAGGAAATCGACGAACTCATCGCGCGAAACTTTGCCGTCCCTTTGGACGTCTGCCACCACGAAAAGCTCATCAACCGTCCGCGGCCTCGAAGCGCTGCGCGTGGCACAGGAGGAAAGAACGAGACAAGCGGTGAGCGCAAGCAGTGGGAAGGCGGACTTCATACCTCCACGCACTTATCCGAGGGGGAAGAGGGTGTCAAACCCGACAACCCACATTCGGGACGAGATTGTGATTGGCTCGGAGTATGGCTCGGGCATTTTGAAGAAGTCCCACGACACACGCATGAGCGCTTTTGCGATCTCCGTTCAGCTTTTTCTCCAGCTTGCCGTAATTCTTGCGGTGTGCCGGATTGTCGGTCGCCTGGCGGAAGCGGTTGGCCAACCCCGGGTGGTGGGAGAGATGGTGGCCGGCGTGTTGATGGGCCCTTCCGTTCTCGGGGCGTTGGCCCCGGCGATGCAGGGTGCCTTGTTTCCGGCAGAGACCCGTCCGGTGTTATATGCCCTCTGCCAGATCGGCCTCGTGCTGTACATGTTCCTCGTGGGGGTCGATTTCGACAGCAAACTGCTCCGCAAACACCTGCGCACCGCCGCGGCAGTTTCGGTGAGCGGAATCGTCTGTCCGTTCCTTCTCGGCGCTGCGGCCGCATGGTGGCTCGCTCCCCGCTGGCCTCTTTTCGCCCCGGAAACCTCCGTGCCGGAGGCCATGCTGTTTCTGGGAGCGGCAATGTCGATCACGGCCTTCCCGATGTTGGCAAGGATCATCCGCGAACGCGGACTCACAGGGACGGGTGTGGGAACCCTTTCGCTGGCATCCGGCTCGATCGACGATGCCGCCGCGTGGTGCATCCTTGCCGTGGTGCTGGCAAGCTTCGCGGGTTCGCCATCCATAGCCCTGCTCGCCGTCGGCGGAGGCTTGGCATACGCACTTGCCGTCGCCTTCGGGGTGAGGCCGTTTCTGTTACGCCTGGCCCGCCGTGTCGAGGCCCGCGGCGAGATGGGTGACGGGGCGATGGCCATCGTGCTGGTGCTTCTGATGCTGGGTGCATGGTTCACGGACTTTACGGGCATCTACGCGGTCTTCGGAGCGTTTGCGCTGGGCGTTGCGATTCCGAAAGGACGCCTGGCGGAGGGTCTCCGCGAGTCTCTGGAGAAACTCACGGTCGTGTTCCTTCTTCCCTTGTTCTTTGTCTACTCCGGTTTGAACACGAAGCTGAACCTCTTGATCGCCCCGGAGCTCCTCGGCATCACCCTTCTTCTCCTGGTTCTCGCGATTCTCGGGAAAGGAATCGCGTGTGCCGCCGCCGCCCGGCTCAGCGGGCGGGAACCTCGGGAAGCACTTGCCATCGGCGCCCTCATGAATGCGCGGGGGCTCATGGAACTCATCATTCTCAACATCGGGCTCGAACGCGGTGTCATCACACCCACACTCTTCGCCATGATGGTTGTGATGGCGGTGGTCACAACCCTCATGGCGACGCCGATTTTCCAACTCGTCAGCCGCGGAGCCGTCTTCCGGTGAACATCCTTTTCTTCATGGCGGATGAGTTCCGTCGCGATGCGGCGGGCTTCGGCTCCTCCAGCCCACTTGCCGCGACCCCTCACCTCAATGCTCTCGCCAAGGATGCAACCGTGTTCACAAATGCCTACACGCCCTCGCCGGTTTGCGTGCCGGCCCGTCAGTGTCTGGCAACGGGAAAGTATCCGATCCACAACGGCTGCGAGAACTTCCACTCCGACCTTGCTCCGGGCTCCGAGACCTTCGCGCGGTGGTTTGCCGAACGTGGCTACCTGACGGTTGCCTGCGGCAAACTGCACCACCGCGGCCCCGATCAGATGCAGGGATGGTTGCACCGCATCGGTTCGGACACCGCCGTGCGTTGGCCCGTGGCGTTTGCCGATCGCAGCCAGATCGGCCGGAGACCATGGCGCCGCGAAGAGGAACTTCGCCTCGCCGGTGCCGGGATCTCGCCCCTGCAGCTCCATGATGAGCTCACAACCGACGGGGCCTGCCATTTTCTGCGCATGTTCTATGGCGGGATGTATCCGATCGACTCCACGATTCCCCTGCTGCTCTTCGTAAGTTTCCAGCAACCCCACTTCCCGCTACTCTGTGCTCCGGAAACCCTCGAGCGCTACCTCCCGCAGGCCCAACTGCCCGCAAACGTCTCGCCCCCGTGTCACCCGGATCTCGCACGCTACCGGCACGGCGCTGCAGAGGAGGACATACTGCGCGGCCGCGCTGCATACGCGGGAATGGTCGAGTCCGTGGACGCCCGAATCGGACGCGTGCTCTCGACACTGGCTGCTTGCGGGCAGAATGCCGACGAGTGGCTCATCGTCTTCACGAGCGACCACGGAGATCTGCTCGGCGAGCACGGATGCTGGGAAAAGCGATCGTTCTATGAGTCCAGCGCAGGCATTCCGCTGTTTCTGCGCGGCGGCCCCTTCCATCCGGGCCGGTCGGCACGACCCTCGAATCTGGTGGATTTATTCCCCACACTGTGTGACGTGGCCGGCTTCGACCGCCCTTCCAACATCGACGGTCGCAGCCTTCTTCAAGATGCGGAAGAAACGTTCTCCCAGCTAGGCGCCGGGCATTTCATGCTGCGCCGCGGGCGTTGGAAGTACCTTGTCCTGGGACCTCATGCTGCAGACGAGGTGCTTTTCGATCTGGAGTGCGACCCCGGCGAGACGGGAAATGCCGCGATGCGTTATCCGTCCGAATGCCGCGCGCTGCGAAACCGTCTCACAGAGTTGACAGCAGGCAGGGTCCAGCCCATCAGATGAAGAGCGTGCAGAATCTCACCGGTTCGCTCCTCGTTGCCCACCCCTCGCTCCGGGATCCGAATTTCCGGCGGACGATCGTTTTTGTTTCCCACCATGAGGAGTCGGAGGGCGCCACCGGGTTCATTCTCAACCGTCCGCTCCAAGAGGCGCTGAACTCGGTACCCTCGCTGCCGGTGGTGCCGGTCTATCTTGGAGGACCCGTCGAGACCTCGCGTCTTCTCCTTGCGAGCCTTCAATGGCGGTCGAATCCGGACGCCGTGGCATTCCGGACGTTCCCCGGTCGACTGGCGGAAATCTCGGTGGAGGGCGATTGGCAGAACGGCCTGCGGGCTTATGCGGGCTACGCCGGATGGAGTGCCGGTCAACTCGAGGAAGAGATCGACGGGGAATCGTGGCTGGTCGTGCAACCAACCCGCGAACTCATCGAAATGCACGATCCGGCGGGTTCGTGGAAAAGCACACTGCACGCGGCGGGGCCGATGTTCCGCCTCATGGCCGAGGCCCCGGACGAACCCTGGCGGAACTGACCTCAGTGCCCTTGGGCAGGCGTGGGGAAAAACTGGGGCGCGTTCGGGTCGACGCGCTCGGAGGTCTTTTCCGCTTTCTTTTCCTCTTTGGCGGCCTTTTTTTGCTTTTCAGCATACCCCGGGACGGTGGCAGAGGCCGGATGGCGCTCGCAGCCACTGCCGAGAACGACAGCGACAGGCAGGAGAATTACGAGGAGCTTTCTCATGGGATTATTCGATGATCTCCAGACCGACCCGCACGCCTCGCTTGGACGCGGCCGCCTGGAGCAGGGATCTGAGGGCCTGAATGGTGTGACCACCACGCCCGATGAGACGCGGCAGGTCGGACTTCCGCATCGCGACATGGAAAGTCGTCTTCCCCTCGCTCTCGCCTTTCGAGATCACGACATCCTCGGGAAACTCAACAATCGATCCGATGACGTAGCGGAGGAATTCTTCCATGCCCGGCGGAGAGATCAGGCCGCGACTTTCTTGCGGGCCTTGGAAATGATGCTGCCGACGGTCTGGGAGGGACGTGCGCCCACACCGACCCAGTATTCGGCGCGGTCGAGCTGGATCGAGAAATTCTCGCCTTCTTGCTTCGGGTCATAAGTGCCAATGATTTCGATGAACTTACCGTCACGAGGGCGGCGTTGGTCGGCCACGACGATCTTATAGTACGGCCGGTTTTTGGTGCCTTCACGGCGGAGTCGGATTGCTACTGCCATAGTTTTATTTAGTTTGAATGGTTCGTTCGGAAGTTTCAAGCGTTCCAGGACGGCAGCCGAACGATCCACACTCCGGACCGGTCAAAACTTCAGACCCTTTCCCGCGCGGGACATCATTTTTTTGATGCGGCCCGTGTTTTTCATCATTTTGCGCATCTGGGAGAAGCGCAAAAGGAGGTTGTTCACCTCGGTGACGGAGGTCCCGCTGCCGCGGGCGACCCGCTGGCGGCGACGCGCGTTGAGAATATCCGGCCGCGCACGCTCCTGCGGGGTCATGGAGAGTATGATCGCCTCAACCCGCTTCATCTGGCCCTCGTCAATCGAGGAACCCTTGAGTTTATCCATGCCGGGGATCATGCCAAGGACATTTTCGAGCGGGCCCATGCGCTTGATCATGCGGAACTGTTGGAGGAAGTCCTCGAGATCGAAGCTGGCGGTGCGGAGTTTCTGCTCGAGTCGGCGGGCTTCGTCCTCGGTGATCGCCTCGGCGGCTTTCTCGACGAGGGAGACGACATCTCCCATGCCGAGGATGCGACCGGCGAGTCGGTCGGGATGGAAAGGCTCGAACTGGTCGAGCTTTTCGCCGACGCCGGCAAACTTGATCGGGCGACCGGTTACGCTGCGCAGCGAGAGGGCGGCACCGCCTCGGGCATCGCCGTCGAGTTTCGTGAGAACAATCCCGGTAAGCCCGAGGGCGGAATGGAAATGCTCGGCGACGCTGACGGCCTGCTGGCCGGTGGCGGCATCGCAGACGAGGAGAATCTCCCGGGGTTGGAGGAGATCGCGCACGCGGCGTAGTTCCTCGACGAGCGGCTCATCGATCTCCTGGCGCCCGGCGGTGTCGTAGATCTCCACATCTCCGGGGTTGTCTTGACACCACTCCAGTGCGGTCTTCGTGGAACGGAGCACATCCGTTTCACCGGCGGCAGGACGGAAAACAGGCACACCCACCTGCCCGGCCAACACGGTGAGTTGCTCGATGGCGGCGGGCCGATGGAGATCGCAGGCGATGAGACGGGGGGAATGCCCTTGCGATTTGAGATATCTCGCCAACTTGGCGGATGACGTCGTTTTTCCAGCGCCGTTGAGTCCCACGACCAGAATACGGCCGGGCTTCGCGAGATCGAGCGGAGCGGCATCCCCGCCGAGAAGGGAACAGAGTTCTTCGTGAAAGATTTTGACCACCTGCTGGCCCGGTGTGACGCTCCGCAAAACATCCTCGCCGAGGGCCTTGTCCTTCACCCGTGCGATGAAATCTTTCGCGACTTGGTAGTGAACGTCGGCATCCAAAAGCGCGAGGCGGACTTCGCGGAGCGATTCGGCCACGTTGGTTTCCGTAATACGTCCATGCCCCCGGAGATCTTTGAAAACGTCCTGAAGTTTCTCGGAAAGCCTGCTGAACATGATGTGTGCGAAGGTATGCGGCTGACTGGGGATGAAAAGGGATTTTCCCGCTCAGACGGGTTCCGGGGAACGGATGCCTTGGGAGGCCACCGGCTCCGCCGCCGCCGGGTTCCCGCGGGGCAGGACAAAGGCGATGCGCGTTCCACCGCCCGGAGTGCTGCTGGCATCGAGCCGACTGCCCATCTCCGCGAGCAACTCGCGGCACAACCGCAGGCCGAGGCCGGTTCCAGACTCGTTGTTCGTCCCGCGCAGCGAGACCGCCACGTCGCCCTCGAGGATCTTTTCCAACGTATCGGGATCAATCCCGACGCCCGTGTCAACGATCTCGATGCGAACGGATTCTCCGACGGGAAGGGCACGCAGGGTCACGTTGCCGCCCGACGGGGTGAATTTGATGGCGTTCGATGTCAGGTTGCGGAGGACGACACGCAGACGGTTGGGATCCGCAAGCACGATGCCCTCTCCTTGCCCGGCGAGATCGACGCCCTTGAAGGCGGCCGTCGGGCCAAGCAGACGTCTCACCGCATCGATCTCCGCACTCAAGGAAAGGGCGGAAACCTCCGCCGGTTGTTGGTGAAGAACGGACTTCGCCCACGCTAGAAGACTCTCAAGGCACTCCTGCACCGCGCCCGTGTCGGAGCGCAACTGAGGAATCAAACGGCGAAACTCGTCCGGCGACAACATCCCCTCATCCAGCATTCCGAGGGCCTGTCCAAGCGTTCCCACCGGACCGCGGAGATCGTGGGCAAGAATGGAAAACAAGCGCTCCTTGGTGCGGTTCGATTCCTCCAATTCTCTGGATCGCTCAAGAAGCGCCGTGTGCTCGCTTGCGAGTTCGCGCCGTCGTTCGGCCAGTTCTTCATTCGTCCGTTCGAGCGTCTTGCGGTAATCGGTGCTGAGACGGCGAGCAAGTTCGAGGAACCAAATCAGGGAGACAAGGAAGAGCAGGATGTTGACCGCAAACAGCGTCACTCCCACACCGGGTTGCTCCGCCCCGAGGGCATGGAAGAGCTTCACTGCAAAGAACGCCAACCCATAGGCCGCAGCCATGATGCGCCGGAGGCGGTCGGACTCGATCACAAGCACCGTTGCCGCAATGAGAACCAAGAGGAAATTCTCCACACCGTTGCGGTAAAGAAGGCCGCCCACCGCGAAGACGAGCGAGGCCCCGGCTGTGACCACGGTGAAGGCCCACCGCGTGGAACCGCGCAGCGCGAGAGCGAGGCCAAGGATTCCGGCGGCAGCAAGAACAAGGTTGAAGGGCAAAAGCTGGTGGCGCCCGATCGCGAGATTCCACACAGCGAAAAATGGTCCGGCGAGGGCCATACCGATCGCGGCAGCCCGCGTCACGGAAACACGGGCGCGCTCCTCGAAAGGCATCGAGGACTCAAGCCCGCCGGTGACCCAGCGATACCAAAGCGGCGCGGAGGATCGCATTCCGGCAATGATCGACCGTGAAGGGACTGGATGCAAAGGGATGTTTGCGGAGATTGCGTCGCCGGACGCTGCGTCCCACAGTAATCCCCTGTGCATCTCAAACGCCTCACGAACCGTTGTAAAGAAGGAGCAATGCACCTCTTGTTTCTGACCCTGGCGCTGGCCCTGGCAATGACTGCACGCTGCGGGGCTGAGGAGCCTCCTGCTCAATGGAAAGTCGCGCTCCCGGGCTGGAACTACGAATTCCCGCGCGACCATGCCCACCACCCGGAGTTTCAAACCGAGTGGTGGTACTTCACGGGGAATCTGCGGAGCGAGTCAGGTCGTGAGTTCGGGTTTCAATTGACATTTTTCCGTCAGGGCATGCTTCCCGGTGATGTTGAGGAATCCGAGTTACTGAAACGCGACATGCGTTTTGCACATTTCGCGGTTTCCGATTTGACCTCGCGAAAGTTCCATCACTTCCAGCGCATCTGTCGCGGTTCATTCAGTCGATCCGGCTTTGGAGACGGATCGCGGTTGGCATGGATCGGCGACTGGAGCTGTGAAATCATCGAGCCGGGCACATTCCGCCTTCAAGCGAAGGAGGGAGGCATTGCGATTGACCTCGTCCTCCGAAGCGCGAAGCCGCCTGTGATTCACGGCACTGGCAACGGAGTGAGCCAAAAGTCCGAAGGCCCCGGGCGGGCGTCCCACTACTACTCCCTCACGCGGCTGGTGACATCCGGAACCGTGCACCTTGGAGCGCAGACCCATTCCGTTACCGGCACAAGCTGGTTCGACCAAGAGTGGGCAACGAACCAACTCGCGGCCCACCAGACGGGGTGGGATTGGTTCAGCCTCCAGTTCGACGACGGCTCGGAGTTGATGTTGTTCCAGATTCGTACCCGAGACGGCGGAAGGGATGCCTACTCCTCGGGAACGTTCATCTCTCCGGACGGTTCCTCCAAGCACATTCCCGTTACCGCGTTCTCACTGGAACCGGTACGTCGATGGAAGAGCCCGAAGACCGGGGGCGAATACCCCGTCGACTGGAAACTCCGTGTGGACTCTCTCGGGATTGATCTGGCACTCAGAGCGCGCCTCGACGCGCAAGAGTTGGTGACGGAGCCGTTCTCTTACTGGGAAGGTGCCATAACCGCGCGCGGGATGCGGGGAACCCAACCCCTCTCGGGAGTGGGCTATTTGGAAATGACCGGTTATGCCGGACAGATCGTCGGGCTCCAGGCGCCCGAGGTGGATACCCGCTGACGACTCCCTCAGGAAACTTCGCCGAGGTCTTCACCCACCATGTAGCGGGTGAAGCGGCGGATCACCATATTCTCTCCGAGTTCGGCAATCTTGCTGTTCAGCAGGTCCTTGATCGTGAGATCCGGGTTCTTGATGAACGCCTGCTCGAGGAGACACACGGTTCCGAAAAACTTGTCGATTTTACCGTCAACAATCTTGTCGACGATGTTTGCAGGCTTTCCGACGACTTGGGCCGCGTAGATCTCGCGTTCCGCCAGAAGGATTTTCTCGGGAACCTGATCGCGGGAGACATACAGCGGATGCGCGGCAGCGATGTGCAGGGTGACGTCCTTTACGAATTCGCGGAAGATCTCGTTCTTGGCCACGAAATCGGTCTCGCAGTTCACTTCGACAAGGACGCCGACTTTGCCCTGCATGTGAATGTAGGACGCAATCGTTCCTTCTTTCGCAGCACGCGAGGCTTTTTTGCCGGCGCTGGCGATGCCTTTCTTGCGGAGCAACTCCTCGGCGGCAGCCATGTCGCCGTTGGTTTCGGCCAAGGCCTTCTTGCAGTCCATCATTCCGGCGTTCGTCTTTTCGCGGAGTTCTTTGACCAGTGCGGGTGAGATATCGGACATAGGAGAAAAGGGATGGGACGCGGTGACCGGGGTTCAGGCTCCGTGTGGGGCCGGAAATCCGGTCATCGTGTCCGGTTGGAATTTACTCGGCGACGGCCGAGAGCTCGGGAGATGCGGCCTTGCCACCGCGGACTTCGAGAATCGAATGAACCAGCTTCTGAAGAATCACACGAATGGAACGGATCGCGTCGTCGTTTCCGGCGATCGGATACTCGATGCTCTCCGGATTGCTGTTTGTGTCCACGATCGCGATGATCGGGATGCCCAGACGGTTGGCCTCGGCCACCGCGATTTCCTCGCGGATGGTATCGATGATCACAAGGGCGTCAGGGAGTTTCTCCATGTCGACCACACCGTCCAAATTGCGACGGAGTTTGGCTCCTTCGCGGCGGATGGCGGACGCTTCCTGTTTGTTGATGCGGGCGAACGCGGGGGTTTTCTCCGCTGCCTCGATCTCCTTCAAGCGGGCGACGCTGCGCCGAATGGTGGCGAGGTTGGTAAGGGTGCCACCGAGCCAGCGTTGATTCACGAAGAACTGACCTGTCGCCTGAGCGGCTTCACGCACGGCTTCTTGGGCCTGTTTTTTCGTTCCGACAAACAATACCTTTCCGTTTCCCCGAACGAGGTTCGAGAGGAAATCGGTCGCGCGCTTGAGTTGCTCGATCGTGATCGAGAGGTCGATGATGTAGATCGAGTTCTTCTCCTCAAGGATGAAGTCCCTCATCTTGGGATTCCAGCGCTTCGTCTGGTGCCCGTAATGAACACCCGCTTCAAGCAGTTCGGTCATTGTTTCTACGTTGGGATGATTTTCGTCTGACATGGTGGGTTAGCTGGCGGCTTGATGGGGTTCGGGCTCGGGGTCCGCGCCGAATCCGGCACCGAGTTGGATGATGTCGGTTTCGCGGTGCTTCTGGAAGCCCGTGCCGGCAGGGATGAGGTGTCCCATGATCACGTTCTCCTTGAAGCCCCGGAGGCGGTCGACTTTGCCGAGGGTGGCGGCTTCCGTCAACACGCGTGTGGTGTCTTGGAACGAGGCAGCCGAGATGAAGCTGTCCGTCTCGAGCGATGCCTTGGTGATTCCAAGAAGAACCGGCGCTGCCTCGGCGGGCTTTCCACCCTTGGCAACAACAGCTTCGTTCTCCGCCTCGAAATCGAGGCGGTCAATCTGGTCTCCCCAGAGCATCGTTGTATCGCCGGGGTCGGTGATCTTCACCTTGCGGAGCATCTGGCGGACGATGATTTCGATGTGCTTGTCGTTGATTTCGACGCCTTGGAGGCGATAGACCTCCTGGACCTCGTTGAGCAGGTGCTCTTGGAGTTCCTGGGGTCCGCAGACCTCAAGGATTTCGTGCGGAACAACGGGGCCTTCGGTAAGCTGCTGGCCTTTCTTCACAAAGTCGCCCTTGAAAACGATGATGTGCTTGTTGAGCGGGATGAGGTGTTCCTCCTCTGTCTTGCTCTCCGGGTCGGTGACAATGAGTCGGCGTTTGCCGCGTACGGTGCCACCGATGTCGACCGCGCCATCGATCTTGGCGATCTCGGCAGCGTCCTTCGGGCGACGGGCTTCGAAAAGCTCCGCAACGCGGGGAAGACCGCCTGTGATGTCCTTGGTTTTGGCGATCTTGCGCGGGGTTCGCGCCAAACGCTGTCCGGCCGGCACTTTCGAGCCCTCCTTGACTTCGATGTGGGCACCGGCGGGGATCGAGTAGTTAGCGAGCACGTTTTTCGCGTCGTCGACGATGACAATCTGCGGATGCAGGTCTTCCTTGTGCTCGATAACGACCGTGCCCATGACGCCCGTGGCTTCGTCCACTTCCTTGCGGATCGTGACGCCCGGGATCATATCACGGAATTCGATCTTGCCTGCCTTCTCAGTAATGATCGGGACGTTGTACGGATCCCACTGAATGAAGGTCTCGCCCTTTTTGACGATGGCGCCATCGGCGACCGAAATCACCGAACCGACGACGATGTTGTGGCTCTCGAGCTCGCGGCCGTCCTTGGCATGGATGCTCACCGTGCCATTCTTGTTCAGGACTACGAACGTGTCCTCGGTGGTCTTGACCACCTTCAGTTCGTTGAAGCGCACAGTTCCTTCGTTCTTCGCCTTGACGACCGGTTGTTTGAACGTCTGGCTTGCCGTTCCACCGACGTGGAAGGTACGCATGGTGAGCTGAGTGCCAGGCTCGCCAATCGACTGGGCGGCAATGATGCCGACCGCTTCGCCGAGCTTGACCATCTGCCCGGTTGCAAGGTTGCGACCATAGCAGAGCGCGCACACACCGCGCTTGGACTCGCACGTCAGGGCGGAGCGGATACGGAGTTGCTCGTGTCCGATTTTCTCGAGGGCAGCGGCCGTCTCCTCATCGATGAGTTGGTTCGCCTTCACGACAGCCGTTCCGGTAATCGGATCACGGACCGTTTCACAGCTTGTGCGCCCGATGATGCGTGTCGACAGACTGACGACTTCCTCGTCACCCTCGTAAATCGGGCGGACGACGATGCCGTTTCCTGTTCCGCAGTCGTCGATCGTGACGATGACATCCTGCGCGGCATCGACGAGTTTGCGGGTGAGATATCCGGAATCCGCCGTCTTCAGCGCGGTGTCTGCGAGACCCTTGCGGGCTCCGTGCGTGGAGATGAAGTACTCAAGCACCGAGAGTCCTTCGCGGAAGTTCGCTGTGATCGGTTGCTCGATGATTTCACCGGACGGCTTGGCCATAAGGCCGCGCATTCCCGCGAGCTGCTTGACTTGGGTGCGGTTGCCACGAGCACCGGAGTCGACCATCATAAACACGGGGTTCATTTCACGACGTCCATCGTTGTGCTCGAGGGTACGGAAGAGGGCGTTGGCAATCTCTTCACCGGTATGGGTCCAAATGTCCTGAACCTTGTTCTTGCGCTCGCCATCGGTGATGATGCCGCGGCGGTACTGCTTCTCGACCTCTCCGATCTCCCGGTAAGCTTTCTCGAGGAACTGTTCCTTCTCCTTCGGAATGATCATGTCGGTAATTCCAATCGAGACACCCGCACGGGTGGCCTCTCGGAATCCGAGTTGCTTGAGCTTGTCCAGCGTCTCAACGGTCTTCTGGTGGCCGGCGACTTTGTAACAACGCCAGATCACATCCGAGAGCTGTTTCTTGCCGCAGACTTTGTTGAAAAATCCCATCTCCGAGGGCCAGATCTGATTGAAGACCACGCGGCCGGCCGTTGTCTCGATGACGCGGAGGTTGGCGTCGCCGAAAACGGTCTGCTTGCCGAAATCCGGATTCTTGAAACGGATCCGAGAGTGAGTGCGGATGGCCCCCTCCGTCATTGCCAACTCGACTTCGTCGGCGTCGGCGAAGAGCGGGGCACGCTTCTCTTTGTTGGCATCTTCCCCTCGCGGATTTTGCGTGAGGTAGTAGCAACCGAGCGGAATGTCCTGTGAGGGCGTGGTAATGGGCTTCCCGCTGGAGGGTGAAAAGATGTTGTTTGTCGCCAGCATAAGCATGCGGGCCTCCATCTGCGCCTCGACGGAAAGCGGCACGTGGACCGCCATCTGGTCACCGTCGAAGTCGGCGTTGTAAGCCGTACAGACGAGAGGGTGCACGCGAATCGCCTCGCCCTCGATGAGGAGAGGCTCGAACGCCTGAATCGAGAGACGGTGCAGGGTGGGCGCGCGGTTCAGAAGAACCGGGTGGCCCTTGGTGACCTCCTCGAGAATGTCCCACACCTCCGGAGTCTGGCGCTCGATGAGTTTCTTGGCACTGCGGACCGTGTGAACATGCCCCTGCTCCTTCAGACGGCGGATGATGAACGGCTCGAAAAGCACGAGAGCCATTTTCTTCGGCAGACCGCACTGGTTGAGCTTGAGTTCGGGACCGATCACGATCACCGATCTGCCCGAGTAGTCGACGCGTTTGCCAAGCAGGTTTTGGCGGAATCGTCCACCCTTGCCCTTGAGCATGTCGCTAAGGGATTTGAGGGGGCGGTTGGCCGCGCCGGTAACAGCCCGCCCGTGGCGGCCGTTGTCGAACAATGCGTCCACAGCCTCCTGAAGCATCCGCTTTTCGTTGCGGATGATGACTTCCGGCGTCTTGAGCTGGAGGAGCGTCTTGAGACGGTTGTTCCGATTGATGACGCGACGGTAAAGGTCGTTCAGATCCGATGTAGCGAAGCGCCCACCTTCGAGCGGGACGAGCGGACGGAGATCGGGAGGGATCACCGGGAGAACATTCAGAATCATCCACTCCGGCCGCGTCTTGGACGAGGCAAAGCCCTGTACGAGCTTGAGGCGCTTGGCGAGCTTCTTGCGGAGCTGCTTACTGCGCGTGGAGGCCATCTGCTGCTCGATCTCATCGTTGAGCGCGGCGAGATCGGTTTGCTCCAGAAGTTTTTGGATCGCCTCTGCTCCCATGCCTGCGGTGAACGAATCCCCGTATTGGTCCTCGGCTTCACGGAACTCCGCCTCGGTGAGAAGCTGGCAGCGTTGGAGGGGCGTGTTGCCGGGATCGATGACGATGTAGTCCTCGTAGTAGATGACGCGCTCAAGTTGGCGCGATGTCATGTCGAGCATGAGCCCGATACGGGACGGCATGCACTTGTAGAACCAGATGTGCGAGACGGGCACAGCGAGGTCAATGTGGCCCATGCGCTCGCGGCGCACTCGCGAAAGCGTCACTTCAACGCCGCAACGGTCGCAGGTGACACCCTTGTGCTTGATGCGTTTGTATTTTCCGCACGAGCATTCCCAGTCCCGTGTGGGACCAAAGATGCGCTCGCAGAAAAGCCCGCCCTTCTCGGGCTTGAATGTGCGGTAATTGATGGTCTCGGGATTTTTGACCTCGCCCTTGCTCCAACCGCGGACCGACTCGGGAGCTGCGACGGTGATCGCGACCTCATCAAAGCCGGCGGGTTTATGATCGCCCAGCGATTCGCGGATATTAGCCTCTTTCATGGTGTTCTTCAGTTTTCCGGTTTGGGGTGTCAGGCGAGGGATTCGATGCGCGAGGGGTCTTTGCCGCCGACGCGAACGTCGAGGCCGAGACCCTGCATTTCCTTGATGAGAACGTTGAACGATTCCGGCGTGCCGGCTTCGAGTGAGTTGTCTCCCTTGACGATGCTCTCATAGATGCGGGTGCGTCCCTGGACGTCGTCGGATTTGACGGTGAGGAGTTCTTGGAGCGTGTAGGCCGCCCCGTAGGCTTCAAGGGCCCAGACCTCCATCTCGCCGAAGCGCTGACCACCGTATTGGGCCTTGCCGCCGAGAGGTTGCTGGGTGACGAGGCTGTAGGGTCCGACCGCACGGGCATGGATCTTGTCGGCAACGAGGTGACCGAGCTTGAGCATGTAGATGTAACCGACGACCACTTGTTGATCGAAAGCCTCACCTGTCCGACCGTCATAGACGGTGGATTTGCCGTTCTCGTTGGTCCAAGTGAACCCTTCCTTTGTCTTCGCCTCTTTGAGGAAGTCGCGAATCTTGGATTCGGGGATTCCGTCGAAGACCGGAGTGGCGACCTTGAAACCGAGAGCCTTGGCAGCCACACCGAGGTGGGTTTCGAGAACCTGCCCGACGTTCATGCGGCTCGGCACGCCGAGCGGGTTGAGAACGATGTCGACAGGGGTTCCGTCCGCCAGGAAGGGCATATCTTCCTCGGGGACAATCTTGGCGACGACACCCTTGTTTCCATGACGTCCCGCCATCTTGTCACCGACGCTCAATTTGCGCTTGCTGGCGATATAGACTTTGACCTGCTTGATGATGCCGGGGTCGACATCGTCACCGCTCTCGATGCGGCCGAGATTTTCATCGCGCTCGTTGTCGAGATCGACAAAACGATGCTCGAACTGGCCGATGATCTCGCGAATTTTGTTCCGGATCGGGCTTGGGTCGATTTCGACGTGGTTGTAGACCGCGGCGAGTTTGCGAAGGAGTTGCTTGGTGATCTTTCGATTCGCAGGAATGATGATTTCGCCCGTCTGAGCATTGACGACGTCCAGCGGAATCTTCTCATTGAGCAGGATATTCGAAAGCGCGGCGGTAAGCTGCTCGTGCAGGTCGTCTTTGCGCTTCTTGTAATCCTCGAGAATCATCTTCTGCTGACGCTTCGACTCGGTCGGCGTCATCTTCGTGCGAGTCACCTCTTTCTTGGAGGAGACTTTCACATCCATCACGATGCCGTAGGTGCCCGAAGGAACCGTGAGCGAGGTATCCTTCACGTCGGCGGCCTTCTCACCGAAGATTGCCCGCAAGAGGCGCTCTTCCGGAGCCAGCTCCGTCTCACTCTTCGGCGTGATTTTGCCGACGAGAATGTCGCCTGGCTTCACTTCGGCACCGATCCGTATCACTCCGTCTGTGCCAAGGTTTTGAAGGGCCTCTTCGCTGACATTCGGGATGTCCCGGGTAATTTCTTCCGGACCCAGCTTTGTGTCACGAGCGCCGATTTCAAACTCGTCGATGTGAATCGACGTGTAGATGTCTTCCTTAACGACGCGCTCCGAAATGAGGATGGCGTCTTCGAAGTTGTAGCCATTCCACGGCATGAAGGCGACGAGCACATTGCGTCCGAGGGCGAGTTCACCCTTCTCGGTGTTCGGTCCGTCGGCAATCACCTGACCGCGCTTGACCTGCTGGCCTTTGGCAACGATCGGCTTCTGGTTGATGCAGGTGCTCGCGTTCGAGCGCATGAACTTGCGGAGCTCGTAGACGTAGACGCCGTTTTCGACGTCCGTCTTCACTTTCTTCTTGCCTTCGGGCAGGCTGCCGTCGCGGGTGACGATGATTTGACTGGCCGTCACGGAAGCCACGCGGCCGTCCGACTCGGAGCAGATCACGGCGCAGGAATCCTTGGCAACACGCGCTTCCAAACCGGTACCGACCAACGGGGAGTCGGAAACCAAGAGAGGCACGCCTTGGCGCTGCATGTTCGATCCCATGAGCGCGCGGTTGGCGTCGTCGTGCTCGAGGAACGGGATGAGACCCGCAGCCACCGAGACGAGTTGCTTCGGCGAGACGTCCATGTATTGGACACTGGCGGGCTCGACCTCGACGAAATCGCCGCGGTAACGGGCGGAAACCTTCTCGCCGGTGAAGCGGCCTTTTTCGTCCACAACCGAGTTGGCCTGGGCGATGTAGAAGTTCTCGTCGCGATCGCCGCTGAGATACTCGACCTGATCGGTCACGCGCCCGTCGACAACTTTCCGGTAGGGCGTTTCAATGAAGCCGAACTCGTTGATTCGCGCAAAGGTGCTGAGCGAGCTAATGAGACCGATGTTCGGCCCTTCGGGCGTCTCGATCGGACAAATGCGGCCGTAGTGCGAAGGATGCACGTCGCGGACCTCGAATCCGGCACGGTCGCGGCTGAGCCCTCCGGGCCCAAGCGCGGACAAGCGGCGCTTGTGCGTGAGTTCGGAAAGCGGGTTGGTCTGATCCATGAATTGGCTCAGTTGGCTCCGTCCGAAGAAGTCGCGAACGACGGCGCTCAGCGACTTCGGATTGATGAGCTTCTGCGGAGTGATTTGATCGACTCCGGCATCGAACAGCGTCATGCGCTCGCGGACGAGGCGTTCCGTGCGGGCCAGGCCGACACGGCACTGGTTGGCCAGCAATTCGCCCACGGTCCGCACGCGGCGGCTGCCGAGGTGATCGATGTCGTCCGTCGTGCCGTCCCCATTGCGGAGACGCACGAGATATTTCATCGCGGCGATGAAGTCCTCCTTGGTCAGAGTGCGCTCTTCCTCGCTGACTCCCAAGCCGAGCTTCTGATTGATCTTGTGGCGTCCCACGCGTCCGAGGTCGTAGCGCTTCGCGTCGAAGAATAGCCTCTTGAGCATGCTGCGTGCATTTTGGACGGTCGGAGGATCGCCAGGGCGGAGCTTGCGGTAAATGTCCTTGAGTGCCTCCTCCTCGTCGTGAGCCGGATCCTTCTTCAGGGACTTGATGACGGTGTCATCGGCTTTGGTATCAACGACCTTGACGGTCTTGTGTCCCAAGCCAAGCAACTCGCGGATCGTCGTCGCATTGAGGGGTTCAAACGCACGAGCCACAGTGATCTCGCCATCGCGGACATCGGCGATCAGCACCTTGCTTGCGATTTCTTCCTCGTCCAATTTCTCGCTGAGCTTGAGGTCCTCAATGGTATAGAAAAGTTTGATGATGTCTTCGTCGGTTGGATAGCCGAGTGCGCGAAGGAAGGTGGTCGCGAGAAACTTCCGGCGCCGCTTGCGGCGGTCCAAGTAAACATAGAGCAGGTCACTGGTATCGAACTGCACTTCGATCCAAGATCCGCGGTCGGGAATGATCCGGAAACCATGGAGAATCTTGCCGTTCGTATGGACGGAGGTTTCAAAACAGATGCCCGGCGAGCGGTGCAACTGGGAGACCACCACACGCTCCGCGCCATTGATGACGAACGTCCCTTGGGGAGTCATCAGGGGGAGTTCGCCCATGTAAACCTTTTCTTCCTTGGTTGCGCGTTCGTCCTTGTAGCGGAACGTTACATAAAGCGGGGCACTGTAGGTCTGGCCTTCCCGCTGCGCTTCCAGAGCAGACAGCTTGGGCTCACCAAGCTCGTAGCTCACGAAGTCGAGCGAGGATTTGTCTTCGAAGCCGAAAATCGGGAAGAATTCGCGGAAGACAGCTTGCAGGCCGATGTTCCGGCGTTTGGTCACCTGAACGTCTTTCTGGAAAAACTCGTTGTAAGAGTTGACTTGGAGTTCGATCAGATTCGGAGGCTCAATGGCCTCTTTCAGTTTGCCGAAGTGGATGCGTTCAGACATGGTGGGTGCGGATTGCGGTGTCTTCCGTTCTCAATCCCGTGTTGCGGGGCCGAGGCGGTTGTTTTGCTGGAAGTTCACGGAACGCAAAAAGCCGTCCTTGCGACCAATCTCGGAGTTGAGACGGGATGCTCGGGGACGGTTTTCAGCGATCAGCGTGACAGGCTCGGGTAACAGGGCGGTAGCTTCCAGCAGAGTCGGATAAAATATGGGTGAAAAACGGGGAGATCAAGAGCTTTTTTGCTCTGATCTCCCCGAGAATCCCGGAGGCGGTCGTTACTTGATCTCGACCTTGGCGCCGGCGGCCTCGATCTTTTTCTTGATCTCTTCCGCTTCTTCCTTGGTCACGCCTTCCTTGAGAGGCTTGGGAGCGCTCTCGACAAGGGCCTTGGCCTCGGCCAGGCCGAGTCCGGCCACAGCGGCGCGGACCTCTTTAATGACGGCAATCTTGTTGCCACCTGCATCGGCGAGGATGACGTCGAAGGACGTCTTTTCCTCGGCAGGAGCCGCGGCGGCACCACCGGCAGCGGCTCCGGCAGCGGCGACCGCAACCGGCGCAGCAGCGCTGACGCCCCATTTTTCTTCGAGTTGTTTCACCAGATCGGCGATCTCCAGGACTGTGAGACCGCTGAGCTGTTCGACGAGTGTTGATGTATCTGCCATGGTTTTGTTTGGGTTGCCCCCGTCGCGCTCCGAAGCCTCAGAGCATTTGAGTCCGGCAGCCGCCGGACCGACAGGAAGCTGTTGTTTTTGGGTTGTTCATCGTCCGCCGCGGCTTCGTTCGTCGGACGAAATTTTTCCTTCTCCTAGGCGGCTGCGTCGGCCTTGGCCTTGAGCACACGGGCCAGGCTGGCGCCGGGTTCGTTGAGGAGCCGGACCAACTGGCTTGCAGGTGTCTGGAGAAGTCCGAGAAGCTTCGCTTGGAGGACTTCCTTGCTGGGCAGGCTGGCCAGTTCGGAAACTTGTGCTGCAGAGAGTGCCGCGTTATCGAGCACTCCCGCACGGACGACCGGCTTCTGGAACTCCGTGGCGAAAGTCTTGAGCACCTTTGCCGCGGCACAGATGTCAACTTCTCCGGTGACGATGGCGGTCTGGCCCGCCAAAGCCCCGTCAAGTTCGGGCATCGCCAGTTCCTTCGCTGCAATGCGGAGGAACGTGTTGCGGACGACACTGAGGCGGGCTCCTGTGCCGGCAAGGCGGGTGCGGAGTTCTTCAAAATGCGGGACCTTCATGCCGGAGTAGTCCACGACGAGAAGGTAGGGCGAGGAGTGGAGTTTCTCGCGGATATCCGAGACGATAAGTGTTTTTTCGGGTCTCATGGGAATCAGTTCTTGAGGAACGGCGTGGGGTCGACGGCAATGCCCGGCGACATGGTGGCGCTCAGGGTGATGTTTTCAACAAAGGCTCCCTTGGCCGTCGCGGGGCGGGCCTTGATAACGGCGTCGATCACGGCGCTGCCGTTCTCGACAAGCGCGGTTTCGACGAAAGAGAACTTGCCCACCGGAACAGCAACGTTTGCGTTTTTATCGAGTTTGAATTCCACGCGGCCGGCTTTCACTTCTTTGACGGCCTTGGCGGTGTCGTCCGTGACCGTTCCCGTCTTGGGATTCGGCATGAGTCCGCGGGGTCCGAGCACTTTGCCCAACTTGCGAACTTCCGCCATCGCGGCGGGCGTGGCAATCGCCACGTCGAAGTCGGCGAAGCCCGCCGTGACTTTTTTAATCAGGTCTTCAAAGCCGACATGCTCGGCTCCGGCTTCCTTGGCCGCCTCGGCCGATTGGCCTGTGGCGAAAACGAGCACGCGGACATTTTTTCCGCTTCCATTGGGCAGGGGGCATGTGCCGCGGACCATTTGGTCGCTCTGCTTGGGATCGACACCCAACTTGATCGAAAGGGTGACGGTCTGGTCGAATTTGACGGTCGGGAAGGACTTGAGGGTCTTGACCGCCTCGGTGAGGGCATATTTGCGCGAACCCTCGACGAGGGCCGCTGCGGCGCGATAACGTTTGCTTCGGTTTTTTTGCATGGTTTTTTGCAGTGCGAACGACCCGAGGGTCTCCTGCTGTCAAGCTGCGTAGGGTTTTTCCGGATTGACCGGGAGGAACGAAACTACACGTCGACCGGGGCTTGTCAAAGAAAAAACATGTAATTTTATTGACACCCCGCCGAGGATTCTTACGCTTCGCGATTCGACCCAAGCCGCAGGGACCGTCGCAATTTCCGTCAATGAACGCACACATTCTCGAAGAAGCCTCCAAAGTTGTTTCCGAACCCCAAATCCTCATCAACATGGTTTCCCGCCGGGTGCGCCAATTGAGCGCAGGCGGACGCCCGATGGTCGAGGTGGGGCCCCGGATGGGATTGGCGGACATAGCACTTGCCGAGATCGCCCAAGGCAAACTCGCCAAGGCTCCGACGGAGGAAACGGTCTCGCCGTAGGAAAGCCGCCTAGGCGACCGGCTCACCATGTCGGCGGAAATCACGGTCAACAGAAAAGCCCTTCGCGACTACCATATCCTCGAACGTTTCGAGGCCGGCGTCGAGCTGCGGGGCACTGAAGTCAAATCCATCCGGCAGGGTCTTGTCTCATTACAGGGCGCTTTTGCACGCATCGAAGGCGGCGATCTGTGTCTGTTCGAGTCTTCCATTCAGCCCTACGACAAGGCAGGCATCGAGCAGCATGAACCCAAGCGCCTCCGGCGCCTCCTGCTCCACCGCGCCGAAATCGACAAACTCGTTGGCGAGATCGAGCGTGCCGGGCGGACGGTTGTTGCCCTCCGCATGTATTGGAAAAAGGGCCGCGTGAAGGTCGAGTTGGGGCTCGGGAAAGGCAAAGACGCGGGGGACAAGCGGGCCGACCTCAAGAAACGCGTCGTCGATCGCGAGGTCGAACGCGCAATCTCAGATTTCCAGCGCAAGCGGCGCTGAACGCCCGAGTCTATCTCAACGACAGCCGCCGGAAGAGATGGGTTCCGAGGGCGAAGAAAAGCACGTTCGGAATCCAGATGAGCAGAGACGGATGAACGGCGGGGTTGTTCCGGAAGGTGTCCGCCATAATGATGAAAAAGAAGTAGGTAAAGGCGATCACGAGGCTCAAGGCGAACCCGACCGAGGTTTCCTTGCGGTGCGCAGTGATGCCCAGAGGGATCGCAATGAGAGCAAAGGCGGCACATGCCAGGGAAACTGAAAACCGCTTGTTCAACTCCACAAATGCCTCGGTTTCCCGCTTCCCGGCACCGGCCCGCAGAAAGTCGATCAACTCAGGGAGCGTGTAGGAACTCATCCTGCGATTTCCCTGAAACTCCTCGAAAAACTTTTCGAGGGAAATCGGGAAGACTCCCTCCTGCATCACGATGCCCTGCTGGATCTTTGCGATGTCCAGTGGATCCTTCTCGTCGCGCTGCTCGAAGCGGGCGTTGAACAAGCGGAGAAGAAGACGGGAGTTCTCCGGGTCCGGCGTCAGAACTCCCTCGCGGGCGTAGACCATCTTCAGGGGTTCCTGCGACTCGTTCATCTCGAAGACGATGATGTTCTTGAGCCGGTCGCCATCTTTTCCGCCAACGTAAACGCGGCGGTCGGGGAACTGGTCGACCACCTCATCCGCACGAAACAGGGAGGCGGGATTGCTCGTGGCGATCTCGACGATGGCGCGGCTCATGGCCTGCTCGGCTTTCGGCGCGACCTCGATATTGATCCAGAAACAGACCAGTGTCAGCGCGACGGCCGTGACAAAAACCGGCACGCACACCCGCGGCACGCTCACCCCGTTGGCCTTCAGGGCGATGAGTTCATTGTCCGCCGAAATCCGCCCGAAAACCAAGAGCAGCGCGGTAAGGAACCCCCATGGTATCGTGAACGTGAGTGAAAAAGGCAGGACGAGCGCGATAAACGCCAACACGGTGGTCAGAGGGACATCCGGGTTGTTGATGAGCAGGTCGAGCAGTTCTTTGAAGATGTTGCCGAGAACCAGCACGAGGCTCAGCACCACGACGCCAAAGACAGTGGTCATAAGCACGCCCATGCCGACGTAGCGGTCAATGATCTTCATGCCCGGAAAAGACAGACCCGATCAACCCTCGAAAACACCCATCTTGCGGAACTTGTCGTAGCGCGCCTGCACAAGCTTCGCGATGGGAATGGACGTGATTTCCCGCAAGGCTCCCGTGAGAGCCTCCCGAAGATTGGCTGCGGCAAGTTCGGGGTCCTTGTGAGCTCCCCCTGCGGGCTCGGGCACAACGCCGTCGACCAAACCGAGATTCATCAACTCCCTCGCATTCAATTTCAGCGCCTCCGCCGCCTCGGGCGCGTGTTTGCGATGTTTCCACAAAATGGCGGCGCATCCCTCCGGGCTGATAACCGAATAGTAGGCATTCTCGAGCATGAGCACGCGATCCCCCACCCCGATTCCCAATGCGCCGCCGGATCCCCCCTCGCCGATCACCACCGCGACCACGGGTGTCTCCAGCACCATCATCTCACGGATGTTCACGGCAATCGCCTCGGCGATGTGGCGTTCTTCGGCTCCCACGCCGGGATAGGCCCCGGGAGTGTCGATGAGGGCGACAACAGGCAGGTGAAACTTCTCGGCCAGCCGCATCAACCGCAGCGCCTTCCGGTATCCCTCCGGGTGCGGGCTCCCGAAATTCCGGAGCAAGTTTTCTTTCACATCGCGACCCTTTTGTTGACCGATGACGACGCAGCGGAACCCATCGATCGTGGCAAACCCTCCAGGCATGGACGGATCGTCTCCGAACAACCTGTCCCCCTTCAGTTCGGCGAAATCCGTGAACGCCATCCGCACATAGTCGAGAAAGAACGGACGGGCGGTATGTCTGGCGATTTGCACGCGCTGCCAAGCTGAAAGATTACCGTAAATCGAGAGACGCAACGCGTCGAGCTTGTCGCGCATGCGGCGAACCTCGGGGTCGAGATCGATGTTCGATCCCTCGCAATGGCTCACGATCTCGGCGAGCTTTTCCTCCAGCTCAATAATGGGTTTCTCAAACTCGAGGGGTTGGATTTTCATGGAAGAATCTTCATTGGATGGTCACCGGGGTGCCGCGGACAACGAGCACATAGACATTCGCGGCGTCCTCGGGTGAGAGAACGATACCACCCGGGGTCGGAGTGGCCGCAGGTGGAGCCGAGGAGTTGCCCACGGGAGGAAGAGGAACAGGGGGCATGGAACGAATCAGCGCGCCGGAGGCCGCGAGAAGCACGAAGCGCTCGCCTTCCTCGAAAGCCTTGTCGCCGAATGCGACTCGCTTTCCCTCGCGGCTCACAAACTTGTCCGAGACCGTCGTCTCGACTGCACCTTTCGGAATCCCGGCCGGAAGCTGAAAGGAAAGAACCGGGAAGGTCGCGAGGAACTCACCCTTGTTCATGAGCGTGACGGTCTTTGCCTCACGGTCGATGACCAGCTTGGTATCGATCTGGGGCACGACCAACTGCTGTCCGATACGCAGGTTGATATTCGGCAACTTATTGGCCCGGTAGATCAATTCCGCATTCGTTTTGAAACGATTCGCGATCTTCACCAGCGCGTCGCCGGACACCACAGTGTAAGGCGTCTTGTCAGGGCCGGGGGTCGGCGAAAGGAGCGCAGCGAGATTCAAACGCCCCAAAGCCACGCGCACCGCATTGGATTGCGAGGCATCGGGATAGGTGCTCAGGAAGCTTGCGAGCGACTCGCGATCGACCTCGGCAGGTTGCGCAAGCAGGGGTTCGACGGCGGCGAACGCCGCGACAACCGGATCAGGAGTGGGCTCGGGAGTCGGCTCCGGGGTGGCAAGCTTCTCCGCACGGTCGAGCTGAACCGGCTTCACCATGAGCGTGTAAACGAAATACCCCGTGCCTCCGAGGATTCCGGCCACCAACACAAGGACTACCAAAACTTTTGCAAACATCCGTGGGGTAAAGACTACAGGGACGCCCGCCGGTTTGAAAACGAGAACTTCATGCCAACCCCCGCCGCCGCCATTCGTCGATGTTGGATCCCGCCGAGCGCTGGATCATCTCCATCGAGAACTTCAAAAGACACACCTCCCACGCTTCATCGACACCTGCGATGAGGGTGGCGAGCGGGTCGTCGGATCCGGAGATCCTTTTGGCCATTTTCTCCAGCACGGGATCCATCGGCTCGCGCAAAACCTCCTCCTCGACATCCGTTTTGCGGAATTGGAACCCGTAGCGCAGGATCTTCACCATCTCCCCCGAGCGCTCGATCCAATCCGCAAACTCCCGCGCCTCGTCGCCAAAGCCGTCCAGCAGAAGCTTGCTGAAATGGTGCGGCGAGACAATACGTGGCCGCTCGGCCTCGATGCGGCCGCGACGAATCCGGACCGCATCCGCCTCGTCCATCAACTCGCTGACAAGGGAGAAGTGGAAACGCGTCACGCCGAAGGTCTCGATCGCTCCCCTCGGCTCCACCACCACACGCGTGTTCTCCATCGCGTAATGGAAATCATGCTCCTTGAACATTCCGCGACACTACGGGCGGGCGGGCGGGGCTGCAACAGACGAATCCGGCGGACACGCGGTTTGACAAACCGCGGGATTTGCCGTTCACAAGGCGACGGATGAACGCACCCGCCCGCTCCCGCATCAATCTCCGCACACCCGACGTGATGGCCCGCGTGCAGGAGCAGGTCGAGTCCCACTACCGCAGCACGCTCGTCGAGCGCATCCGCGGCGCAGGCGGGGTGCTCGTCGCCGGACGCACCACCGTGCGCCTCGCGAAGCAATTCGGCTTCTGCTACGGCGTGGAGCGTGCTATCGACCTCGCCTACGCTGCTGCGAAGGTGTTCTCCGACCGGCGCATCTTTCTCCTCGGAGAGATTATTCACAACCCGGATGTGAACGCCCAGATGTCCGCCATGGGCATCCGTTATCTCCCCGCCCGTCCGTCGCAGGAAGAGTTGGAGTCGCTCTCACCCGAGGATGTTGTGATCGTTCCGGCGTTTGGTGCCGAAGTGACCACAGTGGATGCCGTGAAGACCCGCGGTTGCCAGATCGTGGACACCACCTGCGGCGACGTGATGAGCGTCTGGAAGCGGGTCCGCCAGAATGCGACCGAGGAGGTCACGTCGATCATCCACGGGAAATCCAGCCATGAGGAAACACGGGCAACCGCATCGCGCGCCCTGGGAGCAGATCGCCGCGGCCACTATCTCGTCGTGCTCGATCTCGAGCAGGCCCAACGCGTGGCGGATTTCATCATTGAAGGAGGCGATCCTGCCAAGTTTCTCGAAGGATTCCGCGGCGCGACAAGTGAAGGCTTCGACCCTGCCCTCCATCTCCGCCGCATTGGCGTGGCGAATCAAACGACCATGCTGCGGAGCGAGACGGAGGCGATCCAGATGCTGCTCCGCGAAGCTATCGCCCGCCGCGACGATGGAAGCACGGAAAACTTCCGCTATTTCGACACCATCTGCGGAGCGACGCAGGAGCGCCAAGACGCACTCTTCCAGATGCTGGCCGAACCGCTTGACCTGCTCGTTGTCGTCGGCGGATACAACAGCTCGAATACGACGCACCTCGTCGAGATCGGCCTGCACAAGCTCCCCACATGGTTCGTGCGAAATGCGAGTTGCCTCGTCTCGCGCGAAGAAATCCTGCACTTCGACCTCGCCGCACGCTCCGAGACTCGCTCGCAGGGGTGGCTTCCTGCGAAAGAAACCCTCTCCATCGGAGTGACTGCCGGGGCAAGCTGTCCGAACAACCTGATCGAGGAAACGATCCTCCGGCTCTTGGAGCTCAGAGGGGAAGCTCCTCCCTGCCCGGCTCCATAAAGGAATGCCGGCAGAGCGTGGCATAGAGCCCGCCTGCTGCAATGAGCTCGTCGTGGCGGCCGCGCTCGACGATGCGACCGCGTTCGAGCACGAGAATCTGGTCCGCGTGCCGTACGGTGGAGAGACGGTGCGCGATGACGAAGCTCGTCCGACGTTCCATCAAACGGTCGAGTGCCTGCTGGATGAGCATTTCTGTCTTGGTGTCCACGCTCGCCGTTGCCTCGTCGAGGATGAGGATCGGCGGATTTTTCAGCAATGCACGCGCGATGGAGACACGTTGCTTCTCGCCGACGCTGAGTTTGATTCCCCGCTCGCCCACAGGCGAGTGGAGGCCATCGGGAAGCCGGCGCACGAAGTCCGCCGCGTTCGCCGCCTCGAGAGCTTCCCACATTTCATCCTCGGAGGCATCCGGTTTGCCAACGCGCAGGTTCTCGGCCGTCGTTCCATTGAAAAGAAAGCTCTCCTGCGTGACGACAGCTATGTTGCGCCGCAAATGGTCGCGTGGAATCTCCCTGAGCGGCACGCCGTCCACAAGAATCTGCCCGCCGGTGAATTCGTAAAAGCGCACCAAAAGGTTCACGAGCGTCGACTTGCCTGCACCCGTTGGTCCCACCAAAGCGATCGTCTCTCCGGCCGCAGCCTCGAGCGAGACCCGGTCGAGCACGGGAAGCTCCGGGGAATAGGCGAAGGAGACCTCGCGGTAGTCGACCTTTCCGGCGATCGGCTTGGCCGCACTCACCGGCACCTCGGCGGTCTCGGGCTCGGCATCCATGATCTCGAAGACGCGGTCGCCCGCGGCACGTCCGGCTTGGAAGATTTGGTTGAGTTGGTGCAGGCGGCCGACAGGCTCATACAGGTAGCGCGCGAGGACGAAGAACGCGACAAGCACACCGATGTCCATTGATCCCGAAAGCACTTTTTGCGCGCCGTAACCCGCGATGAGGAGCATTCCGCATGCAGTGAAAAATCCCATCGCTGGCTGATAGATCGCCCACGCCCGCATCACACGGAGCGTCGCCACGCGAACCGCATCGCTCGCCCCGTCGAATCGCGACTGCTCCCGCGCCTCGCTGGTGTAGGTTTTGATCTGGCGGATACCGGCCACATTGTCGTGAAGGAGGGAATTCAGAGCCGAGACGGCTTTGCGCTGCCGCTTGTATCGGGATCGCGCCGTGAGGGTATAGGAGAGCGCACCCGCTGCGAGGAAGGGCAACGGCAGGAGGGCCACGAGAGTCAACGCCGGACTGTAGAAGACCATCACACCGGCGACGATGAGGATCTGGAGGATCGCGACCGTGCCCTGCTCGATGCCGTCGATGAGAACCCTCTCAACGCTGGTGACATCCTCGATCAGGCGCGTCATCACGTCCCCGGTGGCGCGATTGTCGAACCACGGCAGCGGCAGTTTTTGAATGTGCCCGTAAAGCTCGCTGCGGAGGTCGCAGATGACACGCTGCTCGAAGTGGTTGTTGAAGAAAATGCGGAGACTGTCGAGAAGGTGCTGGAGAAAGAATGCGGCGAGGCCCGCAAGGATGAGCGGCAGCAGGCGCTCCGGCTGGTTCTTGTAAAGCACCTCGTCCACGATCGTTTGGGTGACGACCGGAAAAACGATCACAAGAAGCGTGGAGACGATCGCGCTCCCGAGCGTCGCAAAAGCCAGCCACGGGTAGCGCGCGACATACGGGAAGACACGGAGAAAAACACTCATGCGAAACCCACCATCCGAAACCCTCCGCTCCGATGCAAGCCGCCGCGCGGCACTTCCGACCTAGGCTCCCAAGGCCGCGGCGGGCTCCACCCACCGGCCGTGCTCCTTGATGAGGTCGACCAAGCGCTCAACGGCTTCGGCTTCGGGGATGTTGAACTTCACTGCCGACTTGCCGATGTAGAGGTTCACCTTGCCCGGTGCGCCGCCGACGTAGCCGAAATCGGCGTCCGCCATTTCACCCGGACCGTTCACGATGCATCCCATAATGGCGATCTTGACGCCTTTCAGATGCGAGGTTGCGGCTTTGATTCGCGCCGTTGTTTCCTGAAGGTTGAACAGCGTGCGCCCGCAGCTCGGGCAAGCCACATAATCCGTCTTGAAGATGCGCGTGCCGGCGGCCTGCAGTGTATTGTAGGCGATGCGCAGGGACTGGCCGGGGGCCGCCTCGCCCTGCACGATCACCGCGTCCCCGATTCCGTCGCAGAGCAAGGCCCCGAGATTCGTCGCGGCCTGAAGAAGGTTCGTGAGGAAATCCTCTCCGGGGGGACCGAAGGAATCCTTGAGAAGAATCGGATGCCGGGCCTCCAAACGGGAGGCAAGGAGTCGGAAGGCCCCGATGACCGGGAGATCACACCCGTCGGCCACTGTCACCAAACTTGCGGCTGGCTCGGCGTTGATTCGCGCGAGAGCGGCTTCATCCCGGGGATCAACCTCCAGAACTCCACAATCCTCATAAATCAACTCGGGACGGTATTCACCAAGGCCGTCAAGTTTGTGCGCGATGCGGTCGTAGGCCGCCCGCCGCACGACGACACGCACGAGTTCGTTGCCGCCGAGCCGCACATTTTCGCAGACGATGGGCTCACTGGCACGGCGGGTGTAACTGAAAGGATCGAATGGCCACTTTGCCGGTTCGGGGCAGGGTTGACGTGCTTCCGCCAAAGCGACAAGTGCACGTGCCACGGGAATCTCGTGCACGGAATCCTCCGTGAGCGAAACCCGGATCGTATCCCCCAACCCGTCGGCAAGCAGGCTGCCGATGCCAATCGCACTCTTGATGCGCCCGTCTTCGCCGTCCCCGGCCTCGGTAACACCAAGATGAAGCGGGTAATTCCAGTCCGACCCCTCGGACGCAAGTCGCGCGGCGAGCAAGCGGTAGGCTTGGATCATGACCTTCGGATTCGACGATTTCATCGAAAAGACGAAGTCGTGGAAGTCGGACTCCCGCGCAATGCGGGCAAACTCGAGCGCACTCTCGACCATCCCGAGCGGTGTGTCGCCATAGCGGTTCATGATGCGGTCGCTCAGGCTGCCGTGGTTTGTGCCGATTCTCATGGCGATGCCACGCTCTTTGCAGAGGTGCACCAAAGGGGCAAACTTCTCACGGATCCGCCCGATTTCCGCGGCGTATTCTTCGTCGGTGTATTCCCGGACCTTGAACTTCTTGGAGTCGGCGAAGTTGCCCGGGTTGATGCGGACCTTGTCCACCCACTGGGCGGCCTCCATGGCCGCTTCGGGTTTGAAATGAATATCCGCGACCAGCGGCACGTCGCAACCTGCATCGCGGAGCGCTGCACGGATGTTCCCCAGATTGCGTGCATCTTTCACCGTGGGGGCGGTGATCCGCACCACTTCGCAGCCGGCACCGGCCAGTTCGAGCGTCTCGCGCACGCAGGCCTCCGTATCCATCGTGTCGCTGGTCAGCATGGACTGGACGCGGATCGGATTTTCACCGCCCATCGCTGTGCGCCCGACACGCACTGCGCGGGTGGGACGGCGTCCGGCATGGGCGCGGTGGATCTGACCTGCCATGGCCTATTTGTCTTTCGCCTCCACCGTCGGAGGCTTCTCCGGAGCGACGATCTCCCCGACATCGTAGAAGGTGAGATAGAGCATGAAGCCGATCAGCAGAAGAGCGCAGGCGGTCTGAACAGCCTCCAGCAAGCGGACATTGATCGGTTTGCGCCGGATCGCCTCAATGATTGCGAGCGTGATGTGCCCGCCGTCCAGTACGGGAAATGGCAGCAGGTTCAGGAGAGCAAGATTCACATTAATCAGGACGCTAAACGCAAGGGCCAGCCGCCAACCGTGCTCAGACTCAAAAATCTGATAGTAGAGCCTCATGATGCCGACAGGGCCGCTAAAGTGCGCTGCCTTCACATCGGACCTTGGCGAAAAGAGCGCATCGATCATCCGGAAAATGCTCGTTGCAGCGTCCCGCACCTGCGTGAACGGGTCCGGGTGAACGACAATGGATCGGCCCCACTCAATGCCAAGATTCACAGGGGCGTTGTCCGCCGTGGCAGGCGCAATCGGGAGAGTCAACTCAAGTTCGCGCCCGTCACGCTCGACGGTAAAGGCCAAGGATTTCCCGCGATAGGCCTCCACCAACGGCCCCAACTCCATAAGGTTGAAGACCGGCTGTCCGCCCACCGCTGTAACAAGGTCCCCGGCGCGGAATCCGGCTTTGTCCGCCACGCTGCCGCGAACCACGATGCCGACGCCCGGCACAAAGCGCGGGCCGATCTGCACCTCGCGGAGAGCCGGCCTCCGCCAACTCGACGTCTCGGGCTTGGTCCAACCCGATTCAATCGTCAACACTTGACCCTCGCGCCGGATCGTAAAAGGAATGGTTTCGCCCTCGCTGCGGACGATGCGCCACTTGACGCTGTCCGTGCCGCTCAGGAAGTGCTTCACCGGATGCCCGTCGATGGCGAGAATCTCGTCACCGGGACGGAGCCCGGCCATCGCAGCAGGGCCTCCTTCTTTCACAAATCCAATCACCGGCACGTCAGATTCGCTCTGGGGTTTTCCGACAACCCACACGATGCAGGCCATCGCGAAAGCGAGCAGCAGGCTGAAGAGCGGACCCGCCGCCGCCACGATGATCTTGTCGATCGGCTTCACAGGCGGAAGCAGAGCGCGATCGGTTTCGGTGCGCCCCTCGAGTGCTTCCATCGGCGCCAGTTGGGGAATCGCGACATACCCGCCCGCGGGAATGGACCCGAGGATGTATTCAACGCCCCCGATCTTTTTCTTCCAGATCGGCTTGCCGAACCAGATCGCGAACTTTTCCACGACGAGGCCCCGCCAGCGGGCCGCCAAATAGTGGCCCAATTCGTGGACCACGATGAGAAGGTTGAAAATCAGCAGGACCTCGAGGCAGATGACGAGGAATTTCAGGATGGAGAAAGCCATGAACCTCCTACCTTGGCCGCTCCCGCGGAAAAATCAATTCCCGCCCGTCAAGTCCTCCACTCCGCGAGACGCCGCTGCTCGGGCCGCGGTGTCCGCCGCGAGGATGTCGCCGAGCCCGGGTTGAAGCACGATTGGGACTTCGTCCATCACCCGCGAGACAAGTTGCCAGATCGCCGGGAAGCGGATCCTTCCAGCGAGAAAAGCCTCTGCGGCGACCTCGTTCGCGGCATTGAGCACCGCCGGAAGCGTTCCGCCCACGTTCCCCGCAAGCACGGCAAGGTCGAGCGCGGGAAAATCCCCCCGCCGCGGTGCCTCGAAATCCAATCGACCCAGTGCGGCAAAATCGAGCGGCGCAAGGGAGTTCGGCACACGCTCCGGCCAAGTGACGGCATACTGGATCGGGAAGCACATGTCCGAGTGACTCAACTGGGCGAGAGTCGAACCGTCGACGAACTCGACCATCGAGTGGATAATGCTCTGCGGATGCACGACCACATCCACTCGGTCGATGGGCACGTCGAACAACCACCGAGCCTCGATCATTTCAAGTGCCTTGTTGAACAAGGTTGCGGAGTCGAGCGAGATCTTCCGCCCCATGCGCCATGTCGGGTGCCGAAGCGCTTCGTGCGGAGTGACGTTCTCGAGGAGCTCGGCCGGTGTCGTGCGGAAGGGCCCGCCGGAACATGTGAGGATGAGTCTCCGAACCGAATCAGTGTCCCGTCCCTCGAGGCACTGGAAAATCGCGTTGTGCTCGCTGTCCACCGGAAGCACGCGCACCCCCCGGCGCCGCGCCGCCTCCATGACCACCTCGCCCGCTGCGACCAGAATTTCCTTGCTCGCGACAGCGATGTCTTTTCCCGCTTCGATCGCAGCCAGCGCCGGCGCGAGCCCGGCTGTGCCCACGATCGCGACCAGCACAAGGTCGGCCTCCGGCAGCGTCGCCAACTCCAGCAAGCGCTCGGCTCCATCCGGACCCGAAGAACTCACTACGCGGGCGTCGGGATGTGCGGAACGGATCTCTTCGATCGCTTCGCGGTTCGAGTGGACGGAGGCTCCGACGATGCGCATGCGGGCGGGGATGTCCGCCGCCACTTTCAATGCGCTGCGACCGATCGAGCCCGAGGCCCCGAGAATCACGACGTGGCGCTGCCGGTTCATATACCGATGACGAGCCGCATATAGAAGAAAAGCAGGGGCGCCGTGAACAACAGGCTGTCAATGAGGTCGAGCGTGCCGCCGATGCCGGGCAGGAGATGACTGGAGTCCTTCTGGTTCGCTCCGCGTTTGACGATCGACTCCGCGAGGTCGCCGATGACGGCGGCGAAGCCGAGTGCGAGCCCCAGCACGGTGATGTCGCCGAAACGGAGCGCGGACAGCTTCTCCGGCATCAGGGCGTAGAGCCAGTAACTCGCAACCAACGACGTTGCCAGCGCTCCAAAGAATCCCTCCCACGTCTTGGCCGGGCTGATGTGCGGAGCGAAGGGATGTTTTCCGAACAGACTTCCGAAGACATACGCCCCCATGTCGCTGAACTTCGTGACCATCACGAGAAAAAGAACGTAATACTGTCCGGTTGTCGCCCCCGTCTCCGTTCGTGGTGCCAGGTAGATGATTTTCGTGATGAAACTGAAGAGCCACGGAATGTAGAGCAATCCGAAGACCGTGTAGCTCATCGCACGCAGCGGATCCCTCGCGGCTCCGCGGAACATCTGCCGCGCGAAGATCACGAAAAGAAAGGAAACCAGCACCACCAACTCAAAATCGTAAGCCTGCTCGGGCCCGCTCCCCTTCATGAGGAAAAATCCGCCACCCAGCAAAACCACCGCACAGACAATTCCCGTGAGGGTGAAGACCCCGATGCCGTCGCGCTCAAGCATTCGGTAGTATTCCCACAGGGCGAGAAGGGCGAGTCCGGCCAGCAAGAGGAAAAACCCTTCGTCGTATCCGGCAAAAACCGTCGCCAGCATGATGACCCACAGCACAAGCGTGCTGAACAAACGGGCGGCGAAGGTGAGCGCTTTCGACTGGGGCATCGGACGGCAGTGAAAAAAACAGACCGCCCCCCGCGCCGCAATCCCGAATCCGCCTTGCCCGCCGCCACGCTTCGCCCCATCGTCTCCTTCATGCATGTCCCCGCACTCATCGAGCGCAAACGAGACGGCACCGCCCTCACCCCCCAAGAGATTTCGGAACTCATCGCCGGATTCACCTCGGGAGCCGTTCCGGATTACCAGATGAGCGCCTTCGCCATGGCCGTCTACTTCCGCGGCATGAGCGATGCGGAGACCGCCGCCCTCACCGCCGCCATGCGCGACAGCGGACGCCGGTTCGATTGGCCCGCAGGCACACCGCCGAAGATCGACAAACACTCAACGGGAGGCATCGGCGACAAGGTCTCGCTCGTGCTCGCCCCCCTGCTCGCCTGCGAAGACTTCTGGGTCCCCATGGTCTCGGGACGCGGCCTCGGCATCACCGGCGGCACACTCGACAAGCTGGAGAGTATCGCCGGGTTCCAAACCGGACTCGAGATGGACCATTGCCTGCGACAGTTGGAAAAAATCCGCGTCGTCATGATCGGCCAGTCGGCAGACTTTTGTCCGGCGGACAAGAAACTCTACGCCCTGCGGGATGTCACCGGCACGGTGGCCTCGCGTCCACTGATCATCGCCAGCATCATGTCGAAGAAGCTGGCAGAGTCCCTCGACCGCCTTGTGCTGGACGTGAAGTTCGGCTCGGGCGCATTCATGAAAACCCGTGAGGAGGCCGTTCAACTCGCCGAGGGACTCTGCGGTGCCGGCAGGCAGAACGGTGTTGAGACCACATTCCTTCTCTCACCAATGGAGGAACCGCTCGGACACACGGCCGGGAATGCCCTCGAAGTCGCGGAGGCCATCGCCTGCCTGAGCGGGAAAGGTCCCGCCGACCTTTTGGACCTCACAATGGCCCTCGCGGAGTCCGTCTCGCACATTTCTCGCAGCCGGCTTGAGGCGCACATCGCCTCCGGTGCCGCCTTGGAGCGCTTCGGCCGGATGATCGAAGCCCAGCACGGCGATGCCCGCGTGGTCGAGGATCCGTCGCGGCTTCCCTCCGCTCCCGTCGTAAAGGCCCTCACGGCCCCCTCCGGCGGCACAGTGTGCCGCGTGGATGCCGGCGCGATCGGCCGGGTTTGCGTCGCCTTGGGGGCCGGGCGGCGGAGCACGGGTGATTCCGTCGATCCCGCCGTCGGTGTGGCCCGCCTCGTGAAAACCGGCACGGTGGTCTCCCGGGGCGATCTGCTGTTGGAGATACATGCCCGAACGGAGACCGCTGCGGAGCAGGTGGTGGCTGCTCTTTCCGAAGCAGTCGAGGTGGGCTGAGACTTCTCCCAAAACGTGACAGTCGTTTTGTATTGAGCCTGCGCACCGGCTCGGACAACGTGAAACCGATGGAACTCGTTAATCTCACCCGTGCGGTGGAGATCGGCTCGAACTCCTACCTGCTGCGGGTCGGAGGCAAGACCGTGATCCTTGATGCGGGCATGCATCCGAAGAGAGAGGGATTCGACGGCACTCCCGATTACTCGCTCGTTCCAGAGGGCACCGTCGACGCGATCATCATCACGCACGCCCACCAGGACCACATCGGTTCGCTTCCGGTGCTCACCCGCCGCGAACCGCAGGCTCGGGTGTTTCTCACCGGCCAGACATCCCGCATCGGCGAGGTGATGCTTCACAATTCGGTGAACGTCATGCTCCGCCAGCGTGAGGAGGACAACATCACCGAATATCCGCTCTTCACCCACCGTGGGGTCGATTTTTCCGCACACCAATGGCACCCCTGCCGCACCGGCATTCGCTACGACTTGAAGGGGGACCGCTCGTCGGACGACAACGAAGTCACCTTCGAGATGTTCGACGCCGGTCACATTCTGGGCTCCGTCGGCGTGATGATCCGCTACAAGGGGACGTCCGTGTTCTACACGGGCGATGTGAACTTCGAGAGCCAGACACTCATGCGCGGAGCGGCGTTTCCGGATTCCGGCGTTGACGTTCTCATCATGGAAACGACGCGCGGGGATTCGCCGGTGGCCCCGACTTTCAAGCGCGCGGAGGAGGAGGAACGGCTTGCCAAGGCCATCCGGAGCGCGTTCGACCGCGGAGGCAGCGTGACGATCCCGGTGTTCGCTCTCGGCAAAACTCAGGAACTGCTCGCGATGCTGTGGAAAATGAAAATTCGCGGCGAGCTCGGCACCGTGCCGATTTACATCGGCGGGCTCAGCACGAAGATCACGAACCTCTACGATGAGTTGGCCGCGACTTCGATCCGCAGCCACCCCGAACTCCATCTCCTTCAGGAGATGGCCCCGTACGTTCTTTCGGGCAACGAGGTGCAGACCATCTCCCCGCGTAAACGGAGCATCTTCGCCCTTTCCAGTGGCATGATGACCGAGAACACGCTCTCCAACATTTTTTGCCGCCGTGTCCTCGGCGATCCGAACCAGTCGCTTTTCTTCGTGGGCTACTCGGATCCGGAATCGCCCGCAGGTCGCATCCGTTCGGCTGCACCCGGTGACAAGGTGTCGCTGGATCCTGCGGCAGACCCGATCGCGCTCCGTTGCCACATCCAGGAGTTCCAGTTCAGCGCACATGCGACACGGGAGACCCTCCGGAATTATGCTCTGCTTCTGAAGCCGAAAAAAGTCGTCCTCGTGCACGGCGACCGGCCGGCCATCGACTGGTTCCAACTCGCCCTCTTCAAGGAATTGCCCGGCACCGAAGTCGTCGTGCCGGAACCCGGCGTGCGCCACAAACTCGTCTGAAAGGCGATGGACGCGCCGCGTCGTTCCAAGGAATCCCCGGACGCGACTTGCACGGAGTTCGACTGCCGCCTGACACTTGAAGGCATCGGCGCCACAGCACGCACAGTCGACACGGCCCTGACTGCCGCCGGTGCCGGGGAAAGCGCGCGCTACTTTTGCCACCTCGCGATTGAGGAAATGCTGACGAATCTCATGCGGCATTCGTCGCCATCTGCCGCCCGCCTGAGCCTCCGGATCGATCAAGGCGAGGTTTTTCTTTCCTTCATGGACGACGGGCGAGCATTCGATCCGACGAAGTCTCCCGACCCCGATCTTTCGCTGCCGGTGGCATCCCGCTCGATCGGCGGCTTGGGGCTCTTTCTTTTGCGCAAGCTGGCCTCCGGCGCATCGTATACCCGCCGGGAAGGGTGGAATCTGACGACGTTTCGCCACCCCTTGGGCGACCGCAGAGTCTGAAGCGCTGGCATGCAAGGTGCTGCCCCGGGGGCAAAAAACGCTTTCGCTCCCGGCGAAGTGTGCTTTCTTCACCCGTTCCAATGGAAACCACCGACAACCTGATCGCGATCCCGAGGCGCCGCCTCATGGGCACGATTTTCCTTGCCGGCACGGGTCTGCTCCTCGGGCTTCCGAGAGCCGACGCGATGTGGAGCGTGATGGACGTGCTCAAGAGCCTGGGCGAGGGCCCCAAGTCCCCGCAGTCCAATCCCTCCATCCCTCCTTCTCTGCGGGGCATTCTTGGCCCACAAAGCGAGGCCTACGCCAAATACCTTTCCCGGTTGAATCTCCGGTATGTCTCCGTGCGCAAAGTGATCGACTCCCACGCCAAGGCCCGCGGCAACGTCCACAACACGATCCCCCCGCGCGCGCTCTGGGGGAACATCCGCCACACCCTCAAGGCTCTCGACCGCGTCGCAGCCCGGCTCGGCGAGCCCGTGGGCGAAATCGTCTCTGCCTACCGCTCGCCCGCCTACAATGCCAAGTGTCCGGGAGCAAAGAGCAATTCCTACCACATGCGCAACAACGCGGTGGACGTCCGCTTCAACGCTTCTCCGCGGAAAGTCGCCCAGGTCGCCCGCGAACTTCGCAAACAGGGGTTTTTCCTCGGCGGCGTGGGCCGGTACTCGAACTTCGTCCACATCGATACCCGCGGATCGAACGCCGACTGGTAGACGGCTGCATCGGAGGTTGCGAAATCTCCGTGTTTTTGATTACTTCGCCGCTCATCCCCCATGAGCGACAACATCGAATCCCACCTCGTCGAAAAGCGCGTCTTCAAGCCCGCGCGCGAATTCTCCTCCCGCTCCCGCTTCAAATCCTTCGCGGACTACAAAAAACTCCACACGGCTTCGGTGAAGTCCCCGGAAAAGTTCTGGGCCCGCGAAGCCGCCGATCTTCTGTGGCAGAAGAAGTGGACGAAGGTGTTGGATTGGAAAATCCCGTTCGCCAAGTGGTTTGTCGGCGGGAAGCTGAACGTCAGTGAAAACTGCCTGGACCGGCATTTGGCGGGCCCGCGCCGCAACAAAGCCGCCATCATCTGGGAGGGCGAGCCGGGCGAAAAGCGGACGCTGACCTACCACCAACTCCACCGCGAAGTCTGCGTTTTTGCAAACATCCTGAAACGCAATGGCGTGAAAGCCGGCGACCGTGTGCTGATCTACATGCCTCTCATTCCCGAGGCTGTCGTGGCGATGCTCGGCTGTGCACGCATCGGCGCGGTCCACAGTGTTGTCTTCGGCGGATTCAGCAGTGACAGCATCCGCGACCGCCTTGCGGACAGCGGGGCCACTGTTGTCGTCACAGCGGACGGTGGTTACCGCCGGGGCCAGATCGTGACGCTCAAGCAAAATGTCGACCGGGCGCTGGAGGAGAATACTGCCGTGCGCAAGGTGATCGTTTTCCGCCGGACGCACCTCGACATTCACATTCAGGAAGGACGCGACGTCTGGTGGCACCGCGAGGCGGAATATGTCACCGCCGACTGCCCCGCTCCGGCGTTCGACAGTGAGCATCCGCTTTTTATTCTCTACACGAGTGGATCGACCGGAAAGCCCAAAGGTATCCTTCACACCTCGGGCGGTTACCTCACGGGCACGGCGACGACCACGAAGTACGTCTTCGACCTGCGCGAGGAAGATGTCTACTGGTGCACGGCCGATGTCGGTTGGATCACCGGACACAGCTACCTCGTTTACGGCCCGCTGGCCAATGGCGCGACATGCGTCCTCTATGAGGGGGCGCCCAATTGGCCGGAGCCGGACCGCTTCTGGCGCATCATCTCCGAGTATGGCGTGACGATTCTCTACACGGCGCCGACCGCCATCCGGGCGTTCATGAAGTGGGGAGACGAATGGCCCGCCAAGCACGATCTTTCCTCCCTGCGGCTGCTCGGAACCGTGGGCGAGCCGATCAATCCAGAGGCATGGATGTGGTATCACAAACACATCGGCGCTTCCCGGTGTCCGATCGTCGACACTTGGTGGCAGACGGAGACGGGCGCGATCCTCATCACGCCGCTTCCCGGTGCCACCCCGCTCAAGCCGGGCACGGCGACGCTGCCCTTCTTCGGGATCGATGCCGCGGTGGTTGACGACAAGGGGCGCGAGGTCGGTGCAAATGAGGGCGGCAAACTCGTGATCCGGAAACCCTGGCCGTCAATGCTCCGCACCATCTACGGGGACAAATCCCGCTTCCGGAAACAATACTGGAGCGAGGTCAAAGGTTGCTACTTCACCGGAGATGGAGCCCGCCGCGACAAGGACGGCTATTTCTGGATCGTTGGCCGGATCGACGACGTGCTGAACGTTGCCGGCCACCGCCTGGGCACAGCCGAGGTCGAGAGCGCCCTCGTTTCCCATCCGGCTGTTGCCGAGGCCGCTGTTGTTGGTCGTCCGGATGAAATCAAAGGCCAGGGCGTCGTGGCTTTCGTAACCCTCCGCAGCGACCACGCGGCAAGCGAAGCGCTTGCCGATGCCTTGCGCAAGCACGTGGCTTCCGCCATCGGTGCGATTGCCAAGCCGGATGACATCCGCTTCGCAGAGGCGCTGCCAAAGACGCGCAGCGGAAAGATCATGCGGCGGCTCCTCAAGCAAATCGCATCCGGCTCGGCCATTACCGGCGACACCACCACACTCGAAGACTTCTCCGTGCTCACGAAGTTGCGCGGAGCCGACGAGTAGGGAGTTTGCACTCTTGCCGCGCCCCGCGGGATGCGTGAGGATTCCCGAATGCGTTTTCCAAGAGTTTTGCCGACCGCCCTGCTTGCCCTCGCAGGGTTGGCTCTTCCGGCCCACGCATGGGATCTCGCCTCTGGCGAGGTGTTGGCCACTCAGCCCGAAGGCCTCGTCGTGAGGGAGGCACGGCTGACTTCCGGCAACCAGACAGTCAACGTCACATCTCTTGTCTTCAGCGAAAAGAGCCACGCGCTGCGCGTGTTGGACAGCCCGTCTCCCGGATCGACCAAGCTCGCCTCGCTGCTGCCGTCGCTGAATCTGGCGGCAGGCATCAACGGGGGTTACTTCCACAGCGACATGCGCCCCGTCGGCCTCGTCGTTGCCGGAGGAGAACGTGTCCATCCCTTCGAGAAGGCCAAGCTCCTGAGCGGGATCGTTTGGGTTCGAGAAGGACGACCCGAGATCGTCCGCTCATCGCGTTATACTCCGGACGCTCGCCTCTCGGAAGCCCTTCAAGCCGGTCCCGTGCTCGTCGAAAATGGCGAGTCCGTGCCCGGGCTCAACACGGAACGCAGAGCGCGACGGACCGTTGTGGCCACCGATGGCAAGGGCCGCTGGGCACTGTCCTACATGACATCAACCACGCTCGCCGAGGCCGCCCGCATCCTTCTCACACCCGGTGTCTTCGGCGAATGGACACCGCGCATGGCACTCAACCTTGACGGAGGTGGATCCAGCGGGCTCTGGGCCGCGGCAACGCCCGCTCCGGTATCGCGGCCGGAGTTCAGCTATGTGCGGAATTACCTCGTGGTGGTGCCCCGGTAGAGCGTGACTCCTTCCGACGCGCAAGCCGTTCTCTCGGCCCGGGACCTCCGCCTTGCCTACGGGGCGCAAGTTCTTTTCGACGGGATTTCGTTCGCCATCGCAGCCGGCGAAAAGGTGGCATTGGTGGGAAGAAACGGGTGCGGGAAAACCAGCCTCCTCCGCGTTCTGGCAAACAGGCAACCGCCGGATGACGGACTGATCTCGTTCCGCCGCGGACTGCGCACGGGCTACCTTCCGCAGGACTTCGAGCTGGACGAAACGCTGACCGTTGGCGGGAACATCGAATCCGGTGCCGCGGACGTGCGCGAATGGATCCGCCGTTACGAAGAAGGGCCGGCGGCCGGAAACGAGTCCGCGCAGTTATTGGAGAAAATCGAGCACTCCGGCGGATGGGATATCCCGCACCGCATGCGGAGTCTCGCGACCGCCCTCCACGCCCCGCCCCTGGAATCGGCGATCCCGCTGCTCTCCGGCGGAGAAAAGCGCCGTGTGGCGCTTTGCCGGTGCCTTGTCGGTCAGCCCGATTTGCTCATTCTGGATGAGCCAACGAACCATCTCGATGCGGACTCCATCGCTTGGCTTGAGCGTTTCCTCGCCGATTTTCAGGGGGCAGCGGTGTTTGTAACGCACGACCGCTATTTCCTCGAGAATGTGGCCACGCGCATTCTTGAACTCTCCGGCGGCCGTTTGTTTTCCCACCAGGGTTCCTACGGTGACTATCTCGAGGCGAGGGTCGCAAGACAGACCGTTGCGGAACAGCAGGAGCGCAGACGCCAACGTTTCCTCCGCGCGGAGTTGGATTACGTGCGTGCCGGTGTGCGGGCGCAGCGCTCAAAGTCAAAACACCGGCTCGAGAACTACTACGCGGTGGCGGGCCTCGATGCCCCGCCGGAGGAACGCGAGATGGATCTGCTGCTTCCCGCACCGCCGGAAATCGGGAACGATCCGGTGGTCTTCGAAGGCGCAGGCTACCGTCTGGAGACCGGTCGCTGGCTGTTCCGCCATCTGGACCTCGTGCTGCGCAAGGGGACGTGCACGGGCATCATCGGGCGCAACGGCGCTGGCAAGTCCACGTTGGTCCGGACCGCTCTCGGGGAACTCGCCCTCGCCGAGGGTCGGGTGAAAATCGCACGCGGTGTCGTGGCGAATGTGATCGATCAGGACCGCTCGACGCTCGATTCCGAAAAGACCCTTCTGGCGGAGATCGGAGACGGACGCGATTTCGTGGCCTTCGGTGACCGACAGATTTCGACGCGCGGCTACCTGCGACGCTTCCTTTTTGACGACCAGCGCGCCGGGGAAAAAATCGAGAAGCTTTCAGGTGGCGAAAAGGCCCGCGCGCTGCTCGCCAAGGTCCTGCGCCGCGGTGGAAACCTCGTCGTATTGGACGAACCCACCAACGATCTCGACCTTGGAAGCCTCCGGATGCTCGAAGAGGCCCTCGTGCGCTTCGACGGAACGGTTCTGGTGGTGAGCCACGACCGCTACTTTCTTGACCGCGTCTGCGATCAGATCGTCGCCTTCGAAGAGGGCGGCGTCCATGTCGAAGCCGGCAACTATTCGCGTTACGCCGAGCGGCGGAAGTCGCGGACGGAATCGCTCCGCGAGTTTGCTGTCTCCCCGGTTGCCGAGACCTCATCCCGGCGGCGGAGAAAACTGACCTACAAAGAGCAGCAGGAGCTTTTGAACATCGAGGCCACGATTCTCGAAGCCGAAGCCCGTGTTGCCGAAATCGAAGCAACGCTGGACGATCCCTCGTTCTTCATAACCCAGGCAGCCGCCGCGCCTGCGCTGGTCGAGGAACTCGACCGCGCCAAGGCCCGCGTCGAGGCTCTGTATGCACGATGGGAAGAGCTTTCCGCTCTTCAGTCCTGATCGGCAGGGCGTTCGATTTCGATCATGTAACTGTTGAAAGGCGTCCTGCCCCACATTGGAGCGATCTTCACCGCGCACCCGGTCGGCTCGAGAGCATTGCGCACGGACGCCTCCGTCGGAAAAAAGCAGCCTCCCCCGCGAATCCACCCGGTTGTCCGGATGAAGCCCTCCTCGAGAAGCGTCAAGGCATAGCGCCACGAACCGTCCCGAAAGGTTGTGCGGACATACGCCCGCGCTCCGGGGGCGAGTCGCGCAACCACCTGCTCCAAAAAGCGCGTTTGGCAGTCAGGCGTCAGGTAATGCAGCACGTCCAAAACGATGACTCCTCCCCGGAACTCGGGCAGGTCCCGCGCCTCGCCGGTCGAGAATGTCAGGTCGGCGTAACGCGGTGCCATGCGGGTGGCGAGTGTGATCTTCTCCCTGTCGGGATCGATGCCGTGAATCGGAGCCTTGCAGCCGGTCTCGCGAAGGTAAGCGGCAAGGAGCCCCATACCGCATCCGACGTCCAACCACGGGAGCCTGCTCTCGCGAAGTTCACCAGCAAGATGGCTGTAAGCCGGATCCCACGCAATCTTGCCTCGGGCGTAACCGTGAAGTCGGCGGTGACCGGCGAAGTGAGCGGCCGCACGCTCTCCGGGACTCATGGTCGCCCTCCGCGCCCCCATCCGGGCAAGGCTCCGGGCAGAGCCCAGGCGGTCGAGAGAAGGTATCCCGTGAGCGACACGGCGACTGCCGTTCCCGTGGCGACACCCCAATGCGAGAGCAGGAACGCCAAAGCGGTTTCGCGAATTCCCAAACCTCCCAGACCCAGCGGAAGCCCTGCCGCGACATCGACAACCGGCATCAACATCAAGAAATCCCACGCAGGCACTTGAACACCATAGGCCCGCGCGGCCAGAAGAAACACCGCGAAGTAGGCAAGGAGCATGGTGCACGATATCCCCATCGCCCACACGCTCGCACGCCACCCGGCACCAAGGGTGGCAAACGCCCGCGAGATCTCGCAGAGGTGGCGATTCTTACTCCACCAGCGCGGCATCCTTCCGGGACGGCCAGAAACGACGAATGCCGCCAAGAGCAGCAAGGCAAGGCAGACGAGGTAAATCCCGAGGGCCGCAAACACTCCCGACAGCACGGTGTGCCCAGCCAGCCACCCTGCATGTGGCACGACGAGGATACCGGCCAAAAGGATGAGCGAGACCGCTCCACACAATCGGTCGATCACGACGGAGAGCAACGAGGGGCCAAGATCACATCCCGCCACCTTCAGCCACGCCACCCTCGCGACGTCTCCCCCGGCGCCACCCGGAAGAAAGATGTTCACGAACAATCCGGAGAAGAATGCGCGCAGCAGAAGACCCACCGGCACGGCCAGACCCAGCAGGCGGACAAAGATCGCCCAGCGGGCAAAGCACAGCGCATGGGAGAATCCTGCCACCAGAAGGCCTGCAACAAGCCAACCCGGATGCGGGGCCGCAAGCGCTGTGCGCAGCTCCGAACGGAACTCGGGTCGCGAGAAAAGCCAGGCGAGGAGCGCGAGGCTGACAACGCACTGCACGCCGACCAGCGCCGCACGCCGGAGCGCGGAGCGCTTCAGCGGAGCGTCTCGTAGAGGTCGCACGTTTGTCGGGCGATCCGGCTCCATGAGAAGACCTCTTCGGCGCGCGCCCGACCGGCCCGTCCGAACGCAAGCCGCTTCGCCGGATCCGCCATGAGTTCGTTCACACGGGCCGCGAGGTCCCTTGAGAATTTCTCGGGAGCCACGGGTTCAAAGGGACTCTGGTTCATCTGCTCGACGTTCACAAGGTAACCTGTCTCCCCCTGCCGGACGACCTCAGGGATTCCCCCGACCGCGCTGGCGACAACCGCCGTCCCGCACGCCATCGCCTCGAGATTGATGATGCCGAATGGTTCGTAGATCGAGGGACAAACAAACACCCCGGCATGCGTGTAGAGCTCGATCTTTGAGCGGTTGTCGAGCATCTCCTCGATCCAGATCACGCCGGGCCTCGAGCGCTGCGCCGCAGCCACCGCCGACTTCATCTCGGCTGCGATCTCGGGCGTGTCGGGCGCGCCGGCGCACAACACAATCTGGAAGCCGGGGTCCATGTGCCGGATGGCATTCACCAGATGGATGATCCCTTTTTGCCTGGTGATGCGTCCGACGAAGAGAATGTAAGGCTCGTGGGGGTTGATGCCCAAACGCTTCAGTGCCCCTTGGGAAGAGGCCGGCTTGTATTCGTTCAGGTCAATCCCGTTGTGAATAATGTGGATTTTCGCGGGATCCACTGCAAAGAGACGCTCGATGTCGCGGCGCGTCTCGCTCGAGACCGCGATCACCGCGTCGGCCATTTCCAGCGTTGTTTTCTCAAGCCAGCAGGTGAAGTCGTATCCGCCGCCGAGTTGCTCGCGCTTCCATGGCCGGAGTGGTTCGAGTGAATGGACCGTCACCACCAGCGGAAGGCCGTAGTTCATCTTCGCGAGAAGGCCGCCGAAATGCGAGTACCACGTGTGGCAATGCACGACATCCGTATCGATGTTCGTTGTGTTGAAGTCCAGACAGCGCTGGACCGCACCGAAGACGGACTTCAGCGGCTTCGGGCACGTGTAGGCCTCGGCGGCCAGTCCGTAACCGACCGCGGAAAGATTGGGTTTGGCGAGGTTCTGGTCGCCGAAGCACCGCACTTCCACCGGCATCAACTTCGCCAGTTCACGGCTCAGGTATTCCACATGGACACCCGCGCCTCCGTAGATGTGCGGAGGATACTCGTTCGTGAGAAACAAAGCTTTCATGGAGGGAAAACAAGAAACGCAACCCCCCTCAGGCGCCGCCGCCGAGAAGCCACGTGACTCGGCCGTCCGTCGGACGCACCGCGGCGCAGGGATATTGCGAACCGCCCGCGAACACCTCGCGGAGCACTTGCTCCTTCCCCGCGCTGCTCACGAGGAAGCACACGTGCCGCGCGGCGTTGAGCAGGGGATAGGTGAATGTCAGTCGGTGCGCATCGAACTTGGGCACGAAGTTTGCAACGACAAGATGGTTTGTCACGCCGAGTGCCGCCGTGCCGGGAAACAAAGACGCCGTGTGGCCGTCGTCGCCCATGCCGAGAAGGATCACATCATGACGGTAGCGCTCCGAGCGGGCGAGCAACTGCTTCTGGTAATCGGATGCGGCCGTCGCCGGTTCGTCCTCGCCGCGCATGCGGAGGATGTTCCCCTCGGGAATTGGCGCATGGTCGAAGAGGTTCTCCTTGGCCATCCGGTAATTGCTCTGGTCACTGTCCGGGCCGACGCAGCGCTCGTCACCGAATGTGATCTCCCACTTCGCCCAGTCGCAATCCGCATCGGCCAGCGCACGGTAAACAGGACGCGGGGTGTTGCCGCCGCTCAGGGCGATCCGGAAGACACCGCGCGCCTCGATGGCTGCGGCGGCTTCGCGACGGATCAATCCGACGGCCTGCTCGACAAAGTCGTTTGTGTGGAGGATTTCAGGGGACATGCTGTCAGTCCATTAAGCGCGACGGCACGAGAAATTGCAACCTTCCCCCACCCGGGCCGATGCTCCGGACTTCGATGCCGGCGAGTGTGGCCTTGCGGACGTGGAACCCCTCGCCTGCCTGAGCTCCCGTCAGCACGGCAATGGCCGTGCTGAAGTCGGGCTCGTGTCCGACAAGAACGACCGGACCGCCGCAGTCCGAAAACTCTGCCAACCCCTCGAAGCACTCCGCGGGCGACATGCCGCACGCCAGCCAGTCGGCGACGCGGAGGTCCAGATCAAGAGCGGTGGCCACCACCTCGGCTGTCTGGCGGGCGCGGGTTACGGGACTTGTGACGACAAGGAGGGTTTTGGGAAACTTCTCCGCAAGGTAGCGCGCCGCGCGGTCCGCCTGCCGGCGACCTTTCTCAGTCAGCTCCCGCACAAAGTCATTGCCCGACCCGGGCTCGGCCTCGGCGTGCCGCAAAAAAAAGACATCCATCGCGTCCGACGTTACCGCCGATGGGCCGATCGCCGGAAGTGAAAAGACGCCTCAGCGGGCGGGCGTCACGCGCACAGCGTGCTCCTCGAACGCAACGCTGAGTCCGGCCGCCCCGACAACATACTCCAGCGCGGTCGCTCCGGGAACGTTGTCGAGCCGCAAGGTAACTCGTCCGGCAAAATCCGCCGGCACCATCCACACAAGGTTCGGTCGCTGGCCCTGCGGGGAGTTTTTGGCAATGAGCTGGAGCGTGTAGTCGACCGCTTCGCGCGCCGAGGCATCCTTGAGATCGAGCGTCGGGAGGGTGACGCGTTCGAGTTGTTGCCGCGCGGCTTCCCGACGGGCGAGGGCCTGGTTCACGACACGCGAGATGTTTTGCGCGGCCTGATTGCGCGGGTCGGCGGCAAGGATCTGATCGAGGACCGCCTTCGCATCGTCCAGACGTCCCGCCTGCATCGCCGCCTGTGCTTCTTGGACAGTCGGGGGCGAGGCGTACAAATCCGCCGCGAGAAGAAAACAGAAGAGCCAGCGTTTCATCGCAAGGGAAACTGGCACAGGGTACCGCGGACGGCAACCGCCTCATTTTCCGCTTGCGCGAATGGAACGAGACACTATGCAGAGAGCACGTCTCTCGCGTCCCGCGGGGTGTTCCCTGCGGCGCAGCGAGCGGTTTCGTCTTCTGCCGATGTCTTCCGACACTCCCGTACTCTCCCTCAACGAGCTTCAAGCGCTCTCGCTGTCCGCCCTCATCGAGCGCGCCCGCTCGCTGAACGTGCGCATCCGGCCCGAGGCCCAGCGCCACCACATCATTCTCGATCAGGCCCGCTTCCACCTCTCGCAAGGCGGGCTCCTCACCGGGCGCGGATTCTTCGAGCGCACGGGCGATTCGGCCATGATCCGCTGGCCGCGCTTCGACCTGCGGCCGGGTCCGGAGGATGCGATGGTGCCCGCGAGCCTCGTGCGGTCTTTGGGCCTGCAGACCGGATGGATGGTCGACGTCCGCCTGCGGTTGCCGGTCGAGCGCGAGCGCGGCCTCGTGGTGGACTCGTTCACCGCGATCGAAGGCGTGCCTGCGGCGGAATGGAAGACACCGACGGACTTCGAGAAACTCACCCCGCTTTTCCCGAACCGGAGGATTTTTCTCGAATCGTTGGTGGATCCGGAGCCGGCCGCCCGTGCGGTCGATCTTGTGACCCCGCTGGGCATGGGCCAGCGCGGCCTCATCGCCGCCCCTCCCCGCGTCGGCAAGACGATCCTCCTCCAGACGCTGGCACGATCGATTCGCAAGAACCATCCGGATGTCGCGCTCCTTCTGCTTCTTGTGGATGAGCGGCCGGAGGAGGTCACGGACATGCGGCGGGCGTTGGATTGCGAGATCTATGCGTCCACCTTCGACGAGCCGGTCACCCGCCACGTCCAGATTTGCGAAGCCGTCGCCGAGCGCTCGCAGCGCTTGGTCGAACTCGGACGCGACGTGGTGATCCTGCTCGACTCGATCACGCGCATGGCCCGCGCCTACAACAACCTCCAGCCCCGCAAAGGCCGCACGATGAGCGGCGGTGTGGATGCAAAGTCCCTCGCCCGGCCGCGCAAATTCTTCGGATCCGCGCGCAATGTCGAGGAAGGCGGGAGCCTCACGATCCTCGGCACCGCACTCATCGAGACCTACTCGCGCATGGACGACCTCATCTTTGAGGAATTCAAGGGCACGGGGAACATGGAACTCCACCTCGACAAATCGATCGCCGAGCTGCGGATTTTCCCCGCGATCCACATCGTGAAGTCCGGCACACGCCGCGAGGAGTTGTTGTTTCACCCCGACGAGTACGAGCGCGTGGTCCAGTTGCGCCGGCAACTCTCCGAACTCCCCGCCGCCGAGGCGATGGAGGTGCTCGCGACCAACATCGAGCACACGAAGTCGAACGCCGAACTGCTCCTCACCGGCCTGCGCGGAGTCTGATCGACTTCAGAACGGCGCGTCGTCGGGATCGGGATCGGCCGGTGCCCCGTGCACGTCCCATGTCTCGAGAAGATCCTCGGGCAACTCCGAGAGAAACCGCGAGGGACGCTGGAAATTGTCGCCGTAGCCGCCGCCGAGCCGGAGCTCGGGATAGGTCAGATACAATTCGTCCCGGCACCGCGTGATACCGACGTAAAAGAGTCTCCGTTCCTCTTCGATCGCATCGGGATTTTCCAGGCTGCGCGAACTCGGGAACATCCCGTCGGTGAGCCACACCAGAAAAACCACCCGCCACTCGAGGCCCTTCGCCTGGTGCAGCGTGGAGAGTGTGATCTTTTCCGTCTCCGGATCGCCCGCAAACGCATCTGCCGTCTCCATCCCCCCGAGGAGGGCGAGTTGCGAGAGAAAATCCTCGACGCTCTCGAACTGTGTCGCGAACGAGGCGAGTGTCTGCAGGTCGTCGCGCCGGGCATCGTAGTTCCCGAACTTCGACTGCATGTATTCGTCGTAAACGGCGAAGAGGACGGCATCGATCATCTCGCGCGGGCCGAGCGGCTTGCCCGATGGAATGAGATCGCAAAGGGTGTGGACAAGTTGCGCCCAAGGTTTCGCCGCCTTGGCCGGAACCTTCAATTCGGCGAGTTCCGCGAAGCGGGGCTCACCGTCGAGGGCGCTTGAGGTGGCATTCCAGAGCGTCTCCGCGGTCTTGCCGCCGATCCCCGGAAGAAGCCGGACGATGCGCTTGAACGACACTTCGTCGCGCGGGTTGGATGCGAATTTGAGGAAGGCCGCGACATCCTTGATGTGGGCTTGCTCGAAGAAACGGAGTCCGCTGGTGATTTGAAAAGGAATCCCGCGCCGCGTGAATTCGAGCTGGACCTCCATCGAGTGGTAATGCGCACGGTACAGGACGGCCATCTCGCGGAGTTCGACGCCCTCGTCGCGGAGTTCGAGCACGCGCTGCGCGATAAAGGCAGCCTGCTCGTTGTTGGTCCCGAGCGGGACGAGCGCCGGCCGGACCGGATGCGGTTTGCGCACAGCGGCCAGATTCTTCGGGAACTGGCGTTCGTTCGCCCGGATCGCTGCATTCGCGAGCTCAAGGACGCCCGGCACACTGCGGTAGTTCGTCTCGATCCGGAACACCGAGGCCCCGCCGTGGCGCTCGGGGAATCGCAGGATGTTTTCGAAGTTCGCTCCACGCCACGAGTAGATGCTCTGCGCATCATCGCCGACGACCATCACATTGCCGTGACGCGCGGAAAGGATGTCGATGAGGTCGGATTGGATCCTGTTCGTGTCCTGATACTCATCCACGAGGATGTGCTGGAACTGCTGCTGGTAGAGGCCGGCTACTTCGGGTGCGGTCCGCAGCGCCTCGAGAGTCTTCGAAAGGAGATCGTCGAAATCGAGGGCATTCGCCTGCTTCTTCCGTCCTTCGTAGGCGATGTGGAGCCTTTCAATCTCCGGGGCAAACGGGAGGAAGTAGCGGTATTTTTCGGCCAGAACGCGCGGAATGGCGGCCCCCGTATTCACCGAGAGGCTGAAGATATCCATGAGCACCTCCGCCTTCGGGAAACGCTTGTCGCCCGGGGCCGGCCCCTCTCTGGCCAATACCGCGCCGATCATCTCCTCCGCATCTTCCCGGTCCATGATCGTGAAGCCGCGCCGGAAACCCGCCGCTTCGGGATGGGCCCTCAGAATGCGGTTTCCGATCGAGTGGAATGTCCCGCCCCAGATTCCGTCTCCGGCACCGGGCACGAGGTTCTGGACGCGCTCGAGCATCTCGCGGGCGGCCTTGTTGGTGAAGGTCAGCAGGAGAATCGAGCGGGCCGGGACACCGCGCGTGAGGAGCCATGCGACACGGTAGGTGAGTGTGCGCGTCTTTCCGCTGCCAGCTCCCGCAATAACGAGAGACGCCCCCGGCGGGGACGTGACGGCGGCGAGTTGCTCGGCATTCAACTCCGCCGCGAAATCAATCTCCGGCACAGCCGGCCGCGCGCCGTGGAGCGTGTAGGAACGGGCCACGGGTCAATCCGCCGGCTGCACGATCCGGTAGTTCTCCATACGTTCCGGCGAGATGCCGAGTCCGTAGGCGAGGAGTTGTGCGGACTCGTTCCAGACCCGGGCTTTGTTCGAGCCGAGAACGACGGCAATCACATCACGCCCGCCGAGCGATCCGCTCGAGATCAGGCAATGGCCGGCCCGCACGGTGTAGCCCGTCTTCATGCCGTTGCAGAAGGAGTAGCCACGCAGGACACGATTCGTGTTCCGGAGCGTGACGACATTTCCACCGTTGAAGCGGAACGGATAGAACTTCGTCGCCATGATCTCACGGAGCACGGGAATCCGGTAAACCGCGCGGGCCACGCGGGCCATGTCCCTCGCGGTGGAATACTGGCCCTCGGCAGGGAGGCCGTTGGGGTTCACAAAGTTTGAACTCGTGCCGCCGAGTCGCCGCATGGTTGCATTCATGCGCTCGGCGAATGCGGCCTGGCTCCCCGCATTGTCACGGGCGAGCGCCCGGGCGACATCATTCCCGCTCTTGACGAGAAGCGCGTTGAGAAGCTGTCGGCGCGAGTAAATCTGTCCGGCACGGATCCCGATCTTGGTGGGTTCGCAGGCGGTGTCGGACGAAGTGATCTTGACCGGGTCGTCGAGTCCCCCGCCCTCGGCCACGATCAGTGCGGTGAGCAATTTCTGGGTGCTGGCCACGGCGCGGAGTTCGTTCTCGTTCTTCTTGAAGAGCACCCGCCCCGAATTCGCATCGAAGAGGACGGCGGACTTCGCCGTGACCACGGGAGGTTCCAAAGCAATTGCGGCGGCGACGGTCGCGAAGATCGCGAGGAGGAAGACCGGAAGTCTCATGGGCGGGAAGCTACTGCGGAGCGGGCTGGGATTTCAAAGCTTTCTCGATGGTCTCGTCGGGTTTCGCGCCCAACTCCATCGCCCGCACGTAGTGGCGGCGCGCGAGTTCGACCGCAGGGGGACGCTCCTCGAGGTAAAAGACAGCCAGATTGTACTGCGCGTCGGCATAGGCGGGATCGATCTCGACCGCGCGGCGGAGTTGATCCTGCGCGGCATCGGTCCACCCTTTGCGCCCGAACACGACTCCAAGGAAATTCCGGGCCTTCGCATTGCCCGGATCGTGAAGGACCGCCTGGGCCAACGCCGCGTGGGCTTCATCCAAGCGCCCTGCATCCATGGCGATGATACCCAGCGTGAGCCACGCCGGGGCAGTCTCCATCCGCATCCGGACGGTTTTGCGGAGGAGTTCCTCGGCCCGCGCGGTATTCCCGGAGTGAAACTCGACCACGCCCAGATTCAGGGTTGCGAGAAGATTGTCCGGCGCCAGTTCGAGAACGCGTTCGAACGACTTCCGTGCGGACTTCATGTCGCCTTTCGCAAAGGCGGCACTCCCCTCGACGGCGAAGCGCCGGGCATTCTCGGGAACAAAATCGACCGCATCCTGCGCGCGGCTCGCACCGGCGGTCACAACAAGCAGAGCCCCGAGCGCCAGAGCGCGGATCATCCTTCGGACAGTTCGCCGGCCCGTCCGGCCGCGGCACAAACGGCCTCGATGAAGGCGGAGCGCACCCCGCGCTCCTCCAGGACGCGCAGGCCTTCGACGGTCGTGCCTGCCGGGCTTGTGACCATCTCGCGCAGGACGGCCGGATGCTCCGAAGTCGCGGCCACCATCTCGGCGGCACCCGCCACGGTCTGCACCGCGAGGTCCAGCGCCAGCTTGCGCGAAAGCCCGGCTGCCACGCCGCCGTCGGAGAGTGCCTCGATCATGAGATACACATAGGCCGGCCCGCTGCCGCTGAGTCCCGTGACGGCATTGAGCAGCTTCTCCTCCACGCAGGAGACCTCGCCGATGCTGGAAAACACGGCCTCCGCCGTCTTTTCATCCTCAGGGGTGACGTCGTCCGAACACGCCAGTGCCGTAGCGGCGCGGCCGACCATCGCCGCGGTGTTCGGCATGGCGCGGATCACCCGGCAGCGTGGCGCCTGCGATGCCAGGGTGGAAATCTGCAAACCGGCCACGATGGAGACGAGCAGCTTGCCCTCGAGGGCAGTCCCGGCCTGCGCGAGCGCGTCGGCCACATCGGCGGGCTTCACACAAAGAATCACGGTCGACGCGGCGGCCACCGCCTCGGCATTCGAGGAAAGCACATTCACCCCGGTCGCATCGCTCAGGTTCTCGAGCAACTCGGGTTCGGGGCACGCCGCATAGATTTCCGAAGGTGCACACACTTTGGCGCGGAGCATCCCTTGGATGATCGCGAACGCCATCTTGCCGGCGCCGAGGAAGGCATAATTCATGCCTGAAAACCTAGCGCACGCGGCCCTCGAAGCGAGTGCAAAAAGAAAGCGCGGCAGCCTGCGGGAGGCTGCCGCGCTTTGGGTTTGAACGTCTCAGTGCATCTTGCCGCCGTAGACCGCATCGTCGCCCAGCTCCTCTTCGATGCGGAGGAGTTGGTTGTACTTGGCGACACGATCGGTGCGGCAGAGCGAACCGGTCTTGATCTGGCCGGCGTTCGTGGCCACGGCGA
>CAZKHB010000009.1:0-109797 GCA_964552635.1 uncultured Chthoniobacterales bacterium
TGAATGTTCCCCTGACTTTTGAACAGCTAGTTGGCGACCCTAACGGGATTCGAACCCGTGTTACCGCCGTGAAAGGGCGGTGTCCTAGGCCACTGGACGATAGGGTCGTGGCGGATTGAAGAAGTTGACGCAGGAGAGCCTGCGCTTCAAGGGAAAAAGAGACCAACTTTGGGCTCAGGTCGGCACAGTTGTTTCGAGGGTTAGTCGGGATTCCGCAACGCGGGCGTGCTGGCGCCTCCAAAAAGTCCATGCATCCGCGAGAGATTCAAGTTCGTCGCGAGTGACTTCCGGCCATCGGCTGTCAAGCTCGTGCAGGTGTGCCTCCAGCGATCTCGCGTGGCTCTCCAGCATGTTTGAAACCTCATCGATTGCACTACGAATGGCAGGCAGCTCTGTGACCAGAATGGCTTTCTGAAGGGGAGAACTCGCTGCATCAAATGCGATCGCCCAAGCAGAGGCAGCTTCGCCTGCAGAGGCAATTCTTTGTGCGAAAGCCCAGTCCGGATCTTCGCAAACATGGGGGGTGGCTGCCGGGGGGCGGGTGGAGCTGAGAAGGCGAAGCCTGGCCGGCACATCTTCAAGGATGCTTCGGGCTTTATTCAACCGCGCCATAAGGCCGTACGTCGCTTCCCGCGCATCCGGATGGTGCACGACAGCTAGGCGGTGGTGCGCTTCCTTGATCGTGGAGGAGTCAAGGACGGGGCGGGCAGGAAGACCGAGAAGGGCGAACGGATCGTCCGTCACGCGGAGAAACTCTCGCCGCAGGAGCAGTGTGCGACGGCATTGGGGTTCGTGACTTTGAAGCCGCCTTTCTGAAGGTCCTCGCTGAAGTCGAGTTCGGATCCGCTCACAAACAGCGCACTCTTGGGGTCGATCACGACGCGAACGTTGTTCGAATCGACAATGATATCGCGATTCGCGGGGCCATCCACCAGGTCCATCTTGTATTGGAGGCCGGAGCATCCGCCGCCGATCACGGCGACTCGGAGCGCCCCGCCGGGACGGCCCTGGCGCTCGAGCAACTGGCGCAATCGCGCACTCGCCGCATCGCGCACGCGGATCAATTTCTCGTTCCCGATCCGGAATCCTTGCATGGTCCTCACATGGCACGGGCAGCGCCGTGCCGCAAGTGCATCTTAAAACCAAGCGCCGAAAACGGCGGGATCATACCACTCGGCCGGGAACGCGTATGGGAAGGGCGGCGCTCCGTAGAAATACGGATCGACGAAGTAGGAGTGCTTATCCCACTTGGCCCCGCCGGTCTGGCTACGCTGGCTGGCCTCGAAGTAACCCACGGACTGCCCGAGGTAGTTCACGAGGTCAGACCCCGCACCGGCATCGGACAGGGCGCTGAGTTGGGAATCCGTGAAGCGGTAGGGGGCATGGGTGCTCTTGAGGTAGGTGACAACGACGGGGTCGGGGATGTTGTCTTTGACCAGTCCCAGAATGTCCGAATAGTCGAGCACGCGTCCGGCAGCGATCTTCGCGTAAGTGCGTGAGTCGATCCCGGCGTCTTCCAACTTCTGCAGGAGCGGTGGGGCTTTCTGCTGCTGCGGAGCGGAGGCGCACGAGATGCAGAGCAGCGAACCGAGGAGAAGAGCGGCCAATTGTTTCATTTGGAGAATATGTAACGCAGGACCGTGCCGGAGGCGATCAAAAACCCGCTTCGGCCGCATTCGATGCAGGATTCCCGGGCATCGGAACTTCACCCTCGGGAAAAACCGCTGTGATGCCGAGTGGTTCACAGACCGCCTCGATGCGGGTGCGGGCTTCGCTGACCGCGGCATCAAGCATGTCGGTGGCGAGAAACTGCCTCCGCGCGTTCTTGGTGAGGGCGCGGACTGCCTGCTCCCGGTCGCGGGGTTTGATTTTGTTCCACAGCCCGTCTTCATCCTTCAAAATCTTGAGATCGCCCATCTCCAAACCGAGCAACTCGGCCCTCGGCAACCAGAACTCCACCTGCTTTGCCCCGCCGCGGACGCGGGCCGCGAAGATGCCATCGAGGCGGAATCCACCACGTGCCGTGAACACCGCCTCGATCTCGAATTCCTTCGTGCTTCCGAGCCACGTTTCCAGCAATTCATGCCGGGCAAGGGCCTCGCGCCGCACGGTGACGAGTTCGAGCACCGGGGTGTTTTGTGCGAAGACCACCGTGTTCTCCACATCGATGCGCGGAGAGAGATTGAATTTCTCCTCGAAGGCGGAGCGGAGAGTGTTCGCGAGTGCGATGCTGCGATTCAGCGGAGCAACGGCAAAGTGCCACGCCCCGGCACACGCAAGCCCGGTCACCAAAGCGGCCCCACCGAGAGCGAGCCAGAAATCGCGATGATTCATCCGGCAGCCCTACGTCATCGCCGCACACCATGCAAGCAGGGCAAGCGAAAGCTTTGCGCGAGCGGACATCTGTGCTACGCCCTGCGGTCCCATGCGGCGCAATCTTCCGCTTTTCGTGGCGTTCCGCGTTTTCTTCAACGCCCGCTTCTACTACCCGGTGCTCGGGGTGCTCTTTCTCGATCTCGGACTCTCGCTCGAGCAATATGCTCTCTTGAATGCCATCTGGGCGGCGACGATCATCTTGCTCGAGGTGCCCTCCGGAGCGCTTGCGGATGCCATCGGGAGAAAGCGCATGGTGGTGCTTGCCGCGGCACTCATGGTCGCCGAAATGGCACTCTTTGCATTTGCTCCCGCTGGGGAGTGGCTCTTTTGGTTCCTCGTTGCGAACCGGATCGTCAGCGGGGCTGCAGAGGCATGCGCCAGTGGGGCAGACGAGGCGCTCGCTTATGATTCGCTGCCCGAACCGGACCGCGCCGCGGAGTGGCCAAGGGTCTTGGCGATGCTGGTGAAGTGGTCTTCCGGGGCCTTCTTCGTGGCAATGATCCTTGGAGCGTTCGTCTATGATGCCAATGCGATCCGCACCGCGGCGTCATGGTTCGGATGGACCTCGCTCGACCTTGCGCCCGGAGCTTCGGTGCGGTGGCCGGTTCTCCTCACTCTCGTCACGGCTTTCGGGGCCCTGACGTGCGCCCTCCTGATGCGGGAACCTGCACGAAGTGGGGGGGTGGCCCGCCACACGATCGCCGGTGCGGTTCGGAATATTCTGGACGCCGCACGCTTCGTCGTCACCTCGCGCAACGTTCTGCTTCTTCTCATGGTCGCCGTTCTTTTCGACTCTCTCGTGAGGATGTTCCTGACGTTCGCAAGCAACTACTATCGACTCATCCAACTGCCGGAGTTTGCAAACGGACTTCTCGGTTCGGCGTATGCCATCGTGGGCTTCTTCGCGGCCGGCCTTGCACGACGCATGGCTGCGACGATGGCCCCCCTTCCCGTGGCCGTGCTGGTGGGGGGATTGATCCTCGCGGGCCTCGGAGGTGTCGCAGTCGCCACGCCAATCTGGGGAGTCTGGGTGCTTGTCCCTCTGGCTCTCGCGATGCCGTTCACGCAGTTTTTCCTCTCCAATTACCTCAACGCATGGACCACATCAGAACTCCGCGCCACGGTGCTCAGCTTTCGCGGCGTGGCACTGAATCTCGCCTACGGGGCCGCCGGCATCGGCTATGCCAGCCTGACTTCCGCACTGCGCCAGCAGAGTCCGGGACTGGACCCGGATCTGCTTTTCAGCCGCACGCTCGTCATTCTCCCTGCAGCATTCGTCGCGGGCGCATTCGCCATCGCCCTTTTCGCCCAGGCTGGCGCCCGCCCACGGGCGACGTGACGGTTTTTCTCTTGCAGCCATGCTCGTCAGTCCGTAGGTTTTTCATCCCACGGCGATCGGGCTTCCTCCGATCTTCCCGGCCTGAAGCGCGGTTAGCTCAGTGGTAGAGCACTACCTTGACACGGTAGGGGTCACAGGTTCGAACCCTGTATCGCGCACCATTCCCCTTTTTGAGACCGTCAGCGACAGTTCGCGACAGATGACCTCTAGAAGCTGTGTTGATCAGGCTCTCCGGGCTAATGAATTCTTCAACTGTTGCGACAGTTCGCGACTCGTTGGAACCCGTTTCGACTGAAGTTTGTGCGTGTATTTGTGCGTACGGCCCGAGGGCCGGGAGCATGGCGATTGTCTCACGGAGCGGCAGCAATTCCGAATCCGTGTAAGTCTTCATTGTGAGCTTCGGGTCGCTGTGGCGCATCGCTTCCATGCGAAGCTGAAGCGTAGCCCCGGAAAGGCCGAGGAGTGTTCCGAAAGTTTTGCGCAGGGAATGGAAATCCACTTTCCGGCCTCTCGCATCGAACTTTTCAATGCCTGCTGCTTCTAGGTCCTTCCGGAAGGTCGCGATCTTTGGGAAAATCCCGAGAAAAATCTGACCCGATGCCGCAGAGTCTTCCCGGAACTCTCGCAAGGCTCGAGCGGCCTCCTTGTGAAGCGGTATGCGTGCCATCTTGCGGTTCTTCGTGGTCGTCTCGCGGGCAACAAGGGTCGGCTGCTCGGAGTCGAGCGAAACGTCAGACCATTCCAACTGCTTCAGTTCATTCCGACGCAATCCCGTGTAGATCGCCAACGTGTAGATTACGCTCCGGCGTCCCGAAACGGACAAGAGCCGGTTGATCTCCTCGTTGGTGAGAGCCCGCCGCACAAAAGTCTCTTTCCCGACAAGTGAAAGCGGACTCACGCTTTCAAGAGGATCGGCTGCCAAGGCCTTGCGGTGGACTCGTAGCCAGGTCGCGAATGCTTTTGCGGAGATCAGGAACTCATTGAGGAACTTCGCGCTCAAACTCTGCTTCTGCCGCCATGCGATGAACGACGACGCTGATATGTCTCTCGCTTGCTTCCATCCGATTTCCCGAATTGTCCGATTGAGTCGCAACTCCAGTTCCCGAACGTAGCGAGGACAAGTGCTTGTCTCGCGCTTCTCAGCAATGAACGCGTTGAGGTGCTCTGCAAGGTCGAGGGAGGCTGCCTCCCGTTCCTCTTTAGGTGGCAGGAGGCCCATGCGTTCACGCTCTTTGTCCTCCACGATCGACCGCAGCCGTGCCTCAGCTGTTTGCTTGTCCGACGTGCCGAGAGGAATGCGGGTGATCCCGGTCTCTCCATCCAAGCGATATTGCCCGACGTAAAGACGCTGCCGAACCCTTTTCCCGTTTTCAGTTCTCGATGGGCGGAAGACGCTCCGAATCATAGCGACGCACCTCCTTGGATCAGCCGTTCTTGAATGAGCTTTTCAAGGTCGCATTTGCGGATGCGGATACATCTGGCTGTGAAGCGCACTACGGGCAGGACGCCAGACGCAACGAATCTCTCAATCGTCTTCACACTCAGCCCACAATAAAGGGCAGCCTGCCGCTTGCTCAGCACGGCCGTTCCCGGGGCAAATGGAGATTCGTGGCCCATCTCAGTAACCGTGCCTTTCCTCCTGTTGTTCCTCTTCCAAAGTCCGGGCCTCTTCTGCTTCGGCCTCCATTGGCGAAAGGGAGCGTTGGTAGGTGCGATAGACCTCGCTGTAATTCGTGTCGAGCCCACGGTCGATTAGCCATTTCGTGATATCGCGGTAACTGAATCCCTTGGACCGCAGCGTGGCTATCACGCCGAGGTAAGGCCGCAGATCGAAAAAGTTCGGCTCGTCGAGAGCCTGTTCCATCAGGATGTGCGGCGGGGGAGGTTCGTTAGGTGCGGATGACAATACAGCGGCGGGAATCGCTGGAACCGCCTTCTCTTTCTTTGGTTTGGCGTTTTGCTTTGCTCGCATGTGTGCAAGGTGATTCACTCCGATTCGGATTGCAAGGAAAAAATCATACTGAATCATGAAAAAAATGAGCCCGAATGATGAATCCATCCAATGCTGCACCGGCACGACCAAGCGAATCGCAAACACGCTGACCTTTCGCGGGGACTCCGCAAGCCGTCCAGACCCTTTTCCCCGGTCGGCTTTCAGAGACCCCGTCCCTTGGAAAGATGCGACTCCTACTCCCGAATTGGAAGTGATGCCAAGCTTCGGCGGAGCCTCCGGCACCGCCCATTCGTGAAACCCTGTGCAACCTCACGAACGGGGAACCACGTTTCCCCGTGCCCCTCCTCTAAGGGGAACAGTGAGCGCTTTGCGCTTCGGTATTTCGAGGCTTCACGCGTCCACTCGGATGCAATCCTGGGTGACGAACGCTTCACCGGCATTTGCAGGCAATCCGGGTGGCGTAATCGCTTCTCCTGCCTGTTCCTTCGCTGCCAACTCCAAATTTAGGGCAAGCAAGAATGCGAGCGGGTCGGCCTTGGCCGGCATCCCGTAGGCGGCGCGGACGGCGGTGTCGAGGCGGGTGTGGGCGTCGCGGAGCGGGTTGGCACCGGGTTCTTCGAGGGTGCGGTAGAGTTGGCGCAGGGAGTAGCCGAGCTGGTTCATGATCTCCCGGCGCAAGCTGCGCAGCGCGACGGCGGCGGCGGCCACTTCCGCGATCTGCGCCTTCGTTGGCGTCTGCGGCCAAGGGAAGGTGTCGAAGACGGTGCTCGACGTGTAGTTGAAGCGCCCAAGGAGCTTGGAGCATTTAGTGATGAACCAAACCCAGTGGAAGTGAGACTGCAGAACCCCAAACGAATAGTCGTCGGCGAATGCGAAGACCCGCAACTTATGGTCGGGCCGAATGTCGCGCGAGATGAACTCGAACACAGGACGCTTGGTCGTATCCGAGCAGACGATGTATCGGGGCATCTTCGAGATGAGATCAATAAGCTCCGGTCGGTCGAAGGAGTGCCGCCACCAATAGCGAAGGAACTGCTTATGGTGAGAGCGCTGTTCCCCGGCGGCATTCTTGCCTTCCTCCGCTTTCTTGATCCGCGTGGGCAGCACAAGCGACTTAACGCGGGCAAAGGGCTCCTCATAAGTTCCGGCTTCGAGGACTGAGCGGGTTTGGAAATCAATGACCCACTCGCTCGGAGAACCGTCGCCGGTCAACATGTCGCGACCGATAAGGAAAGGATGGATTACCTGTCGATTCCTCGGATCTGCCTTGATCATAGATTCCGCTTCATCCGAGGCCAAAACGAATCCGAAGTGTCCGGCCACCTGTCCTGAGAAGCAGACCTGCGGCTCGTAGTTGGCTGTTAACCGGGCTGCGCCCGTGACGTCGGCTTGGTTTGATAGCGCCGAATTTATTTCCGGGAGTTCGAAGGTTTCCCAAGGACTGTCCACGGAATCTCCTCTTTGGAAATGAAGTGCCTTGTCTCCGACTGCTTCACCTTTGATCCAATTCACAATGGACACATGCACGGCAGCCTCGCCGCTCCACACTTGTGCCGAAACTGCCTCCGTAATTGTTCCGGTCGCCGTGATGTAGTCGAGACCGCCGATACGCGAGGCGTTACTTCGGATGTTCTGCGTGCCGACCAATCCGGCGCGACCGTTCGTCGCAAGATGATCGTGCGCTTTCCGAAACCAATAGACGCAGAAGTCCGCCATTCCGGGGATGGCGGGATATGCTTTGCGGAGCTTGTCCACATAGTCGGGACCGTAGGTCGGCTTGAGCAGCTTCGCGCCGAGGTAAGGCGGGTTGCCGATGATCGCGTCGGCTTTCGGCCACTCGGTGAAGAGGGCGTCGGCGCAGCGGATGTTGGCGTCGAGGTTATCGAGCGGGAGCGGCTTTTCCTGAAAGAAGAGGCCTTCGGTTTCACCCAGCCGGGCGGCTTCGCGAATCTCCAGCTCCTTCGCGAGCATCAGCGTGACCTTGGCCAGCTCGACGGCGAAGGGTTGGGTGTCGAGTCCGTAGAACTGCTGGATGGAGACGGCGCTGGTCAGCTCGATCTTCGCCTTCGCCTTTTGCAGGCGGACGAGGAGGTCGCGCTCGAGGCGCTTCATCTCGCGGTAGGCGACGAAGAGGAAATTGCCGGAGCCGCAGGCGGGGTCGAGGACTTGGAACTTCCGTAGGTCGTCGAGGGCGGCGACGAGCGCGGTCATTTCGCTCTTGGCCGCCTCTATGCGCTCGCGCCAAGGGCGGACGATGGTGGGGCCGACGACCTTCTGGATGTCGAACTCGCTGGTGAAGTGGGCGCCGAAAGCGTGGCGCTCCTCGGCATCCATGCTATGTTGGAAGAGGGTGCCAAAGATTTCGGGCTTCACCTGTGCCCAGTCGTGAGTAAGGGCTGCTTCATGCAGCATATAAGCCTCGCTGTGCTTCAATTCAATCGGATCGACTACAGAGAACAAACCTCCGTTAAAGTATGCTACTTCGAAGTAGCGACCGCCCCGTGCTGGTTCGTTAGAAGCCATTTGGCGGAAGAGACCGCCAAGCAGGTCGTAACTGTCGGAAGGGTTTTTTACGCAGTCCGCTAGAAGCGATGTTACAATCTCGTTTGGAAGAAGGCCGAGATCCTCGGCAACGACTGACACGAGGAGTTGGAGAATGAAACGTTGCACCCGAGTGCGATCTTCCCCGCGCTCAATGATCTTCCGGAAGACAGTTGCGAACGCGTCGGCGGCCTTTCGGGTGACTTCGACACGGTTATTTCCGAAGATCGGCTTTCGCTCGTTCGGTAGCAGGAACCCAAGCGCAGCGCCGTTTTGAGCGAGATCGCGAACGAAAAGTCTTTCTACCGGGTCGAATAGCTGGACATTGAAGTCGTAAATCCAGAGCTGGTCGAAATTGCAGAGGATCACATACGGCGGGCGGCTTGGGACGATATGTGTCCAATAGTCGAAAACTTGGTCGTAATGCTTTTCCAAGTTCTCGCCCCTCGATTTCATTTCAATCAAGACGCGCTCGGGCCAGAGGAGATCGGCAAACTTCTTTCCGCTTTTTACTTTTGCAGCGGCTGCATCCTTTATGAGTTCGAGCTGAGCGGAGCCGGGTTTTTTGGCGATACGAAACTCGAAAGTAGCACCGGCTTCTTGAACACCCTCATGGCCTAGAGCTCGGAAGAAATGGTCTAGGAAGATCTGAGCTTCGCTCTTTTCATCCCCCTTCAACGTGCGTGAGAACTTTACGAATTTCTCAAGGGACTCAATCAGCTCTGCCGTTGCCATCCCGACGAAAATGCGGCCTCGTTGCCATCATGGCAAGCCGGGAGGAATGGATCAGGGCACAATACCCCTTCAAGCGACCCACCGGCGACCCGCTGACGCGGGTCATCCGGTGGGGCCGTTTGGAGCGGCGTAGGAGCGACCTGGACGTCTTCCAGATCGGCCTCAGACAGTGATCCTTTCGGCTCGTTCCGTCATGGCCTTCAGGAAGGCCGGGGAGAGGCGGATTGAGTCGGAGCCGTCTTGCTCGAATTTGGCCAGTTCGTAGGCGTTAGCGCCGAGGTTTTTCAGGACGTAGCATACAGCGTCCTTTTCACCCCCAAAGGTTTTGTTGTCGAACCGTCGAATTCTTGCCATGCCACCCCCGAGGGATTCCCATCGAGTCATCGCTGCCATGCGAAAGTGGCTCTTGTTTGCGCCCGGAGGCAGGGCTCGAATGAGGAAGTGAAAATGCGGACGGCCTCCGATCTCGCCGCGTTCGTGTCGTAGCACCCATTGTGTTTGGTTCTGCCGCCAGTGGTGCTCTTGCTGGCGCAGCCATTGATAAAACATTGAAAAGCGGACTCCCACGGGTGGAACGCGGGAGCCCGCAATTTTGAACTTCGCGGTCTTCTCTATGAGATCGGGTTGCGACTGATCAACGGGGATCTTTCGCATTCCGAACGTCAGCGTGCCGAACCAGTCCCAAGGTACGGACGACAACTGATAGAGAAGACCGGAAGGTTGATGGTTCATGCTGCCTTTCTGGCCACCAGTCCCTTGACGATGAACCGCGGGCGCATCGTGTTCGAGGGACGGACGGCATCCACTTGGAATTCCAGCGTCTTGCCGATCTGCTTGGAGGCTTCCGAGATCACGCCGGCTGTGAAAACACAGTCGACGGTATCCCGGAGCTTCACTTCGTCCGCGTCGAGACAGGTCAGGGTTTCCTGTTCGATGCGGCCGCGCTTGCCGGTATAGCTGGAGTCCTCGTGCGCGATAACGAGTCCTTTGAAGGTCATTTCGCGAGTCTCCTTTCTGTTTGGGGTTTCTTGCTGCTGGCCCGGGCCACGCGGCCCGCGGTCAAATTCTTTGTCGTGGAAGTGCTTTCGACTTGCCCACAAACCGGTAGCTCTGGCTTGGCGCCAGCGCCCGAGCTCGCCCCCTGCGGGGCTCGGGCTGCCGCTACCTTCCCTCCGGGATTCATGGACAAGTCTCGGGAATGGCTCCGGACGATAGCCAGGACGCCGGACCGCAGAGCGGCGGGAAGTGTCTCCCAAGCACTGATGACTTCGCAGAGCTCGAAGCCCTCGCGAGAAGTTTGTGCGTCTATTTGTGCGTCAGGATTTGTAAAGTCCTGATAATCAGCGGGTGTGTTACAGGTTCGAACCCTGTATCGCGCACCAGACTTTGGTCTTTGCTCCCGGGGGCTCAGGATGTCGACTCAATGAAGCTCTCGAAGTCTGCAACCGAGCCACGGTCAAGAGCGCACTGGATGATCTGTCGGCCGAGCGGGTCGAGGTCGGGTTCGTCGAATGCGGTGAGGCACTTGACGAAGAACTCGTGGAGCATTTCGGCCCCTTTGTCGAAGGCCTCTTCGCCGACCTCGGGCTGGGTGTCCACCTGCAGGAACCAGCGTGCGACGGCGCGACCTTCTACCGAGAGGTGGTGCAGACTGTAGCCGAGAAGCGGACAACGCGAGGGCTTCAACTGGTCCGGACGGAAACGGGCCGTGCCGCGGCGGGCGAGGTATTCTCTGGTGATCCATTGTCCCATGAAGCCGACATTCCATGCACCGATGTACTGGTTTGGGCAAATGATGTGCCGCATGCGGCTGTGTTCGACAAACTGCTTGAGGAGAAGGTTGGCTTGGTCCACACGCCGCCCGGTGGCGAACGGCCAGTAGGATCCAACGCCTTCGGAGCTCATGCCTCCTTTGTCGACGATGCTCGGGTTCGCATGACCGCGAGGGGCGACGAGACGCCAGAGCCAGGAGAGCGCGGGCGGAAGGATGTGGAACATGCCGAGGATGCCATAGGTCGGCTTTTCTTTCGTGCAGGGCGGGGTGCGCACTCCGAAGCTGCGGAAATCGACCGCGACGCGGCGGTGCACAACATCGGGGATGATGTCACGGGGAATGACCACGCGGGGATTCGGACAGGGGACGCCGGGCTCATCCTGCGTGTGTTCCCAAATCATCGCCCGGCTGCCGGGCACGGCGTCGATGCTCATGAAGAGCAGGGGTTTGGTGGGCTCGGCGCAGACTTTCTCCAGATGAATGTCGGTCCCGTAGTGTGTGATGTGGTTCACGCGGACGAACCATGCGTCCTCCGCGTCGGTGACGCAGAGTTTGCCGGGATGGGTTTGGAGGCTCGGATGACAAAGAGCCATGTCGTCCGTGACCGGGTGGAGTTCACACGTGCGCGGGAGCTCGATGTGGCGGACTTCGCCGGTGACCACGTTCTCCCCAAGGCGCATGCGGCCATCGGACCCGCGGTGCGGATACTCGAGCATCTCGCTTTTGCCGCCGCCGCTTGCTCCTTCGTGCATGAAGGTGACCACGTTGTCGTAAGGCGTCACGACCTGGACCACGGAGCAGTGTGCGGTGACCCATCCCTCCTTCTCGCCGAGTCCGATCAGAACGCCGTAGATGCCTTTCTTGGCACTCGGGCCGGGATAGAGGTTGTAGGAGAAGAGTTCGTGAACGTGCGCGCGCCGGTTGTGGACAACAATCTGGCGGCCGTCAAAATGCGTGTGCCGGAACGGCGGGGCGACGTAGATCACCGCTTTCGGACAAAAAGTGTCCGGCAGGGAGTCCATCGGCCGGATGCCTTGAAGCAGCGCCAGTCCGAGCGCGAAAAAGCCGGCGTTCGCCGGAGCCACGACCACCGCATCGCCTCCCATGCCTTCCTGACCCGCCGTAAAGGCGAAGACGGCAAGTTCCTGGGTCTTGAGCCAAGCGAATGTTTCTTCGCGCAGCGGCTCAAACGATTTGCCGAAGCGCTTCTCGTAAGTCGGCTTATTGGTCGGCAGGTGGTCTGCAATGACCATGCAATCGGGGTCGCGGCGGCGCATGTAGGGATCGATATAGTTCGCCGCGACGCCATTGCGCACGCGAACCGCGGTGGCTTCCAGCACGGCGCCGCGTCCCGGCACGTTGTAGGCGATCTCGGTGCCGGTCCCTTCCGGCCCCCCGCAGGCGAGATCAACGAGTTCATCGACCGAGTTGGCGATGAGAACGCGCGGAGCGGCCTTCAGAACTTCGGCGAGTTCCGGAAGGCTGGAGAGGTTGAGTTTCTTCCACGGTTGGCTTTCGGAGGACGGAGTAGTCATGGGCGGCGCGAATGCGGGGGCAGAGTCACGATTTATTACGTTTTCTGCAAGCCCGATGCGGTTCGCTTCCGGAAAACCATGACCAAGCTCAAATCACCGCCGGCTCAGGGTGCCCCACCGACTTCCGACGCAGTTTTGAAATGTGTTTTCGCGCAACTCTCCAGGGCGCCGGAGCCGCCCGAAGCCACGATGGCGCGGGCGGCGTCCTTCACAGCCTGGGAGACCCCCCGCGGGAGCTTGATGCCGAGGGCCCGCGAGCGACTCTCCAGCCAGTCGATGAATTTTTCCCGGGCAAGGATCGAGGCGGCAGCCACCGCGAAATCGGACTCCGCCTTGGTCCGCTGGTCGAGTTGAATCCGTCGGCCTTTCTCAAGGAGGGCACGCTCGAGGACGCGGACGTCGGCGAATTTGTCCGACAGGGCCCGCGGACACTCCGGGCGGGCCTCGCAGAGGTTCTCGATCACGCGCGCGTGGCCCCAGGCAAGCAGCCGGTTGAGATTCCCGATCTTGCGGTAGAGCTCGTTGTAACGAGGCGGGGCGATGGTCACGAGCGAGTGGGGGGCTCCGGACTTGCGTATGGCCGCCGCCAGATCGCGAATGCGTTTGTCCGAAGAGATCGCCTTGCTGTCCTGCACGCCGGCATCGCGCAGTGTGCGGGCGAGGGGAGGATCCACATAGACCCCCGCGATGACGAGCGGACCGAAAAAATCTCCCTTACCGCTCTCGTCGATGCCGAAGTGCGGCTCGAACAATTCGGGAGAAAGCACCTCCTCGTATCCGAAGCTCGCCTCGCCAAGCACTTCCGGCTCGAGTGTGAATGTGATGAAGTCCTCAAGGCCGGAGCCCTGCAGCAAAGCCTTCGGCCCCTTTTCATAAACCGCGATGTTCAGCTTTCCCTTGCGCGCCGCGTAGAGGGTGTAGGGCTTTGTCTCGAATGTGAATCCGTCCCGCTCAAGCACGTTGCGCAGGGTGCGCACCTGCTCCGCCGTGAGAGGTGCCGTATGAGAATGGAGTTTTTTTTCCGGCGACATGAGGGCATTCACGGCGTATTGGCGGCATCTGTCCAGATGATAGAAAACGCGAAAGCCTTGCGCAGGGATCTCCACCGGTGGTTCAACCGCGAGGGCCGCACGCTGCCGTGGCGGGGGATTGCGGATCCCTACGCCGTCCTCGTCTCGGAGTTCATGCTCCAGCAGACGACGGTGGCGGCTGTGAAGCCGTTCTTTGAGCGGTGGATGCGCGCCTGGCCCGATGTCGAATCCCTTGCCGCAGCCAGTGAGGATGATGTGCTCAAAATGTGGGAGGGCCTTGGTTACTACTCGCGGGCGCGAAATCTCCTCCGGGCTGCGCGGGAGTTGGCGCGCCGCGGGCGGGTTCCCTGCTCGGTAGAGGAACTTCGCATACTCCCGGGCATCGGACCCTACACCGCATCGGCAGTGGCAGCCTTCGCATTCGATCAGTGCGTGCCTGTAATCGACGCCAACATCCAGCGCGTCCTCGCGCGGTTGGCCGACGTCCGCGATCCGGTCGACTCCGCGCGCGGCAGGGCGGCCATCGAATCCGCCGCCGTCGCCCTTTTGCCCCCGCGCGGCGGGGCGCGGCACACGGCAGCCCTGATGGATTTGGGGTCCATGATTTGCAAGGCCGGGGAACCGGAGTGCGGGCGCTGTCCGGTTGCAAAGTTCTGCCGCGCGGCAGATCCCTCCTCCTTGCCCGTCAAGCGTCCGCGCCCCTCCGCGGTTTCTGTCGAGGATCGGCGAGTTTTCGCGCTCGCGCGCGGAAAAATCTGTATGGTGCGCTCGGAGGGTCCGCGGTGGCAGGGCTTGTGGCTTCTCCCGCCTGCGGGAGCGGGAGGAGAAGTGCTGCACGAAAGTCGTTATGCGATCACACACCACCGCGTGCGTCTTGAAGTCGTGCGCGGGCGGCCTTTGGCGGAATGGACACCCTTCGACCCCGCGAAGCTTCCGGCGATGCCGTCCCCGCACCGCAAAGCGGTTGAGGCGATCCTCGCCGCGGGCGTTCGTTGACGCGCGAAGAGCGGGCGTGTATGGCGGAGGAATGGCCTCCTCCCCGTTCCGCCCCGAGTGGGTCCCCGATGATGCCGAGGGAACGTTTGCCACAACGGTGATGCCGGGAGTCAAACCGCCTGCACGGCTTCTGAGGAAGGCCTCCGGTGCACGAAGGACGCCCTCCGTTGACGAATTGGTTGAGGGCGTTTTCTCCGGCACCCGATCTCTCCTGTCCCGTGCCATCACTCTCGTCGAGAGCAATGCCGTCTCCCATCGTCCCTCCGCCCGCGAAATGCTCCGGAGGCTTGCCTCCAGACCGGGTTCCGCACTTCGTGTCGGCATTTCCGGGGTGCCGGGTGCGGGCAAAAGCACGTTCATCGAGGCGCTCGGCAACTTTCTCTGCGATGCCGGGCACCGCGTCGCCGTCCTCGCGGTGGATCCGAGCAGTTCGCTCACGGGAGGAAGCATCCTTGGCGACAAGACACGCATGGAAACTCTCTCTCGCCGCGAGGACTGTTTCATCCGGCCCTCACCTTCCGGCGGGGCACTCGGCGGTGTGGCGAGGAAAACACGGGAGACAATCTCGGTATGCGAAGCCGCGGGCTTCGACATCGTGCTCATCGAGACCGTCGGTGTCGGCCAGAGTGAGATCTCGGTCCGATCGATGGTGGATGTGTTTCTCCTCGTCCTTATTGCAGGGGCCGGGGACGAGCTTCAGGGGATGAAAAAGGGCATTTTCGAGATCGCCGACGTGCTCATGGTCAACAAGGCCGATGGTGAGAACCGTATCCGTGCGGAGGCCACCCGGCAGAATTTCGAACGGGTCATCCATTACCTGAGTCCGGCTACGGAGGGCTGGGTGCCCCCTGTGCTCGCCGCGTCCTCGATGGATAAACGCGGGATCGATGCTGTCTGGCAGGCGATCCTTTGCTACCGCGACCATGTGCAGGCCGATGGACAGTTCGAGCGCCGGCGCACCGCTCAGGCTCTTGAGTGGTGGAGGGCGCTCGTCGAGCAGGAACTGCGAGCAAGGTTTCTCGCCGAGCCTGCGCTGGCAGCTCTGTCGCAAGCACTGGAGCAACAGATTCTCGCGGGCGCAATTTCCCCGACGCTCGCCGCAGAGGACCTTCTTTCCCATCTCAACCTCGGAGCCCGCAAACAGCCATGAAACCTCTTCTTCTCACCGCCCTCAGCGCGTTTCTTTTGGGAGCGCTTGTCGGGGGCATCGCCGTTTCCACCTTCCAGAAAAAAACTCCTCTTCAGGCTCAGGCAGTCACCGGCCAGGCGTCCGTCCAAACGGTGACACCTTCTGCTTCTTCTTCAGATGACTCGGTTCCGGTGGCGGCAGCCCCACCTGCCGAATCTGGAGTCTCCGTCCAGCCGATCTCGCTCGACCAACTCAAGGTCGAACTCGATGCGATGGAAACGGCAGGCTTCGGAACGATGGATACCATGCGGCGCTGGGCGGGATTGTCCGATCGTCTCCGTGTGTCTGACACAGCATCCCTTGCTGCGGAAATGGCGAAAGCCGGGACCGCGGGGCGGCGGGAAACCGGATGGCACATCGTCATGGCGGCCTATGCAGAGAAGGACCCGCAAGGCGCATGGGCCTTTGCCACAGCACTCCCTGCCGGCCCGATGCGCATGTCGGCACTTGCCGCGGCCGCTTCGTCGATCACGGTGAAGGATCCCGATCGCGCCCTGTCGCTCATCGAGGCAATTCCGGAGCAAAATCTGAAACGCCAATTGCGCTCGGTGGCCTTCGCGAATCTCGCAGGCAAAGATCCGAAGCGGGCTCTCGAACTCGCTCTCGCGCGCGACAGCGACGACAACGAGGATTCTTTCTCGCTTTCTTCGATCTTTTATCAGTGGGCGCGCCGCGACCCGGAGGCCGCGAAGGCTGCCGCCCTGCGCATCGAAGGCCGCCAGGGTGATCAGGCAAGGAACTCTCTGGTCTCCGCTTTGGCACAGAGCGATCCCAAGGCCGCATGGGAGTTTGCAAAGTCCCTTCCCGCCAATCGCGAGGGCTACATGGATCCGCGGATCCAGGCGGTCTCCGCTTGGGCGCAGAGCGACCCCCGCGCCGCACTCACGGCGGCCCTTGAGATTTCCGAGGCCGAAGGGCGCAACCGCGCGGTTTCGACGGCGGTCAGTTCCTGGGCGCGTTCGAATCCTTCGGAGGCCCTGACCTATGCGAAAACGCTGTCCGACGCCTCGCTCCAATCCGACGTGCTGCGCGCCCTGGCCTCGAATTCGGAGAGCGATCCCAAGGCTTTGCTCGACGCCGTTGTGGAGTATATGCCCGCCGGCGACAACTACCGCGACGCCGTCCGAAACATCTTTTCAAACTGGGCGCGTCGCGATCCTGCCGCCGCGGCGGCAGCTGTCGCGTCTTTGCCTGCCGGGCGTGTGCAGTCGGAGTCGATCAGTTCCATCGCTGCCCAATGGGTCGCATCGGGCAAAAGGGAGGAGGCTCTGCAGTGGGTGCGGCAGTTGCCCGAGGGCCAGGGCCGCGAGAGCGCGCTCGAGAACATTTTCTCGAAATGGGCGTCGGACAATCCGCAGCAGGCCATCGCCGCCGCGAATGCGCTGCCCGCGGATCTGCGCGGGAAAGTCATCGACTCGATCGCCTCGGGGTGGAGCCGGAACGATCCACAGGGTGTGCTCCGCTGGGCAGGTTCGCTCACCGATGCCGCCCAGCGGCGCGACGTGCTGGGCAGAGCGCTCACGCAGTGGGCGGATTCCTCGCCGGAGTCTGCTGCGGGCTATCTCGACCGCCTGAGTGCGGAAGACAAAGCGGAGATCCTGCCGCGTGTTGTGGATCGCTGGGCTTCGAAAAACACCGAGGCCGCCGCGGAGTGGCTCGCCCGCCAGCCCGCCGGACCCGCGAAGGATTCCGCCATCGAACGGATCGGGCAGAAAATTGCCGCCGAGGATCACGAGACGGCGCTGTCTTGGGCGGTTACGATTTCAGATGCCAAACGCCGCGACCGCCAAGTCGAGAGCCTCGCACGGGATTGGGTGCGGCAGGATGCGGCGGCAGCGAAGGCATGGATCAACCGCTCGTCGCTTCCGCCCGAGACGAAGGCACGTCTCCTGAAGTGAAGCGTGGGCTTCCGGCTTGCGCCCTCCCGCGTCCTGCGGGCAAAATTCTGCGATCATGACGATCGACCAGCGCCTCGCGAAGTTCCTTTCCCGGCAGCCTGATGTTTCCGCAGCGGCTTTCGTCGCGCAAAGTGCCGACCTGATGGGAGACGTGCGGCTTGGACCCGACTCCAGTGTCTTCTACGGTTGCGTGCTCCGCGGCGACATCGAGTCCATCCTCATCGGCGCCGGAACGAACGTCCAGGACGGAACCATCATCCACCTCGCGGACGATCTGCCGGCTGTTGTCGGGGACTATTGCACGCTCGGTCACGGGGCGATGGTTCACGCTTGCACGATTGGCAACGAGTGCCTCATCGGCATGCGCTCCGTGATTCTCGACGGGGCGGAAATCGGCGACCAGTGCCTCGTCGCTGCGGGAAGCGTCGTCACCCCGCGAACCAAGATTCCCGCAGGCTCGATGGTTATGGGCTCACCGGCAAAAGTGAAACGCGAACTCACCCCCGAAGAACGCGCCGGCCTCCGCGCATGGGCCGAAAAATACATCCATGTCGCCCGGGCTCATGCCCGCCTGCAGGAGAATTCCGAGAGCCTCTGAAACAAAAACATTGCGCCCGGCGCGGTTATTAGATTTACTAATAGCTGCATACCAATGAGCGCTACTATTCAAAAAATTGATCATCTCGGTATCGCGGTGAAATCCATCGACGCCGCGCTTCCCTATTACGAAAAAGCCCTCGGTCTGAAATGTGAGCACGTCGAGGAGGTGCCGTCCCAGAAAGTCCGCACGGCGTTCCTCGTGTGCGGCGAGGTCCATCTGGAACTCCTGGAACCGACGGATCCCGAGAGCACAATCGCAAAGTTCCTCGAGACGCGCGGCGAGGGGATCCACCACATCGCCTTTGCCACGACGGACGTCACCGGGCAGCTGGCCCACGCGAAAGACAACGGCGTGAAGCTCATCCACGAAGTTCCTTTTGACGGTGCGGGCGGCAAGCTCGTCGCTTTCCTCCACCCGAAGAGCACGTTCGGCGTGCTCACCGAGTTCTGTCAACCCAAGGACGGCGCAGCCGCCCACTAAGGAGTTCCGAGCCATGGCCATCAAAAAAGAATTCCTCGATGAGTTGAAATCCCGCCGCGAGGCTGTCCTCGCCGGTGGGGGCAAAGACAAACTCGAAGCCCGCCGCAAGAAGGGGCTCATGACGGCCCGCGACCGTCTCGACGCCTTGTTCCAACCCGGCACGTTCATGGAGTTCGGCATGCATGCGAACCACACGTGCCACAACTTCGGCATGGAGAAGAAAGTTCTTCCCGCGGATGCCGTGGTGACCGGCACCGGGTATGTCGGTGGCCGTCCCGTCGCAGCCTACAGCCAGGATTTCACAGTGGCGGGAGGCTCGCTTGGCGCGATGCACGCCCGGAAGATCTGTGACATCATGGACTACGCCCAGCAGTCGGGCATGCCGGTCGTTTGCTTCAATGACTCGGGTGGTGCGCGTATCCAGGAGGGTGTCGAATCCCTTTCCGGATACGGCAAAGTCTTTTTCAAGAACATCTACCTTTCCGGTGTCGTTCCGCAGATCGCGGTGATCGCAGGTCCGTGCGCCGGCGGAGCCGCCTACTCGCCCGCGCTCACGGACTTCCAGATCATGGTGAAGGACCAGGCAAACATGTTCATTTGCGGGCCCGATGTCATTCTCGCCGCCACCGGCCAAAAATGCACGATGGCTGAGGTCGGCAGCGCAGCCGCGCATGCCACCATCAGCGGGAACATCCACTTCGTCGCCGAGAACGACGCACACGCCGTCGCCATCGTTCAGAAGCTCCTTTCCTTCATCCCGTCGAACAACATCATGGACCCGCCGCACGATCTGAGCCTCCCGCTCACGCTCGATGCGGATCCCGGCATGAACGATCTCGTGCCGGAGGACGGCAAGACGCCGGTCGACGTCAAGCAGGTGATCGGCCGCCTTGTGGACAACGCGGACTTCCTCGAAGTGCAGATGGACTTCGCAAAGAACCTCGTTGTCGGCTTCGGCCGCATTCAGGGCGTTGTTGTCGGCATCATTGCGAATCAGCCGATGGTCAAAGCCGGGGCGCTTGATATCGACGCTTCGGACAAGGGGGCTCGCTTCATCCGCTTCTGCAATATCTTCAATATTCCCATCGTTACGCTCGTGGATACAGGCGGCTTCCTTCCGGGTGTCGCGCAGGAGCGCGGGGGCATCATCCGCCACGGGGCCAAGATGCTTTTTGCCTACGGAGCCGCCACCGTGCCGAAGATCACGATCATTCTCCGCAAGGCCTACGGGGGAGCGTATCTCGCCATGTGCAGCCAGGACCTCGGGGCCGACTGCGTGTATGCGTGGCCGACTGCCGAGATCGCGGTGATGGGGGCCGAGGGCGCCGTCAAAATCCTCTACAAACGCGAGATCGAAAAGAATCCCGCGGACGAGAAGACGCTCATCGAAGAATACCGCAAGAAGTTCGCCTCGCCCTACCAGGCAGCCGGAATGGCGATGGTCACCGACGTCATCGAGCCCTCGCAGACACGCGCTGTGGTGGCGATGGCCCTGCGGAACACGCTCGCAAAACGCGAGACGCGTCCGCCAAAAAAACATGGCAACATTCCGCTTTGATTCCCCGTCCACCCCAGAGAAAACGAACCCATGAAAAAACTCCGCGTCACCGTTGACGGCAAAACCTTCGAGGTCGTCGTCGAATCCCTTGATGAACCTGCCCGCCCGGCGGCCTATCAGGGCGGACTCCTTCAGCAGACGACGATGGCTCCGCCGTCCTCATCCACACCGAAAGCCGCGCCCTCGGCCGGACCCGGCGACGTGGCGAGTCCGCTCGCGGGGCGGATCGTTTCTCTCGACTGCGAGGTCGGACAAAAGGTGGCCGTGGGCGACAAACTCGTCACGGTCGAGGCTATGAAAATGAATACCTTCGTGAACTCCGCCTCCGACGGCACCGTCGCGGAAATCCTTGTGAAGCCCGGCGACGCGGTCGAAGAAGGCCAGGTATTGGTGAAGATTTCCTGAGTTATGTTGCCTCCGCTCCTCGCAGCGTCCGGTGGGTGGTTCGGTTTTCTCCTGCTGCTCGCGCTGGTGGTCGTCGTGTTCCTGCTCACGCAGCGGGTCGCGCGCATCCGTTCCGAACTTCGCTCCCTGAGGGCCGAGCTGGCCGAACTCCGCGCATCGCGGACCGCCACACCGCCCCCGCTTCCCGCCGCACCCCCAGCGACTCCAGCCTCCGCGCCGCCGGTCCCCGCCCCGGTCGCTCCTGCCCAAGCACCCCCGGCGGCCTCCGACGAAATCCCCGCGGATGTTTTCCAGGCGATCATTGCCGCCGTGGCTTACACGCTCGGCGAGCACCATCAGGTCGTTTCTATCTCGTCCAACGAGGCGCTCGTCTGGTCACGGGAAGGCCGTCGCAACATCTTCAGTTCCCACTCCCTGCGGTGATGCCCGTGCAGTCCCCCGCATCCGCAGTCCGGCCATGAACCCAGCGACCGACGCGATGCATCTGATCAACTCCGTCGGCGCCGCCGGATGGAAACTGCTCCAGTGCGGCACGACCGCCTCGACGAACGATGTCGCACGGGATCTCCCGGCTTGGCACGCCGTGCGGGCCGAAGCTCAGACAGGCGGACGCGGACGGTTCGGACGCCAGTTTGTGTCCGAACCCGGTGGCCTGTGGATTTCCGCCGTGCTCCCGGCGGAGGGAGGGTCCAAACGTTGGGCGGGCTTTTCGCTCATGGTCGGCTGCCATCTCATCCAAATGCTGGAAGCCTATCGTGTGCCGGGGGCGCGCCTGCGCTGGCCGAACGATCTCATGGCCGGGCGGCGGAAACTTGGCGGACTCCTCATCGAACAGCCCTCACCGAATCTCCTCATCGTCGGCTTCGGACTCAACGTTGTGAACGAGCCGTGGATCAACCACGCCGACCTCGCGCCCATCGCAACGAATCTCGCCGACCAACTTGGCGGACGCGCGCCCTCCCTCGAGGATGTCACGCTCCGCACACTGGATGCTTTGGCGGACGCGCATCTGGCAATGACCGAAGGCGGTATGGAAGCGGCCATCGAAGAACTCAACCAGCGATGGATCGAGCCCGTGCCCGTCGAGGTTTCCCTCAGCGGTGGGGGCCGTGCGCGCGGGAGGTTCGTCGGACTCGATCCCCGCGGCAACCTCCGTATCCTCGACGACTCGGATCAGGAATCTCTTGTCGGACATCAAAGCGTGGAACAACTCAAAGAGCTAATTTAAGAACCCAACACACACAGACACCATGGCACTGAGCGACAAATTCATGAGCGCCGAAGAGGCGGCAGCGATGATCCAGAACAGGGACACGATCGGATTCAGCGGATTCACCCCCGCAGGGGCCGCCAAGGCGATTCCGAGCGCTCTGGCGCAACGCGCGAAGGCCGAGCACGAGGCCGGCCGTCCGCTCCAGATCGGCGTCGTCACCGGGGCCTCGACCGGTCAGTCGCTGGACGGTGAACTCGCTCTCGCAGACGCCATCGCCTGGCGCACACCTTACCAGTCGAACAAGCACCTGCGCGCCGCCATCAACTCCGGCCGCACGCGGTTCTTCGACATGCACCTCTCGACCCTTCCGCAGCAGATCCGCTACGGATTTCTCGGCAAATTCCACTGGGCTGTCGTCGAAGCCTGCGACGTCACCGAAAATGGCGAGATCGTCCCCACGACTTCCGTCGGTGCCTCGCCGACATTCTGCGCCGTGGCCGACCGCATCCTCATCGAACTCAACCGGCGGCATCCGAAGGAACTCCGCGGCCTGCACGACATCTTCGAACCCAAAGACCCCCCGCACCGTGAGGCGATCCCGCTTCGCGATTGCTCGACTCGGATCGGCACGCCCTACATCAAGGTCGATCCGGCCAAGATCGCGGGGATCGTCGAGACCGATCTCCCCGATGAAGTCGCGCCGTTCGATCCCTCGGACGAAACCACGCAGAAGATCGGGCAGAACGTGGCGGAGTTCCTTGCCTCGGAAATCCAGTGCGGGCGCATTCCGAAGGAATTCCTTCCGCTCCAATCCGGTGTCGGCAACATTGCCAACGCCGTCCTCGCCGCGCTCGGCGAACATCCAGACATCCCTGCGTTCGAAATGTTCTCGGAGGTGATCCAGGACTCCGTGATCGCGCTCATCCGCAAGGGCAAGTGCAAGTTCGTTACCGGCACGTCACTCACCGTGAGCCCGGAGGTGCTGGCGGAGATTTACTCGGATCTCGAGTTCTTCAAGAAACACATCTGCCTGCGCCCGCAGGAGATTACGAACAACCCCGAACTTGTCCGCCGGCTCGGTATCATCACGATCAACACCGCCATCGAGGTCGATCTCTCGGGAAACGTGAACTCCACCCATGTCATGGGCTCGAGCATGATGAACGGCATCGGCGGTTCCGGAGACTTCACACGCAACGGCTATATCTCGATCTTCACCTGTCCATCGCTCGCCAAGGGCGGAAAGATCAGTCCGATTGTCCCGCTCGTCAGCCACATGGACCACAGCGAACATTCCGTGCAGGTCGTCGTGACCGAACAGGGGGTGGCGGATCTCCGCTGCAAAACCCCGCATGAACGGGCCCGCCTGATTGTGGATTGCTGCGCCCACCCCGACTTCCGCGATCAACTGCACGGGTATTTCGACAGCGTCACGAAAGGCCAAACGCCCGCCACACTCAGCGCGGCCTTCGCGATGCACGAGAAATTCCTCACCACGGGCGACATGCGCGGCGTGGATTGGAAGGCGGCCGGTCTGCCCTAATCCGGCGGCCGTGCCGGCGGACGCTTGCGCCGGAGGCGGGACTCAAACCGATCCCAGAGGAAAAGCGTTGTCGGATACACGACGAGGGCGAGCATCGCCGCGGATGGGAAAATCCCCACGGCGAATGGCAGAGGCGCGTGCTTGATGGCGGCAAGGAGGTCGTGCGTCGGGAGCTCCCCAGCCTGGCGTCCAAGGATTAGCGAACCCAGCCAGTATTGGAAGTAGACGCAGACGGGGAACGTCAGCGGGTTGCTGATCCATGTGCCTGCGATCGCCGCCGGCACATTCACGCGGGTGATCAATGCCAGGAGCCCCGCAGCCAGCATTTGGCCGGGGGCGGGCATCAGGGCAAAAAACGCCCCCAGAGCGAGCCCGGCAGCGAACCGGCGGCGCGAGGGATGCCAGAGTTCGGGGGCGAACAACCGCTCGCCGAAGCGCCGGTGGAGCCAGGTGCCGCGGATGTGTTTGGCGCGGGGCAGATGCCGCAGATACTTGCCGACCGAGGTCCGGCGCCAGTGGATGGGTTTCAAGCCCTCCATAGTCATCGGGCTTGCCAAACCGGTCAACCGGCATGTTTAATGCCGCGCATGAAGAAGATCGAGGCCATCATCAAACCCTTCAAACTCGAAGACGTCAAAGAAGCCCTCGCCGAGATCGGCATCGAAGGCATGACGGTCGCAGAGGTGAAGGGATTCGGCCGCCAGAAGGGCCACACGGAAATCTATCGCGGCAGCGAATACACCGTCGATTTTCTTCCCAAGGTGAAGTTCGAGATCGTCGTTGCCGATTCGGTTGTCGAGAAAGCCGTCACGGCCATCTCGAATGCCGCGAAGACCGGCAAGATCGGCGACGGCAAAATCTTCGTCCTCCCGATCGAAAACGCGATCCGCATCCGAACTGAAGAAACCGGCGAGAGCGCGATCTGATCGCATCCGCACCCCGGGGGAATGGACATCTTTCAGGCCTTCATCCTCGGCATCGTCGAGGGGCTCACGGAGTATTTGCCGGTCAGCTCGACAGGTCACCTTCTTCTCGCCCAGCGACTCATGGGCATCCCGTCGAGTGATGCCTCGGATGCTTTTGCGATCTGCATCCAAGCGGGAGCGATTCTCGCGGTGCTCGGCCTCTACCGCCACCGTGTCGGCCAGATGGTCAGTGGCGTGTTGGGGCAAGACACGGTCGGGCGGAAGCTGGCCACCTGTCTCGTTGCCGCCTTCATCCCGGCAGCGGTCCTCGGTTTCATTCTGGAGAGGACCATCAAGAAATACCTCTTCGGCGGTGACGAGTGGGGCCTGTGGCCCGTGGTCGCCGCGTGGTTCGTGGGAGGCGTTGCGATCCTCGTCGTCTCGTGGACGCGCCGCCGCAAGTCCGGCGGGGCGGGCGGACTCAGCCTTGAGAGCCTCACGGTCCGCATGGCCCTCATCGTCGGCATTGCGCAGTGTCTGGCCATGTGGCCCGGCGTGAGCCGGAGCCTCATCACCATCGTCGGCGGCGTCCTTGTCGGGCTCTCGCTGCCGGCTGCGGTCGAGTTGAGCTTCCTCCTCGGTGTGCTCACGCTGACGGCCGCCACGGCCTACGATGCGCTCAAGCACGGACCCGAGATGCTCGCGACCTTCGGCGTCGTCCCGCTCGCCGTCGGCATGTTTGCGGCATGGTTCTCGGCCGTGATCGCCGTGAAGTGGATGGTCGGCTACTTGAACAAGCACGGCATGGAGATCTTCGGTTGGTATCGCGTCGCCCTCGCCGCCGCCGTGGCGGTCTGGCTGCTGACTTCCGTGCCGAAATAGTCAGCCCCTCACCCGCCGCAGGCGGAAAACATGTGACGCGGCTCAAGGGAATGCGAGATTCCCACGTGAATCGGGTGGTTGGATTGGTGGCGCGCGCGGTGTGGCCCTAGGGTTGGCCCTTCATGCTCCATTCGACTCTTCCCACCCCGGCGCGCATTCTTTTTTCAAGTGTCTACGGTCCTTACGCCCGTGACGATGCGGACGGCAGCCGCGCGATCAATCCGATGGAGCTTTACCACAATCAGGTGACGCGTGAGCAGGGGCCGTTTTCGCTCCGGATGTTTCACCGGTCGTGGGGACTCATGCTCATCCGGGAGAATGTGGATGCGGAGACGGTGTTGCTGGATTTCCCGACGAAAGCCCGCTTCGAAGCCGAGCTGCGGGCGGAAACCTTCGACGTGGTGGCGATCAGCGCGATTCCACCGAATTTTCTGAAGGCCCGCGAGATGTGCCGGATGGTGCGGGAGATCCAACCCCGTGCGGTGATCGTCGTGGGGGGGCATATTTCGGGGATGCCGGATGTTCAGAAGAGGCTCGGGGCCGATCACGTCGTGCGCGGCGAGGGCGTGCGGTGGTTCCGCGAGTTCCTTGGACAGGACCCCGGGGCACCGGTGAAACATCCGCGGATTCTCTCGGGGATCGGCACGCGGACGCTCGGGATGCGCATGCGTGACAAGCGCGGCGACGTGGCGGCGACGCTGATCCCGTCCGTCGGGTGTCCGATGGGGTGCAACTTCTGCTCCACCTCGGCGATGTTCGGCGGCAAGGGGCGATTCGTGAACTTCTACGAGACGGGCGATGAGCTTTTCGATGTGATGTGCGGGCTGGAGAAGGATCTCGGCGCGCAGTCGTTCTTTGTGATGGACGAGAATTTCCTGCTGCACAAGAAGAGGGCGCTCCGTTTGCTGGAGCGCATGGAGGAGGCGGGAAAAAGCTGGAGCCTGTACGTGTTCAGCTCGGCGAATGTGCTCCGCTCCTACGAACTCCGGCAGTTGGTGCGGCTCGGGATCTCTTGGGTGTGGATGGGACTCGAGGGCGAGGACAGCCGCTATCAGAAACTCGCCGGGGCCGACACGCGCGGACTCGTCCGGAGTCTCCAAGAGCACGGTATCAGCGTGCTGGGGTCGACCATCATCGGGCTTGAAGAGCATACGCCGGAGAACATGGGGGCGGTGATCGACTTCGCGGTGGAACATGCCACCGAATTCCACCAGTTCATGCTCTACACCCCGGTGCCGGGCACGCCGCTCTTCGAGGAACACCGTGCGGCGGGCACGCTGCTCGACCCCGAGTGCAAGGAGAGCGCGGACGCCCACGGCCAGTTGCGGTTCGTTCACAGGCATCCGCGCATTCCCGCCGGAGCCGAGACGCAGTTCTTGCGGGAGGCGTTCCAACGGGATTTCGAAATCAACGGTCCGAGCATCGTGCGTATGGCCCGCACGACGCTGCGCGGATGGCAGCGTTTCGCCAACGACTCGGACCGGCGGGTCCGGGCGAGGTTCCGCCGCGAGGGGGCGACGCTGCCGGTCGTCTACGCGGCGGCTCTCGCTGCTGCCGCGAAATGGTATCGGGACGATCCCCGACTTCGCGCACTGGTCACCGGACTCCTGCGCGAGATCAAGGGCGAGTTCGGACTCCGCGCACGGCTCGCCGCGCGCTTCGGCGGACCTTTTGTTTACCGTCGCATGGCGGCCGAGGCCCGTGCGTTCGCTGCAGGGAAGACCTACGAGCCGCCGACCTTCTACGAACGGCGCATGGCCTCCGGGGCCGTCTGAGGCGGGAATTCGGGGCGCGGGCCGCTTTTCGAAAGATCCGGGATGAGCCCGCGTGAGCCGTCCGGCCGCGAGATGAGGCGGGCACCTTTCGCGTAGGTAAAATAAGCCCATGCCCAGTGCAGGAACACGAAGAAGCGGTTCCGGAATCCGATGAGGAAGTAGAGGTGGACAAACGCCCACGCCAGCCAGGCCGGGAAGCCTCCGAAGCGCAGCGGGCCGATCTCGCAGACGGCCGCATTGCGACCGATCGTCGCCATGCTGCCCTTGTCGAAATACTCCCAATCCGCGAGCGGTTGGCCTTCGATCGCGCGAAGGATGTTGCGGGCCGCGTGGCGTCCGGCCTGCATCGCCGCAGGACTCACGCCGGGCACCGGCTTTCCGCCGCCGAATGTCGCCGCTGCCATGTCGCCAATCGCGAAGATTTCCGGATGGCCGGGAATCGTGAGATCCGGCTTTACGCGGACGCGGCCGGCACGGTCTGTTTCTGCCCCAAGCATGCCTGCGAGCGGGGACGCCTTGTTCCCGGCGGCCCACACGACCGTGCGGCAGGGGATCGCCCGCTCCCCGATGAGCAGACTGTTCTCGTCGAGCGCCGTTACCGCCTCGCCGGTCAAGACCTCGACGCCCAGACGCTCGAGATCTCGACGGGCGATGCGGGAAGAGAACTCGGAAAACGCCGGCAAGAGTCTCGGCCCCGCCTCCACAAGCAGGATGCGGGCCTGCGCGGGATTGATGCGGCGGAAATCACGGCGGAGGGTGAAGCGGGCCAGTTCGGCGATCGCGCCTGCCATTTCGACACCGGTCGGTCCCCCGCCGACAACGACGAACGTCAGCGCGCAACGGCGTTCCTCCTCGGTTTCCGCTTTCTCGCCGACCTCGAATGCCAGCAGCACGCGGCGCCGGATTTCTGTGGCATCCTCCAGCGTCTTGAGGCCCGGGGCGTTCGCCTCCCACTCGTCGTGTCCGAAGTAGGCATGCCGCGCACCGGTGGCTACGATCAGGTAATCGTAAGTGAAACGGAGGTCGGGCGTGACAACCTGCCGCACAATCGGGTCGATGCCGGTGACCTCGTCGAGGATGACGCGCAGGTTCTTCTGCCCGCTCAGAATCCCCCGGACGGGTTGTGCGATATCTGCCGGGGACAGGCCGGCTGTGGCGACCTGATAAAGCAGGGGTTGGAAGAGGTGGTGGTTGCTGCGGTCGATCAACGTGACTTCGACCGGTGCCGCGGCGAGAGCTTTTGCGGCACTCAATCCGCCGAATCCTGCTCCGATGATGAGCACATGGGGATGACGCGTGGCGGGAGAAGAGATTTCGTTCACAATACAAACAATAGAACGAAGCGGAGACGTCAAGGGGCGCATGTTTTGCCGTGCAGAGTGCGGCAAAACCACGCCATGATGTGGGCATGTCATCCGAAATCCTCCCCGACCTCCAAGCCTGCTTGCTATGTGAGGATGTGAGGCAGGAGGCCAGCGGGCAACAGACGCTGGTAGGCATAATCGGAGCGATCCCTGCCCCGATGATGCCGATCGGTTTTTTCAAGCTCTGCCTGTGGAGCCGGTGGTGCGGGGGAGTGGGAGAGTTCCACCAGAAGTCGGCCATCCTTTCGCCGGATGATGAAAATCCCATCGCGCAGAGTGAGGTCACTTTTGCTTTGCCTTCGCTCGAAGCTCACGCGACGAATGTCCATGTTTTCGGCGGAATCCAGTTTCAGAAATACGGGATCTACACGGTCGAGGTGAGTGTGGACGGCGAGCTCCGGTTGCGAATTCCCCTGCCGGTCGTCCCCGTTGCTGTTCCCGGCGGGGAGTGATTCTGCCATGACCGCCAAGCCCCGTCTCGGTCTGCTGCAGATCTGGAACATGAGTTTCGGATTCCTCGGCATCCAATTCGGCTGGGGCCTTCAAATGGCGAACATGAGCTCGATCTACGAGTTTCTGGGTGCCAAGCCGGAGGACCTCGCGCTTCTCTGGATTGCCGCGCCTCTGACGGGCCTTGTTCTTCAGCCCATCGTCGGTTACTACAGCGATCGCACATGGAACCGCCTCGGTCGCCGGAGGCCGTTCTTCCTGGTCGGGGCACTGTGTGCTTCGGTGGCGCTCGTGTTGATGCCGCATTCTTCGGCGCTCTGGATGGCGGTCGGTCTTCTTTGGGTGCTGGATGCTTCGGTGAATATCAGCATGGAGCCCTTCCGCGCTTTTGTAGCGGACAAGTTGCCTGAGGAGCAACACGGCACGGGCTTTGCGATGCAGAGCGTGCTGATCGGATTCGGTGCAGTTGTCTCCTCGGCCCTGCCATGGATGCTCGCGAATTGGTTCGGGCTGTCCTTCGAATCCTCCGAAGCAGGCGGTTTGCCAGCCGCCGTGCGGGTCGCATTTTTCATCGGGGCAGGTGTATTCCTTGCGGCGGTCCTCTACACGATTGTCACCACACCCGAGTATCCGCCGCAGGATGTGGAGGCCTTCCGCCGCGAGACAGCAAGAACGTCCGGTCTCGCTCGGGCGCTTCGGGAGATTTTCGCCGGCATCTCCACCATGCCCCGCACGATGAAACAACTTGCCGTGGTGCAGTTTTTCACCTGGCTGGCCTTGTTCGCCATGTGGATTTACTTCGGCACGGGCATTGCCGCACAGGTATTCGGTGGCGTGCCGGGAGACTCCAAGTATGCCGAGGGTGTGGCGTGGGGCGGCGTGTGTTTCTCCGCTTACAATGGTGTTGCATTCCTCGCGGCGTTTGTCCTGCTCGTCCTCGTGAAACATGCGAGCCCCAAACGCATCCACGCGGTCTGCCTGCTGGCGGGTGGTGCCGGTCTGATCTCTGTGCCGTTCGTCAGCGTGCCCGGAGTTCTTCTTGTTTCCATGGTGGGCGTGGGAATCGCTTGGGCGTCGGTTCTGGCGATGCCGTATGCGATGCTTGCGTCCAGCCTGCCGCCGGAGCGTATGGGATTCTACATGGGTGTCTTCAACTTCTTCATTGTGATCCCGCAGATCGTCATGTCCGCCTTCCTCGGGGAGTCGCTGGTCCGTCTTGCGGGAGGGAACTCGCTGATGGTGGTGGCCGTGGGGGGAGGCTCCATGGTGCTCGCGGCGGCGGCCACACTTTTTGTCGACACTCCCGACTCCTCACCGCCCACCGCATGCTGCTGAGCGACACCCAGATCGAACGCCTCAAAGACGACCTCGACTATATTGTCTCGAGGACGCGCTGCGACACGATGCCGCTGACGCGGGGGCACGTGGCGAATGCCCTTGAGCGTGATCCGGATGTGCTGCTTGATCTCATTGATGGAATGCCTCCCGGCGATGCACGGTGGTTGAGTGTGCCTATCGATTCCCTGCGCCCCCTCATTGAGAGACGGAGAAGGGGAGTGAGTGGAAGTTCCTCCGCGTCGGGGGGGCAGTCCACCCTGCCGGGCGTCTGAGCGGGCGACGGGATTTGCATCCGGCGGCTGGCCGCGTATGGTTCGCACTATGCACCGTTCCCTCATCGCCGCCGCTGCTTTGACGCTCACCTTTCCCGCCCTCGCTCAGACGGGGCCCTACACGCTCCCGCCGCTTCCGTATTCCCCCGAGGCGCTTGAGCCGCACATCGATGCCGAGACCATGCGCATCCATCACGGCAAGCACCACAAGGCCTACGTGGACAACGCCAACAAGCTCCTCGCCGATCACCCGGAACTCGCCAAGCTCTCCCCCGAGGAGCTCATCGTGAGCCTCGACAAAGCCCCCGAGTCCATCCGTGCCGGACTCCGCAACAACGTCGGCGGGCACATCAACCATGCGATGTTCTGGCTCATGATGGCCCCGAACGCCGGCGGCAAACCGCAGGGCGAACTCGCCGCCGCCATCGACAAGAAGTTCGGCTCGTTTGAGAACTTCCAGAAGCTTTTCACCGAAGCCGCGATGAAACGTTTCGGCAGCGGCTGGGCGTGGCTCGTCGTCGATGACGGCGAGCTCGAGATCGAGTCCACGCCGAACCAAGACCCCCCGCTCATGGACGGCGAAGCCGCGATCCTCGGCCTCGACGTGTGGGAACACGCCTACTACCTCAAATATCAGAACCGCCGCTCCGATTACGTGCTTGCGTGGTGGAATGTGGTGAACTGGCCTTACGTTCAGGAGCTCTACGCCAAGGCATTGGCCGCTGAGAAAAAGAAGGACTGATCCGCGCGCCCGGGCGTTTTTGTTTTTCCCGTCGGAAGTCGGCGCGTTACGCTCGGGGGTATGAAACTGCGCGCGTTGTGTTGCTGCCTCTTTCTCGCGGGAACGCTGCCATCCCAAGGCCAGTCCTGGCCGGACAAGAACTCGGCGACGCCGAGCCTCGTCCAGACGGACTTCGGACCGAACGGGGCACTGCTGCCCTTCGACGGTGCGGACTACTGCGGACCCACGACGGCGGCGATGGTCTTGGGGTATCTCAACACGGCGGGCTTCACGCAGTTGATCGGGCCCTCGCCGGGAGATGCCGAGTATTTGAACCTTGTCAGGGTGCTTGCAGGATTGGGTGGTGCGAGCGACTCGGGCGGCAGCTTCGCCACGTCGATTCTCGCCGCGATGGGGACTTACATGGATGCCAAGGGCATCGGGGCGGCGAATCGCACGATTCCCGACGGCTCGGGCGGATACCGCACCACGATCGGCGACATCCAGTCTGCCAATGTCGACCAGCAGATTCTCTTCGGCGTGCTGGGATGGTATTCCTTTAACGGGACTACGTATAACCGTGGCGGTGGACACTTTTTCGCGATCACGGACCAGACTCCGGGTGCCCCGGGAAGCCTGACCATCCACAATCCCTTCCCCTACGCGCTGCTCGACGTTCCTAACACACCGCCGAATGTGCAGCAGACCATTCCGATGGCGAACTTCGTCGCCACGCCCACCAACAACAACTATCCGCTTCCCGTCGGCACCTATCTGCAATTCGATCCCGGCCAGCAAAATGTCGGTCCAACAGCTGGCGTGCAGGCCATCGTCGAGCAAGTCTTCACGGTCAGCATCAACGCTTCCCAACTGCCCACCGCTGGATTCACTCCGCAGGACTGGGTGATTGCTTCCGAACAAACGATCAACACCGGCGGCGGAAATCTGGATGTGACAACGCGCGTCACGGGGGCCGGCGGAATCCGGAAAATCAACGAGGGCCATCTCGTCTTCCGCGACGATGTTCTTCTCGCCGGCAACCACACCGTCTCGGCCGGGGCGCTTGTCTCTGCGGTGCAGTCCGGCGATGCGTTTGGCACGGGATCGATTTCTCTCACGGGCACGGGGGCGCTTGAGTTCCGACCGGATAGCATGACGCCCGCAGCGGTTTCGCTCACGGTAGCCTCTCGTGCGAACACTCCGACCGTCGACGGGGCGCGGGTAATCTTCTCCGGAGGCAACCGCCTCACTCTCGATCGCGGGGCGAATCCCTCACTGTCCGTCACGCTCGGTGGGAACAACGGCAACGGGGTCGAAAACCTCGTGGCAGGCGGGCCTGACTCCACGCTTGTCATCCGTGCGAACGACCTCGGGGGAACAGAAAAGCTTCTGATCACCGGCACCGGTGGGAACCATCCCGTTCTCACGAATGGGATGGTCGGGGCGCGTATTGTCGGGGCATCCGGACCTGCAATGACCGGGGCGTTTCTCACCTACGATCTGACAAACGGATTCACCGCGGCGGCGACCAGTCAGGGCAACATCAACAACTCGACCGCCGCCACGATCTACCAAGCGACGACTGCACAAACCCTCACCGGCAACGCCGCCGTGTATGCCCTCGCGGTCGAGAATACGACCATTGACGGGGCGGCCTCGCTCTCGATTGGTTCGGGCTCGGATGCCGCCGGATTGATCTTCAATGGCGGCACAGTATCGACAGCCGGACTCTCCTTTGGCGGGGCTCAGGCGACGGTCTATACAAGCAACGAGGGCGGCACGATCACCGCACCCATGAGCGGCACCGGGGGATTCGTGAAGTTCGGTCCCGGCGCGCTGCAAGTCGGCGGGAACGCATCCGCCCTCACGGGGGCGAGTTTTGTTCATTCCGGCACGCTCGCCTTGGACGCAGCGTGGGGCGCCTCCTCCACCACCGTTTCCGCCAATGCCAAACTTCAGGTCAACGCCGGCGGTTCTGTCTCGGGAAACATCACGGCGAGTATGGATGCCACCGTCGCCCTGAATGGCGGGACCGTGCAGAATGTCGAAATTCAAAGCACGACCAACTCCGCAGGGCCGATCCAAGGCGGCGCGCTCAGCGGCAACGGCACGGTGGCCGGCACGCTTCTTCTGAACGGCTACGTCGTTGCAGATCCGACAACCAAGGCCGGCACATTGACCATCGAGGGGCTTGTCACCGCGGGGGCGGGTGCCGCGTTCATTTGGTCGCTTCCCACGCTTGTCGACAATACGACGGGTGTTGCCGGCACAAGTTGGAATGCCATCGAACTTACCAACGCGGACGCGACATTCGGTGAAGAAAACGGCAACTCGATCTCCGTCTTTTTCGATTTCGGCTCCGGCCTCGATCCGAACAGCGGGAATGCCTTCTGGGCCATCGACCACGAGTGGACGCTGCTGACGTTCTCGGGTCGTGCCTCCGCCGACCGGCGGGCCAATCTCTCGTTTCCCTCAGAGGCGTTCCCGGCGGGCAACTTCCACTACGAGCACCAGGGCAACGAAATCGTTCTCACCTACACGGCCATTCCGGAACCCTCGACCTTCCTCTTGCTCGCCGCTGCGGGTCTGATCTGCTTCCGCTTCTCCCGGCGCGGGCGGGCGTGATGGGCTCCCGAGTCAAGAATTGGCTGGCCGCAAGCGCGGCGCATTGCGTTCGTATCGACCGATGGCTTCTCCTCGCTTTGGCGATCGGACTCGTTTCCGGCATTCAGGGATTCGGCTGGGGGAGGTTCGACTGCCTCAATCTCGACCGTATGGCTTTCCAAAATGTGATGTCCGAATCACGGCGGCCGCTCGAACCGGAAACCTACGTCAAGCCCCCGTTCTATACCTACCTGAACCTCGTCCTCGCCCGCTGGCCGGCGGATTTCGTCGCGAGGCAGATTCCCGGCCTTGAACGGGACGAGCGACGTGCCGCCCGTGCGGAGTGGCGGGTGCGATTCGGCCGCGTGCTGAACCTCGCCCTCTTCGCGGGCCTCATCGGCTGCGTATTCCTCGTCGCCCGGTCGGCCTTCGGGACAGTGGCGGCGCGGCTCGGCGCGATGCTGCTCGCCACCTCCGCAGGTTTCCTTCCCTACCAGATCTTCCTCACGACCGACCTCGCCCTCGTCACATTTCTTGCCGCCGCCTTCGCGCTCGCTTGCCGCATCCTCAAAGAGCCGGAGAAAATCCTGTGGTCCGTCTTGGCCGGCCTCGCGGTCGGGCTTGCTACGGCGGTGAAATACAACGGCCTCGCGCTCGCCGTCTGCTTGCCGCTTGCCCACCTGCTCGCCAGCAAGGGCAATGTGCTGTGGCAATGCCTGCGGCGTCCGGCGGCTTGGTTGTGCGGACTCGCCGTCCCGGTCGGATTCGTGCTCGGGAATCCCTATGCCGTGCTCGACTGGCCGAAATTCCAAACGGATTTCCTCTACAATTACGCCGTCACCCCCGTCTACAGCGGCGCGGCGGAGGGCCACGGCTACGCGGCCTTCGCCGCAGCGTTCGGCGAGATTTTCGGATGGCCCGGTTCCGTGCTCCTGTTGGTCGGCCTTCTGGTTTCCGTCGGTGTCATCCGTCGGTCGGAGGGATGGAAGGTTTGGCTGCTGGCCGCGGCGTTCGTGGCGCTCTACACGTGGAAAATCGGGGCCTTCCCGCGGGTCGAGACGCGATTCGTGCTTCCGGTCGCGCCGTTCGTGCTCCTGCTGGCCCTTCCCGGACTCGCCCTTGGGCGCCTGCGAGGGGTGGTGGTGCCCGTTGTGGCCATCGTGGGCCTCTACAACATCGCCTGCCTCTTCGAGGTCGGGCGACTCTTCCGCGAAGACCCCCGTCAGCAGCTGCTTACATGGGCTGCTTCGGGCTTCGCAAAGGGGTATGCCGTGGAGTCCAGCGGATCCGTCCCGCAGTTGCGCTTCCTGCCCGGACTCGAACTCCGGGAGATCCGCATGCCCGCCGGAACCCAGCGCGCGACGATGTTTGCAGGCCTCTTCGCCGGTGATCCCGCGATGCTGGACCGCATCCGGCAGCAGGAAACGACGGACTCGCTCGGGTGGTTCGAGCCCGCCGCACGCCGGGCGCGCGGGACGGATTGGGTGGTCTGGAGCAACATCGATCTCGATGCCACGACGAAACCCTTCTACGAGGCGCTCCTCGCCGGCCGCGATGGCACGGTGATCGCGTGGGATGCCGAGTCGCCCCAACTCCCCCGATGGGCCTACCCAAGGAACACAGAGTTCCTGCGCAACCGCACCACGGTCTTCCGGGTGGAATGACACCCCGCCTCAAGTTTTCATTTTTTCTTGAAACCATTGAATCCGGCGGGATGATGCGGGGACATCGTGGCTAATTCCTTGTCGCACAACGAGCGTTCGTCTTCCGGGCTCACAGATCTTGAGATCGAGGCGATCGAGATGTTCATCAATTTTTTCAAGCTCATCGGGCTGCCGAAGTCGGTGGGAGAGTTGTATGGGGTGCTGTTCGTTTCAACGAAAGCGCTTTCCATGGAGGAGCTCATGAACCGCCTCCAGATCAGCCTCGGGGCCGCGAGCCAGGGGCTGAAGCTCCTCCGTTCGGTGGGAGCGGTGAAAGTCGTCTACGCCCCCGGCGAGCGGCGGGACCACTACATGGCGGACCTCGAGTTGAGCCGCTTCGCGACCGCTTTCTTGAAGGAGGAACTCCAACCCCGCATGGACCGCGCACTCGAGCGCATCCGGCGCATGGAGGCGATGGCGGAGGGGATGGATGATGCGGAGAAAAAGGCGACCTACGAGCGCATCGCACGGCTCCAGCACTGGCTGGAGCGCGGACACAAGATGATGCCGTGGATTCTGCGGTTCCTCTCAAGCTGAGGAAAAATCCATTCGCGTTGACGCGAACCCACATTCCGGAACTGGCAGTGGTCGGTGCGCAGGCTCCGCACCAAAGGCGGCAGCCTGCCCTCGGCGGATGACTCCGGGCGTTCTTTCAGCGGTCTGCGGGCTGGCGGCCGGGGTGGCCCGGGTCGACCGGTGGCTTCTCGGAGCGATGGCAGCCGGGGTTGTGCTCGGTGCGCAGGGTTTTGGTTGGGGACGCTACGACTGCCTCAACAACGACCGAATGGCTTTCAAGAGCGTGATGTCCCCGCAGAGAGCTCCGCTCGAGCCAGCCTCGCTGAGGAAGCCGCCGCTCTACACCTACTGGAATTTCTTTTTCTCCCGGTGGCCGGCGGAGTTCATCGGTCGCAATCTCTTCTGGGCTCCGATCGAGGTGCGGAAGGAGTTCCGCGTGCTCGCACGTGTCGCTCTGGCGAGGTTCTGGAATCTGGCGATGTTTGCCGGCTGCGTGGCGATTGTCTTCCTCACGATCCGCGAAGCCTTCGGGGCGGGAGCCGCGCGGGCGGGGGCATGGATTTTGGCGACCTCCGCAGGATTCATCCCTTACCAAGTTTACCTCACAACCGATCTTGCGGTGGTTTTCCTGATGCTCGGTGTCTTCGCGCTGGCGGTCCGGATCACGCGGAATCCATCGCCCGGCGTCTCAATCGCGGCGGGGCTGCTTGCGGGCCTCTGTGCGGCGGTCAAATACAACGGGCTGGCCATCGCTGTGCTTCTTCCGCTGGCCCACCTGCTCGCCTCACGGGGAAACCCGTTCACCGCGAGCCTCAAGCGTCCGGCGGCTTGGCTGTGCGGACTCGCCGTCCCGGTCGGCTTCGTACTGGGGAATCCCTACAGCGTATTGAACTTCCCGAAATTCCGCGCCGATTTCCTCTACAACTACGCCACGACGCCGGTTTACTCGGGCGAGGCGGGAGGAGCGGGGTATGCCGAATTTCTCTCCCGCTTTCTCGAAATCTTCGGCCTTCCGGGCACGTTGCTGCTGGCCGCCTGCGCACTCGGCGGGGCGGGGCTCGTGGCGTTCCGTGCGGTCGGGGCGGGTTGGAAAATCTGGCTGCTCGCGGCGGCGGTCTTTGCCATCTACTTCTGGCAGATCGGCGGCTTCCCTCGTGTGGAGACGCGGTTCGTCCTGCCGGTGGCCCCGTTTTTTCTCCTGCTCGCTGCGCCGGGGCTTGCATGGGCGATGCGCCGTCCGCGTGCCGCCGTGCCGGTGCTCGCCGCCCTCGTCGCTTACAATCTCGTCTGCGGCTGGATGGTCGGGGGGCTTTTCCGGAACGACCCGCGCATGAAAGCCCTCGACTGGGCCGCCGCGCATCTCAGCGAGTCCGGCGTGATGGAGTCGAGCCTCTCGTCGCCCCAGTGGCAAGAGGTCGCCGCGCGGGGGCTCCGCGTGGTGCGGATCCCGTGGGGACTCGAACGCCGGGAGCATTTCGAGACGGTCTTCGCCGGAGAAGACGAGACCTTGCGAGGGATCGGGCGCTTCGAGACCGGCGCTTCGACGGATTGGTTCTCGTCGGCACAGCGTGCGGAGCGCGGCACGCGATGGATCGCTTGGAACAGCATCGACATCGATGAGGTCATCCGACCGTTTTACACCGCCTTGTTCGTGCCGGACTCCGGCTACCGCATCGTGTTCGATGCGCAGAGCCCCAAGCTGCCGCGTTGGGTGTATCCACAATCGGCGGATTTCTTGAGCAACCGCATGACCGTTTGGGAAAAAACCAATGGCTGAGAAACTCTCCGCCTACCCGGCGCTGTGGCTTCGCCGGCTTGCCGCGAAGGCGCGGGAACTTGGACTCGTGGACCGCTGGCTGCTTGCCGCCATCGCAGCCGGGCTCGTGCTCGGCGCGCAGGGCATGGGCTGGGGGCGCTACGATTGCCTGAACGTCGATTCGATGGCGTTCCGCACCATCTTCTCCGGCGACCGCCCGCCGGGGCATCCGGGCACGTTTTTGAAGCCCCCCTTTTACACCTACGTCAACCACATCGCGGCGCGCCTGCCCGCGCAGGCGATCAGCGGGGCGATCGTGTGGGGAGGGGGCAAGGTGCGGGACGACCTCTACTTCCGGCTCCGACTCTTCCTCGGCCGAGCGGTGAACCTCGCGATGTTCGCCGGATGCACCGTGATGATCTTCGCCCTCTGCCGATCCTTCTTCGGCTCGGTGGCCGCGCGCGCGGCGGCGCTTCTCTTCGCGACCACCGCTGGCTTCGTGGTGTATCAGGTGTTTCTCACGACGGATCTCGCCCTGCTCTTCATGATGCTCGCGTCGTTCTGCGGCGCGGCGGCGATTGTGCGGAGTCCCTCTGTCGGCGTCTCGGTGGCAGCGGGCCTGCTCGCAGGGTTGGCGGCGGCGACGAAATACAACGGACTCGCCGTCGCGGCGGCACTGCCACTCGCGCACCTGCTCGCCTCGCGCGGGAATCCCCTTCTCGCCTGCCTGCGGCGTCCGGCGGCGTGGCTCTGCGGGCTCGCCGTTCCCGTCGGGTTCGTGCTCGGGAATCCGTATGCCGTATTCGACTGGCCGAAGTTCAGCGCCGATTTTTTGTACAATTACCACACGACGCCCGTCTACGGAGGGATCACAGAGGGCACGGGCTACGGGAAGTTCCTCGCCACGTTTCCCGAGATTTTCGGCTGGCCCGGGACGCTTCTCCTCGCCGTCGGTTTCCTCCTCGGCCTCGTCGCTCTTGCACGCCGGGACCGCGGCGGTGACGGCTGGAAACTCGTCCTTCTCGCGCTCGCCGTCGTGGCCCTCTACTACTGGAAAATCGGGGCCTTCCCGCGCATGCAGACGCGATTCGTGCTGCCGGTCGCCCCGTTCGTCGTCTTGATGGCGGCGTCCGGCTTCGCCCTGCTTTTCCACTGGCGTCGGACGGCCGCCGTCCTCTTGGGAGGGGTTGTCGCCTACAATCTCGTTTGCGGGTGGTGGGTCGGGGAGTTGTTCCGCTCCGATCCCCGCATGGCGCTCATTCCGGTGGTGGCCGCGCACAGTGAGGGAAAGACGCGCGTGGAGATGAGCAAGTCGATCCCCCTCCTCCACAAACTGGCTGGCGAAGACATCGTGAAAATCGAACTGCCGAGCGCGATCCGGCGCGGCCAGTTGTTCGACGAGATCTTTGCCGATCGTGAGGACATGCAGCGCTTCCGCGAACGCTGGCAGCAATCCGAGGGTCTCGAGTGGTTCCAGCCCGAAGCGCGGGCCAAGAGGAAGACGGATATGATCGTGTGGAGCGAGAATGATGTGGAACTCCCTGTGAGACCGTTCTTCGAGGCCCTGCTGGCACCGGACTCAGCCTATGAAGTCGTCTTCGATGCCTCCTCCGCGCGTCGTCCCTCGTGGGTTTATCCGTCGCGGCCGGAGTTTGTGTCGAACCGCGCCGTCGTGTTGGTGAAACGTCCAGCCCCCTGATTGTGATGCGTCCATCGGTTTCTGTCATCGTCCCCACTTTCCGTGAACGGGAGAATATCCCACTCGTCGTCGAGCGGCTTGAGGGCCTGCTCGCGGAGTTCGACTGGGAGGTCATCTTCGTCGATGACGACTCCGACGACGGTTCGCTCGACGTACTTATCCGTCTCGCGCGCTCGAATCCCCGGGTGCGCTTCATCCGCCGCATCGGCCGTCGCGGCCTTGCCTCCGCCTGCCTCGAGGGCATGTCCGCCAGCGCGGCGGATTATTTGGCCGTGATGGATGCCGACCTCCAGCACGACGAGACGATCTTGCCGGGCATGCTCCGTGCCCTCGTCGAGGATGCCTCGGTGGATCTCGCCGTCGGCACGCGCTACTCGGAGGGCGGGGGAGTCGGCACGTGGTCGAAGAGCCGTCAGTTCGTCAGCCGCTTCGCGACGCTCATCGAGAAGTGCATCCTCCGCACGCCGCTCAGCGACCCGATGAGCGGATTCTTCGCACTGCGGCGGTCGGTGTATGAGGAGACCGTGCGGCGGATGACAGGGAAGGGGTTCAAGATCCTCCTCGACATCGTCCTCTCCGCAGGGCGGCCCCTCCGCACCCGCGAGTTTTCCTACACGTTCCGGACACGCCAGTTCGGCGAGAGCAAACTCGATATCGTGGTCGGCCTCGAGTATCTGTATCTCCTCCTCGACAAGACGTTCGGGCGTTTTCTGCCCGTGCGCTTCCTGCTCTACGTGCTGGCGGGCATGACCGGACTCCTGCTCCACGTTGCCGTGTTGGCCCTGCTTTTCAAGGGACTCGGGCAGACCTTCGTCGTGTCGCAAACGGCGGCGACGCTTGTGGCCATGGTGTCGAATTTTCTCGTGAACAACGCGATCACGTTTCGATCGGTGCGCCTGAAGGGACCGATGCTGCCGGTCGGACTTGCCTCCTACATGGCCATCTGCGCCGTGGGGGCCGTGGTGAACGTGCAGGTCGCCGAGTATCTCTTCACCTCCGCCATCTCGTGGTGGATCGCCGGCGTCACCGGGGCGCTCATCGGTGCCGTTTGGAACTACGCGGTTTCCACCCAGATCGTCTGGACGTGGCTTCCGCAGGTCCTGAAGAATCGCTAGCCCTGAAAATGGAAGTTCGCAGCGTCGAAACGATCGTCCGCGCCCTCAATGAGGCCGGCGTCCGGTACCTTATCGTTGGCGGACTTGCGGTGAACGCACACGGGTTCGCCCGAATGACCCGGGATGTTGACATCGTTCTCAGCCTCGTGCCGGAGAACGCTGCAAAAGGCCTGAATGCGCTTCTGGCAATCGGCTATCAGCTGGCGATTCCGGAGTCACCCGAGGCCTTCGCAGACCCAGCGCAGCGCGGGGCGCCCCAGCGATCTGGAGGACATCCGTGAGCTCGAGCGTTGCGAAAGGCTTCGCCATGAGACGTGATCACTATTGGGGCACGCCAGAGGGGAGTCGGGATTTCGACCGGTTATCCGACATGAGCCTTTCGTTCCGCGAGAAGTTGGAGTGGCTTGAGGAGGCCGAAGAACTCTCGCTTCGCTTGTCCGCCAACCGTGCCCGCACCATCGCCGGGGATTGCCTCGCCGACTCTCCCGATCCCCAGTCGCGCCAACCAAGATGAATGATGCCGTCCCGGTGAGGATCACGCCAGTGTGATTGCACTCCGTTCAAAATTTGCTCAGATACGCCCATGACTGAACGAAAAGGAATCGTGCTCGCAGGAGGCTCGGGCACACGGTTGCACCCGCTGACCCTCGCCGTTAGCAAGCAACTCATGCCCGTGTACGACAAGCCGATGGTCTACTATCCGATCTCGGTGCTCATGCTGGCAGGGATTCGTGAGATTCTCGTCATTTCCACCCCGCATGACCTGCCGGCCTTCCGGACTCTGCTCGGGACGGGCGAGCAATTCGGAGTACGCTTCAGCTACGCCGAGCAACCGAGTCCGGATGGACTCGCCCAAGCCTTCCTGATCGGGCGCGAGTTCCTCGCCGGAGCTCCTGCGGCCCTCGTCCTTGGGGACAACATCTTCTACGGCCACGACCTCACCGGCACGGTCCGTGACGCCGGCGCCCGCGCCGATGCAGCCACGATTTTCGGCTATGAAGTGGCGGACCCCACTGCCTACGGCGTCGTCGAGTTCGACACGACCGGACGGGCGATTTCGCTCGAGGAAAAGCCTGCGAAGCCCAAGAGCCACTTCGCAGTCCCGGGCCTCTATTTTTACCCCTCGGATGTCTGCGAAGTCGCCGCTGCGCTGAAACCCTCGCCGCGTGGCGAGTTGGAGATCACGGATCTGAACCGGTGCTACCTCGAACGGGGGGCTCTGCATGTCGAAAAACTCGGGCGTGGCACGGCCTGGTTGGATACGGGCACCCACGAATCCTTGCTGGATGCCGCGGAGTTCGTGCGAGTGATCCAGCATCGCCAAGGCCTCCAGATTGCGTGTCTTGAGGAAATCGCCCTTCAGATGGGGTTCGTCAACGAGGAGCAGTTCCTTGCCTCCGCCTCGAAGCTTGGCAAGTCGAGCTACGGCCGCTACCTCCGCAGTGTGCTTGAGAGGTCGCGCCCGAGGACGGCCTGAAACGGTTCACCCATGAAGAAAATTCCCACGAAAATCGATGGAGCCTGGCTCATTCAGCCGCGGGTCTTTCCCGACGCACGTGGATTCTTTCTCGAGAGCTGGAACAAGGCGCGCATGGCGGAGATCGGCCTGGACGCGGACTTCGTGCAGGACAACCACAGCCGGTCCCAAAAAGGCGTTCTTCGTGGCCTCCACTACCAGAGCGGCGAGGCGGCGCAGGGCAAATACGTTTGGGTCACATCCGGGCGTGTCTTCGATGTGATCGTTGATCTGCGGAAATCCTCGCCGACCTTCGGACGTTGGGATGGCTATGTTCTCGACGCCGAAAAGCACGAACGGCTTTGGATTCCTCCCGGATGCGCCCACGGGTTTCTTGTCCTGAGCGCCGAGGCGGATTTCCACTACAAGTGCACCAATTCCTACCGTCCGGAAGCCGAGCGCTTCCTTGTGTGGAACGATCCGACGGTCGGGATCCTGTGGCCGCTTGATGAGATCGACGGAGAGCCTCTGCTTTCCGAGAAAGACTCCAAGGCGCCGGACTTCGGTGCCTGCGAGAAGTATTCCTGAACTTTGGCGGGATCGGCCGACGGCCCCACCGTCTCGACTCCCCCGCGACCGCGGCTCTCGGACTTCTTTCGCCTGAGACAGCGTTCAAACGATGAACCTATTCGCCCTGACCTTGGTTCCTGCCTTCCGCTTCGGAGGCGGTGAGAAGTGGCAGCTTGAATGTCTCCGGGCATTGAGACCGAACTTCTCCAAGGTGCGGTTTCTATCCACAGCTCACGATTTGCCTCCGCGAGGTAACCTCGGGGACCTTCGCGTTCGGAGCTACGATCTCGATTCCGAACAGTGGGGGCAGGAGTATGGGTGGTCCCACTTCGAGAGGGAATTCGCCGAGGCGACTCATCTCTGGATCTTCCAGTATCAGGCTTCGGATATTGCCCTGGAGGTGCTCCTCAATTCCCCCGTGTCGGGGAAAGCTTTTCTCACCAATCTCGGGTGCGAGCCTGCGCGGTTCTTCTCCTCCTACGTTCCCTGTCGCTCGCACCGTTTCATCGAGATTTCGCGCTTTGCCGCCATGAGGACCGCGCGATTTGTGCCGAATGTCGGGCATGTGTGGTGCGGATACGACGCACTCCGTGAAGTGACGCCTGTGTCTCATGCCAAAAAGAAGGGCTATGTGATGGTTGGACGCATGCTTCCTCACAAACGCCCGGATTTCCTTCTGGAAAGCTGGGCTTCCGGGGATCCTGTTCTGCGTCTGGTCGGGAGTTGCCCCGATGCCTCGTTTTTCGAGCGACTCCAAAGCGGTCTGGAGGGCAAACCTGTCGAGATGTACCCGGATGCGCCCGAAGATCTTCGGGATCGGCTTATTGCGGAGAGTCTCGGGCTGATCGCCCCTTCCTCCATTGAACCTGAGCAAAGCGAGTTGCTTGGACTGGTCATTTTCGAGGCGCTGCAGTGCGGGACCATCCCCGTCGCTTCCAGCATTCCATCCTATCTGGAAGTCATGGACGCCTTGGACCTGAGGGATTGGGTATTCCAGTGTGATGATCCTGCGGATCTTCGAAAAGTGCTCGAGCGACTCGGTCGCCTCGCTCCGGGTGAGTATGCCGACATCGTGCAGCAAGCGCGGAAGGCCGCAAAGAAGCAGTTTCACTGGGACAACATTGTTCCCTTGCTCACCGGGCCATGAAGATTCTGGCCGTCAGCAATTTTTATCCTCCGGATGTGGTCGGGGGGTATGAGATCGGGTGCCGTGCCATCCTTGAGCGGATTGCGTCACGGGCGGAGGTCCACGTCCTGACATCTTTCTCCGCGATTCACGACCACACGGCGCACGGTGCACCGGGAATCACGGTGGAGCCGGTCTTCGAACCATGCCTTTACTATTCGTTGAACCGTGGCCAGGGGGTGCAGAGGTTTCAGCTCGAGCGTGCTTTTGCAGGATACAAGACGGCGAATGTCATGGCTCTTCGCTCGGCCATCTGTCGCCTCCAGCCCGACCTCATCTACCTCTTCAACATCATGGGGCTTGGACCTGTGGGCATCCTGGAACTCTCCGTGGAGTCCGGCGTTCCCACCGTGTGCCATTTGATGGATAGCTGGGATTCCCTTTTCTCCGCTCACTCCGGGACTGTGGATGTCACGCTCAGGTGGACTCAATCCAAAGCTAACTCTGCGGCTATTGCCTGTTCCGAATTCACCCTGGCGAGCAACAGCGAGGTCGGGGAGTTTGGCGACGCGGCCATTGTTCCCGGTGGTGTGCCGTTTCCAACAACTCCTCCCCCGCTTCACACGGAGCCGCTCAAACCACGGTTCGTCTACTTCGGTCAGCTCCACCGCGGCAAGGGAGTCCACAAGATCATTAGGGCGTTTCAAGACGCTCTCCGCGAGTCCGGTCGCACCGGAGCGACGCTCACGATCATCGGAAAAGGCGAGCCGGGATACGTTGCCGAGTTGCATCGGTTGGCCGCCTCGGATGCGGCTTCGGCAGGTGCCATTCGCTTTGAGGCCTACATGACCAAGGATCGTCTTCTGGAGGAGTTGCCGAATTTTGATCTCTCGTTCTGTCCGCTGCTTCCGATCGAGCCGTTTGGCTATGCCGCCGTTGAGTCGGTGGCCTGCGGAGTGCCGGTCGTCATAAGTCGGGAGATGCCGCTTTTCTCTTTTGTCAAAACCGGCCAACCCGAAGCCCTCACTCTGCGGAATGCGAATGACGTGAAGGGCATGAGCCGCATCATGGCCGGAGTGATCCGGGGCAAAACCGATCTCGCGTCTCTCCGTGCCACGCAGTTCGCCTGTTTTGCGTCCGAGTTCAACGAAGCCTCTGTCGTGGGCGAAAGGCTTCACAGCTTTCTCTCCGCTCGTGCCAAGTCGGTTGCTCCCTCGGACGAGAGAATGAGCGAGGTTGTCGGGCGTTCTGCCATTTACCAGAGGTTGCTCGCCGCGCGACTGGCCGAGCGGGTGGAGGTGGGTATGGCACCCCAGACCGCTTTGCCCGGGGGCCGCCTCGTTCGCCTCGCGCGGTGTGTGGAAGATCGCTTGTGGCGCTTGGAGAAACAGTTCTGGAGCCGATTGGAGGACCAAGAACCGAGGCCGGGAAGAGTGAGGCGTCGGCGAAGGTAACCCCATTCCCGTTCTCCCGCCCGGGAGTGCGCCCCAACGCCCCGATTCGTCCTTCCGAGACCTTGCCGACCTCGGCGTCGTGCGTTTCAAAACTTGAAAATTTATCTCAGTATGCGCGCCTTCAGGCCCGGTCTTTCGGGAGGCAGCGCTCTTTATGCCATCCGGCTCGCGAACGCACTTGCCGAACTCGAGGAGATTGCAGTCGGGTATTCGGACGAGGCTGCACCGTGCATAGAACCCTATCTCTCCGAAAAGGTGGCACGGTATCGCCTGAATGGCGGCAACCGCAGGAGTCTTGCCGCAGGCGAGCAGGCCCTGTTGAACCGGATCGAGCCGGAGTGGTGCGTGTATTCTTATCCCGGGGTTTTCGATGGGCATGCTCCCGGTGTGCGGTGCCGGACGGCCACGATCGTCTACGACTTGCAGCACCTCGATACGCCTGGAAATTTTTCCCCAGCCGAACGATGGAACCGGGATCGTGCACTGGGCACGGCCTGTCACGATGCGGATCGCGTTTTTTGCGTTTCCCGCTTCACGGCTGCCGAGTTGGAGCGTGAGTTTCCTTCCGTGACGGGAAAAACCCGGGTCCTCCACGGTGGGGTTGCGGAAGTGGACGGCATGTTCCAAGGCACTCCCAATCCCGTGCGGTGGCTCCTTTATCCGGCGAATTTCTGGCCGCACAAAAACCACCACGCCCTCCTCGATGCTTACCAGATTCTGCGTCTGGCCGATCCAGCACTGAAGCTGGTGCTGACGGGCGGGCGCGCGGAGTCCGCAGATCCGTCCCTTCGACGGCGCTTCTCCGAGCCGGGAGTCGATGTGCGAGGGTATGTCTCCGAGGACAAACTCCAGCATCTGCTTCGTGGTGCAGCGTGTCTGGTTTTCCCCTCCCTTCACGAAGGCCTTGGCATGCCGGTTCTCGAGGCCCTGGCAGCGGGAATTCCCGTTGCGTGCAGCCGGCGGGCCAGCCTGCCGGAGGTTGGCGGCGACGTGGCGGAATACTTCGAACCGGATGATCGGGACGACATTGCCCGTGCCGTCCGGTCCGCAATTGCCCGATCGCACGACCCCCTGTGGAGAGAGCGTGCGGCGAAACACGCGTCGTCGTTCCGCTTTCAGAACGCTGCCGAAATCCTCTCCCATGTTTTGAAGGATTGCCCTTTCGAAAAACAGCTTCCGGAAGAAGGCGATCTCTGGAAATCATTTCCAAGTGCCGACGCCATTTTGCTTCCCGCAGGGGTGAAGACCGTGACTCGGCGATCTCTCGCCGAGGGCCGGGCACTTTCTGTGTTGGAGACTATCAGAATCAATCCGAACACGATGGGCTCTCTTCTTGAGCGTAGTGAACTTCAGTTGCGGAATTCCAGCGCCCTGTCATTCGTGGATTACGCGCGCCTGCTTCGCCTGGTGGCATCCGGTCGCCTCGTGATCGGTGCCGTGCCCGGGGGCGCTGCTTCCTCGCAGCGTGTTTCCAGAGGCCAGGCACTGAGATACGCCTTGCTGCAACTTCGCATTCTGGGCAGAACCTGTAGGCAAGCCGTTTCAGCAATACTTACGGGATCTTGGCTGGGTTCCGATGCGCAGCAGCAGCCCAAGTCTGACGGTAGCCGCATGCAGGAAGTCCCAAACTCTTTTGTCAGTCCCTGAAGTGCAAACGCCTCTTCCTTTCCCCAATTTCAGCGCCCTCCGCTCTCTTCCGTGGGGGCCTCTCGGAGTTCTTATCGTGTGGCTGGTCCTCGCCGGCACTTTCACTTGGCAGCGCAGTCGTGAAAGCGTCGTCCCTCCATTGTGGGACCAGCAGACCTACGTCCAGAAGGCGGATGCCGTATGGACGAGCCTTCTGAAGGGCACGGGTGAGAATCCTCTCAATGTCGAGCCCACGGTGCGTCCACCCGGCACCGTTCTCTTGACTGCCCCTCTTGGACCGTTGCGGGATTTCCGGGATTTTTACTTCCGTTCGGCATTTGTCCCCGTGGCGATCATGGTCGCGGCGGTTTTCCTTGCCGGATTCGGAGTCACGCGCCGTGGCTGGGAGTCCGCACTCATTGCGCTGCTTGCCGGGTCTCTGCCGATGTTTTGGCAGTTCGAGATCGGGGACGTTCACAACACGGGACTCTTTTGGGGAATGGTGGATACGTTTCAGGCCAGTCTTTCTGCACTGGCGATGGCTGGCCTCCTTGTCGCAGCCTTGAAGTTTCGTTACCTTTGGCTGATCCCTGCCCTCGCGGCGCTTGTGTTGATCCCACTTGTGAAGCCGTCGGGTTTTCTCGTGGGGGCTTTCCTTTCGGTGGCTTGGTTTTTCCTGGGCGTGCGTTTCGCCGGTTTACATCCGCAAGGCTGGCTGCGAGGCGGAATCGGGGTTGTTGCGACGGGCCTGGGAATCACGGCTGCTCTCGGTGTGACGGCCCTCGCAAGCTTTACCTCGGAATATTGCTCCAAGCGCAATATCGAGTTCGGGAAAGCTGCCCTGGCTCAACTCCGGGCTGACTGGGCTACTGGATATGCAACGGACAGTTTGCCCGTGATCTTCTCCGGCGTCATCGGGTTGCCAATCCTCGGAGCAGTCGCCCTAATGGGTTCGCTTGCATTCACTCGCAGGGAGAAATATCCGCATGCCAAGTATGCCGTGGAGGCACGATGGGCTGCGTGGATGGGAGTCGCGGTCTTCATTGCAGGCGTTGCTTTGTGTTACCAAGCCACGCTTTTTCGCCAGACGCGCTATGTATTTCCTTTCCTCAGCGTGGCGATTGTGTTGATGGTGCCCATTTTGGTCGACTGGAGCCGAAGAGCAGGACGTGCAGCGTGTCTGTTCGTGAGCGTGATCCCGATCGCTCTGCTTGTCCTGCTGATGGTGCCGGGAGGGGCAGACACCGCCTTCCGATTCGGCGCCTACGGCTTGTTCACCGGTTACGGACAAGATGAAGTCAGGGCAGCCAACGCGTTTGTTGGTGGTTTTCGGGCGGACAACGGATCAGCGCCCGTTCTGTTCACGACATCCGACACGAATTCAGCCGCTGCGTTCGAGGCAGCTTTTGCTGAGCGCCTCCGAAAGGATGGTCTTTCACATCTTCAAGCCGCACGTTCGGTGACGCGACCGCTGAGTTGGGAGACCGGGGCAGTGGTGAGGATCGATGCAGTTTACAATGCCGACATACTTGTTCTCGGTCGTCACTTGCAGGTCCGCGACACCGACCAGAGAGATTCGTTCCGTGACGAGTTGGCTGCGTGGGTAAGCTGGCTTACAAAAACTCCAGTGCAGGGCTCGACTACGATTGTCCTCGAAACGCCAAAGATGATTGCCCTTGCGATCAAGGACCGGGGAGCGCTCGCGCGCGAGATGCGCTCCTTCATTGCCTCCGGGCCATGGAGGCCCGAGTTTCTTGAAGCCAACCGGCCCACGGAGTTTTCTGCGGCGGAGGTTCAGGGCTTGGTCACGGCAAGTGGATTCCTCAAGGTCCCTGTGCTTTTTGGCGATGCCATCCGCCTTCATGCGCTGAACGCAGGTCGTGTGGCGGAAACCTCCGAGGTGAGATTGGACGTTTACACCGAGCGGAAGGGAACCGGGGCGGGCCGTTCCTTCTCTGTTTTTGTTCATCAACTCGATGAGCAGGGGCGCACGATCGCGAACCACGAGATCCTGCTCTCCTCCAGTCGCTTTGCAGATCGCCCGATCTCACTTTCTACAACTACTCTCCAACTCCTTCCTGCAACGAGGCAACTGGCTTTGGGAATCTTCGAGCCGTCTGTCGGCAGTCTTGTCACCGACTGGCCTCTCGCGACAGACTGGGGAGGTCGGCGAGCGAGGATTGACGTCAACGCGCTGGCAGAGATCAAGAATCCAGGACAGTAACCATGACGACTGAGCAAAAAATCCGGATTGCAGCGCTTGCTTCCCGCGTGGTGAGGGCCCTGCGGGCCCTTACGGGGCAAACCGACGTGGCTGTTTTCCGCCGGGGTGGCCTGGTTTGGGAGTTGGATCTGAGACAGGGAATTGATTTCGCCATTTTTCTGCAGGGAGGCTTCGAGCCCTTCACCCTGCGGGAGTATGCGCGACTCGTGAAAGCAGGTGACACCGTCTTCGACATTGGTGCGAACATCGGGGCCCATACGCTTCCTCTGGCCAGTTTGGTTGGCGCGAAGGGCAGGGTGGCGGCGTTCGAGCCGACGGATTATGCCTTCGGGAAACTGAAGCGGAATCTCTCGCTGAATCCCGGACTCGAGACGAGGGTTCACGCCGTGCAAGCGCTTCTTGTTGCCAAGGCCGAGGAGAGCAAGCCCGATGGCATTCCCTCCAGTTGGTCGCTCGATCAACCGGCTCCCGGCGAGAACATCCACCCTGTTCACAAGGGAACATTCAACTCGCTCTCCGGAGCCACGCCCATGCGGCTCGATGATTGGGTCGCAAAGCAGGCATGCGAGAGGGTGGATTTTCTCAAGATCGATGTGGACGGTTTTGAAGTCGATGTCTTGGAGGGGGCGAGGGAGACCCTTTCGCGATTCCGACCACGGATCATGATGGAGTTTGCTCCGTATGTGTTTCGCGAACGCGGCCGTTCCTTTGCCGAGTTGGTGGCCTTACTGGCGGGAGCCGGGTATCGGGCCCGTGAGGTTCGAGGCGGGGCACTGGATCTTTCCCCTGCTCTTGAAGAGGCCATTCCTCATGGTGGAAGCATCAATGTGATTCTTGAACGCACCTGATGTCCGACTCCGCTCCCGCTGTCTCGCAACACAACGACGAGATCCATGAAAACCGTCTGGCTTGGGCAAGAAAGGCCGCCTTGCGCGAGGCCTATGGCGACCTCTACCGGCGCATCGCCTCTGCAATTGACAGATCGGTTCCCGGAGAAATCGTCGAATTGGGATCCGGCATGGGAAACATCAAGACGTTTGTGCCCGACTGTGTCACAACAGATCTTTTCCCGAACGAATGGCTCGACCGCACAGAAAATCTCTATGCGCTCAGCAGTGCCAACGCGGCTGTGGGCCATCTGGTTCTCTTTGATGTCTGGCACCACATCGAGTATCCGGCCGATGCGCTTGCCGAGTTCCGGCGGGTTTTGGTTCCCGGCGGTCGTGTGATTTTGATGGAACCTGCCATGAGTCTGCTGGGCCGTTTCGTTTACGGACTCTTCCACCACGAACCATTGGGCCTCCGGCATCGGTTCTCGGCGGAGACCTCGGGGCTGGAGGCGGATGCAAAAACCAACTATTTCGCAGCTCAATCGTCCTGCCACCGACTCCTGCGCAATCAGGAGCTTCCCCGTCTTCTGAAGGGGTGGAATGTGCTGCGCGTCGAGGAGATTGCTTCCTTCAGCTACCTGGCATCAGGAGGCTTTCGTGGTCCGCAACTTTATCCCGATGCCTGCATTCCTTTGCTGCGTGCGGTTGACAGGGCCGCATCGCTGCTTCCCGCGCTATTTGCCGCAAGATTGTTCGTCGTGATGGAGAAGACCAAATGAACACCCAGGCCCCACTGGCTCCCGGCGTCGTCGAGCACCTTGACTACACACGGTCGCACTACAACAAAGCTCCCCTGCCCGGTGTCTTTTCGCGATTCTACCGGAAGTTGCTCGCACATCGCCTGAACCTGATGATCCCTGCCGATGCCTCTGTTCTGGAGGTAGGTTGCGGTGCGGGGGATCTTCTGTCTCTTCTCGGTGGACGCTCAAGAACAGGTATCGACCTGTCGCCTTCCCAAGTTCAGCGCGCGCAGGGGCGCTTTCCCGATATCGAGTTCCTTGAAGGGCGGGGCGAGTGCCTCGATCTTGTCGGCAGAACGTTTGATGTGATCATCCTGTCGGATGTCCTCAACGAGGCCGGAGATGTCGAGGAACTCCTTCGTCGCCTGCACGCCTGCAGCCATAACGACACGCGGGTGCTGGTGAATGTTTACAACACCATTTGGAGTCCTTTGGTTCGGTTGGCAAAGAGACTGGGACTGGCCTGCGGGCTTCCCGCCTCGAGTTGGCTCTCACGACAGGACGTGCTCAACCTTTTGCAACTCGGAGGGTGGGAGGGCTTCAAGACGTTCGGCGCCATCCTTTGCCCGCTTGACGTCCCCTTTCTGGAGAAGTTTGTGAACCGCTGGATCGCTCCGTGGCTCCCGTGGTTGTGCCTCTCCATTTTTGTCATTGCGCGAAAAAGGTCCCCTAGAAATGTCCGATCCGTCTCTGTGATCGTGCCAGCGCGCAATGAGGCGGGCAGCATCAGCCACGTCTTCGACCGTGTGCCTCCTCTTGCGGAGGAAACGGAGTTGATCTTCATCGAGGGAAACTCCAAGGACAAAACGTGGGAGGTGATTTCCTCCTTCCCAGACCGCTGGGCTCACGGACCGGTGAAAAAACTCCGACAGTCCGGACGGGGCAAGGGCAATGCCGTTGTCGAGGGCTTTGCCGCCGCGAAAGGCGAAATTGTGATGATCCTTGATGCCGACCTGACCATGCCCCCAGAGGATCTCCCCAAGTTCGTCAAGGTGCTGGCTTCGGGAACGGGGGACTTTGCCAACGGGGTCCGCCTTGTTTATCCCATGGACGAACAGGCGATGAAGTTCGCCAACTTGGTTGCCAACAAGTCCTTCAGCCTCATCTTTTCCTGGCTTCTCGGGCAACAGGTCAAAGACACGCTCTGCGGCACGAAGGTGATGTGGCGGAGCGATTATGAGAGGTTGCATGCAGGGCGCAGTTACTTTGGCCCCTTCGATCCTTTCGGAGACTTCGACCTGCTGTTCGGCGCCGATAAGCTGAATCTCAAGATTGTCGATGTGCCGGTGAGGTATCGGGATCGCTTTTACGGGGAGACCAACATCAACCGCTGGCGGGATGGATGGATTCTCTTGAAGATGGTCGTCTTCGCCGCACGACGCATCAAGTTTGTCTAGTAGGTTCCGGGAGAAGCGCGAGTAAACCTTTGTATTGCATCCGAAGGAAAACATCCCGGCACTTACCGGACTCCGCTTTTTCGCTGCCCTGGGTATCCTGCTCCACCACGGGGTGGGATTCCGTGGATTGGATGTGGATCCATTCGTGAGATACTTTCTCGCCTCTGGGGTAAGTTTTTTCTTCGTGTTGTCCGGATTCGTCTTGGCACTCAACTACGGGTCTCTTGAAAAGCAGGAGAGAAGGTTGTTTTACTTGCGGCGCTTCATCCGCATTTTCCCGACTCACTGGTTCATCACGCTTCTCTTCACGGTCGCCTGCTGGCCCTTCGTGAGTCACTATGTATCCTACTACCTGGGTGACTACTGGCCACCTGTGCTTGGGGCCAATCTTCTGCTCGTCCAGACGTGGATTCCTGTTCCAATCACCTTTTTTTCATTCAACGGACCTTCATGGAGCATCTCGTGCGAAATCGCCTTCTATCTGCTCTTTCCCTTTCTTGTCCCCTTATGGAGGAGGTCTCCCGCCTTTTTGGCCACGTTCGGAGGATTGTCCTGTCTGGTGATCGTGGCGGCGGCCTCGCCGCTTCCGCCATTCGGCGTGGAGTTTCTTGGCACATGGGAGTTTACTTCTACCGGGTTCACTCAGTTCTGGCCCCTTGCCCGGCTTTTTGAGTTCATCCTTGGAATGGTTGCCGCCCGGGCCTACGTCGATCTGCGCTGCCAATTCGACGCCCGCGGCCTCGTAACGGTCCGACTGTTCGAAGCGGGTGCCCTTCTCATCGCCTTCGTTGCCGGAGCCTTCATTTTCTTTCAAAAGAGCACAGTCGTTTCTGCTCTCCCGAAGGATTTCGCCGTGAGTTTGACTGGCTGGATCAATCAGTCGGGGCTGTGCTTGTCCATGGCACTTCTCATCTTCGCGATTTCGCTTCCCGGTTCTCTTGGCAGAAAGTTTCTAGGTGGCTCCGTGCTGGTTGTCCTCGGCGAGGCCAGCTACGCTCTCTATTTGGTCCACATTCCTGTGAAAATTTTTTTGAACTCCCACCCTGACATCTTCGGTTCTATGCCAGATGCGCTTGTTCTGAGTTTCTATATCCTGGGTTCGATTCTCCTCTCGATCTCGATTTGGAAGTTTTTCGAAGTTCCAGTGCGGAGATTTCTGCTTCATCGAATGGAAGGAAAGGTTTCATGACTGTTTTTGTCTTCGGAGTTCCCAAGACCGGTAACAGCACGATCCTCCGAACCTTCCAACAGGTTCTGGCATTCCCGGACTTGCTGTCCGGGCATTTCATCACAGACAGAGAGATCCTGAGAAACCTCCGCATGTATGAGGCACATCCCGAGGCCATGAATGCATCGGTGGGGGTTGCCTTCGGCGGCATCTTGCAAGTGCAGGCTGTGTTGAAGGCGAAGGGATTCTTCGAAGGCTTCCGCCTCTTGAGATCGAGCGAAGACTCAAAGCTCCTCATCGTCACGAGCTTTCGCGACCCTGTCGATCTCGTCTATTCCTCGATCTTCTACCATTTCCGCAACGAGTCGCCTGAGAGGATCCTCTCCGAGTTAGACAAGGCCTTCACTTTGCACCTCGATTACTGGGTCGCGTGTCAGGATCGGTGGATCACCGAAGAGTTGAGCGAGTTCTCTGGAATCAATCTGTTTTCAGAACCCTTTGACGCTGGTCGAGGATTTACAGTTCTTACCAGAGGTGACGTCACGCTGTTGGCTTTGAGAACAGATCGGATAACTCCGTGTTTGGTGAGCGCAGTCCGCGAAGCTTCAGGGATGGAATTGCCCAGTGTCTGCGACGACAACACGGCGGACTCCAATAATTACGCGGATCTGTATCGTGAAGTACGCTCAACATATGTTCCGCCGGTGGGAGCCGTTGAAAGGATCCGGCAGGCGCGCGTGATGGGGCACTTTTTCCCTGAGGGATCGAGTGCGGGTAGCGTAAGTATCAAGGCATGAGTCAAAAGAGTCATATCCGTGGGGTGCTAGACGGCTTGCAGCGGATCTCCGATTCCGATGTCCACCTGCATGATCACCACTATCTAGTGCTTTCGCGTTTGAACCGATGGATATTTGAAAGCGGCGTTTCGAGTGCCTCCGGACGGCTGTTGGATTACGGATGTGGCGCAAGACCTTACGAAAAGTGGTTTCGTGATAAAGTCTCCGACTACATCGGCGCAGATGTTGCGGTGGCTCAGGGAGCTCAAGTGGATGTTATAATCACCCCAGGAGAGTCCTTGCCACTGGAGAGCGCTTCGTTCAACACGGTGTTGTCGACACAGACGCTGGAGCATGTCCCAGACCCGCTCTTTTATGTTCGAGAGTGCTCACGGATGCTCGCTCCAAGCGGACACCTGGTGCTGACGGCACCAATGACGTGGAGGCATCACGAGGAACCCTACGATTTCTTCAGGTTCACGGAGTTCGGATTAAGGCGTTTGCTTGACGAGGCAGGACTTAAGGTCGAGGACTGCAAGCCCTGTGGGGGATTGTTTGCCACACTGGGCCAGACCTTGCTGGATTCCCTTGCAAGTCGCGGTGTTCGAAGGCCGACAGTCAACCGCATCGTGAATACGCTTTGCGATCGACTCGAAAAGTGGTGCCCCGACACCGGGATCACGCTCTGTTGGATGATTATTGCACGAAAACCATGAAAGCTGACGCCCTCATACTTCCCCAATGTCCCATATGTGATTCCAATCGGACTTCCTCCTTGGGCTCGAGAGAGGTGCATCAAGTCTTCCGTTGCGGAAGGTGCGTGGGAATCTTCATCCACCCCTCACCGACGCCCGGAGAGTTGCGTGCCGCCTACGAGGATCCGGCCTACTTCGGAGGGGCGCTCCGTGGGGGTTACCGGGATTACGATGAGCAGACGAAGCCGGTCCTCGGAACTTTTGCGACATTACTCGATACGCGTTTCGGCAAAGGGCGGGGGCGACGCATTCTGGACGTCGGATGTGCTTACGGGAGCCACCTAGAACTTGCGGCGAAGCGGGGATGGAATGTGACGGGCATTGAGGTCTCCTCCCACGCTCGCGAGGTGGCGAGCCGACGACTCCACCGCAAGGGGACTGTCCACGCCAGTGTCGGGGAATTGCCACCCGGCCGCTTCGATGTTGTGATCCTGATGGACGTTATCGAACACCTCGCGTCTCCCCGTAGTGTGTTCTATGACCTCTTCAGCAAAGGAGCGATCGATGCTGAAACGACAGTTGTGATTTCGACTCCTAATGCCGGCTCTGCGCGGGCTCGGGAAATGGGCTTGGAATGGGAGTATTTTCATCCGCCGTTTCATCTCTCCTATTTCTCTCCTTCCACCATGCAGAATCTCTTGGAAGAGCTGCGTTTCCGGCAGATCGAGATCCAAGGTGTCTATCCGGAAGCCGCCCGCGGTGTCGGAGATTTGAATGCTGCCTTGGCAGGGAGCGCGGGGATTCTGGCTGTGGCATCGGGATCCGACTTCGCGGCCTTCATGCAAGAACGCTATGTGCCGGGCACCTGGTCGCGTTTGACCGCATATGAACATCTGCCGAGGTATCTTTTCGCATCCCAGTTCGCCAGTGGCCGCAAGGTGCTCGATTTCGGGTGTGGCAGTGGCTACGGGGCGGCCACGCTTGCGGTGACTGCTGCGAATGTGACCGGGATCGACATCAGCAACGACGCCCTCGCATGGGCCTCCCGCAAGCACGAAGCGGCGAATCTGACTTTCCTTTGGTCCGATGACCTCGCCCGTCGGTTCGCCGGGGCAGGGATGGGCTTGGTAACATGCTTCGAGGTGATCGAACACTTGACCGCAGCCCAGCAGGAGGAACTGATGCACAACCTCTCCGCGGCACTTGCTGAGGACGGCGTTTTGGTAATCTCCACCCCGAATCCCAAGATGACCTGCCTCTATGGGGAGAATCCATTCCATTTGCACGAGCTTTCCTTCACGGGTTTCGAGGCCCTGCTGCGAAAGTCCTTTCCCCGTGTTTTGCTCTTCCCCGAGAAAGTCCGCGTGGGCGTTTCGATCGCTGGCGATCAGGGGGATGCCATGGTGATTCCGGATGCGGTCTCTTTGACCTCCCTTTGTGGACCGGATGTGTGCGAGCCGGCTGCGTACGTGGCTGTTTGTGCGAAGTCCGGCAGTGTTTCTGTGAAAGAGACGGTCCACTGGGACTCCAGTTGCGATTACATCTTTGAAACCATCCGGGGCTATCCGCGTCCTTTGGAGCGTTAGTCGGACTCCCCGAGAGTTGTGAGGCTCTGCTTGGACAAGCGATCTCGCCAAAGTGCGAGGGCACCAACGTCTTTGTCGATGTTCAATCAGTTCAATGTCGTCTCCGAGTTCAATAAGTTTGGGCCGCACTCGGGTCGCCGCCTGAGTGAATTGCTCGCCCACCAGACTCCCGACCTGAGTCGGTTCGTCGGAATGGTCTGCGGCTCCCCCAAGACGGGAAACTCCACTTTGGCGGCTTCTCTCGGTCTTGCTCGCGGCTGCATCACTATCAGTTCGTCACACTTTGTTTCGGAGGCTGCCGTAGCCGCTGAGATGGAGAGGCTGCATACTTACCCCTCGGCTGCGGTTGAGGAGGTGAAAGTGACGCTGAGGGATGCGAATATGCTGCAGGGGTTCCTCAAGGCCGCAGGATTTTTCCACGGTTTCGAGAGTTTGCGGCCGCAGACTTTTGCGGAAACCAAGATTCCGCTCGTTTGCGGGGTAAGAAATCCCGTCGACCTGATGTTTAGCAACCTGTTCTACTACCACCGTAGTGCGACGGAGGGGGAACTTGAGGATGCGCTCCACCGCGCTGTGCATTGTGATCTCGACGACTGGCTCCAGTCTCAGGATCGCTGGTTTACGAAGGATCTTCTGGGGTTCACAGGATGGGATGCGCTGGAATGCGATTTTGACACCGCAAAGGGGTATGTGATTCACGAAACAAGCTCGTTCCGCATTCTCGTCATCCGCACCGAGCGCTTGCAGGATGCCGGGCCGTCGGCTTTGGGAGATTTGCTCAAGAGACCGCGTGTGGAGATCCAGAACAGAAATCGCGCGATGGATCGTCCCCGCTACGACCTTTACCGCGCTGCGCGCAGGGCGTTTCCCATCGGCGATGGTCTGATGGAAAAGCTCTTGTCCCTGCGTGTTGTAAAGAGGTTCTTCAGCCTCGAGGAGTTCGTCCGCACGGAGGCCCGGACAGATGGTTTCTGAGCACGATGCTCGGAAAATGCAGAGAATCCGTGCCTTCAAACAAAGACTTCTCGTGAACTACCCGAGTGCCTAGGCTTTCACTTCGCTCTGCGGAAATCGACATAACCATGATTTTGCTGCCACCTTTCCACTCGTGAGACCCAGAAGTATCGTGTTGACGGGATCCCGTGGACGTTTGGCCCGTGCTCTCGCCCCCTCTCTCGCATCGGCCTGCGGCGATGTCGTGAGGGTCTCGCGAACAGCAGCCGATGACTGCCTTAGTTACGAGGATGCCTTCGACGGGGATGTGTTCACCCGGGCGTCCGTGATCGTTCACTGCGCATGGAGCTCGGTGCCCTCTCTTTCGGAAAACCACCCCGGGATGGAGTGGAGGAATGACCTCCCGCTTCTCTCGAAAGTGCTCGCAGGTCTCCGGGGACACAAAGAGCCGCCCCTGTTCGTCTTCCTGTCCTCCGCAGGCACTGTTTACGGAAACTCGACGGATCGTCCGAGTGATGAAGATTCCCCATTGAACCCGATCGGTTGGTATGGCCGCGCGAAAGTGGCTGCCGAGGAGTTGTGCCGCCACTTTCACGCCACCTCGGAAATCCCCATGTTGATCCTGCGGGTGAGCAATCCCTACGGCATGACCACAAGTGCCCACCGTCCGCAGGGCATCGTGGCGGCGGCGATTCATGCCCTTGCCTCCGGCGAGCCGCTGACCGTGTGGGGTGATGGATCGGCAGAGAAGGATTACCTGCACATCGACGACCTTCGGGCGGCCATCGTGGCCGTTGTTCAACGGAGGTTGACCGGTTGTTACAATGTCTGTCGCGGAAAATCCCACACCGTTGCAGATGTGCTGAATCGTATTTCCACGCTCGCCGGTCGGCCCCTGCCGGTGCGTCATGTGGATGGACCGGCATGGGATGTGGTGACCAGTCGCGTCAGTGGCTTGAAATTGCGACATGCAATTGGCTGGGAAGCAACCATCCCCTTGAATGAGGGGATTCAGCGCTGCATGTCCTGTTTTTCAGAGTAACCCGAGTTTGAAGGTTCTCCTCATTGTTCATCAGTTTTTCCCGAAGTATCACTTCGGGACAGAGACCTACACGCTCCAGTTGGCACAGGGGTTGCGCGTTCTCGGCCATCATGTTGTCGTCATGGCTGGCGACCCGGCCCTTCCGGTTCCCTCACCGGAGGATGTCGAGCCGACTGTTGTCGATGGATTCTCTGTTTATACCGTCGGGTCGGCGCCTTCCAGGCTGGATGCTTTTCGCAGCTCCTATTGCCGTCCCGAGGTTGAGCCGATCCTGCGTCATATCCTCTCCGCTGAAAGGCCGGATGTTGTCCACTTCACCCATGTTGCCCACCTGGGCTCCAATCTTGTGGCGGTTGCCAAGGCGGAGGGGTTGCCCTGCGTTGTTTCCTTCACCGACTTCTTCGGGGTGTGCTGGGCGGGAAACATGATGCGGGTCGATGGAGTGGCCTGTGCCGGGCCCGGTCGCGGATCCCGGAACTGCGTGGCAGATTACATGCTCCATCACGGCCCGGTTGCCCGAACGAATCTCCTTTCGCGTGTGGGTCATCGCGTCCTGCGGACGTCATCACCGGCATGGTATCGGATCCTCAGGCACTCGGTGCCCTTTGTGCTCCCAAAGTCCCAGAGTGAGATGCGCAGCCTTGAGGAACGGCCCTTGGTGCATGGAGAGTTCTACAAACTTGCGGACCACTTCATCATGGCGACCGAGTTCCTTCAAAAGGTGTATGTGGACAAGGGATTTCCCCGCGAACGCATGTCGCAGATCACCTACGGGGTTCCGGTTCCGACTCCACAGCAGGCGGAGTTGCTGCAGGCCCGCTATGCATCAGCAGGAACGACACGGCCGGTGCGGTTCGGATTCATCGGACAAATCGCACGGCACAAGGGGGTGGACCTTCTTCTTGGCGGGTTCCTTCAAGCCGATTTGCCCGGCGCGGAGTTGAAAATTTACGGAAAGCTGGGGTCCGATCCCTTCTCGAAGTCCTTGAGAGACCTTGCCGGAGATGACCCGCGCATTACCTTCTGCGGGACGTTCGAGAGCGGCGCGATTTACGACGTGCTGGCAGGAATCGACGTCCTTTGCATCCCCTCCCGATGGCACGAAAATGCACCGCTCGTTCTCCTGAACGGCCTCGCGGCGAAGACGGTGATGCTTGTCTCTGACGGACACGGTCTCACGCAGTTTGTGAAGAACGGTGTAAACGGACGCGTGGTCGAATCTGCCGAGATCAGTTGCTGGGCGCGTCATCTCCATGAGATCGCCTCAGAGCCGGGTGCCTTGCAGGCCTTCCGGAAGACTCATTCGGGTTACGATACAACACCGGAGATCTATGCCCGGCACGTCCACAGGCTTTATCAAGAGCTGCCTCCATCCACGGATTCCCGGGAGGTATCCAAGGCTGCGAAGATGCTCTCTTCGCTTCGGGACATGGAGAAGTGGAAGTTCAAGACTGACTTCGGAAGCGGATGCATGGACTCTTTCGCGAAATGGGAGACCGCACAGATCCAAGAGGTGGATTCCGGTCTCCATCTTCTCACGGCACCGATTCCTCCCGACGCCTTGCGGGATGGAGTTCGGAAACTGGTGGAAACTCCCATCCAGCATGCGCGCTTTGGCATTCAGTCGGCCGAGGAGTTTTCTGTGCTCACCGGGGACAACATCCTCCATGCGGATCGTGTGCTGATCCTTGAAGGGCGTTCGCTGAATCTGGCGCGCCTCTACCATGGCACTCGCAAAGAAGTCACCTGCGCGTTTACTGAGGCCCGTGCCGCAGAGTGGGCTCGCGAGAACATTCGGGGAGTTCATTCGACCAGTTGGAGCTTTGCCGAGGGTATCCCTCTTCCTGAGGCCAGCGTACGTCTGGTATTGTGCGGCAGCTTGGTGCAGCATCTGCGGTTCGACGAGCTCAAGGCAATGCTGGGTGAAGTTCGCAGAGTCCTGGCACCCGGGGGGCGTGCTTTGCTCGTGTGCTGGGGGTGGTCTGGGTTCTGCAAACTCCCCTTCAATCCCAAGTTGCACCATTCACTGGGACTCAGCCTCTTTTCGTTTTTCTACTACTTTCTGCCATTCGTGTTCCTCGGAGAGGTTTTCGCGTCCCGCACGGTTTTCTTCACTGAACTGATCAAGTCCTTGAGGGGGCACCCCGGCGGCACGATGCCATCTGCGGGGCCAAGAATCCTCTTTCTCTCAAGGAGGACACTTCGTGCCCTCGCCAATGCCGCGGGGCTGCGGACGACTTCGATCGATTCTGCCGTTTTGCGAAACTACCTTGATATTGCGTGCTTGGAGAAACCTCATGGCTGAGCCGGTAGTCCAAGTGGTTCATTTGAACGTCAGTTCCCAAAAGGGAGGAGCTGCGGTTGCCATGCAGTCGCTGAACATGGCATTGGCGAGTCATGGGATTCGCTCGGTTGTTCTTGCGCGGGAAGGTGAGGAGGATCCCGGAGTCTCCTTTTGGCCGGATCCCTTTCTTGCCGCGCGAAAGGAACTCCAGCGCCGCTTCATATGGTCCGACCGCACCGCACTTTCCAATTCGGAGTTCTCCCTCGACGCGCTGGGAGTCGATTTTTCGCGGTGCAAGGCGTTGTCCGACGCCGACATCATCCACTTGCATTGGGTGGCCGGTTACCTGTCCTCAAAGTCCCTCATCCAGCTTGCAGACTTTGGAAAGCCTGTTGTGTGGACGCTTCATGACATCCAGCCCTTGGCGGGAGGCTGTCACTTCCCTGCCGGTTGCCACAGGTGGGAAGTGGGATGTCGCGACTGCCCTCAACTCCAACGCGATCCCCATGATCTGGCGCGACTCCAAGCAGCGGCTCAGAAGAGGGCACTGGAGATCCTGCAGCCCACCTTCGTGGCCCCGAGTCGGTGGATGGGCGATCTCGCCGGAAGAAGTGAGTGTGCAACCGGGTTGCCTGTTGTGCATGTGCCTTATGGCGTCGACACGAAGATGTTCCAACCGGCTGATCGCCTTGCGTCCAGACGCCGACTGGGCCTTCCGGAGAGGGATCTCCTTGTCCTGCTCAGTTGCCAGAGTTTCCGCGAGCAGAGGAAAGGCTTCGAAGAGGCGATCCAAATCTGGAAGCAGCTCGAAACTCTGCAAGCTGCTGACGAAGCACGATCCTCAAGAATCAGGCTGGTGCTCTGTGGGGAATTGCCAGTGGAACTCGCCCTCCGATTTCCGCCCGATGTCATTTCGCTCGGGTTTGTTGAGGAGCGGGGAAAAATGGTGGATGCCTACAACGCCGCAGATTTGCTCCTTTTCACCTCCCTCGAGGATAATCTTCCGAACGTTCTTCTTGAGGCTGGAAGCTGCGGTTTACCGGCTTGCGCTTTCCCTGTCGGCGGGGTAGCCGACATCGTCGCGGATGGTGAGACGGGCATCCATCTCGATCGCGCAGACAGCACGGGCTCGGCCCGGATGGTCATCGCGTTACTCAGGGACCCTGCACGATTGCGCGAGATGGGCCGATGCGCCAGAGAGCGCATGCTTTCCGGGTTTTCGATCGAGGGCCAAGCAGTTCGCATGGCGAATCTGTATCGGAGCCTTCTCGCCGGAGGACCGCGCCCCCGCCCACTCGGCGTGTCCCCGCCCTTGGAGGGAGCGTCCGTGGTTTTGCACGCATTGCTCAATGGGCAGGTGCCCCCCCAGGCAGTTGAGGAGGGACTGTGGAAGTTTCTGGACCGGGAAGTGCGCCTGATCTTGAGGCGCATGAGGCGCGTAGGGAGGCTCCAAGTGCTGCCGAAGCGTAGCGGAGCGCTATCGGAGATCGTTCTCCGATCGGCAACTGCTCTTCAGCAACGGGTCTATCGATTCGAGACCCATGAACCGAAAACGCTTCATTACCCTTCACTGCCCGTCCCGAAGTCCTCGGGTTTGCCAAGGATCGCAATCGTCACTCCCGCCTTCAATGGACAGCGGTTTCTCGAGGCCACCATCGACTCGATTGTCAACCAGGGATATCCGAATCTGGATTACGTCGTCCAAGACGGCGGTTCAACGGATGGCACACAAGAGATCCTCAGCCGCCGCGCCGTTGATGGTGTTCTCGCTTTTTCGGAGAAGGACTCCGGGCAGGCGAATGCGATCAACAAAGGATTTGCAAAAACAACCGGTGAGATCATGGCATGGGTGAATGCAGACGACATGCTCGTGCCGGGATGCCTGTCGTTCGTTGGGGACTTTTTTGCCAGAAATCCGGACGTCGACGTCCTCTACGGACACCGCATTGTCGTCAATACTGAAGGCCAAGAGGTCGGGCGCTGGTGGTCGCCTGCCTGGCGTGCTGAGTCCATAGAGTTCTATGATTACATCGCCCAGGAGACCCTTTTCTGGAGGAGAAGCCTCTGGAACAGGCTCCAGCCTGCCGGTGTGGATGAGCGTTTTCACTTCGCGATGGACTGGGATCTGTTGGCCCGCATGAAGGACGAGGGGGCACGGGTTGTGAGGGTTCCGTTTTTTCTCGGGATCTTCCGGGTTCACGACACACAGAAAACGGCATGCCTGATGGACTCGGTCGGGCGTCGGGAGATGACAGCCATCCGGTCCCGTTACAGGAGCTTGGCGGCGTGGAACAAGCAGGTCCCATTTCGCATGATGAAAGACCTTTGCGCCGTCCTCGCGACCCAGTGTTTGTGGAAAGCCGGGTTCCGGTGAGAGGTCATGCGATCAGAAAGTCTTAACGAATGAAGAGTGAGATTCGAGAAACAGTTGTTTGCCCGGCACGTGGCGTCTTGAGCGTGCCTTTTCGGGAGCTTTGGGATTACCGCGAACTGATCGTGCTTTTGGCGCACAGGGACTTTGTTTCGCAGTTCAAGCAGACGCTTTTGGGATCGTTCTGGTACGTGCTGCAGCCGCTCCTGCAGAGCCTCATGTTCATCCTTGTCTTTACCAAGGTGGCCAAGATCCCGACAGGAGAGATCCCACCGATGCTCTTCTACCTGTCGGGTGTGGTTTGCTGGAGATACTTCTCCGACTGTGTGACGAAGACCGCGAACACCTTCACTGGAAACCAGCATCTTTTCGACAAAGTCTACTTCCCGAGACTTGCTGTCCCGATCGCGCAATTGCTGAACAACCTCGTCGGCTTTGCCATGCAACTGGCGCTCTTTCTCGGATTTTATGTTTGGTTCCTTGTCAAGGGGGCGCCCATTCACCCGGACTGGCGCATCATCGTTCTTCCGGTTCTGGTCGTTCAGATGGCGGCGCTCGGACTCGGCGTCGGTTGCCTGATTTCCGCCATGACAAGCCGTTTCCGCGATTTGCAAGTGCTTCTGGGTTTCTTCATGCAGCTCTGGATGTATGCGAGTTGTGTCGTGTATCCGCTGAAGGTCGTTCCCGAAAGCGTGCGCTGGTTGTTTGATTTCAACCCGATCGTTTTTGTCATCGAGAGCTTCCGCTTCGCCTTCATGGGCGAGGGGACAGTGACCCTGCACCAAGTGATCATTGGCACGGTCCTGAGTCTCGTCGTTCTCATCCTTGGTCTCGTGACTTTCAACAAAGTGGAGCAAACCAGTGTCGACACGGCGTAGTCGTCACACAGTCAAACACCCATGACCGAACAATGCGTCATCAAGGCGGAAAGCCTTTCAAAGAAATACCGTCTCGGAGTGATCACCCGGCGGATGTTGGTGGATCAGATTGAGAGCTACGTTGCACGCAAGCTCGGCCGCCCGGACCCCCATTCCTATGTGCACGAGGGTGCCACGGACCGGATGCCCACGCCTTATGATTTCTGGGCGCTGCGCGATGTGAGTTTCGAGGTGCGGCAGGGCGACATCGTGGGGGTGATGGGAAGAAACGGTTCCGGAAAATCGACTCTGCTCAAGCTTCTCTCGCGCATCACGGCACCGACCGGTGGCACGGCCCGCATCCGGGGGCGCGTGGCGAGCCTGCTTGAGGTCGGTACAGGATTTCACCCGGAACTGACCGGAAGGGAGAATGTTTACCTCAATGGCAGCATTCTGGGGCTCAAACGCAGAGAGGTCGACGAACGGTATGACCGTATCGTGGATTTCGCGGAGATCCCGGACTTCATGGAAACCCCGGTGAAGCGGTATTCGAGCGGGATGCGGGTCAGGTTGGCCTTTGCAGTGGCCGCACATTTGGATCCGGAGATCCTGATTCTGGACGAGGTTCTCGCCGTTGGGGATGCCGCCTTCCAGGAGAAGTGCATGGACAAGATCGAGGCGACGAAGAAGTCGGGTGTGACGATCCTGTTCGTAAGCCATTCGGCGGAAAGCGTGCGCAAGCTCTGCAACCGCGCCATCGTGCTCGATGCCGGCCGGGTGGTATTCGATGCCGAGGCCAACGAGGCGGCCGATTTCTACACGGACAGCCTTCATCTGCACGGGGGCGGAGGATCCCATGGTGGAGGGAGTCGGCGGGGGGAACTGCAGGGGGCGATTGCTTCCCTGCTGGCCAAAGCATTGCCGGGGGGACACGTTCTTGTGGACGTCCCGATTGAAACACCGGACGGTGTGCGAAAAGCCGATGTAGCCTGGATATCCCATGCCCGGCGGGCGGCACTCTGCCGCGAACCGGCCTACAGTGGGGCTCCAGAGATCTGCGTTCACTTGCCCGGACCGGAGCGTGCCGAGTCCGAAGTTCACGACACGATGGCAAAGCTTTTCAAGGTCGGTGCGGTTGAGAATTGGATGGTCGAGCGCAATGGGGAGATCCGCGTCCTTCGTGCCCAGGCGAATGATGCCCGGCGTTTGGTCGAGGGAATGCCTGTCAGCCTCTTGCTGGATTGACCGCGCGTGGCGATCTCGAACCGAGTCCCGGCATCGTCGTTTGCCGGCGTGGATTCCCAAGGCATTCTTCACGTTGCGGTCGGCATCGCGGCAGACAGCATCCCCGGGACTCCCGGCCCTCTGCATTTGTCTGCAGAGTCTGGGCCTTGGATTTACCACCAAGAGTGTGTCCCCGAGCGGTTGCCACTGAAGATAAACTCGCCCTATCCGCCGCTGTGGTGGTTCGCCTTTTCGGTTCCTTCGCCAACTCTCCGGCACACGGTCTGGCGTTTGCGCCTGACTTCCGGGGGTGCTGCATGGGAAGTCGACAAGAGAGCCGGTTTTCCCGATCGCAAAGTGCTCGCGCACCTTCTCGCGCGACAAAACCCGTTTTGCGGTCTGACGGATTCCCTCGGTGTTCGTGCCGCCCGGCGTGAGTTGGCCCGATCGCGACCTTTGGTTGCTTTGCACGCATGGAATCCCGAGATTGCCGCCGAAATGCTCGGAAGAATTCCGTTTCGCGAGGAGTGGAGCGGGCTTCTTCTTCTCCTTCCGGACAACATTCCCTCCGGGCAGCGGGGCATTATCGAGAAGGTCTCAACATCCATGAATTTCCGGCATGTGGGAACACAGAGCGTTCCTCCCAAAGGGCGGGATGTCGGGGGCTTGGTTACGCTGCTGGGCGGCTTGAAAGATCCCTGTCTCTACCTCCACACGAAACGAAGCGCCCACCTGCCGGCGTGTGTTTCGCACTGGTGGAGGGATCGGCTGATGCACTCGCTTGTGACACCGCACGGCATCGCAAAATCCCTTCTCAAGATCCGGGGAGGGAGCGCGCTGGTCTACGCAAAAGAATGTCAGCGTGTCGAGCGCAGCTCTGAACAGCAGGGCCTACCCGCAGCGTCGGCCGCTCTGGCCTCACAACTCGGGAACAAGATTTTCTCCCGCACCTTCCCCTTGTTTCACTTTTGTGCCGGCACCATGATGTGGATAAACCCCGCGCAAACTCGCCGCGTGTGGAGCAAGGACCGTCTGCGACTTGTGCTGGATCGCTTGGAGGACTCGGCGACAATGGCCGAACCCAGCACGGCGCATGCCTTTGAACGCCTTTTCCCCCAGGCCCTCGAATCAGACGGGATCGCCGTGGCTGCGATCTGAACATCCAGTGTTCTCATGAAGATCGTCTCAACCCTTTTCAGTTTCGGCGGAGGTCGCGCGATCACCGCGCGACACGTCCGCCTCTGGCGTGAGGTTTCCGATGAACTGCTCGTCGTTTCGCCGGAGGACAGTCCGTGCGTTGTGGCAGGCCCTTTGCTCTGGACGCACGAGGTGTCGAACAAGTTCGGCATGCCCTGCCTGCGCCGGCAACTGGCCGGAATGGGGCGCGCGCTCGACCTGCCGGGGGATTTGTTTGTTTTTTGTGAATACGACGGCTTTCTCACGCGACGCCCCGAGAACCGTCTCGGGTTGCAGGCCAATGCGTTCAAGGATCTCTCTGGACGCTATGCCTCGCAGCGCTTCTTTCATTTTCCCTGGATCTTTGATCGCTCGTCCCTCGAGACATTCGTCGGGCAAGCGACTTTCGAACCGTTCGAGGAGGGATTTGTCGATCGCTGGCTCGCGGCCCAAATCGACCGCCTTGGCACGATTCCGGTCTTTGACTTGCAGGCCTCCGGCGAGGGGTTCTCGCGCAACACCATTGAGGGAGAAGGGGAGTCCGCACTGATCAAGGCGGTGGAGTCCGGAGCTTATGCCATCCATGGAGTGAAGTCCGCATCGCTTTTCCGGAAGGTTCTGGCGGCGAGCGGGTGGCCTCATCTCGATCTTCCGCAAGAACCCGCCGAGAAGCCGTCCGCGCGATTCTTCTTCGGCAAACCCGTTCCACGTCGGTCATGAAGGTTTTCTGCTTTCTCGGTCCGGTCACCGGCAAATCGGCCGCAGAGGAACTGGCGCTGGTCGATCTCTGGAAGGTGAGCTGGGAGCGCGCGGGTTGGGAGCCGGTGGTGTTGACCCCGGACTCGCTCCCGGACGATGCCGAGACACGGGCGCGCATGAAGTTCTACGAGCGACTTCCATCGCGGAACAAACGCCACTTGGACAAGTGGTGTTTTGCACGCTGGCTGGCCGTGGCTGCCGCGGGTGGGGGAGTGATGAGCGATTACGACGTCATCAACTATGGCCTCGCTCCCTTCGAGCCCGGGAAGCTCACGATCCATTCCGGCACCGTGCCCTGCCTCGTGAGCGGCACCGCAGCGGAGTTCCTCCGTGTGGCGGCTTGGTTCGACGAACTCACTCCACCGCCTCTTTGGCCCTGGGCGAAACGGGAACACCTCTCCGACATGGTTGTCATTCAGAAGCACAGCACCGAATGCGTGCTGAACGTGGACTGCAAAGAGTATGGATGGGACGAATGGGAGGCTGCACCGGCCGTGCATTTCAGCAATTTTTCCATGAAGCCGAAGAACCATTTGCCACGGCATGAATGGATCCCGCGCATCCGTCCCTTGAAGGAGCCCGCATGAAGATCTCCATCGTCACGCCGGCCTTTAACCAGGCCCAGTTTCTTCCCGATGCCCTCCGCTCTGTCGAAGAGCAGCGCGGGATCGAACTCGAGCACATTCTTGTGGATCCCCTGTCGACTGATGCCACCCCGGAAATCATCGGTGCGTATGCGGCCCGCACGGGGGCGGTCTCCATTCGTGAACCCGATCGCGGGCAAAGCGACGGCATCAACAAAGGCGTGGCCAGGGCGAGCGGCGAGGTAGTGTCATGGCTCAACTCGGACGATCTTCTCGAGCCGGGCGCCTTGGCGGCTGTTGTGCGGAGGTTTGGCGAGAATCCGGACGCCGTGGCCGTCTGCGGAGTGGGGAGCAAAGTCGACCGCGCCGGAGCCTTGCTGCGCACGGTTCCCCACCGGCCGTTCGACCGGATCCGGCTCCGGACCGCGCTGGAATTCATCCAGCCGGCGACCTTCATCCGGCGCAGCGCTTGGAACGCGGTGGGAGGGCTTGATGAGTCTCTGCATTATGCGATGGATTGGGATCTTCTCCTCAAACTTGCGGCGCTTGGCCCGGTCGTCTCCATCCCCGAAAAACTGGCCCGCATACGCTACTACGAAGACACGAAGACCTCGACCGGAGGGTGGAAGCGTGCTGCGGAAATCGCCCGGATCGGTCGCAGGCACAACGGCCCGCTGGATCCGAACAACCTGAGCTATGTGGTGCGTTGCGTTGCTGCGCCAGTGAAGCCGCTTCGCAGATACGTGGACGGCCTTTTCTGGAAAATGGGCGAAGTGCAGCCCATCATGGTTTGCGGATGGCCGGATGACGCAGGAGGTGCGCGGTGAGCGAAGGTTTCCTTTACATCGCCACCGGACGACGCTTCCTCGAGGAGGCCTCGACGTCCGCCCGGCGCCTGCGCGAGGTCATGCCTTCCGCCAAGATCGCCCTCGCAAGCGATCTGGAACCGGAGGGCGGGATTTTCAACGAACTCAGAAAGCTGGAGAAACCGACTTTCTCGTTTGCAGACAAAGTCGCGCCGCTCATCGAGTCGCCTTTTGAGAAAACCGTCTTTCTCGACACGGACACATGGGTGTGCGAGCCGGTGGGCGAACTTTTCGATCTGCTGGACCGCTGGGATCTCGCGATGGCGCATGCGCCGATGCGGCAGACGGCATCCTCATGCGTGCCGGCGGTTCTGCCCGAGTTCAACTCCGGCGTCATCGCCTACCGTCTCAACGACACAGTGCGGCAGATCTTTGCAGACTGGAGGCGCCTTTACGACAAGCGTCGTGCAGAAACGGGACTCAAGGATGACCAGCCGGCCTTGCGGGACGCTCTGTGGGCCTCGAAAGTGAACCTTCTCGTCCTGCCGCCGGAATACAATTTCCGATTCGTCATGCCCGCATTCTGCGGGCGCGGGACAGTCAAAATTCTTCACGGACGCACGGACGATTACCGCCGGGTGATGAAAGACGTGAACGGTAGCGGATCCGTTCGCGTGCTCCTCCCCGGCATGGCGGATGCGTCACCCCGTCATTTTCGGATCCTCGGGCGGTGGGGGCGGCTGCTCCGGCCGTGGTTCTGGATGGACTCTGTCGCTGCGCGGTTCTTTTCGCGGGTGTTCTCTCCGCATCGCGGACGATGAAAGTTGTTTTCCTCTATGCGGGTGGACGAAGCGCCCGCTGGCCAGCAGCCCGGGATGGTCTTGCCCCGGGCGATTTCTTTTATGGTGCCGTTGAAATGGCTGCACGCGGACACCAAGTCGAGATCCTTGATGTCGTCTCCGGGCGGGGAGTTGTCTCACGGTTCGATGGCCTGCTCTCTCCCTTGTGTCCGCCCAAGATGCGTGCAGGGGAGGTCGCTGCGCTTTGGCGGCTGCGTGCGACGCTGGACGCGAGTGATGCCGTGGTCGCCACAACGAGCGGGCTCGCGTTTGCCGCAGCGCTTCTCCGGGCCGCCGGAGGGTTTTCGAAACCGCTCTTCGGCATCCACTGCGGGATTGTGAACTTCGTCCATGGACGGTGGACCGCGTCCGTGGCGGGGCTTCTCCTCGATCGCATGGCGCCCTTTTTGTTTGCAGATTCGGAGAAACCCGGATTCGCCCGCCAGTTTGGCTGCACTCACGTGCAGAGCCTGTGGTTCGGCGCGGATCACACTTACTGGACTCCTGTCCCCACAGCCGGTGAACGACTCGGGGTGTTGGCTGTCGGCAATGATGCGCGGAGGGATTTCGACACACTGGTGGCGGCAGCCAGGCTCGCAACCGATGTGCCCTTTCGGGTTGTGACACGCAGGCCTCCGCCGACCGACCTCCCGCCGAATGTGACATGGAGCCGTGGCGATTGGAAAGGGGAGGGGCTTTCCGATGAGGAACTTCGTGAGCTCTACCGGAAGGCAGCGTGTGTCGTCGTGCCCCTCACCGACAGCCCGCAACCTTCCGGACAAAGCGTTGCGATGCAGGCTGCTCTCTGCGGTGCGCCGGTCGTCATCACGCAAACATCGGGATGGTGGGGGGCGAATGTGGTGAGACCGGGGGAAGATCTGCTCACTGTGCCGGAGAACGATGCGGCGGCCCTCGTGCGGGCGATTCGTCAAAGCTTGGGGCAGTTGTTTCCGCTCGGACGGCGTCTCATCGATGCCGGCTGGACGATGGAGGGCTTCTCAAGGCGACTCGAGCAGCGCATCATGAAAGAACTGCAATGATTCCTCTGTTTTCAAAAAAGAATCGCCCGGTTGTGGCGATCAGCATGGTGCCGACCCGCTCGCCCTGGGGTGGCTCCAGCCCGTTCGTCTGGCAACTCGACCAGATCCTCCGCCGTCGCGGATGCGCGGTGCAGTATCACCTGGGAGGCCGGGTGGATCTCGTGGTGATCATCGACCCGCGTGACGACCATCCGGCCAAGCGGTTCGGACTGAAGGAACTCGCGTCCTTCCGCAAACTCCACCCCGATGTTCCGGTCCTCCACCGCGTCAATGAATGCGACCAGCGCAAAGGAACGAACGACATGGACGAATGGCTCCGTCGCACGAGCGAACACGTCGACTACACCGTCTTCATCGCGGAATGGCTCAGGGACTACTTCGCGGAGCGTTGGTTCGATCTCTCCCGACCGCATTGCTGTATCTACAACGGGGCCGACCCTGCGATCTACCACCCGTTCGGTTCCCGTCTTCCCCGTGAGGGCGAGACCGTGCGCATCGTCACGCACCATTGGTCCGACAATCCGCTCAAGGGATTCGACATCTACGAGCAAATCGACCACCTGATTGCCGATGGAGGCCTCCCGGGTTTCTCTCTTCGCGTGATCGGGCGTTGGCCGAAATCGATCCGCTGGCGGTCCGCAGAACTCTTCGGTCCGATGACCGGCAAGCCCCTCGCCGACAAGCTTCGGGAATGCCACATCTACCTTACGGCCTCCCGCTGGGAGCCCTGTGGCATGCACCACGTCGAGGGGGCCCAGTGTGGACTCCCGTTGGTCTATCACGAGGATGGCGGTGGAATTGTCGAGGCCGGACGCAAGTACGGACTCGGTTATCGTGGAGATCCCTCCTCGGCGCTGAAGGCGGTCGCCGAACAGTTGCCGGAATTCCGGCGACGTGTGCTGTCGGCGATGCCCTCTGGCGACCGCATGGCAGTCGAGTATGCCGGGGTCTGCACGATGCTGCTGGCATCCCGTGGATTGTCTGGATCGCATTGAGCCGTGTCCGAAACGCTACCCATCCTCATGCCCACCGCTCCGCGGTATGCCTCCCTGGCGCAGTGGACGGTGCGCCAGATCGGGCGTTTCTGGAGTGCGCACCCGCCGGTTGTTTTCTGCGGCGCAGATCTGCCCGGCGGGGTTCCGCTCTCCGAGGATCCCTCGAACTGGATGCTCACCGTTCGGGCGGCCTGCCGTGACCTTCTCGGCCGCGGCATCGATTACGCCTACGTGATTCTTGATGACCATCCGCCAATCGCTGAGGTGAATGCCGACCTCTTGAGGACGGCTCTTCCGCGGGCTGCGCGGGAGGCGGATGCGACGAGCATCGCGCTCGGAGGTTACGGTCCGTTGAATGCGGCGAAAGCACCATCGCAGGTTGTCGCCGGGGTGGAGATGGAGTGTCTTCCCCTGGGTGAGCCGTGGAAACTCCCGCTGCATCCTGCCTTGTGGAACCTCCGGCGCATGGCGGAGATTCTGGATGCACTCATCGGAAAACTTGCCCCGGAGGAGCAAACGGCATGGGCGTTCGAACGGGTCGGAAGCAATCCCAAAGCAGGCGGTGTGGCAGAAAGTCTGCTCTCCGCATGTTGGCGGGTGAACGGATGGCGCACGGCAACCCAACGCGCACGCAAACTGCACGATACGGGAGATCGCCTGCGAAGGATCGCCCTGAGAGCGTGCCGTCTCGCGATCCGCACGTTCTCAAGTGAAACGCAGGTCGGTGCATTTTCGGCGCGTTTCGCCGGGCTCTCCCATCCGCGTATTGGTCCTTATCCCTGCTTCTGGAGTGGCGTGATGAGAAAGGGCAGGATGAATGGTGACTACCTGGCCTACGCTCGGCTGAAACGGCGCCCGGAGCTGGTTCAAGGATTGAAAACCGCCTTCTCGGGGTGTTCGCAGCAATGAAGATTGTCGGCATCACGCTTGCGCGGAACGAGGAACGTTTCATCGGGCGTGCGGTCCGGAATGCCCTCGCTTTCTGCGACGAAATGTTTCTTCTCGATCACAATTCCACGGACGGCACGCTGGCGATTTTTCAGAGCATCGCGGCGGAGACTTCCGGCAAGGTGCGTGTCGCGAGTCTCGGCAACGCCGCGGAGAGCCATGCGTTCATTGCATCCCATGCCGGAACCCCGACATGGGTTTTCGCCGTGGACGGTGACGAGATTTACGATCCGGCCGCCTTGGCGCGGTTCCGAGGCCGTTTGGAAAGCGGGGAGTTCGACAGGGATTGGTGCGTCTTCGGAAATGTCCTGAACGTGACGGAACTCGACGAGGCACGGCAGCGCGCGCGCGGTCATCTTTCCCCTCCTTGCCGCAGCATGACGAAGCTCTACAACTTCTCCGCGATCGACGCGTGGAATGGTCCGTGTGCGGAGCGTCTCCACGGCGGGTCGATCGTGTTTCGGCCGGGCTTCAGCGAAAAGAATCGACGCTCTCTCCACGAAGAGGAGGATTGGGACGAGTCGGACTTCCGCTGTCTGCACATGTGTTTTCTTCCGCGCTCGGGCACGGATCGACCGGGGCGGCCGCGGGCAAACATCATGGACCGCCATGCGTGGACCCCCGGCAAAGTGCTTCAACGGTGTCTTGCGTGGATGAGTGGCCGCCGGCCACGCAATTGGAAAGAGGAGAAGTATGCGCGCGGCCCGCTCATCGAGAAGGAGGTCGCCGGTTTTTTTTCATGAAAGGTCTTTTGGATTCCCTCAAACCCTTTGTACCAAGATTTCTGCAGCCTTTGTTCTTCGAGAGAGGTCTCGTCGATCCGCGCGGGCGTTCCGCGGCAGAGGTGTTCCGGGAAATCTACAGGCTCAATGCCTGGGGCAGTGCGGAGTCCCGCTCCGGTGTGGGCTCCACGCTGGCATTCACCAAACGGCTGAGGGCGGAGCTTCCCGGCTTCCTTGAAAGGCACGACGTGCAGTCCCTGATCGATGTGCCTTGCGGAGATTTCAATTGGATGCGCCATGTCGATCTTTCCGGCATCAATTACCTGGGGCTCGACGTCGTGCCGGAGCTGATCGAGCGGAACACGCACCGTTTCGGCTCGGGCCGAGTCGAATTCCGGACGTTGGACCTTTTGAACGAGGTGCCTCCGCGAGCCGACCTTGTGTTGTGCCGCGATGTGCTCATCCACTTCAGCCAATCCGACGTTGCCCGTGCGCTGCGGAATATCCGCGCGAGTGGGAGCACATGGCTTCTGACGACAACCTACCGTGAGGGCCGCAACCGGAACGAGCCGACCGGAGGTTTCTTCCGGATCAATCTCGAAGCCGCCCCTTTTATCTTTCCTCCCGCCGATGACTGGCTGGCGGACGGCGAGGGACGCCACGCTCCCTGTGGACGCAAGCTCGGACTGTGGCGGCTGGATCGCCTTCGCGAGCGCATCGCGGAGTTGGAAAAGGAGTTTCTATCCGGAGAGTGAAACGCGTCGGCTTTATCATCAACAGCCGCGTGCCGCAGCCGGCGGCCCTCATTCGCGGCATGCCCCCTCATGCCTTGCTCACGGGGTGGGATGATTCCGGGTCGCCGATGAGCTTCATGCGTTTCCGGTGGATCGCCGCCGAGGTCAACCGGGGAAAGACACTCCGCTACGAACTCTACAAACCGTGGAGGCGTTATGATGCGGTGGTCTTTCTCAAGTCCATGGGTGCGGCCAGTGCGGGGCTGATGATGCGGCTTCGGAGACTCGGCACACGCGTTGTTTTCGAGGCGAACGTGGATTACTATACCATAGACGGCCATTCGAATCTTCCCGGGGACCTCGCTCCGCACGCGGCCCAGCGCGAGCAGGCGCTTTGCATGACTCGCGGGGCAGATGCCGTGATCGCGAGCTCCACACACCTGGCCGGCGTGTGTCGCACGTTTGCAGAGGACGTCACGGCGGTTCCGGACAACATCGCCCCGTCTCTGGTTCCGCAAGGTCCGTGCGGAGACGGGCGCACCGACGGGCGCCTGAACGTGTGGTGGTCCGGCATGGCCCCGAAAGCCTATGATCTCCTTCTGATCAAGGACGTGCTCGCTGGTGTACCGGTTCACCTGCATCTGGTCACCGGTGATCTGGAGTCCTCCCTCCAGAGATGGCCGGAGGACCGGTCGCGGGAGTTCCGGGAAATGCTGAGCCGTGTCGCGCACACCGTGCACCGCTACCGCGATGTAGCGGATCTCATGCGGCTCTACCATTCCGCGGGCGGCGTGATTGTTTCGCCCCGTTATCTCGACTCTCCCTACAACCTCTCGCACACCGAATGGAAAGTCACACTCGGTCTCGCATGCGGGTTGGCCGGATTGGCAAGCCCCCAGCCAAGCTACCTTGAGGCGGCAGATGTCAGTGGCGGGCAGCTGCAAATCTGCCGGGACGCCGAAGAGTGGCGAATGCAGCTCAACTCCCTGCTCCAAATTTCGGGAGGGTCCTGCTCCGGGGCCGAGAAAATCCTGCGCCGGTATGGCAGCCCTTCTGTGGCCGGTGAACACAGTGCTACTCTGGAGCGCCTGCTCGCATGACAGGTGCTTTTGTATTCGCCGGCAGCTTCTCCCTGATTAATCGGGAATTGTTGGCCGCACTCCGTCGGCGAAGTGGATCCGAAATCAAGGAACTTGATGTGGTGCCCTTCGCCTTGAGAGGGAGGCCTTTGGCAAGTGCGGGACTTTATGCCGCGGCGATTCGGACGTTCCTGCCTGTTATGGTCCGTCACCGGATTCCGCCGCGCGATCTGATCCCACGGCTGCCGCTCTTTTCGCATTTCCTCAAGGAAGAAGTGGCAAGGGCGAGCAGCGGCATGGCATGGACACTGCAGACGCAATCGCTTTTCGACGCCGCGGGCGGGCGCGTCCCGCATTTCGTCTATACTGACCACACCTACCTCGCGAATGCCCGTTACAGTCTCCCCCGGGAGACGTGGCCTGTGGCACCGGGCTGGATGGACCTGGAGCGCCGTATCTATGCGAATGCCCGTACCCTTTTCACGAGTAGTCGTTTCGCGGCGGACTCGCTGCGTGAAGATTACGGAATCGGGGACGACAAGGTCGTGGTGGCTGGGTCGGGAGGAAACATCGCGCCACCGGAATCCTTTCCCGTCCGGCCGCGGGGAAAAGAGGTCCGGGTGCTTTTCGTGGGTGTCGAGTGGGAGCGCAAAGGAGGGCCGGAGCTGGCGGCCGCCCTCTCCAGCCTGAGGCGCGAATTTCCGGAGCTCGTTCTCGATGTTGTCGGTTGCGAGGGATCCGGCGACGGCATCCGGTTCCACGGACGCGTGGAGCCACAGCATGTTCGGGCATTCTACGAAAGAGCCGACATTTTCTGTCTAGCGAGTCGCGCCGAACCCTCTGCCGGCGTGCTCGCGGAGGCCGCGGCTTTCGGCCTGCCGGTGGTTGCCACCCGCGTGGGCGGCACGCCCGAACGCGTGATCGACGGAGAAACCGGCTTTCTCGTTCCTGCGGGTGATGTCAAGGAACTCGAAGGAGCGCTTCGACGCCTTGTCACCGACCCCGGTCTCTGTGCACGGATGGGACATGCGGGATGGGATTTGGCCCGGAAAGAATTTACGTGGGACTCCGTGGCGGAAAGAATCCTGACGACAATCGAAAAAAACCTCTCCCGATGAAGCAACCCAGTCTCTGTTGCGAAATCGACAAGGCTTTCCGTCTTGCGACGGCTCCGCTGCGGAAGCTCCCCGACTTCGTAATCGCTGGTGCTCCAAAGTGCGCCACGTCCTCACTTTTCGACGCCCTTTGCTGCCATCCCGATGTCAGGCGCGGGGGCATGAAGGAACCCACGAACTTCATTCATTACCCCGGCAGCGTGCTCCGCTCCAAGATGCACCAACCCTTCTTCTGGCAAGCCCGTGTCTCGGGCGAAGGCAGTGTTGAGTATTTCGCCCACCCCGAAGCCCCTGCGAATGTCGCGGATGTTCTGCCGGCGGCGCGAGTCCTCTTCGTGCTCCGTGAGCCCGTGGCCCGAGCGTGGTCGGATTTCCGAATGTTCGTGCGCTCGGGTCATGAGACGCAGAGTTTCGAGGAGAGGGTGGAGGCCGCGGTGCGGTGGCTTTCGGATCCCTCGGCTTCGGACTTGTGCGAAGCAGCGAACCGGCTTGTGTTTAACCCGCTGCGGTACGTGCGCTGCGGCATGTATGCGGCGGTTCTTGAAAACTGGTGGCGAAGCTTCCCAAGGGAACAGACGCTGGTCGTCTTTTCCGAAGAACTTGTGGCCGAGCCCGCCCACGGCATGGAAAAAATCTGCACTTTTCTCGGTTTGCGCCCGTTTCGCTTGGACGAACTGCCGAAGGCGCGGGTGGCTGAGAAGGGCGCCAATCCATCTCCACGTGCCGTGGACCTGCTGAAGACTTTTTACGAGCGGGAAAACCAGCGCCTCTCCGAATTGCTTGGGAGAACTCTGCCGTGGTGAAGTGCGTCGAGCCGGTTTCCGCATTCTCCCTCGCGTGTCATGGCGGGTGGGAGTTCGCGCGAGCGATCAAAAATCTGCCCGCACGCATCGGGTTTGCGGGGGAGGCGCGCCGGAAACTGCGGATGGCGGCAGGCCGGACTCCGCAATTGAATTACGGATCGATCGGTGCGGCGTTCGAGGGGAGGCTTCCCATAGGAGGACAGATCAAACTCCTCCACCTCCGGCGGGAGTTTCCCCAGAGTGCGGAAGCCAATCTGATCTACCTGGTCAGCAGCGCGCTTCCCGCGGATGCAGAGGCTGTCGTGAAGCGGGGGAAAGCGCTGGGCATGAAGTTGGTTTGGAACCAGAACGGCGTCGCGTATCCCGGGTGCTACGGCGCGAGTTATCCTTGGTTCAACAGGCGCATGGCGAAGTTGCGGGCGGACGCAGATTATATCCTCAATCAAAGCCGGTTCTCCGAGCAGAGTGCGGACCGCTACCTTGGACCTTCCCGCGTGCCTTCGGAAATCTGCTTCAATCCTGTGGACACCTCCGAGTTCGTGCCCGCGGCCGAGAAAAAGCTCTCCCGTGGGCGGGCCCGGGTTCTCGCGGCGGGAACGAGCCACGCTTTCTATCGGACGAAGTCCGCACTGGATGTGACGAGAGAGTTGCTCCGGCGCGGATGCGATGTCGAACTCGTGTTGGCCGGCGAGTTTCGCTGGCGGGGCGCATCCGCCCAGGTGGCCGCGGAAACCCGTGATCTCGGGGACCGTGTTGTGATTGTTCCGCCATTCTCGCAAGCCGGTGCCGTGGCCCTGTACCAGGAAGCTGACGTGCTTCTCCACACAAAGTACAACGACCCTTGTCCCACCGTGCCGATCGAGGCCATGGCGTGCGGGTTGCCTGTGGTCGGAACAGCGAGCGGAGGCATGCCCGAACTTGTCGATGCCCGATCCGGAGTTCTTGTTCCGATCGTGCAGGGGTGGAACGAAGATTTGCCGGGTGACACGGGGCTTCTGGCGGATGCCGTGGAACGGGTGTTTGCAGACCGCGAGGAGTTCGCGAAGGCGGCACGGCAACGCGCTCTTGAGCACTTTGATGTGGCACAGTGGATGGAGCGGCACCGGAAGATTTTTACCGCGCTTGTGTAATCTGCGCATATGCCGACTCCGTTTTTCAGCATCCTCATGCCGGCGTTCAACGCCGGTCCCTACCTTGCCGCCAGCCTTGGTGACATCCAAGCACAGCGGGATCGGGATTGGGAACTCGTGGTGGTGGATGACGGCTCCACCGACAACACGGCGGACGTACTCGCGCGATTCCGCGATCCCCGGCTCCGCGTGATCCGGAACCGTAACAACCTCGGGCTTGTGGAAGCCCTGAACGCGGGGCTGGCCGAGTGCCGGGGCACCTGGATCGCGCGGCAGGATGCGGATGACCGGGCAAGACCGTTTCGATTGAGCGTCCAAAGGGCGATGATTGCGTCGCATCCGGGTGCCGTCCTGTTCCATTCGCAGGCCCGCCTCATCGGGCCCCGCGGGAACTGGAGCGGGAAGCACCGCGTGCCGTGCGAGGATGCGGCCCTGCGCTGGGATCTGTGTTTCCGGAACGGGATCATTCACACCTCCGCGGTTTTTCTGCGTGAAGAAGTCCGCTCAATCGGAGGGTATCGCGGAGACAATGTCGTCGCTGATTACGACCTCTGGTCCCGTCTTCTTCGTCGCGGAACGTCAGCCGGTGCAGGGACAGAGCTTGTGAGTTACCGCGTCCGGCCGGACTCGATTATGGGATGCGAGAACGCCCGACCCGGACGGCAGGCAGGCGTGGCGCGGGTGATGCTGCAAAACCTGCGCGATTGGGCCGGTGCAAACGACGCGGAAGCGCAGGCGATCGTCGGAGCGTGGCTGGAACCTGCTCCCGGGAATCTGGACGGGTTTCTTCTCGCAAGCGAGGTCTTGCGCTCTCGCCGGTTGAACCCTCCGGCCAGGGTAGTGGCGGAGTTGGACTATACGTTGTTCCACAGGGCGGCCTCTCGGGGGTATGGGAGGGAGTTTCTCGGCCATCTGAGAAAGATCGCGCCTGATCGTCACCGTGCGCTGCCGGCGTTCCGGATGGCGATTTCAAGGATCCTTCATCGATGAAAATCCTTTTCCAATCGAGTTTTGCCCATCTGGTTCTCCAACGAAGCAGGGAGCGGGTGTCCGGCGGCGCGGAACTGCAGATCGCTCTCCTTGCAAAGGAACTCGCGGAGCGCGGGCAGCAGGTTGTGATCGCTGCCGGAGACACCGGTCAGCTCGACGGGACGCTCGACGAAGGGGTGCGGATTCGCAATGCGGGACGTTTCCAGACAGGCGGATTGCTTGATACCTTGAAGGCTTTGCCCCGCGTGTTCCGGATCCTGCGAGAGGAGAAGCCCGACTGGGTGTTTCAACTCGGATGGACGAGTTGGCTTTTTCTGCTCTGGGTTTTCCGGCCTCTGCTCGGCTACCGGCTGGGATTCATCTGTGGCTTGGACTCCGAGGTGAACGGTGTCTATCGGCGGGAGAATCCCGTGCGCGGCGGTCTCTTTGAGTTCGCTATGCGCCGGTGTGACGTTCGGTTTGCCATGACGACCGACCAACAAAGGATGTTCGGAGAGCGAGGGATGACGTGCGGGTTCTACCGGAATCTCATTCTTCCGAGACAGTCCGCTCTGGATCACTCGGCAAAAGATGTGGATGTCCTTTGGATTGCCCGCTGCCAACCCGTGAAGAGGCCGCTGCTTTTCGTCGAACTCGCGCGGAGGATTCCGCAGGCTCGGTGTGTGATGGTCTGTCCGAATGAATCCCCCTCCCTTTGGACGGATGTCTCGCGCGCAGCGGGCGGGGTTCCCAACCTGAGATTCATCGAGCGGGTGCCCTATCATGAGGTTCAGGCACTCTACGACCGCGCCAAAATCTTTGTGAACACTTCCGAGTGGGAAGGGTGGCCGAATAGCTTCATCCAGTCGGGCTTGGCCGAAGCGGCCCTTGTGTCGCTCGAAGTGAACCCCGACGGGTTATTCGAAAGGTTCGCGCCGGGCGTCACTTGCGGAGGATCTTTCGATGTGATGGTCGATGCGGTCCGCGGCTTGCTCGAGAACGAAGAGAAGAGGTTGCGTGCCGGAGAAGGGAGCCAGCGCTTCGTTGCCGAGCTTCACGACAACCGGCGCGAGACACAAGCGTTCCTTGACGGTCTCAGTCGATGACTTCGACCGATTGTGGCACCAACGGAGCCGAGGCCTTGTCGGGTCTGACGAAAACCTCGTTGCGGGCGAAGCGGCCGACGTAGACGTAATTCTCTCGAAGCCACTCATACGCTCCCGGAGCCCAGTTTTGGAATCGGGAGGCTTCCGAGCCATTGATGGCCCTCTGGTCAATCACGACGACCGCAGGCTGAAACTCGGACACAAGACGCGAAAAGTAAGCCTCAAATTTCGGGCCGAGGGTCGAGTTGTCGACGTACAGGTTGTGGAGGGGCGAGCGCCTGTCCGTCATGAAGTTGATTGTCGGGGAATAAGGCAGACACACCACGTAATCCTGCGGTGACGAGTGTTTGAGCACCGCGTCCCGCAAAGCAGCCAACCAGACCGCCTCACGGCGTCGCACAGTGACGTTCACCCCATTGAGGGCGTCGAACCGGTGCGACGCCTTTTTGTTTGCCGCGATCGTGCCCGCAGAACCTTTCGGAAAGGCGTGGGACACGTAAATTCCGCACCAGAAGATTCCAAGCAAGGCGAGTCCGGCAGCCAGGCTCCTCACCGCAAATGATGCAGTCTGCCTGGCGATAACTGCCAGAAACCAGGTCCACGCCGCCAGCGCGGCAAACATCGGAACCATCATCTCCGCGATGTGAACGGTGTCGGGGCGGAAGAAGAAATACTGCGGGAAGAGGGTGAGGGCACACCCTGTCAGGGTAAGGGGATACAAAACGCGAAGCTTCGAGGACTCCTCTCCGCGAAGGATCGACACCAGAAGAAGCAAGGTGCCCAAAGGAACGATGATGCCCACGAAAAGAATGGGGAGATAAGTGGAGAGGGCGAGAGAGCGTCTCTCCCAGTTGGCTCCGGAGAGGATTTCGCCGAGAGCGGCACGTCGCAGAGCCCCCCGGTCTTCCCATGTGCTGGCGCTGCCGACTTCCTGAGGGAGATCAGTGATTCTTTGCACAGAAACCGGGGCGGCAACGCTCTGTTCCGCTTTCTCCTCCCTTGTATCGGCCACCACTGTCTTCAGCTCGGAGCGAACCATATCGATCCAGCCGGTGTACTGAGAGGCAAAGGCGGCGCCATAGCCGCGGGAGCCGGCATCGAGCAAAACAGGGATGTGGACGGCAAAAGCCATCAGAAGCCCGGCCGTCACGGCAATTGCAGCCGTTCCAAGGCGGGAGAGGAACGCCCGCCTGTCTCCTGTGGTGTAAAGAACGGCAAGACCGCAAAAAACAAAGGCGTTGAACAGTCCGAGATCGATTCGGAAGAGCAGGGTGATGCCCAGCCCCGCCCCGGCAAGCGCCGCCCTCCCCACGGTTCGCCACCGGGAGAGGTCCGTTTGCACCCAGGCCCATGTGAGAAGGAAGGCATTGAGTATGCCAAGAAAGGGCATGTAATTTCTGAAGAGCATACCCGGGATCAGGAGAGCAAGGATGGCCGGGAGGGCGCTGAAGAGGGCGCTTTTCGTGTAGCGCCAGACCGTGAAGTACACCAACAGACCCGAGGCAAGGCAGAACGCGAAGAAGTAGATGCGCAATGCCAGATAGCTCGGGCCCGTGATCTCGAAGAGCCAGGCCACAGGGAAGAACCAAAGCACATTGTAGCCGAGGAAGGTGTCGACAATCGGACGTTGTCCTTCCATAAGCCGCATCGCCACGACGGCCGCCGTACCGCCTTCTCCTCCCAAATTCAAACCCGACCTCACGTAGGCCGCGTAGTATAAAACGCCAAACAAAACGAGCAGCCAGGGAATCACGCGCGCTACTGCGGGCGAGCCTGCCGCCCGTGCAGCACCTTGCACAAGGGAGGATGCTTTTCGGTACGGGGCCTGGTTGTCCATGAGTCGGGGGGACAAGGTGCCGTCGGCGGTCAGGGGCCTTGCAAGCAAAATCCACGCAGAGGTTGCAGCCCGCCGTCTTCGCATCCATACTCCCGCGCGAAATCCGCCATGCTCCGTCAGACTCCCAATCGCTTCCGCGCCACCTTGCACCTCCTCGCGTGCGCGGCCATGGCTTGGGTGGTCGCAGGCTGTGCTTCGGAGGTTTACAGCCCGGAGAATGCCCCCGAGTACATCGTCGTGGGCGATTTTGCACCATTCTACCGGTTGGGGCCGCAGCAGGGCAGGGGACCAGACGCTTCCTTGCGGACTCAGACTCGAATGAAGCTCCTCCGGCGCGAAATGGGCTTCAGCTTTGTGCAGTTGGACGATCTGCGCACGGGGTATGTCCCGAATGAGAACATCGCTGTGGCGCCGCCACGCCCACCCGTCGCCAAGCCGGAAGAACTCGACACACCCGCCGCAAGGAAGCGGAGCGGTCGCACACGCGGGGGAGAGCCTGCTTACTCCGGGCCGCCTGTGAATGACACGCCTCTCCCCGACCGGAACCTTCCTCCGCCGGATTTGAATGTCGAGCCCGAGGTCGTGCCTGACATGATTCCAGTCGTGCCCGAAACCCCGGCCGAGCCGCCGCGATTCCGTTACTGAGCCGGGTGCTCAACCGTGCCACTTGTGGGCGTTTTTGAATGCCCGCCTTCTGAACGCGCAGGTTTCCAAATTTTTTTTGATTTTGTTCTTGTAACTCGAGATTCGGTCCATAAACTCCTCCCTCCCGCAAGTTGTCGGGCGATTCATTCAAGGCTTTTGCAGGTTGTGAAGGAATCACCAAGAAGCCCGGCCTGCGATCTACATCGAAATGAAAACTTTTGCCCGAATCCCATGTCGCCCCGGAAAACCCAGGGCCGTTCGGGCTGCCTGAATCCCGTTCCATGAGTGCCACCGTCCTAACTGCCGCCGAGGCAGAGAAAGCAAAGATCACCCTGATCACCGACGACAGCAAGGGCCGCCAAGCGGTTCATGATGTTGTTGTGGCGATCCAAGCCGCCCGCCGGAGTGGAACGGCTTCCACCAAAACGAAGGGAGACGTTAATCTCTCCGGTCGCAAGCCGTGGCGTCAAAAGGGCACCGGTCGCGCCCGTGCAGGCTACTTCTCCAGCCCGGTCTGGGTCGGCGGCGGTGTGGCTCATGGCCCGAAGCCCCGCGACTATACGAAGAACGTGCCCAAGGCTGTCAAAAAGCTCGCTTTCCGCAAAGCCCTCAGCGCCCGCATTCTTGATGGCGATGTTCTCGTCGTCGACCAGTTCGTCGTGACCGAACCGAAAACCAAGGCATTCGTTACCCTTCTCAAGGCATCCGTCCAGCAGGCCAAGAAAACACTCGTGGTCTCCCAATCGTTCGATGAAAACACCTTCAAGGCCGCCCGCAACGTTTCCGGTGCCCAATTGACACGTGCCGACGATCTGAACACAGAGCAGCTCTTGGCCTTCGACAAGATCGTTGTCACCAAAGCCGCCCTCGAAACCCTCTCTGAAAGGCTCTCCTAATGAACGAAGTTCACGACCATATCCAGACGGTCCTCCTCACAGAGAAGGCCACTCTGCTCTCCGAGAAGCTCAACAAATACGTCTTCCGCGTCAACCCGTCGGCTAACAAGCTCCAGATCAAGCAGGCCGTCGAGGTCATCTTCAAAAAGAAGGTGGTTTCGGTGAACACCGCAAATTTTGACGGCAAGAAAAAGCGGGAACGCCGCGCCGACTTCGGACGTCGTCCGAACTGGAAGAAGGCGATCGTCACGCTCAAAGAGGGCGAAAAACTCGACCTCGTCTAAACCATCCGACTCACCATGGGACTCAAGACATTCCGCCCCCTCACACCGTCGAACCGGTTCAAATCTCTGCCCGACTTCTCGGAGGTCACCAAGACCAAACCCGAAAAGTCCCTGACCGAGCCGCTCAAGAAATCCGGCGGACGCAACAACCAAGGCCGGCTCACCATGAGGCACCGCGGAGGTGGCCACAAGCGCCGCTACCGCATCATCGATTTCAAACGGGCCAAGCGCGACATCGCGGCGGAAGTCGTGGCGATCGAGTATGATCCCAACCGTTCCGCGCGCATCGCTCTGCTTCAATACACCGATGGCGAAAAGGCCTACATTCTCGCACCGGTCGGTCTCTCTGTCGGAGCAAAGATTTCTGCCGGGGAAAAAGCCGAACCCGCGGTCGGCAACGCGCTGCCGCTCAGCCACATTCCGCTCGGTGCGGCCATCCACAATGTGGAACTCAAGCCCGGACGCGGTGGGCAGATCATCCGCAGCGCGGGTTCCCAGGCCATCCTAGCAAACCGCGAGGGTGGATACGCCCTCCTGAAGCTCGCTTCTGGAGAAATCCGCCGGGTGAATGAAGCCTGCTACGCCACGATCGGTCAGGTCGGAAATACCGACCACATGAACGTTTCCGCCGGCAAGGCCGGTCGCACGCGCTGGCTCGGCCGCCGCCCGCACGTCCGGGGCATGGTCATGAACCCTGTCGATCACCCGATGGGTGGCGGTCAGGGCAAGAGCAAAGGCGGTGGCGGACGCCACCATCCGATGTCGCCGTGGGGCCAGCTCGCCAAGGGCTTCAAGACCCGCCGCAAACACAAGCCCAGCGACTCCTTCATCGTCGCTCGTCGCAACGCCAAATCTAAGAACTAATCATGGGACGCTCGCTCAAAAAAGGACCGTTCGTGGAGTGGAAGCTCCTCGAGAAAATCGACCGCATGACCGAGTCCGGCGTGAAAAAGCCGATCAAGACTTGGTCGCGCCGCAGCACGGTAACTCCGGACTTCGTCGGCCACACCTTCAATGTTCACAACGGGAAGACCTTCATCCCCGTCTTCGTGACGGAAAACATGGTCGGCCACAAACTCGGCGAGTTCGCTCCCACCCGCATCTTTAAGAAACACGGTTCCCACACCGCAAAAGTGACCAAATAGCTTATGAGGGTTGTCGTCTCAGCGACGGCAGCGCTCATCGTCCTCCTGCCTTCCCCATGGTTGGCAGGCCAGGACAATCGATCTCTGACAAATTTTGAAACTGTAGCCTTCGGTCAGGAAATTACTGTTCCTGACTCGGAAGATTCGCGCTCACCCGCCAACGTGAGCGAGCAGCTCGTGCTGGCGCGGTCGTCCATCGCCGCACTCACCGAAAGCCTTGCTCTCGCCAACAACGAGGCTGAAATCTTCAAGCGCCAGGCAGCGGACTTGCAGCTCAAGCTCGACGCCTACGGTCTTGCTGGAATCAACCAACAACCCGAGAAAGTCGAACAACGGCTCCTTGCCGCGGTTCGCGACCTTCGTCTTTTGAAGAAGCAAAACGAGGACGCAATCAATCAACTCGTCCGCCTAACCGAATCCATCCAAGTGATGATGAAAACGACCGAGAACGTGGATCCGCAAATCCGCGCAAACGTCGAAAGCGAGCTTCGCAAGACCCGTGAGATCCTTGGAACGCCTCTGGCGGCCGAGACAAGTCCGGTTGAAGCCACCCTTGAAGACGGCATGGTGGTCGATGTCAAAGATGATCTCTCTTTGGTTGTCGGGAACATCGGATCCAAACAGGGTGTCAAAATCGGCATGCCCTTCCAAGTCTGGCGCGACAACCGCCGTATTGGACTGGTCCGAGTCGTCGATGTACGCGACCGAATCACAGGTGCAGTTATTCAAAATCTTGTCTCCGAGAAAGAGACAATCCAAGTCGGCGACCGCCTCCGGGTGGATACCCGGCAATAACACTTCAAACCAACAACGACATGCAGGTAAAATCCATCTACCGATTCGCGCGCATCTCGGCCTTCAAGGCCCGGGAAGTGACGCGGGAAATTCAAGGCCTCCCGGCTACGGACGCCTTGGACGTTCTGCGCTTCACCCCGAAGAAAGCTGCTTTGCTCGTGACAAAGACGCTGCGCAGCGCGATTGCCAACGCCGAGAACAACAACAACCTCAACGTTGCCAACCTCGTCGTCCAAGAAGCGGTCGTTGGAGAAGGTCCCACGTTCAAGCGTTTCCAGCCCAAGGCACGCGGTAGCGCCGGCCCGATCCGCAAGCGGACCAGCCACATCCGGATCATCTTGACCGACGAGATCGAAATCAAACGCCGCGACTCGGCCGCGAAGGCCAAGAAAACGAAGAAATCAACCAAGAAACAGGCGGCACCCGCCGCAAAGCCCGAACCCGCCGTGGAAGCCGCGGAATCGAAGGAGTAACTCATGGGACAGAAAGTCAACCCGATCGGATTTCGTCTCCCCGTCACGCGTGACTGGGGCTCGAAGTGGTATGCCTCGCGCAAGGATTTTGCCGACTATCTTCTCGCGGACAACCGCATTCGCGAAGCGCTCAAAAAGAAGCTCAAACAGGCCGCTGTTGCCCGCATCGTGATCGAACGCGCCTGGAACAGCCTGCGCGTGACGATCCACACGGCCCGCCCCGGTGTCGTCATTGGACGCCGCGGTTCCGAAATTGAGAACCTGACCAAGGAAGTCAGTGACCTCGCCGGCGGCAAACAAGTCAAAATCGACATCGTCGAAATCAAATCGCCTGATCTCGACGCACAGCTCGTGGCCGAGAATGTGGCCTCCCAGCTCGAGCGCCGCATTTCTTTCCGCCGCGCGATGAAGCGCGCCGTGCAGGTGACCATGGAACAAGGTGCCCTTGGCATCAAGATTCGATGCTCTGGCCGTCTCGGTGGAGCAGAAATCGCCCGCACCGAGTGGTATCGTGAGGGTAAGATCCCTCTTCATACTCTTCGCACGCCCATCGACTATGGCTTTGCGGAGGCCAACACTGTTGCCGGAAAAATCGGTATCAAGTGCTGGATCTGCCGCAAGCAAGAGGCCGAACCGGCTGCAACCGAAAGCAAGAAACAGCCCACCTCCGGAGAAGCTGCTTCCCAAGCCTGAGCCCGAAACGAACCCTTAAGATTTTTCTCATATGCCCTTGATGCCCAAACGCGTGAAGTATCGCAAGTCCCAGCGGGGAAGCCGCAAAGGACTTGCCTCGCGCAACATCCGTATCGACTTCGGCGAATTCGGTCTCCAAACCCTTGAGCGCGCCTGGATCACGAATACCCAAATCGAGGCCGCCCGTGTTGCCCTGACCCGCAACATGAAGCGCAAAGGCAAGCTCTGGATCCGTATTTTCCCCGACAAGTCTGTTACCGCCCGGCCGCCGGAAACCCGAATGGGCAAAGGCAAAGGCCAGCCGGAATACTGGGTGGCGACAGTTCGCCCGGGAAACATCCTTTTTGAACTGGACGGTGTCTCCGAGACCGTCGCCCGCGAGTCCCTGCGCCTCGCAGCGAACAAACTCCCGGTACGCACCCGATTTATCGCGCGCCACCACGCAGGCTGATCCCGAGATATGAAGATTGCAGACATCAAAGAATTGACCGCGAAGGAACTCGTCTCCCGCAAGCGTGAGCTGCGCGAGGAAGTTTTCAACCTCCGGGTTCAACAGCAAAGCGGGCAACTTGAGAAGCCCCACATGCTCCGCACGCTCCGGCGCAACATCGCCCGCATCGAGACCGTTCTGAGCCAGAAGAAAGAAGGGAAGAAGTAGTCATGAGTGAAGCCACAGTAAAGGAATCCGCCAAGCGTCCGCTTCGCAAAACGCGCGTCGGCGAGGTCGTCTCCAACAAAGGTGACAAGACCATCGTTGTCCGCACCGTCACCCGTGTGCCCCACGCCAAATTCGGCAAGATCACCAAGCACGTGACCAAATTCCACGCGCATGACGAGAAGAACGAAGCCAAGGTCGGCGATCGCGTCACCATCATGGAGACCCGCCCGCTGAGCCGCCTCAAGCGCTGGCGCCTCGTCGAAATCCTCAAGCACTGACGCCATGATCCAGATCCGCTCACGTCTCGACGTCGCCGACAATACCGGGGCCCGTATGGCCACGATGATCGGCGTCATCGGCAAACCCACTCCCGAAGCCCATGTGGGAGACATCATCACCGCGAACGTCAAGGAAGCCGCCTCGGGTGGCACCGTGAAGAAAGGCGACGTGGTCCGCGCTGTCGTGGTCCGCACCAAGCAGCCTGTCCGCCGCGAGGATGGGTCCTACCTTCGCTTTGACAACAACGCCATTGTCATCATCGACAAGGATATGAACCCGCGCGGCACCCGTATTTTCGGTCCTGTCGCCCGTGAACTTCGCGAGAAGAACTTCATGAAGATCATCTCGCTTGCCCCGGAGGTGCTATGAGCCGCAAGAAATTCCATGTCCGCCGCGGAGACACCGTTCAGGTCATCTCCGGAAACCACAAAGGTGCCACCGGCAAGGTGCTCAATATCATTGCCGCGAAAGATCAGGTGCTCGTCGAAGGTGTGCGAATGATCAAAAAGCACCAACGCAAGACGCAGGACCAGCCGAACGGCGCCATCATCGAGCGCGAGGGGCCAATCCACGTTTCGAACGTGAAGCTCGTCGAGAAGGCGGCTGAAACGGACAAGAAATCCTCCAAGAAGGCGGCCTGAGACCGTCCACCGTTATCTCCATGACACAAGAACCAGAGTTGCTCACCGACTACAAAACGCGGGTCGTCCCCGCGTTGCGCGAGAAGCACGGTTACGAAAACATCCACCAGGTGCCGAAAATCACGAAAGTCGTGGTCAACACGTGCATCGGATCTGCTCCCGACGTGAAGGAAGCCCTCGAAATCGCGCGGACCGAGCTTGCGACCATCACCGGACAGAAGCCCGCCACCACATCCTCGAAGAAGGCCATTTCGAACTTCCGTCTCCGGCAAAACCAGGAGATCGGCGCGAAGGTGACCCTCCGCGGACGCATTATGTATGAGTTCCTGGAGCGCCTTATCAAGACAGCGCTCCCCCGAATCCGTGACTTCCGCGGTGTCTCCACCCGCGCGTTTGACGGCAACGGAAACTACACCCTCGGCGTGGCCGACCAGTCGATCTTTCCGGAGATCGAACTCGACCGTATCAAGCGCAACGTGGGGTTCGATGTGACGATCGTCACCACTGCCACGACCAACGACGAAGCCAAGTCGCTCCTCAGCGAACTCGGAATGCCTTTCACCGACAAAGCCAAGAAGCCGCAGAAGAAAGTAGAGGAAGGAGAGGCGGTCACCGCCTGAAGCCACAATGAACGACCCTATCGCAGACATGCTCACCCGCCTCCGTAACGCCGCCGCGTCGCGGAAGCCCGAGCTCTCCATGCCTTACTCGAAGATGCGCAGCGAGATCGCCAAGATCCTCAAAAAGGAAGGTTACATCTCGGACTTCGAACTCGATACCACCGGCGAGCATCCGGCGCTCAAGATTCGCACGAAGATCGTCAACAAAACGAATGCCATCGCGGGCCTCAAGCGCATCAGCCGTCCCGGCCTCCGCAAATATGTCGGAGCGAACGAAATCCCCCGTGTTCTCGGCGGGATGGGCATCGCCGTTCTTTCCACGCCCCGCGGAATTCTCAGCGGCCACGAAGCACGCAAACAAAACGTCGGCGGGGAGCTCCTCGCCTACATCTGGTAGCCATGTCACGAATCGGAAACAAAAAGATCAGCATCCCCGCGAAGGTCAAGGTCACCGTCGGCAACGAGGGAGCCGTCGCAGTCGAGGGACCCAAGGGGAAACTCGAGTGGACCCTTCCCGGACAAATCGCCCTTAAAGTCGAGGGTACGGAAGCCGTGGTCACGCGCAGTGGCGAGACGCGCCAGGTGCGAGCCCTTCACGGTCTCTCCCGCGCCTTGGTTGCCAACATGGTCACCGGCGTCAACGAGGGATTCAAGCGTGAGCTGGAAATCCATGGTGTCGGCTTCAAGGCCCAAGTCCAGGGGAAGACCCTCAACCTGAGCCTCGGCAAGTCGCATCCCATCCTCTTTCCCATTCCCGAATCGGTGAAGATCACGGTCGCCGACAATACCAAGATCACTATCGAAGGCATCGACAACCACATCGTCGGCCAATGTGCCGCCGACATCCGCGCCTTCTATCCGCCTGAGCCTTACAAAGGCAAAGGTGTGCGCTTCGTGGGTGAACAAATCCGCCGCAAAGAAGGCAAAACTGTCCAGTAACACGCCATGTCCTCCACCGACAAACGCAAGCTCCGCCACGTGCGGCTCCGCAAGAAACTCGAAGGCACCGCCGAGCGGCCCCGCCTCAGTGTGCACTTCTCCGGAAAACACATCAACGCCCAGCTCATCGACGACGAGAGTGGCAAAACCATCGCCTCTGTACACACGACCGAGGGCGAGCTCCGCGCCGCAAAGGCGGGTGCCAACGTGGCAACCGCCCAGAAAGTCGGCAAGCTTATCGCCGAGCGCGGAACATCTCAGAACATCAAGAAAGTCGTGTTCGACCGGGGCGGCTTCCGCTACCACGGGAAAGTCAAGGCCCTGGCCGATGCCGCTCGCGAGGGTGGTTTTGAATTCTAAATCCTATTTCCATGCCTCCGAAACCCAGAGAACGTAAGAACAACCGGAACGAGGTTCCGTCCGAGCCCAAGGAGACGACTGAGAAAGTTGTTTTCATCAATCGCTGCGCCAAAGTCGTCAAAGGCGGCCGCCGCTTCAGCTTCAGTGCCCTCATCGTCTGCGGTGACCACAAAGGTCGCGTGGGCGTGGGATTCGGCAAAGCCAACGAAGTGAGCGAGGCGATCCGGAAAGCGACGGAGGCCTCACGCAAGCGCATGGTGAAGGTGGCCGTGCAGGAGAACACCATCCCGCACGAAGTCGTCGGCGAATTCGGAGGCGGACGCGTCCTTCTGCGCCCGGCGTCCCCGGGAACCGGAGTGATCGCCGGCGGCGGCGTTCGTGCCGTCATCGAAGCGGTCGGGATCCGCGATGTGCTCGCCAAGTCACTCGGATCCAGCAACCACGCGAACGTTGTTCGCGCCACGATCGCCGCCCTCACCCAACTCCGTCCGAAGGAGGAAATTTTCCGCCTGCGCGGCAAGACCATCAAACCAAAAAGCGAAGCGGCCCCTGCGGTCGCGGTGTAACATCCGATGAGACTTCACGACCTCAAACCCAACCCCGGTGCCAAGCACCGCCGCAAACGCCTCGGCATTGGAGAAAGTTCCGGCAAGGGCAAGACTTCCGGCAAAGGACACAAAGGGCAAAAGGCCCGTTCCGGTGGATCCATCCGTCCTGGATTCGAGGGTGGCCAGATGCCGATTTTCCGTCGCTTGCCGAAGCGTGGTTTCAGCAACGCATCGTTCAAGACCGTTTACGGTGTGGTGAATCTCGATGCCTTGGAGAAAACCTTTGGCGCAGGCGAGTCGGTCACGGAAGATTCTCTTCGCAAGGCCGGTCTTGTCAAAGGACGATTCGACGGGGTCAAGATCCTGGGTCGCGGCGAACTCACGAAGGCTCTCGTCATTTCCGTGGATGAGGTGAGTGCCTCGGCACGTGAGAAGATCGAGAAGGCCGGTGGAACGATCGAACTGCCCAAAACCGGGCAGGTCGAGTAACGCCTCCCCGCTCCACTCTCCTCGATGATCTCCGCATTCGCGAACATCTTCAAGATTCCGGAACTCCGGAACCGCGTGATCTTCACCCTCGTGATGATCATCATCGTCCGGGCTGGTTCTTCGATCACCACCCCGGGTGTGAACGCGGAAGTTCTCCGTCAGTGGTTCATCGACAGTGCGGATGCAGCCGCCGCAGGGGGAGTTGCTGCGCTCTTCAACCTCTTCAGTGGCGGGGCGCTCGCGAACTGCGCCATTTTCTCACTGGGGATCATGCCATTCATCACGGCATCGATCATGCTGCAATTGCTGACGGCAGTCGTTCCGCGTTTGGGAAAGCTCTCCCGCGAAGACGGCGGACGCCAGAAGATCATGCAGTATACGCGTTACACGACGCTCGGTCTCTGCATCCTCCAAGGATACCTCCTCGCCCGTTCGTTTGAAAACCCGCAGGCGAATCCTTTCCTGCCCGGAATCATGGAAACGATCAACCGTCTCGGCATGAGTCTGGTGACGGATCCCGGACTCGGTTTCCAGCTCACCACCATCATCACCATGATGGCCGGCACGATGTTTCTCATGTGGATCGGAGACCAGATCACGGAAAGGGGTATCGGCAACGGTGTCTCCCTGATCATCACCGTCGGCATTCTCGCGCAGTTGCCCGCTGGCTTGATTCAGGCTTGGAAGACGTTCGTCCCGAGCGGAGCGGCAGCGGCCCAGAGCCAGGTCAGCCCGGTTGTGCTGGTACTCATGGTGGCGTTTCTGATTTTTGTCATCGCCGCGGTCATCGCGGTGACGCAGGCCCAGCGGAAGATCAGTATCCAGTACGCGAAGCGTGTTGTCGGCAGGAAGGTCTACGGCGGCCAGACCCAATACATGCCGCTCAAGGTGAACTACGCCGGCGTCATGCCGATCATTTTCGCCCAAGCGATTCTGCTCTTCCCGTCGACCATCTTGAATATGGCCTTCCCGGGGGTTCGCTGGGCTCAGGAGCTTTCCAACCTGCTGACCTTCGGTTGGCTGCACTATGTGCTCTATGGGGTGATGATTTTCTTCTTCAGCTATTTCTGGGTGGCAACGCAGTTCCAGCCCGTGCAGATTGCAGACGATCTCAAGAAGTACGGCGGCTTCATCCCCGGTGTGCGCCCCGGAAAGCCCACCGCGGACTTCCTTGATTACACGATGACACGCCTGACCTTTGCCGGCGCGGCGTTCTTGACCATCATTGCCGTGCTTCCCCAGATGCTCACCCAGTGGATGAAGGTGCCCTACATGACGTCGCAGTTCTTCGGCGGCACGGGGCTTCTCATCATCGTGGGTGTGGTTCTGGACACCATGCGCCAGGTGGAAACCCACCTGCTCCAACGCCACTACGACGGATTTCTGCGAAAGGGCCGCATGCGGGGCTCGCGCGACGTGCGCCCTCGCATGGGCTCCACCAGCGTTCTCGACGACAAGGCCATCGTCTGGATGTGCACGGCGGCAGGCTTCATCATTATCGTCGGCGCGACGATCTATCTTGCCACCCACAAGTAAGCTGGGAGACCCGGTCCGTGATCATCCGTCCGCGCAGGTTCCGCTTCTCCGTCCTCCCGTTCCGTCGATGATTCCCATCAAAAAAGGTTTCGAAATCGACAAGATGCGCAGGGCTGGAGAGACGGCAGCCGGCATCCTCAACCGACTTGTCGACATGGTGGCTCCGGGGGTGACCACTGGACAGATTGACCATGCAGCTTCGCAGTTTATGTCCGAGGCCGGTGTCACGAGTGCCTTTCTTGGCTACAAGAAATTCCCCGGCCATATCTGCATCAGCCTGAATGAGGAAGTTGTCCACGGCATCGGGGGAGACCGCCGCATTGCTTACGGGGATGTCGTCAAACTTGACGTGGGCATTGTGAAAGACGGATGGATCGGGGACACGGCGATTTCCGTGCCCGTCGGGATCGTGGAGACCGCCACCGAGAAGCTTCTCGTCGAAACTGAGCGCATTCTTGCCGGGGCCGTTGCGTTGGCGCGCGAGGGCAACAGGGTGGGGGATATCTCAAACTACGTCGAGAGCGAAGCCGATCGCCTTGGTTACGGTGTCGTCCGCGAGTTTGTTGGCCACGGCGTCGGCAGGCATCTCCACGAGGAGCCCCAAGTTCCGAACTTCGGAAAACGCGGCACCGGACCCCGGTTGAAAGCCGGTATGACCCTCGCCATCGAGCCCATGATCAATCTCGGAACGCCCAAAGTCCGCGTTCTTTCCGACAAGTGGACTGCTGTCACCGCAGACGGTCGTCCCTCCGCCCATTTCGAACACACCGTCCTCGTCACCGACAACGAGCCTGAGGTATTGACATGGCCAAGAAAGACGCTATTGAGGTAGAAGGCAAGGTTGTCGAGTTGCTGCCCAACACCATGTTTCGCATCGAGTTGGCGAACGGGCATCGCATCCTCGCTCATATCTCCGGCAAGATGCGCCTGAACTTCATCCGCATCCTTCCGGGTGACAAAGTCATGGTGGAAATGTCGCCATACGACTTGACGAAAGGCCGGATTACCTACCGGCAGAAGAACGAAACACCGACACCTTACCAACACACAAGAAAATGAAAGTCCGAGCCTCAGTGAAACGGCTTTGCGAGTCCTGCAAAGTTGTCCGCCGCAAGAACGTCGTCCGCGTCGTTTGCAAAAACCCGCGTCACAAACAGAAACAGGGCTGAGAAGCCGCACGCACCTAATACTATGCCCCGCCTACTTGGAGTCGACATCCCCGGAGACAAACGCATCGAGGCTTCCCTTCCGTACATCTACGGCATGGGCCCGAGCAACACGAAGAAAGTGCTCGAACAAGCCAACATCGATCCGAACATCCGAGCCAAAGAGCTCACGCCCGAGCAGCTCAATGCCATCATTCACGCCATCAACGCCAACAAGATCCCCATCGAAGGTGATTTGCGACGTGAAGTTCAGGGAAACCTGAAGCGGCTCCAAGCCATCAACTGCTACCGTGGCATCCGCCACCGCCGCAACCTCCCGGTCCGCGGCCAGCGCACTTCGACCAACGCCCGCACACGCAAGGGGCCGCGGAAAACCGTCGGCGTCCAGCGCAACAAAGACGCCAAGGCCGGCAAAGTCTAATCCCTGAATTTTCCGAACATGTCCGAAGAGACCAATCCCCAAGAAGTGACTCCCGAGGCCGCCGCGGCACCCGTTGAGCAGCCCAAGAAGACGCCCGCGAAGAAGAAAGCTGCAGCCCCTGCCGCCGAGGCTCCTGCAGCCGCGGTGGAAGCTCCCGCTGCGGAAGCCGCTCCCGCTTCCGCTGCGGCGGAACCCGCCAAGCCGAAGGCCGCCAAGGCTCCGAAGAAGGACAAGAAGGAGGCCGCTCCCGCAGCCACTCCGTCCCCGGCCAGCATCTCCCTCGATGACACCATCGAGCCGATCAAGATTGTCAAAGCCAAGGGCAGCAAGAACGTCACTCAGGGCATTGCGCACGTCCAAGCCAGCTTCAACAACACCATCGTCAGCATCACAGATCTCCGCGGAGGAGTGATCGGCTGGTCGAGTGCTGGAAAATGCGGCTTCAAAGGCTCGCGCAAAAGCACAGCGTATGCCGCCCAGATGGTTGCGCAGGATGCCTGCCGCCAAGCCATGGGACACGGACTCCGCGAAGTCGAAGTGCGCGTGAAGGGCCCCGGAGCCGGTCGCGAATCCGCCGTGCGCGCCATGCAGGCAATCGGTCTTGAGGTCACGGTCATCCGTGACGTCACCCCCGTGCCGCACAACGGATGCCGCCCGCCGAAACAGCGCCGCGTCTGATCACCACGGAACAAGGAAATTGAACATTCGATAAGATGGCACGTTACACAGGACCCAAAACAAAAGTCAGCCGCCGCTACGGTGTGCTTATCAGCGGATCGCCGAAAGCATTCGAGAACAAGAACTACCCTCCCGGGCAGCACGGCCCCAAGGGCTCGCGCCGCAAGCAGAGCGACTACGCTCTGGCCTTGGCTGAGAAGCAGAAGCTCCGCCACCAATACGGAGTGCTGGAGCGCCAGTTCCGTCGCTACTTTCAGATCGCGTCGACCCGCCGCGGTGTCACGGGCGAGATTCTCCTCCAGTTGCTCGAGACCCGTCTCGACAATGTGATTCAGAAAATGGGCTTTTCCAAGACCCTCCGTGGAGCACGCCAAATGGTGGCTCACGGCCATGTGACAGTGAACGGCCGCAAGTCCGACTCTGCCTCCATGAATCTCCGTCCTGGTGACCTTGTGGCCATCCGCACCACGGAAAAATCCAAACGCCTTGCCCAGCGTGGCCTCGAGGCCACACAGATCGCCACCACGCCGGAGTGGCTGGTGGTCGACAAGGATGGATTGAGCGGCAAAGTTGTCCGCATTCCCTCGCGTGAGGAAATCAATCCGATCGTGAACGAGCAGCTCGTCGTCGAGCTTTACTCGCGCTGATTTCCCTCCCCTGAAGAGAGGCGGCGGGCCTTAGGGCCCCCGCCTCTTTTTTGTTGCCCAAATGATGCGATTGCTTTCGATCAAACGCGCTCGAATGCGCTGATCCGATGGAACAACTCGAAGCGTTCGCGGATCTGCGCGTCGTCAACGGTTTTGAGACGCTCGAGGCTGAAGGCCTCGACATTGTAGCTTGCGAGCACGCTTCCAAGGACGACGGCCTGCTTCAACCGCGCGAAGCTGATCTCTCCTCCGTCGGCCGCGAGAAAGCCCGCAAGCCCGCCGGCAAACGTATCGCCCGCACCGGTTGGGTCGTGGATATCCTCCAGCGGGAAGGCCGGACAGCTGAAAAACTCGGCGGCGGCCCCGAAGAGGAGGCACCCGTGCTCACCCTTTTTGATCGCGACATACGCCGGGCCCATTGCCTGCAATTCACGGCCGGCGCGGATCAGGCTGGTCTGTCCCGTCAGTTGACGGGCCTCTCCATCGTTCAAAATCAGCATATCCACGCGGGCGAGGAGGCGCACCAGCGATTCTTTGGCGATATTGATCCATAGATCCATCGTGTCCGCGATCACGAAGCGCGGTCCGCTCACCTGGTCGAGGACGTGGTGCTGGAGGTCGGGGGCGATGTTGGCGAGAAGAATGATCGGCGTCGACTTGAACGCCTCGGGCAGGGTGGGGGTGAAATGCTCGAACACATTCAATGCGACGGATCGCGTTTCGCGCGTGTTCATGTCCCACATGTATTCGCCGGACCAGCGGAATGTCTTGCCCGGCACAATCTGGAGACCTTCGAGGTCGATCCGGCGGCTGCGCAGGAGGTCGACATGCGCTGCCGGGAAGTCGTCCCCGACGATGCCGACCAGATTCACGGGGGCAAAGTTGGCAGCCGAGACCGCTGCGTAGGATGCGGAGCCTCCGAGGAGGTCCTTGTGTTCCTCCACCGGAGTTTTGATATCATCGAGGGCAATTGAGCCAACAATCAGGACGGACATAGGCCGGAAACATTGCCCGCGCGGAACCCCGGACGGCGAGAAAAAACGCGGGCACGTCGACATCAGAAACGTATAACTCTCCGATGAGCAAAAGCATCCACTGGTTCCGACGGGACCTCCGGCTTTCCGACAATCCCGCGCTGACCGCTGCGATCGCCGGAGCGGATGCCGTGTTGCCGGTTTTCGTTCTCTCGACCTGGAGAAAAACGCACCGATGGACCGGTCCCAACCGGCAAGCCTTCCTCTGCGGGTGTCTGGCTTCGCTGGATGCAAACCTGCGGGCGATCGGCGGCCGTTTGATCGTGAGGGCCGGGGATCCCGTGGAGGAACTCCTCGCGCTGGCCCGGGCGCAAGGGATTCAGCGCATCACGTTTGCGCGGGATCCCGATCCCTTTGGACGCCGCACGGAGGAAAGGTTGGAGAGAGAGGCACGGGCCATGGGCCTGGAAGTGCTGGCATTTGACGATGTTTGCCTCCATGCGCCTTCCGAGATCCGTACGGGAAGCGGAGAGCCGTACCGCGTTTTCACCCCGTTTCTGAGGACTTGGTCGAAGCTCCGCAAGCCGGGCGTTGTGGCACGTCCCAAGCGCCTGGTGGTGCCCGGGAACGTCGATTCCCTGCCGATGCCATCTCCGGCACATTGGGGTCTCGAGCCAGAGGCCCCCGGCGTTGTGGAGCCAGGGGAGAAGGCGGCGCACGCCCGCCTCGCCCGGTTTGTGCGCGAGGGCCTCTCCCGTTACGGTGCCGTGAGAGACATCCCGTCGATGGTCTCCACCTCACGACTCTCCCAAGACCTGCGGTTCGGCGTTCTCTCGCCACGACAAGTGCACGGTTCATGCACGGAGGCACTCCGGGATGCGCCTCACGAGGCCCGGATGAACGGAGAGAAATTCCTCGCCGAGTTGGCATGGCGGGAGTTCTACATCCACATCCTGCATCATTTCCCCGAGGTGCTCGACGGACCCTTCAATACAAAGTTCCGTGAATTGGATTGGCCGGGGAGCGATGCGGATTTCGAGCGGTGGTGCTCCGGGCGGACGGGATTTCCGATCGTCGACGCCGCGATGCGCGAGTTGCTTCACACCGGATTCATGCACAACCGGGCCAGGATGATCACGGCGATGTTTCTCACGAAAGACCTGCACGTCCACTGGCAGCGCGGGGAGGAATGGTTTCTTCGTCACCTCGTCGACGGCGAAATCGCCAGCAACAACGGCGGATGGCAATGGAGCGCGGGAACCGGAGCGGACGCCGCACCCTACTTCCGGATTCAAAACCCGTGGTCACAAACCAAGCGCTTCGACCCCGACGGGGCTTACATTCGCCGGTGGGTGCCCGAGATCGCCCATCTCCCGGCCGCACGTTTCACCGAACCGCCACCTGCCGGGCTTTCCCTGGCAAAAGATTACCCGGCCCCGATGGTCGACCATTCGGCGGAACGCGAGCGAACCCTCGAATTTTTCGCCTCGGCGGGCCGTGCGTAAAACTAACTGCGGCCTGCGTCAATCACCCGCCACAGGCGGCTCGCGATCCGGCGAACGGGCGTTGTGAGGCCGCGGCTTTCGGGCCATTCGACCGTACGCGCCCACTGTTGGATCGGTCGTTCCAATGCCACGTGGCTTGCTGCCGCGATCAGAAGGGAAGCCATGAGAAGGAGGGCGACCATGGTCAGGCTGGCATAGCCCACGCCGAAGCCTCGGAGGAGCGGACCCAGAGTCACGGCGACAAGTGTGTGGTAGAGAAAGATGCCGAAGCTGATGCGACCCATGGCAGCCAGCCATGGGTGCGAGAGCAGAAACGAGGGGAGCGAAGAACGGTCCAACAAGCGCACCACGAGCCACGCAATGGCCAACGTTTCGGGGATTTCGACAAACGCGGAGGCCCAGTGCGTTTGCGGCATATGGCGCAAGGCGGTGGAAAGCAGAAAAAGCCCGATGGCGACGGTGGAGGCCATGAGGTTTCCGCCCCATCCGAAGGTGGCACCAGGCCTCCACAGCGCCACCAGACTCCCCACGGCAAAGGCCTCGAGGGATCCCATGAGGAAGAACCATCGGGCGAAACTGGAGGCTCCGGTGTGGATGCAGGCCAGCCGCCAGCAGAGTGCGAGGGCGGCCAGAACGAGAATCGTCCGCACGAGATGGCGGCGTGGACAAAACAGCAGGAGCAGCGGCCACAAGAGGTAGAATTGCTCCTGCACGGCGAGCGACCAAAGATGAGAGGCTGCACCGCTCCAGTCCTCCCGTGCGATCATGAGAAAGTTCGTGGAAAATCCGAGGTGCCATGCCCAGTCGTTGGCAAACTCGGGCAGCCCGGCCATCGTCCCGAGAACAACCAGGACGACCAGGGGCGGCATGAGTTTGCACAGACGGCGCAGATGGAACGAGGCCATCAGAGCCAGCCCGCCGGGTTTCGTGCCGTTCCCGAGCAGCGAACGGGTGACAAGGTAGCCGCTCAAAACGAAGAAAATCGTCGGTCCGATCGGGCCGAGGTTCCAGACCCCGCCGGGGTGAAAACCGAAATGGTGCAGAACGACCATTGTCACCGCGACCGCCCTGAGTCCGTCCAACTGCGGGAAATACTCCCTTCCTGATGTCCCCCTCGTTTCCACGGCGGAAAGGACTAGTGCAGGTGCGCGGGTTTGTCACTCCCCGAGCTACAAAAACTCGGCAAACTTGGGATTTGACAATGCGCGGATGTCGCGGATGTTTCGTGCGCTATGAAAAAACTCATCCTCTCTGCAGTTGTCGTCGTGGCTGTTGGTCTCTCGTCTGCAATCGCCGGAACCTGCCCGGGCAGCGGCTGTGGTGGCGGGGACAAGGACAAGGGCAAGAAGAAAGAGGGTACGACCCAGACCGCCACGGTCGGGATCGCTCTCTGAGGCGACACTCCAATCTCACGAACCGCGACATCCGCAAGGGTGTCGCGGTTTTCGTTTTTCAGAGCGGGAGGTAAAGCAGGCGGCCGCACTGCGGGCAGCCTGTGATCTCGCGGTCCGACTTCACCGCGACAGCGGTCTGGGTCGTGACCTTCATGTGGCATCCCGTGCAGATTTCGCCCTCGAGAGGGACAACGGCAGTGCCATTCTTGTTCTTGAAAAGACGCTCGTAGTGCTCCAGCAAATCCTCGTCGATTCCCTCGAGACAAGCCGGTCGCGAGGCTTGAAGTTCCGCGATCCGTTCATCGAGATTGCCCGCCTTCTGGCGCAGCGCGGTGATTTGGCCGTCGTAACGCTCTTTATCCTCGCGGTGGGCCTTGTCCGCCTCGGCCAGTGCGGGTTTCAGGGACTCGGCTTCTTCCATGAGGCTGAGTTCTTTGTCCTCCAACCCCGAAATCACCCGTTCGGCGGCTTCGATCTCATGGGTGAGGGCTGTGAACTCCTCGTTTTTCCGGGTCTGGCTTTGCTGTGTGCGGTAGCGGGCGATCTGGTCGCGCTTTGACGCGGCCTCAACTTGCAGATTCTTTTTCTCGACCTCGATTTCCCGCGCGCGGGTTTTGGCCTTCTCCAACCTGTCGGCTGCGGCGGCGATGAGGCGCTCCTTTGCAGCGATCTCGCCGGGGATTGCATTCTTCTCGAGAAGGAATGTGCGGATGCGCTGGTCTTTGTCCTGCAGGGTGAGAAGTTTCGAAATGGCCTCAAGCATGGCGCGGATGATGGGGCGTCGGGCCGGATTTATCCAGCGGCAGTTTGCGATTCGCTCAGAGATGTGCGCACCGACTCAGAAGTTCCACATCTTGCCGCGGTCGGCATCCGCGAACACTTGACGACTGAGCATGTAGGACATCGGCGGATTCGGCAGCGCGCTGTCGTCGAGTTTTGGCAGCGACTTTCCAACCGTGGCATCCCATGGCTGGCTTGTCGCGATGTGGATGGGCGTTCCGACGCGAATCAAGTCGAACGTTTTCTTGGCGGCTTTCAGTGGCATTCGCACACAACCCATCGTGCTGGGCTGGGATTTGATGAAGCCCCAATGCAGGCCGTAGGCGGGTTTGAATTCCATCCAGTAAGTCATGGGATAACCCGAGCCGGGGTTACTGATGCGGCGGCGATACTCCTGCTTCGAGTAAATCGTGAAGTTCCCGTGTGGGGTCGGCGAAGAGGCCTTGCCGACGGAGACCGGTGTCGCAAGCAGAACGGTGTCGCCCTCGACAACATAAAGCCTCTGTGCTCCCGTGCTCAGTTTCATCTTCACTGCGGCCGGGTTCTTCGGCTGAGTCACCGGCGGATCGAATGCGAACGAATTCTTGCCTGAACTCTGGGTTGTCTGGCAGGCGGTGAGGGCAAGGGCGGCGAAGCCAAGAAGAAGACCGGAGCGGAGGAGGCGGGATATCATGAAAGGATCGGTTGGGGCGAAGGATGGCTGAGGATTTGCCGCCGCGCAAGTGCCGACGCAGGCCTAGCGTGCCCAGACATCCCCGTCACCGAACCACCGGGCGGTCGTCACCTTTTGGCGGGTGTAGAAAGCGACAGCCTCCCGTCCTTGCAGGTGAAGGTCGCCGAAGAACGAGTCATTCCACCCGCTGAACGGGAACATCGCCATCGCGGCGGGCACGCCCACATTGATGCCGACCATGCCCGCGTTGATGCGGTGCTTGAACTCGCGGGCCGCCCTTCCCGAGCGGGTGAAGATGGCCGCACCGTTTCCGTAGCACGAGCGGTTTGCCGTCTCGATCGCGCTGTCGAGATCATCCATGCGCAGCACGCTCAAGACCGGACCGAAAATCTCTTCCCGCAGGGGCGTGGTTCCTTCCGTCACATGGTCCAGAATCGTCGGACCGACGAAAAAACCGTTCGGTGCGGAGTCAGGGCGGCAGCGGCGTCCATCAGCCGCAACACGGGCCCCTTCGCTCTCGCTGCTGGCGATCAGGGACTCGACCCGGTCGCGGTGGGCGGCGCTGATCACAGGGCCCATCTGTGTGTCGGGGTTGTCGAATGTGCGACCGACCCGCAGGTGCCGCACTGTTTCCACGAGAGCAGGAACGATGTGATCCCCGGATCCGCCGATGGCGAGCGCCATTGAGCCCGCCATGCACCGCTCTCCTGCGCAACCGAAGGCGGCTTCCGTGAGGCCGCGCACGGCCTCCTCAACGGGGGCATCCGGCATGAGAAGCACAAAGTTTTTCGCGCCACCCGCCGCTTGCACGCGCTTGCCGTGAGCCGTGCCCTTGAGAAAAATCTCCCGCGCCACGGGGGTCGATCCGACAAAGGAGATGGCGCGGACGAGCGGGTGTGTCAGCAAGGCGTCCACCGTGCGGTGCCCGCCGTGGACGAGTTGGAAAACACCGGGGGGCAATCCTGCCTCGATGAGCAATTCTGTAAGTCGCACTGCGGTGAGCGGCACCTTCTCGCTGGGCTTTAGGATGAACGGATTTCCGCAGGCCAGCGCGAGCGGGAACATCCAGAGGGGCACCATGGCCGGGAAGTTGAACGGAGTGATCCCTACGCACACGCCGAGGGGCTGGCGAATAGCCTCGCAGTCGATTCCGCGCGCAACGTTTTCCAGTGCCTCTCCCATGAGCAGGGACGGGATGCCCGTTGCATACTCAACCATCTGGATTCCGCGACGGATGTCGCCGCGTGCTTCGGAAAGCGTTTTTCCGTGTTCGGTCGAGACGAGCCGAACGAGTTCGTCCGCCGAAGCCTCGAGGAGCGTCTTGTAGCGGAAGAGGACCTGCACACGGTCGACGGCGGGCGTTTGCCACCAACTCTCGAAGGCCGCGTGGGCGGATTGCACGGCTTCGTCGACGAGAGCGGCATCTGCATCCGGACACAGGGCAATCTCTTCGCCCAGCGAAGGGTTGAAGACGGGTGTGTGCGGCCGATCGGGCGTTGTGCGCCACGCGCCGCCGATGAAGTGAGGGCAGGGGATCATTCAGCGGGAGAGGGCATCCGACTGTTCAACAAACTTGTCCCCGCTCCACTCCCCGTCGGCCTTGACGACATTGACGGCCGCCTTTTGAGCCTCTTTGCGTTCCTTTTGCCGACGCACCAAGTCCGCGTGGGTCGTGAAAAACTCCAAACTGTGGCCCTTGAAATCCTCGAGGGTGGAGAACCCGTGCTTCTCCATGAAGGCAAGGAGCTCCTCCTGCAGAGTCTTGACCATGCCGTAGCCGAACTTCATCACGCCCGTGCAGACTTGCACGGTATCTGCTCCGAGAAGAATGAACTGCGCGGCATCGCCACCGGTTTCCACACCTCCCATTCCCGAGAGGGAGCGGCCGGGGAACTCGGAACGGATGAGCTTTGCGATCTCCATGCACATCCGAAGGGCGATCGGGCGCACAGCTTTCGAGGAGTAGCCGCCCGGCGTCGTGTAGCCTTCCACACTGGGTTCGGGACGGAGCGTCTCGAGATTCACCCCCATCACGCTGCGGATCGTGTTGATCGCTGCGAGCCCGTTGACTCCCCCTTGCAGGGCCGCCCGCGAGGGATCCTCGATATGGGTCACATTGGGAGTCATTTTCGCCCAGACGGGCTTCTTTGCGGCGGACATCACCCAGGAGCAGACCTCGCGCAGGATGTCGGGATCCTGCCCCATGGCGGCGCCCATTTTTCTTTCGGGGAGTCCGTGTGGACACGAGAAGTTCAGTTCAAACGCATCCACTCCGGCGTCTTGGCATTTCTCGACGATCTCGATCCATGCGTCCTTGTTGTATTCCTCCATGATCGAGGCGATGAGAACGCCCTCGGGGAACTGGTCCTTGCATTTGCGGAATTCGTCCAGCCAGATCGAGAGCGGGCGGTCGCTGATCAACTCGATGTTCTCCCAGCCGATCACCTCTTTCGCATCGTTTGCCATCAGCTTGGCGTAGCGTGGCGTGACGTTTACGACTTTTGACGCATCGAGGCTTACGGTTTTTGCGATCACCGCGCCCCAACCCTCGCGAAACGCTTTCGTGATGACGTTCAGGTTGGTTCCCGGAGGTCCCGAGGCGATGACGTAGGGATTGGGAAGGCGGAGACCGTCGACGGTTGTCTGGAGTGAGGCCATAGGTGTTACAACGTGAAGAGTGCCAAGAAGCATAAACGGGGCCAACTTCCCATGCGAATTCTCGCTGCCCGAAGTCTGTCTGCGCGGGGATTATGTGCTGGGCAAGGGGGATGGCACTGTTAGTTTGGAACTTCGTTTCCTCACTGACATGAAAGAAGTCCGCCTCGGAATCATTGGTTATGGCAACATGGGCGCGAATCACGCGGCCGCAATCAGGGAAGGACGCGTGCCGCGATGCCGGGTGACGGCGGTTTGCGATGAGAGTTCCGCTCGAAGGGCTGCGGCCGGAGTCCCTGCCTTCGAAACCTCTGCAGAGCTACTGGCCTCGGGTCATGTCGACGCTGTGCTGATCGCGACACCGCACTACGCGCACACGACTGCAGGCATCGAGGCGCTCAAAGCCGGCGTCCATGTTCTTGTCGAGAAACCCATCTCTGTTCACAAGGCCGATGCCCTGCGGTTGCTGGGCGCACACCGGCGAAAAGACCGCGTTTTCGCGGCGATGTTCAACCAGCGCACAGATTCCTTCTACCTCAAGATTCGGGACCTCGTGAGAGGCGGTGAGTTGGGGGAAATCCGGCGCGTGGTTTGGACAATCACGAATTGGTTCCGCACCGAGGCCTACTATTCATCCGGAGGGTGGCGCGCAACGTGGGGAGGCGAGGGCGGTGGCGTGCTTCTCAACCAGTGTCCGCACAATCTCGATCTCTTCCAATGGATCTTCGGCATGCCGGATCGAGTGCGCGGATTTTGCCAAATGGGGCGTTTCCACGACATCGAGGTCGAGGACGATGTCACGGCTTACTTCGAGTACGACAACGGTCCGACTGCCGTATTCATCACATCCACCGGTGAGGCTCCCGGCGTGAATCGTCTGGAGATTTCCGGTGAGCGGGGTCGTCTGGTTCACGAGGATGGACGACTGTCGTTCATTCGCAATGAGGTGGGGATGACGGAGTTCAGCCGGTCCTCGGAATCGAGCTTCGCAACTCCCCCGGTCTGGAACGTTGACATCCCGGTGCGGCAGACAGGCGAGCAGCATCTCGGAATCCTGAAGAATTTTGTCGCGGCCATTCTCGATGGAGCGAAGCTCATCGCCCCTGCCGCGGAAGGGCTTCATTCGGTTGAATTGGCCAATGCGATTCTCCTCTCCTCGCTTAGCGAGAAGACCGTTTCTCTTCCCATCTCCGCGCCGGCCTTTGAGCGTCGCCTCAAGTTGCTGGCGTCCTCTTCAAAACGGCGCAAGCGGCGTCCCAGGAATACGGGTCCCGCGGCAGACTTCTCTGCATCCTTCCGGTAAAGCAGCGCGGCGAACGGTGACATGCCCATGACAATCGATCGCATCGCCGCCCAGCTCTTCACGGTGCGGGATTTCCTCAAGACGCCGGCTGATGTGGCCGCGTCGCTTCGCAAGATTCGCGCGATCGGTTATCGCGCGGTTCAGGTCAGCGGCATGGGGCCCATCGATGAGGCGGAGTTGGTCGCCATCTGTGACGGCGAGGGCTTGGTCATTTGCGGCACGCATGAGCCCGCTCCGCGTATTCTCGACGAACCGGAAGCGGTGATCGAGCGGTTGCAAAAGCTCGGTTGTCGACTCACTGCCTATCCGTATCCCTCGGGGGTGGTTTTCAATGACGAAGCAAGCGTTGCCGCCCTGATCCGAAAGCTCGATGCGGCGGGCAAGAAACTTCACGCCGCTGGACTCAGCCTTTCCTACCATAATCACGCGTGCGAGTTTTGCCGATCCGGCGGCCGCACGGTACTCCGCCGCATTTTCGACGAGACCCAACCTGCGCACTTGCAGGCGGAACTCGACACTTATTGGGTCCAGTTCGGGGGAGGGAATCCCGTGCAATGGATCCGTGATCTTTCCGGACGTCTTCCGTGGCTCCACTGCAAAGACTACGCGATCGCGCCGGACAACCGTCCCGTCTTCGCGGAAGTCGGCAGCGGGAACCTCGACTGGAACGCCATTCTCGCCGCAGCGGAAGACGCCGGGTGTGAGTGGTTCATCGTCGAGCAAGACACCTGCCCGGGTGACCCATTCGACTCGCTTGCCAAAAGCTTCGCCTATCTCACTACTCACCATTGCCTCTGACATTATGCCTGCATCCGACGGAATGAATTATGCCCCGCAAGGGAAACCCAAACCAGTCTGCCAGCCCGGGGAGTTTGTTTTCGCTGCCGTTCATCTCGACCACGGTCACATCTACGGCCAATGCAATGGACTCCTTGAGGCGGGCGGAGAACTCCGCTGGGTGTATGATCCCGATCCGGCCAAAGTAGAGGCGTTCCTCGCGAAATATCCCGGCACCGCCGTCGCCCGCGATCTCGACGAGGTTCTCTCTGATTCCGCAGTCCATTTGGTAGCCGCCGCAGCGGTCACGAATCGGCGTGGACCTCTCGGATGCCGCGTTCTGGAGGCGGGCAAGGATTACTTCACGGACAAGGCACCGTTCACCTCCCTCGAGCAACTCGCCGAGGCCCGAAGGGTGGTCTCGACGACGGGACGCAAGTTTGCCGTCTACTACAGCGAGCGGCTCCATTCCGAGTGCGCCGTTCTTGCCGGCCAACTCGTCTGTGAGGGAGCCATTGGTCGTGTTGTTCAGACGATGGGCACCGGTCCTCACCGTCTCTCCGCGGCATCGCGACCGGATTGGTTTTTCCGTCATGAGCAGTATGGCGGCATCCTCTGCGACATCGGAAGCCATCAGTGCGAGCAGTTCCTTTTCTACACCGGGGCCAAAGACGCCACGGTAGTGTCATCGGCGGTGGGAAACTTCGCCAATCCCCAGTTTCCCGAACTGGAGGACTTCGGCGAGGCCTCGCTTGTTGGCGACAACGGCGCATCCGGCTACTTCCGAGTCGACTGGCTGACTCCCGACGGACTCCGCTCGTGGGGTGACGGGCGAACCTTCATTCTCGGCACAAATGGCTACATTGAACTCAGGAAATACCTGCAAGTCGGCAGTGATCATACCGAGGGCGATCACCTTTATCTTGTCGACGGAACGCGGGAGCACCACATCCCCTGCAGTGGACGCGTGGGCTTCCCGTTCTTCGGGGAGTTAATCCTCGACGTGCTGAACCGAACCGAGACCGCCATGACCCAAGCGCATACGTTCAAGGCCGCTGAGCTTTGCCTCAAGGCCCAGGACAGTGCGCGCCGGATCACGGCAGGCTGAGCATCGGCCAGCAATCGCGGCTTCCGTTGAGGATCGACGGGGCTCCCAAGGCCACAGGGAAGCCTGTCTGTGGAAAGGCGTGATGGTCAGCACCGGTTTGCCCGCAGCGGGGCGAAGGCGGACCATAAGGTTACCAAGCGAGGGTAGTAAAATCCACCGTGGGCGTTTCCGGAGCGGACATCGATCTGGTCTGCGACGGTAGTTGCCGCTGCGGAGACCTGCATCCAAGCGGCAAGGAGGGAAACCGCGTGACCGGGGGGGAGCGTCGGGTGTGGGCCCTCGAGCCATCTCAGCGTGGCAAGGCACAATCCGAACTTGGAGGGCCATGTGTTGTCGGAAGTGCTGGAGAGCCGAATGCCTCCGTTGGTTGGTTCCAAGCAGGCACCCGGCTTCAAACAAGTACGCGCATGGGATCTAAGGGCGTCGAGCACCGAGGGGTAGCGCTGCAGTTTGTCCGCCAGCCCGCAAGACAGTGGTACGGCCAAGGGATCCAGTGCGGCAAGTACGAGAGACTCGGTTTCCTCAAGCAGATTTGCTGGCAGGGCCATCGTTCGTTTGTCGAAGGCTTCTCCGAGCGCAGCGGCGACACGGTCCGCAAGCGCGCGTGCGCGTGTCGCACCCCGGCTGTCTCCGCAGAGAGACATCCAGTCCTCCAAGAAGAGCGCTGCGCACCAGGTTTTCACAACGATGTAAATGCTTCCGCGTGATCGCTGCAGGGCATGGTCAAGGGCGTCGTAAGTGGTGACCTCGCATCCCTTTCCGGCCCGTGATGATCGGCCTTTGAGAATTCCATCACGCTGTTCCGGGTCAAAATGCTCCCTGTTTTCCAAGCTCTCCAACAGGCGTCTGGCAATTGGCAGATGGCGAATGGCCCAAGGTTTTTCTCCATCCGCCAACGCGACCGCCGATGCACAGTACGCTCCGTTGAGGAGTTGCTCAGTGGTCATGTACGCGTAGACACCTGTGCGATCCGGAGCTTCGTAGCCGCTGAAGCCCTTCGGCGAGCAGGAGGTGTAGTTTCCCTGATCATGCGTGAAAGAAATCCCACCCGGCCGCCACACTTCCTCATCCTGCTCGAAAGCCACCGAGTCCTCGTAGGAGTAATCCTCGATGAAGCCCGTGATCACGTTGCGGGCGATCGAAGGATGGTGTGCGAGTTCGAAGGGCAGGTGGTCTACAGCGAGATCCAATGTGTTGCGCCACGCGAATTGTCCCTCGCAAACGCTCCAGCGCAGGGCACCATCGCCGAAGCTCAGCAAGGAGGAGTTGGCGTAGTAACCCTGGGACGCTTGTGCCATGAGTGCCCGCTCCATCGGCGAGGGAATGAGCGTGGCCCACCTTTCCTCCATGCGGTATGCGGAGTTTCGAATCGGTTCCGAAGCATCCAAGCCGTGCCGGCACACCGCTTCGAGCGATTCGAAGTGGCGGGTGAATGCATATGAAGCATCCCCGCCCTGGATTGCGCTTTTGCCGTCCCGGAAGAAGCAGAACACAGCATGCTGCACGCGCTTTGCCCGGGGAGGGACACGGAAAGCAAGACCGCCCTCATTGCCTCCCGGGTGGATCACAGGTGTTCCGGACTCGACGAAAGGAAGAATTCCGCCCGAGCGAACGGTAAATGCGCCCCAAGCAGAGCGCGTCGCAAGGGCCCACTCGCCGCGCATTCCGATCCCGACGAGATCGGGAGCTGCCCAGTCCAACGGTCGCAACCTCCCTCCGGCCTTGTAGGCGAATCCCAAGAACCCCGTTGCAGGTTCGTCGGAACGGGTGTTGTCCACCTCAAGCTCGAGAAGCAGGCCAGGGAAAACCGCGTCCGGGTGAGTATCGCCGTTTTCGGAGAGCTCCAGAATGCCACGGGGGGAGATCACGCGCAACCGCATGTCCCCGCCGACAAACTCATCTACCGCAGGACCAAGCGTGCGTCTCACCTCCCGCGGATCCAACTCCCCCCAAGCCGTGCAGGCCCGGCTGGGAATGTCCCCCGCCATGCGCCCCTCATAGTCATCCGCCTCGGACGCTGCGAAGAACGGAAACGCCTGCGTTCGTCCCTTCCCGCGACTGCACACCACAAGAAAATCTCCGCACGGCTGCACCGCCAAATCCTCTGTTTCGATTCCGACACCGCCACCCGGCTTGCCGAAGGTGAGGCTGGACCATGCTCCCATGGGAGAGTGGTGCGTCATGAAGAGCGCCGTTCCTCGCGCTGCATCGGGCGTGGCCAAGAGATCCCCGTTCACTCAGTGCGACGGTTGGCCGTCTGCTGCGAAGGTGAAAAGGCGGAATTGCCACTGGCGCGTCGCTTCCCCCCGGCCGGGAAAATCGACGGAGTCCATGTAAAGGCCCACTCCTGTGACCTCGTCCAAGGCTGAGCCCAGTGCGATCGAAGGAGTGTCAAAATCAGCGAAAATCGTCGCCGCCGGATCATACTCGACCCATTGATCGAAATCACGCTTGGAGCGCTCTGTCCGAATGACTTCGATGGGGGCGTCTTCGCCCTGGCGTCCTGTGCGACCGAGGAATCCCTTGTTTACGTAATACCTTCCGCCGGTCTGCACAATCCACCGGTGCCTGAGCTTTTCGTTGTAGGCGGCGTTGCCAGTGAAGTTGAGACCGGAGTACGCGAGAGAGGATAGACGGAACTTCTGAGTCGGAAAAACAAGCGCCACAGCCACCGAGAACGTCTCGGACTCCGGCCACGTGCTGTTGGCAACGATCGAGATGACGTCATTTGCTTGTTGGGGCCCGTTGGCGACATCATTCTCAACAAGACACTTGTCGGTGGCGACTGTGAGGTTCGCGGGTGAGGAGGCGCGCACTTCGTAGCCCAGCAGGTAGGGCGGACCCGAATAGTCGCCGGCGGGAGATGCTTCGCCGAACTCGAAGAGCGTCTGCGTCGCGCTGCGCGCAAGCTTCGGAGAGCGCGCCATCTCTGCCGGAATGCCCGGAGATACATATGTGCTTCCGTCGAATTTCACGATGGTTTCGTCTGCCTGCACGGAGGAGGCGAGCGGGAGAAGGGCCATGCCGACGAGGAAGCGTTTGTAGAATGGGAGGAGCAACTTCATGTTGGAGACGATCGCTACACCCGATGCATGCTGCAGGTCAGTTCCGATCTGATTCAAAACGTTGCGCAAGACGATGCTGCTCCTCGTTGCTCTTCACAGATGCAACGTTTTGAACAAGAATCCCTTTGTGGACTTTTCCGCCTTGTGCGAGGTCAACAGCAGGTCTCCCGCCCCCTGATGAAAAGCCTTGGAAAAATGCCCTCTCTCCGTGCATACGGTCTGTCAAGTTATACCCCGTTGCACTCTCTGCCGGCCTTTACCCTGATCGAGTTGCTGGTCGTGATTTCCATCATTGCGATT
>CAZKHB010000009.1:109897-115810 GCA_964552635.1 uncultured Chthoniobacterales bacterium
TCTGCCGGCCTTTACCCTGATCGAGTTGCTGGTCGTGATTTCCATCATTGCGATTCTCGCCGCTCTGGCACTTTCCGGTGTGTCGGCGATGCGAAAACAGGCCGACACCGCAAAGGATTTGTCGAACCTTCGCCAGATAGGGGGTGCCATTCAACTCCATGTGGCGGACAACAACGGATTGCTGCCCAACCCGGAGCTGCCGATCGCGGGAACACGATTGAGCGGCGGGGAAGGAGACCGCTGGACATTCCATGAGGCGGTCGAGCGCTATCTTGGCGACGGATGGAGGCGGAATCCCGCGTCGATCTACAACTACTTGGGGAATCCCATCTGGCGCAGCAGCTATGCGGCCCCCTATGCGAACTTCAACCCATTGCCTGAATACAACAAAACGCGGCCGATCGCCTACGGATTCAACGCCTACGTCACCAATTCCCGTTGGGCCGGGCGGACGGTGGTCATACCAAACCTTTCCCGCTATGTGATCATGGCGGAGGTCAACGACCAAAGCTCCGTCAGTATGACGCGCCCTCCCGAGAGTCGTGACAACGTGCAAACAGGCTATCGGGTGAACCGCAGCGGAAAGTCGCTTTATCTTTTCTGCGACGGACGTGTGGACCTGCTCCCGGGCAATAACAGCGAGGCCGCGCTTGTTGCCGGGCAGCAAACAAACATCTGGCGCTGGTGGTAAGCGCAATCGCGATTTCCACAGGCTAGTGGGGAGTGTCCTCGCGCTCCGACAGCGGCGGCACGTAATTTTTCGGACCTCCGAACCGCATGAACTGCGTATGCACAACGAGGAGAATCACGAACCCCAGAGTCGCGAGGATCCCCCCTGCAAACAATGTGAGGTGGTATCTGCTGCCGCTGGCGTCGAGCACAAGGCCCATCGTTGGCGGCAAAACGATGTAGAAAAGCGCATTGATGAGCCCCGCGGCGGAAGCGAATTGGGCGAATTTCAGTCTCGGGTAAAGCCTTTGCCCGATGGATGCTGTCGAAGTGTAGTAGGCCCCGGAAATGATCGTATGGCTGACGAACGCAATCGCGAATGTCGTGGCGTCTTTCACGAAAAATCCACCAGCAAACGAGACCAAAGCATAAGCGGCGATGCACACGATTCCAGTTCGCAGCGGGTGGAAGCGATCGGCCAGCGAGCCGAGGAAATAGGCAAGAACGAAGGAGACCACGAACGAAACGGACAGGTAGCGACCGTAGTCCTCAAGCTCCAACCCCGACTGCCTGGCGAAAAAGATGCCAAACGAATTGAAGGGAGCGAAAGCAATCTGGCTCACGACAAGCCCGAGAAAGAGCAGGACATAATAGGGAGTCGTGAAGCACTCCCTGAAGTATGTTCGGATCGCCGCGATCGGAGTCGTCACGGCGCCCTCGCTCAAGGGAGCAGGAGGAGGATATTCTCCCTCCCTTACCATCAGACACATCAGCGTAAAGCCGACGCCATAGAACAAACCGGTCGCCAGAAAGATCCATTCGAAATGCTCATCCGCGTGGCCGATGATGAATGTGTTGTAAATCACTCCAGCTCCCAAACTGATCATTCGGAAAAGCCCGAAGAATCGTCCGATCACAGCTTGAGGAACGACGTCGTTGATGTAGGCGCCGAAAATCGCATTGATGATTGCAGATGCCGTCTCGAAAACGGCCCAGAAGAAGGAAAAGACGATTAAGGAACTCACCATCGCTCCCGGTGACCTCGGTCCGAGCGTCTGGTGGAGCAACTCTCCCGCGAGCGGCACAAACGCCAGCCCGACCATGGCGAGAACCACGACGGGGAGCGGGAGCAAGAGATACGGGATGCGGCGCCCCCAGCGTGTCCGCGTGCGATCGGAACGCATGGAGATGATCGGACCGACGATCATCCCGATAGCTGCCGGGATCGAACCGATGATGAGCCCGACGATCAGGTCCGCTGCCCCGAGTTGCTTCAGGACGATTTGTGCTGTCGGGGTGTCGGACCGCTCTTTGAGTTGGATGGCGAAGTCTCCGAAAAGAAGCCAGAAAAAGAGAAGGACAAGTCCGGAGGTCGTGTAGGTCAGCGTACCGACGGACCAGACTCTGTTCGCGGGAGGAGGATGGACCATGGGACCTTGGGACCGCGAATGCTCGGTCAGTGCACCACCCCGGTCGCGCGCGCGTCAGCTGCTTCCCGGATCGCCGTTTTGTTCGTGCGCTGCCACTCAAAAATCGAAGGGATGTCCGGCTCGGGTCGTGCGGGAAGCGGATGCGGGACATCCTCAGTCCACGTGTTACCCTCGTCGCGAAAGAGTGTGGCTTTGCCGGCCGTGAATCCGACATACGGGGGTGTCACGCCGTAAAAGGCATTGTTCACCAACTCGATGCCGACGCTGTCGGGTCCCAACAAGACTGCGGGAGACTGACCCTGTTTCAAGATGAAGACGTTGCCCTCGATGACGTGGTCGAAACTTTTTTCCTTGGCAAAGACAGCCCGTCCGTCCCCGGTCGTGAAGCGGTTGTACATGATCATCCATGCCTCGTTGCCCCCAAGCATGTGCAGGCAGTCTTTGCGGGCCACCACATCGTTGTTGTAGGCCACGTTCCTCGGTCCTTGGGGGCCGTGAATCCCGCTGGATGGTCCCGAGGCATAGAGCCCGTGACCGTAGCTGCCTCCGTCGCCCCGCGCGTCGATGCGATTGTTCTCGAAGAGGTTCTCGCTCGTCCACCCCGCGTGCCATTGCCCGTCGCTCCCGATGAAATTCCCGTTGCGGATGACGTTTCCCGAAGCGCTCCATTGGACATTCGGCGCATGGCGCATACCCCGCGCCTCGACCGTATCCATCAGGCAATCCCAGCTTCTTTCGAACCCTATATAGCCCGTTCCTCCGCCGCCTTTGAAAAGAGACTCATCAAAGACACAGTCGCGAACCTCGATGTGCTTCGTCATGGGGAAGTAGGCGGCGTTGCGACCGGTGTTGCGGACACCGATTCCCTGCATCCAGCAACCCCACGCGTTGCTGAAAGTGATGCCGCTCGTCCAAAGATCGTCAATCGGATACCAAAGAGTCTGAGGTTTTTTCGGACCCGGGGGCGGTTGATTCGGAACGACGACCTGCTCGAGATCGAAGTTCTCGAGTCCCGAGCCCGAGATCAGGCCGAGTTTTTGCACATAGGAGCCATCGATTGAGGGAAAGCTCGAGCGCAGCGGCTGGGTGAGTGTCACCGTAGCGCCATCGACCGATGCCACTTCACAGATGTTTTGGGCTTGGTTTCCCCACCGCGACGTGTGTCCGACGAGCTTCCTCCATCGCTCACTCGCCGGCGCCACGATGCTGATCCGGTCTCCAGCCTTCAGTCCGTGTCCCTCGCGGAGACTGAGATGCCGCGTGCCGCGTGGCGCATCCGCTGCCAAAGGGACTTGCTCCGAGTTGGAGCCGCGGCCCACAAGGTTGATCGCTCCCAACTGCTCAGGGAAAGGGGGACTCGAGGCGGCAAGCGAGAGGTTGAGATCAATCGACTTCTCGATGCGCCGACCGTCCTCATACCCTGCGATTGCTGTGATCGTGTGGTTGCCTTCACCAAGCATCTCGATCGCAGTGGGAACGCTGATCCGCAGTGAAAAGGTATTGCCCCAGTGGTCCCGCCGACCCCTTTGGGTCAGGCTTGTGTTGCCCGATTTCAGTTCGAGTGAAACGAGGTCTCTGGGGTTCACGTGAAACTCGATGACAGATTCCGGCCCCAGTGTGTCACCCGAGTTGAGGCGGAAAAATCGCAAATCGCCGGCTGGGATATTGTAGCGGAAGAGGAGCTTCGTCTTGTCGCGCCCCGCACCACGAAGCACGACATTGTCAGCCAAAATCACGACGGGCTCATCAAGAAAGAATGAGCCCTCCCCGATCTCGATCGCTCCACCGCCGCTCTCCGCGGCTTTTGTCACAGCCTTTTCCAGAAGGGCGGAAATGTTTTCGCCCGGACGGGCACCGAGATCTGCCAGCTTCACCACGGTCGGCAATCTCGGAATACCGCCGGGAATTCCCGCATAGGTCCAGTCGGGATAAACCCTGCCATCCGGTCCGATCACGTCCGCAGCCGTGAGACGTGAACCTTCGTCGGGGCGCAGCTTGAAGGTGCCCAGCCAGGGGGCTGCGACGCGCAAAGGCTTTACGTGGAGTTGGAAGTCATCGATGTCGACAGTGTAGTCGGGGGAGCGGGAACCAACGCGCTGGATCAGGATGTCCATTTCTCTCGCGTCCGGAGGTGTGGCAATCTGGAGCGAACCTGGAGTCCATTTGTTGCCATGGTCCGTGTTCACGCGGCCGATTTCCCTCGCGATTTCCTTCCCCTGCGAGTCGAAGAAACGCAGGAAGAGTGTCGTTCCCGATCCATGGAGCACCCGCCCCTGCCAGGTAAGTTTGTAGAGTGAGTCGGATTCCACCGGAAGGCGGGAACTGACTGCGGAGGCTCCATCGTCGTTCTCAGGGCTCTCCAATCGCAAACCCGCTGGCCCCGAGGCAGCCGCCTCTGGGGAGATCCGTGCCAAGCCCTCTGGAAGTTTCCAATGCTCCCCACCGGAATCGAAGCCCCCATTCGGCACATCAATTCTTCGAAAATCCTCTTCCTTGGGTCTCGCCTCCGCTTCTGGCAAGATCGGGCTTGGAGAGGGACTTGTGACGGGGGCAGTGGGGTAGATGCCGGCAGCGAACAGGGCGGATGCTGACGTCGAAAAGGCCAGCAGAACAATGCGGCGTGTACAGGGACGCCTGCGAGTAGGGGGAAAACCAAGCATGTTCGGAATCGTTGGCGAGGGCTCGGAATCAATCAAAGGTTTCTGCGTGCAAAACGTTGCGCAAATCGGCTCCCCATGCATGCTTGTCTCTGTGGGAAAGATCAAGAACCGCGCGTCGATGCAGGATCTCGCCGATGCCTTGGGCGTGAATGTGTCCACCGTTTCCTTGGCGCTCCGTGATGACCCCCGCATCAGTGCAGCCACGCGTGAAAGGGTCAAGGCGGAGGCGCTCAGGCAGGGCTACAAGTCGAATCCCTTGGTTAATGCATGGCTTAGGCAGGTGCGCCGTCCCGGGACTGCCCCAGCAGGTGTGGGGATCGCATTGCTTCTGGGTATCGATTTCAGCCCCGAAATGGCCAGGGATCCGTATTACAAGATCCTTGTCGATGGAGCCCGCGCCCAAGCCCGGGCCATGGGGTACATCGTGACCGAGATCCGATTCGGAAGCCACGATGAGGCGAGCTTGCGGAAGGCCATTGCCAGGCTTCGCTATTGCGGGGTGCGTGGGGTGCTCATCCTTGATCCGGAGGAGAGGATTTCCTCGGCGGTGGTGAAAGACCTTGAGACGGATTTCGCCGTCGTGATTCTTCTCCGCGCAGGAGGAGGGAACCGTTTCCATTTCGTCGGAACAAACATCGGCTTCAACACGATTCTCGCACTTTCCAAACTGCAAGAGATGGGCTGCCGAAGAATCGGCCTGCCGCTCCACCTGTCCCAAGCTCAGCGAGTCCGGCGGTTCGTCCTTCTGAGCTACCTCGGAGAGCAGCAATTCTGGCCGAAACGCCAGAGGGTCCCGCTTCCTCAGGAGGTGGTCGAGGATGATCCGAGACGCTTTCTGTCATGGGTGCGCAGGCACAAACCCGATGCCGTTCTCGGGGTGAACGCGTCGGCTTTGAGTCACCTGCAACAAGGAGGATACCGCGTTCCTGAGGATATTGTTTATGCACAGATCGGTGTCGATGCCAGGAAGGACCTTCTGGGTGTCAACAACAGGGGATTCGAGATTGGCCGTGCCGCAATTTTCAAAGTGGCCGGCCTGATTACGGATAACCGGTTCGGTGTCCCGGAAATTCCCGTCATGACCCTTGTGCCGGGAAGTTGGTTTGTCCCGGGAATGCCAGACGAACCGGAAGCCATCACTCTGGCTTCCGCAC
>CAZKHB010000010.1:0-107881 GCA_964552635.1 uncultured Chthoniobacterales bacterium
TGAATACACGTCCGCGCGCCGGCATAGCTCAGTGGTAGAGCAACGGTTTTGTAAATCTTTTTTGCGAAAAGATCACACATTCCCTCACTTGCTCACATCTATTCATATCGCTCTTTATCAGGTTGTTATAGGGCGAACTGCGATGTCTCATATGATCCCATTTTGCCCCAAATTTAGGGGGGAGGTGTAGGAAAAGGTGTAGGAAGGGACATTTTGCAGCTGTAGGGGGGGTGAAATTTGGGACTGATTCTCGCCATAATACCTTGAAGGAGTTCGGAATCATTCCAAAGACACCTTCAAAACGCGAAAAAATGGCCAAACCAACCCACTATTCCCCGGTCATCCGCCGTGAATTGGTCCGAGCGCTCTACTACGAGCGGGTAAGGAGGGGAATTCCGATGACACGACTCGTCGATGAGTTGCTGTCAGCGGCCCTCCAACGGGTCATCCCCAGCGCGACCGGCGAAGCAAACAGCCCGAGGGCCAGCGAGTAGCAGGTCCTTGGCATAATCATCCCCGACACAACCGGCCCTTGAGCCGGTTTTTTTGTGTCTGGACCCAAACAAAAACTGCCCCAGGCACTCCGCCGAAGGGCATCAACCAGAAAGAACACCATGGCACTCAAACTCATTGCCAACTACTCGAAGCGCCTCGGCTTGCCGGGGTATTCGAGCCATCAATTCTCCGTCAGCGTCGAGACGGAGATCAGCAACATCAACGACGTGGCGGAGGAATCCACCCGTCTTTACCGCACCCTCCAAAGCAGCGTCGACGAGCAGATCCAGGCGACTGGTTTTGTGCCGGACGAGGGCTACGGCATGAGCACCGTCTCACCGCACCCGCAAGGAACCAATGGGCACGAACCCGGAGTCTCCGATGCATGGGGCTGCTCAGACAAACAACGCGATCTGATCCTCAAGCTCGTTAATGAGCACCGACTGGAGAAAGACGCCGTTGAGGAAACCTCCCGCCTGATGTTTGGCGTGGGGGTCCGGGAGCTGAACAAGCTTCAGGCCAGCGGGCTTATCGACCGCATCCTCGAGGATACGGGGGCAAAGAATGGAGGGCGGCGCACGCGCAACGGCTCATCGGTTCCCCAGCGCAGATACCAGAACGGAGGGACCCGATGATTTCTCTGGCTCCGGAACCCTGTGTTGTGCCGGAGACCCTTCCTGACGAACTCACGGCCACGGTCTCGGCATCCCGGCTCAACACATTCCTCTCCTGCAGGCTGAAGTTCTACTTCCGCTACGTTCTGCGGCTCGTGAAGCCCTCAAATCCCGGGATGTTCGTCGGGCGGGCCGTCCACTTCGCCCTCCAGCGATGGAGCTTGGGAAGGTGGCGAGGCCAGCAGCCCGACAAGGAGGCTCTCAAAGAGGACTTCCTTGCAGAGTGGGCGGCCAGTCAGACGGATCACCCTGTGTCGTGGGATGCAGACGAGGAGGCCGAGCAGAAGAAGGCTTGGAACTTGGTCGAGATGTATCTGCAGGAGACGCCCATCCCAACAGCAGAAAAGCCAGAGGCTGTGGAAGTCCGAGTTGAAGCCGATTTGGCCAAGCACGGGCTTCCCTCTCTGGTAGGAGTCATCGATCTGGTGCGCCCGGGGGGATGCATCGTCGACTTCAAAACCACGGCCTCATCTCCTCAGGTCGAACAGGCGATCCATCGCAATGAATCCCAACTCACGGCCTACGGGATCCTCTATGAGGAGGCGACAGGGAAAAAAGAGTCGGGGTTCCAGCTCCACCACCTGGTGAAAACCAAGGCCCCCAAGCTGGTTGTTGTGGAGACGCCCCCAACGTCGGAACACCAAAAAACGAAACTCTTCCGAGCGATGGAGTCATATGTGGACGGAGTCGAGCGGGGGGATTTCGTGCCCTCACCGGGTTTGCAGTGCGCGGCCTGCGAATTCTTCAACGAGTGCCGTGCATTTCAGGGAGGAACCAAATGAAACCCGTCCCCAATCCCATCCGGACGATCCGTCAGGTGATCCACGTAGTGGAAACCGTGACTCATTCGGGTGCCCAGATCCTGCGCCTTGCGCTGCCAATCATTTCTGTGGTGGCGGCAGTGGCTCAGAATCTCAAAAAACACAAATAACCAACCATGAGAAGGCCCGGAGGCGAACCAGCTTTCGGGCCTTTTCAATTTCAAACCCAGAAAGGAAACCATCACATGAGCACAACGCTCTATTTTCGCGAGGGGCCATCCGACAAAGTGTATCGGGTGGAGATCGAAAGGCGGGGCGAAGGTTACGTCGTTACGCTCGCCTACGGGCGTCGGGGATCCACCCTGAACACCGGAACAAAAACAGCACATCCCGTCCCTCTCCAGGACGCTCGCCGCATCTACGACAAGCTGGTGAAGGAGAAAATGGCCAAGGGCTACGTTCTTGGGCCAGAGGGGTCCGCATACCAATCCGGCAGCAATCGGAAGACATCAATACGTCCTCAACTCCTCAATCCCACGGACAACCCGGGGGCTCTGCTTGCAGACAACGCCTTCTACCTCCAGCCCAAACATGACGGCAAACGTCTGCTCGTCCTCAAGCAGGGCGATCAGGTGACAGGCATCAATCGTCGTAGCCTGGAATGCGGAATTCCTGAAAGCATCCGATCCTCCGCCCTGTCCCTGCGTGGGGACTTCCTCATCGATGGGGAGGCCATCGGCGACAGGCTCCATGCCTTCGACCTCTTGGAGGTCGAGGGTGATGATATCCGCGACGTCCCCTACCGAGACCGTCTCTTGAAGCTGCTTCACTTGCTTGCCACCAAGGAGCAACCCTCCATCCAGTGGGTTGAAACCGTTTGTGGACTCGAGGCCAAGACCAACTCTTTCGAGCGACTTCGCTCGGAGAATGCCGAGGGGGTAGTCTTCAAGCGAATCGGGGCCCCCTACTGTCCCGGACGTCCCAACTCAGGCGGAGACCAGCTCAAGTTCAAGTTCGTGGAAACTGCCTCAGTAGTAGTCCATGCCCTCAACTCCAAACGGAGCGTGGCAATGGCTGTTTGGCACAACGATGAACTCCAATCGTGCGGCAACGTGACTATTCCTGCGGACCAAGCTGTCCCCAAGGTCGGCGACGTTGCCGAAGTCCGTTACCTCTACGCGATGCCGGGCAGCGGCAGCCTCTTCCAACCCGTATTCCTCGGAGTGCGGGACGACATTGCCTCCGCCGAGTGCACCCGGGATCAGATAAAGTTCCGGGGCGAAGAACTCGCCGCATGAGCATCCTGTCCAAACGAGGCGTCCATTCGGAAATGTCATTCCGTTGCTGCGATTGCGGCGACCTGATCACCGGCAAACAGGTGATCGACGGCGAATACCTCTATATCGTCGCAGCCAACCGGGAGATCCCCGAGGCATCGGTCTTCCGGTGCGAGTGCTGCCAGGACGACTGGGAGGAACGCCGCAGCGAATGACACCCATCCCGGACCATCGGGATTTTTGACCAAGCGCCGGGATGGCTCCCCGGCTCCAGAAACCACACCAAACCGCCGCAGGCATTCCAACCTGCGGCTTTTTCGTTTCAACCCAAACACACACCATGATCCATCTTATCGATGAACAAGGCACGTGGGAGGCAGACGTCCTTCCCGCAGTGCAACACCCGGCACCACGACCTGCCACCCAGAACCGCATGATCCTTCATTGCGGCGGCGAAGTCATTGAGCGTAGAGCGCTCTTCGACATCAAGACTCCAGCGGCCACGGATACGTGGTTCCCGCTCCCTCACCGGCACCTCGTCACCGAAGTCGAGGACCAACTCAAGGATGCGGGCTTCCGCATCCTTGCCCAGACCCATGCAGTCAGCCATGGCGGACATCGCTACTTCGGCCTTCTGGAGGTTTCCCAAACAGGAATCTCCCCGAACAGTGACCACGGCTGGGTCATCGGACTGCGCAACTCGCACGACAAGACTTTCCCTGCTGGCCTGGTGGCTGGCACGCGGGTCTTCGTCTGCGACAACCTTGCCTTCTCCGGCCTGATTCAGATCCGCCGCAAGCACACACGGTTTGCTGTTCGAGACCTCCGCCAGCTCACGGCTAGGGCGGTGGGACAGTTGGGAACTCATCTCGTTGACCTCGACAGGCGCATCGATGCCTATCGCAACAGGCGGCTCACCGACTCCGCAGCCCATGACCTCGTCATCAAGGCCACGGACTGCCGTGCTATCACCCCCACCCAAATCCCAGAGGTTCTCAGGAACTGGAGGGACCCCGAGTATCCAGACTTCCATCCACGGAATGCTTGGAGTTTGTTCAATGCCTTCACCGAGGTATTCAAGGACATCAACCCACACACAGCCATCACCCGGGGAGAAGCCCTTCATGGTCTCTTCGACGGGACAGTCGGTTTGTTGGTTGCATGATAGCAGCAGAAGAGGTGGCTATTTCGCCCTTATGGGCTTGTGGCACACAGGAACGGGGTCTTTGACCCCGTTCTTTTTAGCTACTAGGGTGCAGAGACAGAGGGTCGAACTTGTTTCAGCAGTAGTGGGCTTTCCAGAGCCGCGTTGTCGGCTTAAGCCAGGCGAGGGGTTTCAAGCATGCCGCCCGCGTATCGGGCTCGATCCCTTGGCCTTCTTTTGGAACAGGTCGCCTATGACCGGGAAAAAGGCACTGTGGCGATCTCGTTCATCCATCCGGCATTAAAATCCTCGCCGAGGAAAAAGCATGAGTCTCACCATCGAAACACCGATCCACTTCAAACGCGCCAAGGCAGGCAAAAAGACGGTCGCTCTGGGACCTGCGCCGGAACAGACGCCCCCGCCACCGGACCCGGTTCCCCGCATTTCCCGGCTCATGGCGCTCGCCCTCCATTTTGACGAGCTGATCCGCGAGGGGGTCGTCCGGGATTATGTGGATCTGGCTGGAATCATCACGGAGGACCACCCAGCCAAGAACCTTGCCAAGGTAATCCGGATCCAACAGGCCTGGTCTCCGCTTGTGAAGATGCTTGGAATCCGCCCATAAATCCAGTCTCCGGCCGGTCGAGTTGCCGTGATTATGGGAAGGGAAGCCAAATCGAATCTGCCTGATCGGGGGGCGTCGCAAAAAACCGGAAGCGACGGAGCCGTGAAGCGCACCTATGGATTTCGAACAACCGAAAACATGACCCCACCTTTGAAAATGGGTGTTAACCAAGGCGGGCCGGGACCGAGAGTGGAGAGAGTTTCCGGCGAGAGGGCGGCGTGAGCGGGGTTGTCGGGCCGAATCCTGGCGCGAGAGGCGCGAAGAGAGAGCGCGACACGGAGGTCGAAAATCGGCGGAACCTCTTGTGTTTGTGCGAATTCGCGGGCGATGGCGAAAAAGTGCTGTCTGTTAACCGAATCGCGGTCGATTTCGCGTCCGAAAGAAAGTGGCTCCCCTCATAGTCTCAATCATCGAACTTTTTGATAGAGAGTCGAATTTCGATAAGTCCCTGGTCCAACGAACCAAACACCGCTTTTCGAGAAAACCGTCCCCACCTTTCCAAGCTGTCGAAACTGCGGCCATCATCGATGCCAGAACTCGCGATAACGTCTCGGCCGCGAAGAGAAACCAACGGCCTTGAGCCCACGACGGAGACGTGAATGAATTGCCATAAAATCTGGCGGTCAAGTTGACAAATCGCAAAAATGGACTAATCAGCTCCTTGCCGTAATGAGTCCTCTTCTCAAACATGTCCGCCTCTTCTGGGTGTGCGCCATTTTTTTGATGGCACTGGGACAGGCGGCTCATGCGTATGAAGACTGGTCTCATTCGGGTGGCCATTCCGCAGAATGCCAGCCCACCGATAAATCGGGAGATCCGGTCGGTCACCCGAAGTGTTGCCACGGTCATTCTCACGGAATTGGCATATTCCCATCTACGACGCCTCTGTCCCTGAGGCCTCAGGGCGTCGAGATTTACTTCGATCGGGAAAATTCCTTGATTGAGGGGCCTGTCCGAGAAATCGACTACCCACCTCAGTTATCCTGAAGAGCCACGGGCGCATTATGCCCGTGAATAATGCTCAACCCGGAGAGCCTCGCTCCCCGTCTTCGGTCTTCGACCGAGAGAGAACCCGTTCCGTGCGCAGGCACCATTACGCCGAACCCATTCAGCCAAGACAACCATGCAAAAATTTCACAAGCAACAAACCTACACAAGCTGGATTTCCAGCGCATTGAAGACCCTAGCCGCCGTAACCGGGCTTGCAGCCATCACTGCATGCTCCTCGATTGGCCTTACGTCCCGAACGCAGGAATATCCGCTACCGATCACAGTAGCACACGCCCGATCTGGCAGCGTGGCCAGCGCGAGGGCGTTTGAAACCTCGGATCGCCTGTACGTCTCAGGACATGTGCAGCACTTTTTGGGCTACCATCTGCCTGTTTCCGCGCATGTCGACGTCCAGCTTGTTGGAAAAGACGGGCAAGTTCTAGCCGAGAAGCAGGAAGACATTGACCTAACGGCGCACCCCCGGACAGCCGCAGGGAGCACTCGGCGGGCGGGCTACGTTGCAAGCTTTCCGATCGACCAGGCCCGCGAGGCCGCTGGCATCCGTGTGACCTATCACTTGGAGTCACACCCCGACCGTGCAATGCCTGGCACAGCATCAACGAGTTAAACGGCATGAAGAAACTGCCAGCGAACTGGCTGATCACCCTGGCGATAACCGCCCCTGCACTCCGTAAAGCATTGACCACCATGTGGGGTGATGAAAACCCCTCCTTCGGACCAGTCTGCACCGACTTCGTCGGCCATCGGCAGCCTGAGGCGTTCGGAGGCAGAATGCCCCGGATCGACGAGAACCCTCACATCATCATCTTGACCCTGTAGTATGGAACAGGATGTAGCCTCACATCATGAGAATGCTTTTCGCTCCACATTCCGCCGTTGGCTTTGCGTTTGCCGGCTGCGCCGTGCCAAACACCAAAGCGAATTCCGCGGCTACGAAAGTCAATCAGAACAATCCGCCGTCCCAATGATTGGTTTTGTCCTAGGAATGGTAGGAATTTCCCTTGGCTCCCGAATCATCAGTATTGCGACTGCGAACGATCGACACGGTTATCTTTCCTGGCGCGGAGGAAGGTGCTCGTGATGCACTAACCTCAGGGCGGTTCGGACTGACGTAAGTTGTAACAGAGTCCACCCATACACCTAATCTGCACGCGTTTCTCATGATCAAAAGGCTCTTCCCCATACCCACCATGTCTCGTAAGCAACTTTGCTCTTGCTGCATTGGTTTCGTCCTCGGCAGCACGATGATGGCCCACGACACGGTGCTCGCGTCCTCTGCTGATTCGATTGAAGGACTCGTTACCCAAGCACTGGCGAACAATGCCGAATTGCGCGTTTATGAGGCTGAAGTGTCCGCGGCTAAGGGCCTGCGCACCCAGGCCGGACTTTACAAAAATCCTGAAGTTTCCATGGAAATCGGTGGCCGCGAGGTGCGTGATGCCGAAAACATCCTGCAAGGCAACGGCACAACGTTCAGCGTTGCTGTGATGCAAACCTTCGAGTTTCCCGGCAAAGGAACGCTTCGCAAGGCCATCGCGAACAAAAACATCGAGATTGCCGAACTCGGACTTCAGCAATTTCGTTTGGCCCTTGCTGCCCAAGTGCGATTGCTTGCCCGCGAACATCTTGCCGCAATTGCAGAGGCCGGAGCTGCGGAGGCCATTTACAAACAAAGCAAGCAACTCGCCTCTCAGCTCGATTCGCAAACAAATTTCGGAGCGCGTCTGCAGATCGAGATTCGTTTGGTTCAGGCAAGCCTTGTGGAATTGGGGGCGGCTATTAAGGACGCCTCTCTCCGGCGCGAGGAGTCGCGCACGCAACTCAATGCACTGGTGGGAAGATCGCAAGGTCTTCCGCTGAGGATCACCGACGCGCTGACTCCGCCTGCGATGAAACTCAACGAGAATGCCCTCGTTTTCGCGGCGCAAGAAAACAATCCCCTGTTGAAAATCCGACGACGCGAATTGGAGCGATCCAGCCGCGAGTTGGCGGCCGTGAGGCTAGACATCGCTCCGGACTTTTCGATCGGTCCATTCTTCAGCCGCGATGTCGCCGGGGATACTGAGCAGAATATCGGAGGCGCGATTTCCGCGGCGATTCCCTTCTGGGATTGGAACATTGGGAACATTCAGAGTGCCAAGGCGCGTCTCTCTGCGGCGGAAGCCTTGCGAGTGAAAGCGGCACGCGACACGGAAGTCCAAGTCCTCAGCCGCCTTAAAGCCTACGAACTTACCCGCAGGCAACTTGACATGATTCCCGCCGGCCTTTTGAAAAATATCCAGGAGGCCTCGACGCTGGCCGACACGCAGTTCCGCAACGGTTCCATCGGCGCACAGCTTTATCTCGAAACGCAATCTTCTTACCTCAACTCCCTTCGCACCTCCCAAAATGCCGTCCTCGACGCTTGGCGCACGCTGTTGGACTTGGATCTGCTGACCGGCGGGCACCTCGATTCGCCGAAGGTGCCCAAGCAATGAACCTACCATTTTCCAACGTCTCATCCTGCCTGCCGCCATACCCGTCTTCCTTCTCCGTCCAACCAACAAACTCCGTCACTAGAAAACCATGAAGAACAAAATGATCGGCATTGCCGCTTTTCTCACCCTGCTTGCTGCGGCGTCCGTTGTGATTTCCATCAGCACCTCAGCCAAAGCCACCACGTTGCAGCAGGAAGTGGAGCACGCTGGCGAACCATGGAGTTTCAAGCAAGGTCGTGGACTCACCCTGAGTGAGGTTGCGCGTCGGGCCACGGCCATCAGCGTGGCCCCCGTGGAGTCCTCCTCCATCCTTCCGGAACGCAGCGGCATCGCCGCGCAAATCTACCGCTCCGCGGCCGAAGCATCTGATGGGAAAACGGCCGCGGCCTCGCTCTGGGTTCCGTCGGCCGAAGCCAAGCTTCTAAAGATCGGCCAAAGGGTCGAACTCTCAACCGGCGGGAGTGATCTCCCTGCCACGGTCGCCGCTGTTAAACCAGCCGTCCAAGCCGGAGCACCCTCCGAAGTTCTGCTCACGGTGCTCGATCAGCAAGGCAACCTCCGCGTCGGGGACTTTCTTCAAGCCCGATTGGGGCAGGATGAGGCCCGGCAGCGTGAAGCGACCATCATCCCGGCCAGCGCAGTCGTCGAATCCGTGCGTGGCAGTTTTGTCTATGCCGTGAATGGAGGAGCGTTTCTCCGCACCCCGGTGGTCCTCGGCTCGCGACAAGGTGATCGGATCGAGGTCTTGGACGGTCTCTTTGAAGGGGATGAAATCGTCACTGCTGGGGCGTCAAACCTTTGGATGATCGAGCTGCAAGCCGTCAACGGAGGGAAGGGCTGCGCCGACGGGCACTGACTTTCTTATGCTCGAACGCCTCATTGAATTCTCCATGCGCCAGCGAGTTCTGGTGCTTCTCGCCGCGTTGGCCTTGGTTGCAGTCGGGATCTGGTCCGCCCTCCGCCTTTCTATCGATGCGGTGCCAGATATCACCAACGTTCAGGTGCAGGTGAACACCGCCGTGCCCGCGCTCGCTCCCGAAGAGATCGAGCGGCTGGTCACCTTTCCCATCGAAAGTGCCATGGCGGGACTCCCTCGCATGGTTGAACTGCGCTCACTGTCCAAATTCGGCCTCTCGCAGGTCACGATGACGTTTGAAGACGGCACCGATGTCTTTCGCACGCGGCAATTGGTGATGGAGCGACTGACCAATGCCCGCGAAGAACTCCCTGATGGAATTGCCCCACAGCTTGCTCCGATCAGCACTGGTCTGGGCGAGATCTATTACTACGTGGTCGGTTACGCCGATAACGCCCCCAACAAACCCGCCGATCCCTTCGAGCGCCTCCTTGAGCTATCGCTCATTCAAGAATACACGATCAAGCCCCTGTTGCGGAACACCCGCGGACTGGCTGAAGTCAACACCTCCGGCGGGTTCCAGAAACAAATCGTCGTCGCCCCCGATCCCACCAAGCTAATGAGTGCTGGGATCAGTTTCGAGGAACTTGCCAACGTAATCCGCGCGAACTCCCAGAACGTCGGGGGTGGTCTCGTTGAGATCGGGAACGAACAAATCGTTATCCGCTCCAAAACGCGTGTCGCGAGCAGAGAAGAGATCGCGCGGCTCCCCATCCGATTTGCAGGGGGCGTCCATCCGATCCTCGTCGGCGACGTGGCCGAAGTCTCCGTTGGACATGCCTTTCGCACAGGTGCTTCTACGGAGGATGGTGAAGAAGCCGTGCTCGGAGCCGCAATCATGCTGGCCGGCGATAACAGCCGACTTGTGGCCGTTGCCGTTCGCGAGCGGCTCAAGGAAATCCAAACCAAGCTCCCGCCCGGCGTCGAGATTCGGGATGGCTACGACCGAGCGGTCTTGGTCAACAAAACGATCAAGACCGTGGAGGAGAATCTTTTCCACGGGGCGATCCTTGTCGCCGTCGTTCTCTTTGCGATGCTCGGAAATTGGCGAGCCGCCCTGATCGTCTCGCTGGCCATCCCTCTGTCCTTCCTCTTTGCTATCACCGGCATGGCGTCCTCGGGGCTAACTGCCAACCTCATGAGCCTCGGAGCCATCGACTTCGGACTCATCATCGACGGTGCCATCGTCATGGTGGAAAACATTGTTCGCCACCTTGCCGAGAGGCAGAAAGAACTGGGTCGTCGTCTCAACGCAAAAGAGCGCTCGGTCGAAGTCCTGCGCTCCGCCAAAGAGGTGGCCAATCCGATGTTCTTCGGCGTGCTGATTATTACCGTGGTTTATGTCCCAATTCTCAGCCTTACGGGCATCGAGGGCAAAATGTTCACTCCCATGGCCATCGCGGTGATGCTTTGCCTCCTCGGCGCACTGCTTCTCGCCTTGACCCTCATGCCGGTTCTCTGCTCATTTTTTCTGAGCGGGAACATCGCCGAGAAAGACAACTTTCTCGTGCGCGGGTGCAAGGCCATTTATGCACCTCTGTTGGCATTCGCTCTGAACTTCCGATGGACGGTTGTCGCTGCGGCCATTCTCTTCTTCATCTCCTCAATTTGGATTTTCACCCGCCTTGGTGCTGAATTCATTCCCCAACTCGACGAAGGTAGCATCTCCATTCAGATGATTCGCAGCACCAGTGTTGGGCTGGAATCCTCCGTTGAGCTGCAAAAGAAGTCTGAGCGGCTCTTGCGGGATGGCTTCCCGGAGATTACCCATCTTTTTGCCCGCATTGGCACTGCTGAAATCGCCACCGATCCCATGGGACCGAATGTTGCCGACACCTACGTCATGCTCAAACCGCGCTCCGAATGGCGTAAAGAAAACGGGCGCCCGATCTCGAAAGAACGCCTCATCGCCCTCATGCAGGTGGCACTCAATGAGAACGCCCCTGGACAAGCCTTCCTTTTTACCCAGCCCATTCAGCTTCGGTTCAACGAAATCATGGCCGGAGCCAGGGCCGATCTGGCGTTGAAAATCTTTGGCGATGACTTCCAAAAGCTGGAAGATCTGGCACTGAAAGCCCGCGACATCCTCAACGCCATCCCGGGCGGAGGTGACATCGAATTCGAAGCCATGGGACGTCAGCCCATGATTGAGGTCGTTCCCAAACGCGACGCTCTCGAGCGCTACGGCATCCATGGCGACGAGATAAATCGGGTCGTTTCCCACGCGCTCGGAGGCGAGGCCGCCGGGCAAATCATCGATGGTAACCGCCGCTACGAGATCGTGGTCCGTTTAAGCGAAAATTTACGCCGCAAAGTCGCAGGGTTCACCCAACTCCCCCTCCGCGTCGAGGGCGGCGGACTGGTCTCGCTGGGCGAAGTGGCGGAAGTAAAGGTGATCGACGAAATCGGAACGATCTTCAGGGAATCCAATCAGCGCCGAGTCGCCATCCTCATCAATCTTCGCGGACGAGACACTGAGAGTTTCGTCCGTGAGGCCACCGCAAAACTGAGGGAAGAACTCGAGCTGCCACCCGGCTACTACTTCGAGTTTGGCGGGCAGTTTGAGAATCTCATCAAGGCCCGCGAACGCCTTATGGTGGTCGTGCCTGCCGCGCTCGCCCTCATTTTTGCCTTGCTCTTTCTGAGTTTTGGATCCCTGCGACAGGCGGCACTCATCTTCGTTTGTGTGCCCCTTGCTGTGACCGGCGGCGTTTTCGCCCTCTGGATGCGAGGTATGCCATTCACGATCTCCGCTGGGGTCGGATTTATCGCCCTCTCCGGTATCGCGGTGCTCAACGGCATCATGCTCATCAGCTTCATCAACCAGCTCCGCCGCGAGGGCACCAGCCTGCGTCAAGCCGTCACTGACGGCACTCTCACCCGCCTGCGGCCCAAGCTCATGACCGCATTGACGACGGCCATCGGCTTCCTGCCCATGGCAGTGGCCACAGGCGCGGGAGCCGAGGTTCAGCGTCCCTTGGCCACCGTCGTCATCGGCGGCGTGCTTACTTCTACTTTTCTTACGCTCATCCTTCTGCCCATTCTTTACGATTGGATGGAGGCACTGGCGGAGAATCACCGAAATACAACCATCAACCAAACAGAAAGAACCAACACACATGAAATCCTCGCCTAGACGCATCACCAGCGCGATCCTCGCCGCTGTCACCGGAATATTTCTCGCAGTGAGCTCAGCTCACGCTGGAAAACTGGAACCCGGTCCGAACGGCGGCAAACTCGTCGGCACCGTTCCCGATCAAGCGGAACTACTGATCAGTCCCGAAGGCATCGTGACCATCACCTTCCTCAATGCGGACAAAAAGCCCGCCGCTCCCGGCACCAGAACCGCCGCTGTCTTCGCCCAGCTCGAGTCCGGTCGCAAAGAAATCGCTCTCGAAAGGAAGGGCGACGCTCTGGTTTCCAAGGAGGCTCTTCCCACGCCCGAGGGATACACCCTCGTGGTTCAAACGCGCTCTGCTCCGGATGCCAAGCCGACCAACACCCGGGTCGCTTACGAAATGCACATCTGCGGCGGCTGCAAGCAGAGCGAATACGCCTGCACCTGCGAAGATCATTAAATTATAGACCTGCCGAGCGGCTGCGGCGATCCCCTTGTGATTACCGCAGCCGTTTCACGGCACTGCTTCCTCGTCAGCGACAACCTTTCATTCAGATGCGCAACCTCCTTCCGCCCACACTTTTTTTTCTTTGTGCCGTGCAGTTATCAGCGCAGCCGTCCGCTGCCCTCTCCCCCTCAGCGTATGTGGAAGAATGGATCGTCGCACCGAAGGAGGCGGGCACCTATGCCGGAATCTTTCCGCGCTTCCGCTTTACCGACCACCTGACTGCAGCAATAGCCGATCAAGACAAGGCCCTTGTTAAGGCTCTTCTGCCTTTGCTGCGCGATGCCAACGCAGCCGAGATCACGCTGCTGCGTCTTCAACTCGGGGTCGCGACCGAACAGGCCGCCGTGGCAACAACCCTTGCCACAAATCTCGACGGCCTCATCCGACTTCTCGCTGACCGCCCCGTCAGCGGAGCCCCCGACCGAATCGAACGGGAAACCCTCGCCGGAGCCGCTCTCCGCTTCCACGCATCCGCAGCCTCGGCGCAAGCTGTCCTCCCCGCCATCTCCCGCCGCCTAGAAAAACTCGGAGCCACCGATCTCTCTACCCTCCCGCCTACCCTTCCACCGCCTCAGCCGACTTCCGACCCTGCTACGCTTGCCGAAAATTCGCCAACCCTCGCCGTGCTCGACATGATCGCGGAGCGCCGAATCGCCAGTTTCTCCGGCCTCCCGCTTTTCACCTCACCGCTCGAATCCATTTACATGTCAGAAAGCGATTTCCCCCAACCGGTCATTGTCCGGCTCGGACCGCGTGACCCGTTGTCGGAAAAGACCCGGGTATCGCTTGCCCGCGACGACCGCACTGCCCTTGAGGAAGCCATCGCCCTCCGCCTTGATGCCATCGCGGCTCTGCGCCCCGTCGTGGAGGCCCTGCCCGAAGACCGCCTACGCGCTATGGCCGACACCGCTGCTTTAGCCGAACGTCAGTTCCGCCAGGGTGCGATCCCCATCGCGCTTTTCCTTGAGTCTCAGCAAGGTTGGATGGAAACCCTTGAGAAGCGCAACGAAGCCCTGCTCAATCTTTGGCGCGAGACACTCGAACTCCAAAGCCTGGTAGGTCGCAACTCTGCCACTCACGATAATCCGTTCAACACCTCCCGATGAGTCGAGGCGTGCGGGAGTTATCTCCTGAAGCCGTCTTGAACTCATTTATAAACCTGCCAGCAGTCCCCAGGTTGCCGTATCAAGCGAAACGATCTTGGGCCGAAACACTGCCATTGTTTTATGGGTTTATAGTCGACGCCAGCTCGCAATGTCGAATCGAAGCCCCAAACTGCCGGTTTTGCTTTGATCAATGTTCGCAACGCAACCAACGCACCCTTTCCTGTGAAAAGGGTGCGTCTGCCTTGGGAGGAAGGAGAGCAGGCAGGGTGTGGGTTGTATCAAGAGCATCCCCACTGTTCTGTTCCAGCAGTGTGTTGACTTCCGCTTGGAGAGCGATGAACTTTGCTGAGCTCTGTTTCTGGGGCGGCTCTATTCCGGTTTGGTTGGCGTCACTGCTCGCTGCCCGTGCGTATCCGCCGGAAACAGGGCCTTCTGATCCTCGATGCAGCAATTTTTGCCCAATTTGCTATACCCACATTTTTTCCCTTCGTGAAGATTCTCTGCTTCTGTCTGCTGTTTGAGGAACCCTTGCAGCCCTGAGTTGACGTGGAGACATGGCGAAAACACCTCTTGGCAGCGAGCGGCTATCTTGAACTGGGGATGCATGATGAGGCAGCCCTTGAAATTGAGGAGATCCCGCCAGAGGAGAAGATGCGGCGCGAGGTCCTGGTCATGCGACTTGAGATCTACCGCTCGGCGAAGGCTTGGGATGCGATGGAGGCGGTTGCGAATCATTTAACCTGTCTTGAGCCAGAAGAACCCGCATGGCTCGTCTCCAAGGCGCTTGCGGCAAGACGAACCCAAGGAATTCTTCAAGCGAGGATTCTTCTTGAGGAAGGTCTTCCTCGTTTTCCACAACACCCACTCCTCCACTACAACCTCGCCTGTTACCTCTGCCAATTGGGAGAGCAGGAGAATGCCAAGAGGAAGCTTCAACGAGCATTTGAACTCGACGCCTCACTTCGCCTGATAGCTCTCGATGATCCTGACCTCGAACCGCTCTGGAGCGCACTGGATGAAGAAGGAGGGCAGTAAATGGGGCGGCGAGCGAACTCCCCATACCCCTGCGGACTGAGCCGCGTCGACCACGAGCGCTCCGGCGTCCATCTTTGGCGGGTTCAAGTCCCAGGCGGAAAGTTCCTTTATTTCGGAGATACTACCTATGGGGGGAGGGATGCCGCGCTCGTAGCGGCCCTAGCGAGGTTGGTTTTGACCCCGGTATTGGGAGTAGCTGCCAAAGGCCACGTTGACAGCACGACTGGGGTAGTTGGAGTCTGTCCAATTCACGAGAAGGGTTGCTTGGTCGCCTATAAGGCCCATGTCGGATCGAGGAATCACATGAGGTTCCGGGTCTTCCGTTTGGCGGATTACGGCGAAAGAGCACTCGATGAGGCGATCAGAGCCCGCGAAGAGCTTCTCGCCGAACGAGAGCGAGAGAAAACGATTGAGCGCAATGAACAGGCAGCAGCTCTTTTGCGCAGAGTCCTGTCGTTGAAAAGCCGGAGGAAGTAGCCGAATTCCTCAAGAGATGCCGCCCATCTCTCCGGGAAGGAAGCTCCCCCCGCACTTTGGGCAAGGTTTTCCCTCACAACGCCAAATCTCAAAAGCGCGCTGACTTCGACACTTGGGACAGACACATGGCTCTTTTGAGGAGTCGAGCTTGAAGGTCTCGCTACAATCGGGGCAAAGATGCTCCGGGGCGTTGCCGATTCGCTCCGAGAGGAGCCTTTGAAACTCTTCATTCGTGAGGGTCCTCCCCAGATCTTTCTCAAGAACGGGCAGGAGTGAATCCATGACTCCTGGATGATAAAAGTAGTGTCTGCGGCCCCGGGAAAGCTGAAGGTAAGGGTTACCCTCATCCCATGCCTGCACGCGGGCACCGCATTTCCCGCACTGGTAGGTTTCCAAAAGAGCCATCGGGAGCAAGGGTTGCTTGGGAGGGCAGACAAGGAAAGCTTTTGGTAAATCAACTGGGCTTCCTAGTGAGTGCGGGGATCCTAGCCAAGGAGCGTTGCAGCGCACCACGAAAGGAACTAGAAAAACCTGATGTTGTTCCCTCGTTCTTGCCTTCCATTCATCCTCGCCTGCGTCCTGACTGCACAGGCACAAACGACCCCTTTATGGGAGGAACTCAAGGGGTGTCGTCTGGATCTCGAGGGCTGGCGCGATGGGGATTCCTTCGTGGTCACAACGCCTAGAGGAAACATGGTAGTCCGTCTTTACTTTGTGGACACGCCAGAGGATTCGGCAGACACCCGGTTCCCCGAACGCATTGCCGATCAAGCCGCCTACTTCGGCGTGGCCCCCGAGCAGGCTCTTGAGCTCGGGGACGCAGCCGCAGACTTTACATTCCGCACACTTTCAAAGGCACCGTTCTCCGTGCTCACCTGCGGCCAGCAGGCTCCGGGGGCAAGTTCCCGTCCCCGAACCTATGCGCTGGTTCGAACGTCCGGGGGGGACTTGGGCGAGCTCCTTGTTTCTCGGGGCCTAGCCCGGATTTACGGGAAGCGCATCACGCTACCTGATGGAACAGATTCTGCGACCTACCGAGAGAAGCTCTACCGACTGGAGCAGGCGGCAAAATCAAGGCGTTTGGGAGGTTGGGGCCTCATGGGATCAAAGGTGAGTCAATGAGACTCGAACTTCGCGCTGGTCAATGGTTGCTTGCCTACCTGTAAACTCCATAGACATATGCAACGCGAAAAAGGGGATGCCGAAAATCGAACTGGCGCGGAACAGTCTCGGCCTACAACGACATTCTGCCGTATGATCACAACAGATTCAAAAATGAAGCACTGGGCTTTGGTAATCGTAACCGCGGTGGTGGTAATTGCTGTATCGATTGGTTGGTTTTGTCTCGCACCCGATCGCAACGAAGCTCAGCGGATGGGAGATTGGCTCTCCGTTTTGGGCACCATTTTCTCAGGCCTCGCTTTTGTAGCTCTCGTCGCCACCGTTGCCTTTCAGAGCCGCGAATTGGAGTTACAGAGAGAGGAACTTCAAAAAGTTACAGATGCCAATCGGGATGCGGCTCGTGCACTACAAGAGCAGATCAAGATGCAACTTCAGGATGCTGAGTTGCGGGCCGTTTCTTCACTTCTGAACTCAGTAAATTCCCAGTTAGACAGAAGACCGGGGATTCTTGCTGATGTCAACAAGCTGGAGACGGCAGCTCAAAAATATCACCAAAGACTCCACGAGGCGCTAGAGCGAATGGGAAGAGGATTCTCGGAATGATCCCGTTTAATCATTTCGCCCCGAGCACCTCCCATCCACGTCTCCTTTTCTCAACCTCAGCCCGTAAATGTTCCAAAAGGAACATTTTATGACCCATTCTAGAGCCAGATTTTGCGCAAAAGTGGCTTAGCCGAATTACCCTCTGAGGGCGTAGATTTCGTCAAAATCGGATGAATTAATTTATCCGGAAAAACGGCCAAAATGGCTCCAGGGTAGAACTTTTTGGTAGAACTTTTTTGTTTTTGGTGAAGTTTTTACGTGAAAAACTGAGCTTGCTCTATTTGTCAGCCCTTTTTTTGCCTGCCGAAATGGAGCTGAAATATCGCCCCAAAGTCAGCTACAAGTATGCAAGGGTCTTTTGTAGATAAGAAAAGAAGTCTGAATTTGTGGAGGAGTTGTGCCTGGGCAATCAACACAGGTTGACTGCCCAGGCTGGTCTACTCCTATCGAGTGCTGTTCTCGATGGCTTCTGCTGATTCTTGGAGCAGGTCCAGTGCGCGATCAATTACCTTTTTCCGATCCTGCACAGATCCTTCCCGACAGGTTTCCTTGTCCAGAATGATGGCTAGGAATGCTGCTTCGTAGGGATGCACCCTGAAGGGTGACAGGGTCATCGCTTTGTCGTAGGGGGTGGTAGCTGTTGTTGATCCGCCCAACACGTGAGGTAATGGTTTGGTTCTGGGTCTTGGCATATGTTGTGGTTAATTGGATGTTTGAGTTTTGATATTTTTTAAATGGATAGGTGCTTGTCAGAAGAATTCAATGCCCCGTAGTCATTGCTATCCCGTTCGTAGTCAGGTCCTTTCGATTAGATTTCACTCGGTACTTTTAAACGCACTCTAATGTTTTCTTTCCGGCTTCTGTCACCAATTGCGATTCGGGCAATTCATAAGCATCATACATCTCAGGACTTCTGCCTTGAGGGGGGTGCTCCGGATAACTGGCACTGACTCTTGAACCCTCGACATTTGAGCGTGGAGGGGCCTGCGTGACCACGTAACGTCTTTCCGCTCTTCCTCCTTGCCCCCGAGCTTTCAGGGCTTGTAGGGACTCCTGTAGTCGACTTGCAATTTCACTGTCTTTTAGCTTGGAGATTCTTGCAGCATCAAATCTGTAAGTGGTGATGATACGACTGACCACCTGAAACAGATCGTCCTGATTCATCCTTAATGCAGCGTATAGCTGATGATACTCTCCATCAGTTGTTCCTAGTAATGCAGCTAACCGAGTTAAGCACTTGCGATAAGCAGTTGTAGGTCTACTGACTCTTGAAAACTCGTCTGTCGATATGAGTATAGGCGGAAGAGAGTGAGTTCGATAAACGCGATACTTTGATTTGTATTTACGGTAAGATTGCCACTCCCGTGTTTCAAGGTAGTTGCGCCTCATGTAGCCACCATAATGGGACTCGTCTTTTTTGATAAAATCCACACGAGTACTTCTGGCGAAACCACAAACGAGCTTCAAATTCTTTACCATGGCTCTCACCTTGGTGAGGCTGAACTCCCGACTTTTGGTATAGTTCACAATAAACATGTGCACGTGACCGCTTCCTAAGCCGCCAGCAACTACTGCCATAATTCCGAGTTTTAGACCTCTCATTTTCATTAGGAACTTGTCCAGACAACGAGATGTTGCATAAAGTGTCTTATTTCTGGTAGTTAGCGTTGCAGCGTAGCAATTGTTTGACCCATAAGTTCTATAAAGTTTTTGAACATTCATCAAAATTGTATCTCCCGTCTTCATTGAGATTGTATTTATTCTATAGTTCATAGTTATATAGTCCTGTCTGTAATTAGATATTGGTATGTATTGTTAAACTAGTATGTAGATGGCAGGCGAATGCGATTGAGATGTTGTTGCCTGCCATCCTTGAGCGCACGTCCCAATCTGACTTGAGCGTCATCTCGGGCATCAAAGACAACAGACATTTTGTTTTCATCTATACAAAAAGAACTTGCGAGTGAGGTCTTCTTTTTTGCTGATCCACTTCGCAGCAAAACGATCAGATCTAGCATGTTGTTAGATTTTAGAGCTGATTATTCAGCTGAGTTTTCATCCGTGCTATTTTACTTTTTCTGTTCCTCTTAGCAGTCCGCGGCGCCTTTTACTGCAGGCTTTCTAGATGGTTTTGGTCTTTCATTTGGATTGAATGCCCTGGACTTGCGACTTCTTATGAGGTTTTCTCTGAATTTTTTCTCGCTTTCCACAAAGGCTTTGATTGCCTTTTTTGACAATGGGCGCAGCGAGGTGTGGATCACTGTAGGGAACAGTAAATACAAGTCTCCTGACGCCTTTTGCTTCCTCACTTCGATCGTATTTTTCTCGAGGAGTCATTGGTCAATGAATTTTTGAAGTTCCTTTGCGGGGATGAGAACGTGTCTGATTGTTCTGTTAACCTTGATCAGTCCGTTTTTGATTTGACGACGAATTGTGGAGTCAGAGACCCCAAGAATTCTGGCTGCCTCATGCACTTTGTAGGCGAGGCGTGTTTCTAATTGTTTCATTTTGTTTTTTTGTGTTCCGATTACACGGCTGGAACTGTGCCGCCGATTGCTGGATGCAATCGCGAACTCTGCTTTTCGGCTGGGGGACAGTGCGTTGCGCATTGACTTCCACAGGCTAGTAGGTTATTGGTTGTTATATCGTTATGATATAAATATTTGTCCAAAAAAGTTTGCATTTTGTTACTCCACCACCAAGGCATCCCTAAAGACTCTAATGCCAAAGCCGAGATCCCTGAACTTTTGCTGCAGGGTTCGTAACTCGGCTGTCGATAAATCACATCTCACCTTGTCAACTAGGTGCCTGAACTGCTGGACATCCAGTAACGCTCCATCCAGGTCTGTTGTCCATGCCACTACGATAATGCCGGGTTTAAAAATGACCCCTTTGAGCTGGGATTTCCCGTCCGTTAAGACCAAGTGGTAATTCCCCTTGCTCTGTGTGGTAATTTTTACGATGTCCTCGCCTGGGGCGATTGATCCAACAAAGTTCAACCAAGGAGTCGGCATTTCCTTGGTTCGTTCTTCGCGCACGTCGATTTGGTTTTTCTTCAGGGTCGAGCGAGCCAGCGTTAGGAATTGCTCTTGGATCTTTACTGGCATTGCAAGAGCCTTCGCCAGCTTGGTCGCTGTCCTTTGGCCGGCCGATCTCTGGCCGCGTTCAAGCGTCGAAATCAGGCTATGCGGCACGAGTGACCTCTGAGACAACTCCATCTGCGACATACTCGCCTTCAGGCGGAATTCTTTCAGCAGCTTGCCGAACAGTTTTGCTTCATCTGTCATGCGTTTACATTAAAGGCATATAAAGGCGATGCAAGGGATTTTTCGCCGTTTTTTTTGCGCCACCCACATTTGCTGCGGGTACTTGGCTTGCACCCTCCCCTTTAGTGCCCTCTGGGCGCCGCGTTGAAGTGAGAGGAACCGTGAGGTTTGACTCTTCTTTTTGGCGATACTCTGCGCTTCGGTTGTCCCTTCAGATCGAACGCCTGAGACATCTTCAAGCCTGCAAGGGCGAGTTCATCAGCATTGACCTCCGCGCTGTAGGTTCTCAGGATCAACTTACCGCCGTCTTGGTGCCCCTGCATTGCAGCGATGGTCTTTACATTGACTCCTGCACGCAACGCTTGCGTAACATAAAGCTTGCGAAAGGATCTCGGTGTAAAGGCCGGGTATCCAAGGTCAGCGCAGGCTGACTGAATAGCTTTCTTGGGAGAGTAAACTGTAAAGAGTGGTTGCTCCACCGCTTCCCGGATGATTTCTCGCCGACGCTTGAGTAGCCTTAAGGCTGCCGTGTTCAGCGGAACGGTGAATGAAACTCCGGTTTTACGCCGCGTTACTCTCAGGGTCTGGGTCTCGAAGTCAACATCCTGCGACCGCAGTGAGGCTACTTCTGCCTGACCAAGTCCCAGAAGGGCAAAAGCCTCGACAACATCTGCTGCTTCATCGCGAGTATCCGATAACTTCCTGCCTCGGATGGTTTTTACGACATTGCGCCATTGCTCGACTGTCGGAATTGGGCTGGCAACCGGGAGCACCCTTCCCAACCTCCACACCGTTTCTCTCTTCCTTACCCCCGGCTCCACCCCAGGAATTGCGGCGATGGCCCTCGCCGCCAATGCCCGCTCGAACACTCTCTTCAGATATTGTATGAACTGATTACGATAACTGGCACTGCATTGCCCGACAGCATCATTGATGCACTTTTCCACATCCTCCCTTTTCGCACGGCCGATTGTCGTGTTCGCTCCATCCGGCCAATGACTCAAAATCTTGGCATGATAGCCTTTTTTCTTTTTCAGAGTTGTTGCAGCAGCATTTCCGTCGCTAGAGAGCTCTTCCTGGGAAAACTCCGCCACGGTACGGGCCGACTGTCTCCGATTGACGTGCTCTCCGGTTCTGAGGACATCCCGGGCTTCTCGCTTCGCACCTGCAAGATCTGGGCTTTTCAGCTTGTGCCACTTGGACTTGCCCCCTACCTTGTAGCGCAGGTGGAATCCTCCGTTTATGTAGCGGTAGATTCCTTCACTAACCCGTGAATACCTTTTTTCTTGGTTCTTACTCATCGCCGCGCTGCCGACCAAGCAGTCTCAAGCATGCTTCGAGAGTAGGTGTAGGAAAAGGGTGTAGCAAGCGGGAAGATAGTGCTTCACAAAGCACTAAACATCAATAGCTTAGCCGGCATAGCTCAGTGGTAGAGCAACGGTTTTGTAAACCGTCGGTCGTCGGTTCGAATCCGACTGCCGGCTCTCCTCTTCCCGAGGAAGACTCAAGCGCGTGCGGGGCGGCAGAGCATCGCCGCACCGAAGACACCGGCGCTGTCGCCAAGGGCAGGACGCAGGATCCGTGTCTTGAGGGTGTCGTGGAAAATGACGTCGCGGATGAGCGCACGGGTTTCGTCGGAGTAAAGGATCTCGAGATTACCAACCCCGCCGCCGATGACGATGGCGTCCGGGTCGACGATGTTGATGACGGCGGCGATGGCCTCGGCGAATTTCTCGCGCAGGCGCCGCAGGGTTGCTTCCGCAAGGACCTCGCCTGCCGCGGCGCGGCGTGCGATCTCCGGGAGGCGGACTGCTTCCCCGCCGTTCTCGCGGTAGAACCGTTCGAGCGAAGGACCCGCGAGCACGGTTTCCACACAGCCGCGCTGGCCGCAGTAACAAGGTGTGGTCTCTCCACGCAGGGGGTTGTGACCCCATTCGCCCGCGATGCCATGGGCTCCGCGCAGCACGCGGCCGTGAACGACCAGTCCGCCGCCGCAGCCGGTGCCGAGGATGACTCCAAACACCACGTCGCATCCGCTCGCCGCACCGAGCGTGGCTTCGGCGAGGGCGCAGCAATTCGCGTCGTTCGCGATACGAACTTCGCGCCCGAGGAGCGCCTGGAGATCGGAGCGGAGCGGACGGCCATTCAGGCAGACGGAATTTGAGTTTCGCAGAAGTCCCGATTCGGGATCGAGATCACCGGGCGTACCGATGCCGAGGACAGGCGGGCAATCGGTTCCCGTGGCGGATTGCAAATCACCGACGACACCAACGATCTGGGAAACGACATGATTGTAACCGAGGTGGGCACCCGTCTCGCGACGAAGGCGGGCGAGTGGACGCGTGGGATGAGCCGGATCGATTACCGCGCCTTCAATCTTGGTGCCTCCGAGGTCGAGGCCCCAGAGGATGGCGCTCACGTGGAGACGCGCATCGGCATGATGACGTAGAGGAAGGGCGTCTGGATCTTCAGCACACCCGGGCTCATCTCGTCGATCAGCTCGAGGTAAACCTCGTCATTCGGGAGGTTCTTCAAGGGATCCATCAAATAGTCGGGATTGAAAGCGATCGAGAGATCGCGCCCACGGTAATTGACGGCGAGGGATTCCTTGGCTTCACCGACCTCCGGGGTGTTGGCGGTGATATCGAGGTTGTTTTTTGTGAAATTCAGGCGCACCGAGCTGGTTTTTTCGCTGCTGAGAAGCGAGACACGGCGCACGCAGGTGAGGAATGTCTCCCGCTCGAGTGTGATGCGCTCCTTGGCTTCCGCAGGGATGACCTGGCGATAGTTCGGGTAGTTGCCCTCGACGAGCTTCGAGGCAAGCTCGGCTCCGTTGAGTTCAAAGGAAGCAAGATTTTCCGAGGTCGAGATCGTGACATCTCCTTCCTCGCCAAGGAGGCGCTGGATCTCCGTGACGGCCTTGGTGGGCAGGATAAAGTCGCGCTCGTTGCTCTTGGGGAACTCCACATCGCTGTCGAAGAGGGCGAGGCGGCGGCCGTCGGTGGCCACGAGGGTGAGTTTGTTGTCCGCGAGCGAAAAAAGAATGCCATTCAGGACATAGCGTGTCTCGTCCGACGAGATGGCATACGAGGTCTTGCGGAGACCGTCGCGGAGTTCGCTCTGCTTCAGAGTGAGCGTCTTGGCGTCCTTGAAGCTGGGGAAGGGCGGGAACTCGTCCTGCCCGAGGCCATAGATCTTGAAGAAGCTGGCGCCGCAGCGGATCGATGCCTGGTTTTTTGCATCGACCTCGATGACAACCTCGGAGCTCGGAAGCTCGCGCACAATGGCGGCCAGTCGGCGGGCGGGAAGTGTCGTCGCGCCCTGCTTCTCAACGCGGGCCTCAATGGTGCAACGGATGGCAACCTCAAGGTCGGTGGTCGTGAGGCGGAGTCCGGACTCTGTCGCTTCCAGAAGCGCGTTCGAGAGAACAGGGAGGGTGGGTCGGTTGCTGACAACGTTTTGGATGCGTTGCAGTCCTTCGAGGAGGGCTTCTTTGGTGACCGCGAGCTTCATGGAAAACCTTGTTTGTATGGACGCCCCCCGGCGATGTCAAACCGTCAATTGACCCGTGCGCCCGAGGGAGAGGTGGCTGGTCAGGAGGCCATGCACTCCGGGATCGTCCGCGACCATGCGCCCGCGAGGGTATCGAGCGGCCAGCGGAAAACGGAGCCCGCGGTCGCGACCTCGAGACTGTCGCTGCCGGTCACGGATCCGATCCGGGAGAAAGGCACCCCCGCCTCGCGGAGGGCTGCCTCGACGGCTCCGGCATCGCGCGTGGTGACGAGAATGCGGGACTGCGACTCGTTGAAGAGGACAACGTCGGCGCGCGGGGCATCCGGCGCGAGGGCGACCGAGGCCCCGAAGGGGGTGGGGCCGGAGATGCAAGACTCCGCCAGCGCCACGGCGAGCCCGCCCTCGGCGCAGTCGTGCGCCGAGGCGACGAGTCCCTTGTGAATGAGGGACCGCACAGCGTTTTGCACGGCAAGTTCCTTGGCGTAGTCGAGTGTGGGAGGCGCACCTTCCTTGCGGCCGTGGATTGCCAGGAGGTAGTGCGACGCGCCGAGTTCGGAGCCTGGCTCACCAACAAGGAAAATCTCATCGCCGGCCTGCTTGAAGAACTGGGTCGTGACGTGCGCGGGGTCCGCGACCAATCCGACCATTCCAACGGTGGGTGTGGGATCGATGGCACCCGCCGGACTTTCGTTGTAGAGACTCACGTTGCCTCCCGTGACCGGCGTGTCGAATGCGCGGCATGCTTCGGCCAGGCCCTCGATCGCCTCGCGGAGTTGGAGGAAGTTTTCGGGCTTGTGGGGATTTCCGAAATTCAAGTTGTCCGTCACAGCGAGCGGATGCGCGCCGGTGCAGGCGAGATTCCGCGCCGCCTCGGCAACGGCAATGCGGGCTCCTTCGCGGGGGTCCTGCTTGCAATAGATCGCGTTGCAGTCGGTGCTGGCGGCGAGAATTTTGTCGGCTTCGCGCACGATGAAGACCGCGGCATCGGAGCCGGGCAGGACGGTGGCGCCGAGGCGGACCATGTGGTCGTATTGCCGCCACACCCACTGCTTGGAAGCGATGCTCGGATGGGAGAGCAGGGCGGGGAGTGCCGCGACGGGGTCGGAGGCTGGCACGGAAGCAAGGTCGAGCGCAGCGGGGGCCACCTTGGGGGCTGCCTCGCGGGAATAGAGCGGGGCCTCGTCGGCGAGTTGGCGCGCGGGGATTTCAACCACCGTCTGGCCGCCTTCGAGCACACGCATCATACCGTCGTCCTTCACGTAGCCGACATGCGCATACGGGAGGTCCCACTTCTCGAAAATCGCACGGACGTGGTCCTCCTCGCCCTTCTTGACGATGACGAGCATGCGTTCCTGGGACTCGGAGAGGAGGATCTCATACGGCGTCATTCCAGTCTCGCGTTTGGGCACGAGATTCACGTCGATTTCGACACCCGTGCCTCCGCGGCTGGCGGTCTCGCAGGTCGAGCAGGTAAGGCCCGCTGCCCCCATGTCTTGGATGCCCGCGACGCAGCCGCTGGCGAGCAATTCGAGGCAGGCCTCGAGGAGAAGCTTCTCGCGGAACGGATCGCCGACCTGCACGGCCGGGCGGTCTTCCTTTGACTCTTCGGTAAGCTCGCGCGAAGCAAAGGCCGCGCCGGCGAGTCCGTCGCGTCCAGTCTCGGCACCAACGTAAAAGACAGGATTCCCGACGCCCTTGGCTGCTCCGCGCGCGATCTGCTCGTGGCGAAGAACGCCGAGGCAGAAGACATTGACGAGCGGGTTTCCGGCGTAGCTTTCGTCGAAATAGACCTCGCCTCCGATCGTGGGGATGCCGATGCAGTTGCCGTAGTGCGAGATGCCGGCGACGACGCCCGCGAAAAGACGTCGGTTCGTGCGCGCGCCGACGGAATCCCCGCGGATGTCGCCGAAACGGAGCGAATTCATCGAGAAAACCGGCCGGGCACCCATCGTGAAAATATCGCGGATGATGCCGCCGACCCCCGTCGCGGCGCCCTGGAACGGCTCGACCGCGCTGGGGTGGTTGTGGCTCTCCATTTTGAAGGCAATCGCCCAGCCATCCCCGATGTCGATGACGCCCGCATTCTCCTCGCCCGCCTTCACAAGCACCCGCGGACCCGTCGTCGGAAACTTTTTCAGTTCAAGCTTCGAGTTCTTGTAGGAGCAATGCTCGCTCCACATGACAGAGAAGACACCGAGTTCGGTGAAATTCGGATCCCGACCGAGAATTCCGCGGATGCGTTCATACTCGTCCGGCGTAATGCCGTGCTTGGCGATGATTTCGGGTGTGATGGCGGGCATGTTCGGATGATGGACCACAGAGGACACAGAAGGCACGGAGTGGAAGAAGGTTAGAGCGAGATTCGTTTGAGTCCGGTTTTCAGGGTTGGGACATTGAAGTTGATCAAGAGGGCGGTTCGGAGGCCGGCGAGCTTGAGGTAGGTAATCACTTGCGAGGTGTGGACCGCGAGAATCTGGTCGATCGATTTGAGCTCAAGGAGGACTTTGTTCTCCACGATGAGATCGGCACGGAAACTACAGTCAAAGGTGATGTTTTTGTAGCGAACGGGGATTGGCTTCTGTGCGTTTACTGAAAGCCCCCTGTCTGCCAATTCCCATGCGAGGCATTTTTCATAAACCGACTCGAGCAATCCCGGACCAAGCTCGCGATGCACCGTGATAGCCGCGCCAATGATCGCCTCCGTCAATTCGCGATGGAGTCCCTCCTCTGCGATCTCTGTGTCCTCTGTGGTCAATTTCTGAGGAGGCTTTCGAAGATCACGAGGCCGTCGGTGCTTCCGAGGAGGGGGTCGCAGGCGCGCTCGGGGTGCGGCATGAGGCCGAAGACATTGCCTGCGGCATTGCGGATGCCCGCAATGTGGTTGCGCGAGCCATTCGGATTCGACGCGTCCGAGACCGAGCCGTCGGGCGCGCAGTAGCGCACAAGGACCTGGCCGCCGTCTTCGATGGCGGCGAGCGTGGCGTCGTCTGCGTAGTAGCACCCCTCGCCGTGCGCAATCGGGATGCGGAGCACGGCTCCGGCTTTCGCCGCGCGTGTGAAACGCGAGTCAACGGCCTCGACGCGCAGGTGAACGTGCTCGCAGAGGAAATGAAGGTCGCGGTTCCGCACAAGGGCGCCGGGCAGAAGTCCGGATTCGCAGAGAATTTGGAATCCGTTGCAGATTCCGAGCACAGTGCCGCCCTGCGCAGCGAAGGCCTTGACGGACTGCATGATCGGCGAAAACCGGGCGATTGCGCCGCATCGCAGGTAGTCGCCGTAGGAAAATCCGCCCGGGACGATCACCGCGTCGAACCCGGCGAGCGAGGTGTCTTTGTGCCAGACGTAGTCGGCCGAGTGGCCGGGCATGGCATTGACGGCGTGAATGCAGTCCTGGTCGCAGTTCGACCCGGGAAACTGGATGACGGCGAACTTCATGGCCGGTCAGGCGAGGGTGATCGCGTAGTCCTCGATGACCGGGTTCGAGAGCAGATCGCGGGCAATCTCGTGCAGTTTTGCCTCGTCAGCTCCTTCGGGCAGTTCGATTTCGATGACCTTGCCGATGCGGACGCGGCCGGTTTTTTCCAGGCCGAGGTGGCGCATCGCCTCGGCGGCAGCGGCGCCTTGCGGGTCGAGGACGGACGGTTTGGGCATCACGGTGACGAGAGCTTTCATGCGGATGCTCAGAGTTTCTTTTCAGGGGCGGGCGGACAAGTGGAAACTTCACGCCGCCGGCGCACGATGTGGCCGGCGAGCGCCCCGCCCGCAAGAAGAAGACAGAGCGGTGACAGCAGATCGCCGAAGCGTGTGAAAAAAGTCGGCACGGGGTGCAGAGGCACATCCACCGTCGCGAAGAGAACGCCCTCGATGAACGTGTCGCCCTCCGGAGAACGCAGTTCCTCGCGGATGCGGCCGAACCGGTCGACCACACACGTCACACCCGTGTTCGCCGCCCGCACCATGGGGAGTTTGTTCTCGGCGCAACGAAAGACGGCATTTTGCACGTGCTGGCGAGACCCCGCGCTCCTGAGGAACCAGCCGTCATTCGTGGCCACCGCGAAGACTTGGGCCTTCCGCAATGCAAACTCCCTTGCCAGGTACGCCAGCGTGTCCTCGAAACAAATCAACGGCCCGATTCGCACCGGCTTCGCCGCCATTTCCAGGACTTGCGGATACGGCCCCGCGTCGAAATCGTCCGGCACCAGATCGCCGACGACCCATGCAAAAAAGGGAAATGCCTGCCGCAGCGGCACATACTCGCCGAATGGCACGAGGTGCATCTTGTGGTAAAGCTGTGCGTCCTGCGCCCGGTTCGTCAGCAGGGCCATCGAGTTGTAGTCCCCCTGCTCGCTGAAGTGCACCGTGCCCACAAGCAGATCGCCTGCGAAGCCCTCCGCCAGTTCCCGCACGGTGTCCCACGTGCGCTGGTCGTTGAAGAGAGAACGCGGGGTCGCGGACTCCGGCCAAAGGATGAGATCCGGCCCGCCCAGCGCCGCGAACTCCGTGTGCCTGCGGTAGGTCTCCAGCACATCGGACTCGAATGCCGGATCGTTCCGCGTCGTCTGCGGGATGTTCCCCTGCACGGCGGCGATTTTCAGCGGCTGGGACTCCGGGGCCGGGGCGAAAAGCTGCCGGATGCCATACGTCCAAGCCAGCGCCACCAACCCGACCACCACGGCGAAATCATAATGCGGCCGCCGCGCCCCGCGTCCAACTTCCAGAGCGAGCCGCTTTACCGTCGAGACCGCCGTGATGTTGACCAGCACAATGAGAAATGAGAGTCCCCCCACGCCCGCGAGGTCTGCAATCTGGATGAGCGGAATGTTCGCATGCTGCGCGACCCCGAGGCCGTTCCACCCGAATCCCGTGAACACCCATCCCCTCGCCCACTCGAGTGCCACCCAAGCCGCCGCCGCGAGGAACGCGATCTTTAAGTTGAACATCGACCCCAGCCACACCGGCCGCCCGTCCTTCCCCTCCCCGCGTGGCTGCAACACCGTGCCCAAAAAAGCCCCCCAGAGCGCCGGATACACCGCAAGATACAAACTCAGAAGCGCCCACCCAGGCCACGTCAACGACGTCAGCCAAAACAAATGAATCCCGAACGCCACCGCACCCGCCACATATCCCAACCCCGCACAAATGAGCGCCCGCCCCGGCGTCGCCTCCGGCAAAAACCAGACCGCCGTGATCAATGGCGTGAGCGCCACCCACACCACGTCCCCCCAGCCGAACGGCGCGAAACACACCCCGAGCAAAACACCCGACAACACAGCCAGCAGCCACGGCCCCCCCGCACGCCACGCCCCGGAAAGCCGTCCGCTCATTCCCGAAAAAAGCCCGCAGGCCGTCTCCTCTCAATCATGCGCCGCACCCTAGAAGACCACCCCCACCCGCGCAAGCCGCGGGGTCATCACGGCGGGAGGAAAGGCGTCAGCGTCGGCCGGTGACGAGATCGCGGACGAAGCCGAAGAGGGTGGCGCGGGCTTCTTCGATCGAGCATTCGGCGGTGCGGATCTCGAGTTCGGGGGTTTCCGGGGGTTCGTAGGGTGAAGTGATGCCGGTGAAGTCCTTGATTTCGCCGGCGCGGGCGCGTTTGTAGAGACCGCGCGGGTCCCGGGCCTCGCAGACTTCGAGCGAGGCATTGACGAACACCTCGATGAACGGGATGCCGTCGCGGTGGCAGATTTCGCGGACGCGGAGGCGGTCGGCGCGGAACGGGGAGATGAGCGAACAGACGATCACAAGTCCGGCTTCGGCCATGAGCTTGGCGGTCTCGCCCGCGCGGCGGATGTTTTCCGAGCGGTCGTTGGCGGAGAAGCGGAGGTCGGCGCAGAGACCGTGCCGGAGGTTGTCGCCATCGAGAATGAAGCCCGCGATGCCTGCACGGTGGAGCTGGGACTCGAGGGCGACGGCGAGGGTGGATTTTCCCGAGCCGGAGAGGCCCGTGAGCCATACGACGGCCCCGTGGTGTCCGAAAAAATCGGCCCGTGATTCGCGGGTCACCGGGCTGATGGTCCAGGTGATGTTGTCGCTGGCGACCGCCGGGCTTTCATCGGCGTCCTCCGCTTCGAGAATGATGCCACCGCCTCCGATGCGTCCGCCATCGACGACCACGAAGCGTCCGCAGACCCCGACGCGGTCGTGCCGGTCGAAGGCGATCGGCCGGCGGCTCCGGATGAAGACTTCGGCGACCTCGTTGCGATGCACGGCATTCCGGATGCCGGGGACCTGCTCGAGCGTGGCGGAGTCAACGGCCTTCTCGATCCGCACGATCCGGGCTTCGACGCACTGCGTGCCGAGGCGGAGTTCGAACGGCTGGTTGATCGCCAGGGAGTTCGTCGAGAGCCAGAAGAGGCTGGCGTGGATTTCGCGTCCCTCCGCAGGGCCCTCGTGCGGATGGCTCGCGATCTGCCCGCGCTCGACGAAGATTTGTTCGTCCAGCACGAGGGCGATGGATTGCCCGGCCCGTGCGGAATCGAGGGAACGGCCCCAGACCTCGATGGATTTCACGCGGCTTCGTTTGCGATCGGGCCAGAAGACGAGTTCGTCGCCGACATTCAGCGTGCCGGCATCGACGCGTCCGGCCAACAAGCGGCGCTCGTCGAAGCGGTAGACATCTTGCAGAGTGAAACGGAGTGGAAGCCCCTCGGCGGTGACGGGATCGGGCAGGGCCTCGAGCGCACCGAGCACGTGGGGTCCTTCGAACCATTCGAAGCCTGGCGACACGATGTTCGTTCCCTCCCGGGCGCTGGCCGGAAGAACGGCGCGGGGCACGATTCCGAACTTCCCGAGGAACTCGGTGATCCGGTCGCGAATGCCCTCGAAGGCCTCCCGGGATCCGCCAACGAGGTCCATCTTGTTCACCACGACGATCACGTCGCGGAGACCGAGGAACGAAAGGAGAAATGCATGGCGCTTCGACTGCTCGCGAATGCCCTCGCGGGCGTCGATGAGCAGGAGAGCGGCGTGCGCGCCCGCAGCGCCGGTGACCATGTTTTTAAGGAACTCCTTGTGGCCGGGCGCGTCGATGATCACGTAGTCGCGCCGGGCTCCGCGGAACGGGATGCGCGTGGTATCGATCGTGATGTTCTGTTCCTGCTCTTCAAGGAGGGCATCGAGGAGAAAGGCATGCTCGAACTCCATGCCCTCGGCGTCGCAGGCAGCCCGCACCTGCTCGATCTTACCGTCGGGGAGCGAGCCCGTGTCGTGCAGAAGACGACCAACGAGGGTGGACTTCCCGTGGTCGACATGCCCGACGATCACAATGGCCAGACGGCTGCGCGGGGAAGCGTCACTCATCACATGAAGCCTTTCGCGCGGAGTTTCTGCATGGCGTTGCGCTCGTGGTGGTCCTGCGCCCGGCCCGACCGCTCGCTGGTGCGGGTGGTGCGGAGCTCGGCGATGATGTCCGGAATCGTGGCCGCCGTGCTGAGGACGGGTTTCGTGATCGGCCAGCAGCCGAGGGACCGGTAGCGCATCATGCGCCCGTCGCCCGTGGCTTTCGCAAAATACATGCCCGGAATCGGGATCTTCTCGCGCTCGATGTAGCGCCAGATGTCAATCTCGGTCCAGTCCAGCAACGGCTGTACGCGGATGTGCTCGCCAGGGCCGACGGCGGTCGTGAATTGCCCCCAGAACTCGGGCGGCTGATCGCGGTAGTCCCACTCGAAGTCCGCGCTGCGCGGGGAGAAATACCGTTCCTTCGCGCGGGTCGGATCCTCGTCGCGCCGGATGCCTGTGATGAGGGCGTCGAACTTTCGTTCGGCGAGGACCTGCCTGAGCGCGACGGTTTTGAGTTCGTGCGTGACCGTGACGGGATCGTGGGTCTCGTAGCCGATGCTCTCGGTGTAGGCCCCCCGGCCGGCGCGGGCGTCCTCGTTGATTTTTACTATGAGGTCGAGTCCGTGCTCGGCCACGGCCCATTGGCGAAAAGCGAGCATCTCGGGGAACTCGTAAGTCGTGTCGATATGCAGAAGCGGAAACGGGATGTGCCCGCAGAAGGCCTTTTTCGCCAGCCAGATCAGAACATTCGAATCCTTCCCCATGCTCCAGGGCATGCAGAGGTTTTTGAAGCTGTGAAAAGCTTCGCGGAAAATGAAGACGCTCTGCGCCTCGAGTTCGTCGAGGTCGTCCATCAAGAGGTCCGGCGGCGGTGGGATGACATTGCGCCACGCATTCCACCCCCAACGACCGATCCGGCGCAATCGAAATCCGGCCCGGGAAATTCGCATGACGCCGGGGCGGAATTGAGCGACTCTCGCCGCAGCCCACCCGGGCCGTTCTCCGACATGCAGCTTCGACACATTCAGACGCGCTCCGCGCATCCGGACCTCCGGCGATTCCCCGACTTTCTCATCCTCGGCCCGCAGCGCACCGGGACGACGTGGCTTTACTTCAACCTCCACCTGCACCCCCAGATCCTGCTCCACCGGCTGAAGGAGAGTTATTATTTCTCGACGCTCGGCCGCCCGGACCACCCGCGTTTTTTGTATCCGTATCTTGAGGATTACCTGGAGTCCTACCACGAATCCGCCGGCGAAATTCTTAAAAAACACTACACGTGCCTGCGGAAGTCGTTCGCATTCTACCGGCCGCGCCTCATCGGGGAGGCCACGGCGTCGTATGCCGTGCTGCCGGAGGAAATCGTCGCCGAGATCGTCTCGCTCAAGCCCGCGCTCAAAGGTATTCTCATGCTGCGCGACCCCGTGGAACGCGCATGGTCGCATGCGAAAAAGACGCTCATCCGCGACAAGGGCCGCCGCACTGAGATCACACGCGAGGAACTCGCGGCCTACTTCGCGTCGTCGGGCCAGCGCCAGCGCGCGGACTACACGACGATGATCGCGCTTTGGAAAAAACATCTGCGGCCAGGCCACCTCCACCTCGGTCTCTATGACCGCATCGCCACCGAACCCGCCGCATTGCTGGCGGATGTCGAGCGCTTCCTCGGTGTGACCACGAAGGCCCTTTTTCTGAACCGGCACCTGAACATCAAACTGAATCCGACTCCGGAAATCGCCATGCCGCCAGGGGTCCGCGAGATGCTCGCCGAGTTTCTTGCCACCGAGATCGAGGCCTACCGCGGGATCGTCGATGACGTGCGCGCGGGGCGCGTGTAAGCCGACAGCCAATGGGTGCCGCGAAAAAGAAGCGCCGGAAACCGCCGCGGCGGAGACGGTTCGTGCGCACCTTGGTAAAGCTCGGTTTCGTGACGCTGTTGCTCTGGGCGGCGATCGCGCTTGCCTACTACGGGTGGGCGCTCACATTCGATCTGAAGCTCATTCACGAGATGGAGGAGCGCTCGCTCATCTACGACCACGAGGGCCGGGTCTTCGGACGCCTCGCCGGGGAGAACCGCGTCGTTGTGCCGTTCGACAAGGTCTCGAACGATTTCGTGAACGCCCTCATCTCGCGCGAGGACACCCGTTTCTACCAACACCACGGCGTCGATCCGGTCGGCATCGCCCGTGCGGCCGTGCGCAACCTTCTGCTCGGAGGCTTCCGCGAGGGTGCCAGCACGATCACCCAACAACTCGCGCGGAACAGCTTCCCCCTTGGCGGGAAAAACCTCCACCGCAAGCTCATCGAGGCCGCCCTTGCCTTCCGTATCGAGACCGAGCTGTCCAAGGAGGAAATCCTGGAGGCCTACATGAACCGGATTTATTTTGGCTCCGGGACCTACGGGATCGAATCCGCCAGCCAGACGTACTTCGACAAGCCCGCCTCACGCCTCACCCTCCCCGAGGCCGCAACACTGGCCGGTCTCATCCGGAGCCCGAACCGGTTTTCCCCTTTGCGCGATCCTGTGAAGTCCAAGCGCGAACGGGACACCGTGCTCCGGCGTATGGTCGAGACGGGCCTGCTTGAGAGCGCGCGCGGTCAACAGGCGATGGCCGAGGCGCTCATCGCGAAAGGACGCGAGACCCCCTCGGCCAACGAGGGATGGGCGATGGATGCCATCCTGCGCGAACTCGAACTCGTTCTTGAGCCGGGCCGGCTGGACGAGGGCGGGCTCCGGATTTACACGACCATCGACGGCGGACTCCAGCAAGCCGCGGAGGCCTCGGTGCGTTCGCGACTGCGCACGGTTGAAAGCCAGCCGGGTTATCCCCACCCCGCCATGGAGAGCTTTGCCAACCAGTCGTTCGACCGCGAAAAATCCACGCCCTATCTCGAAGCGGCCGTCATCGCACTCGACAACGCGACCGGCGGCATCCGTGCCATTGTCGGCGGGCGGGACTACGCACGAAGCCGCTTCCAGCGCGCCCTGTTCGGACACCGCCAAGCGGGCTCCGTGGTAAAGCCGTTTGTTTACGCCGAGGCCTTCCGCGCCGGACTGCGTCCCGGCGACAAGGTCGATGACAACCCGATCCGTTCCGGGGAGATCCCGAAACAATACGGGGCCTACAGTCCTGCAAACTCCGACGGCACCTACCGCGGCATGCGACCGGCGGAGGAAGGCCTCATTGACTCGCGGAACACGATGACCGTGCGCATCGGGCTCTCGACCGGACTCGATCGCATCGCCGCCACGGTCGCCCGTGCCGGCCTTGCAGCGGACCCACCGAAGTATCCGGCGCTTTCGCTCGGGGCATTCGAGACAACATTGAAGGACGTTACAACGGCTTACACGGTCTTCGCCACCGGCGGCACGCGGCTTCAACCTTTCCTCATCGACCGCGTCCTTGATGCGCGTGGCAACGTCCTTTTCCGAAGCACTCGCGGGCGTCTGGCCGTGCTCGACAGCGCATCGAGCCGACAGGTGACTTCCCTCCTCACCGAAGTCGTCGAGCGTGGCACAGCGGCCCGCGCCCGGGAGTTCGGCCTGCGCCACCGAGCGGCCGGAAAAACCGGGACGACAAACAACTTTGTTGACGCGTGGTTTGTGGGGTTTGACGACAAGCTCACCTGCGGAGTCTGGGTCGGTTTTGACCAACCCAAGCCGATCCGCCCCGGAGGCTATGGGAGCGCACTGGCGTTGCCGATCTGGGTGGATGTGGTCGAGGCCAACCGCTGAAGCGCCTCAGGGCCGCATCCGTCCCTCAGGTGTGGGAATCCCGCTGGAGTCGCACATGAGGCCGAAGATCTGCGCGATGTGGCCGAGGCTCGGGGGAAGTTCACGGTTCGAACAGATCATGGCCTTCGAGTCAGGCTCGTCGGGATGGAAACCGTGCATCCCGGCGATCGCTTTCCGCCCCATGAAACTCGGGGCGATCTGGAGTCCGGGATGCATCAAGAAAATGAGAGTGCCGTATTGGCCGTCGGGGAAATAGACACCGAGTCGGCGCAACTCGTCCTCGGCAAGCAAACGGCCATGCGGATGCGCGGAGAGAAGACCGGCAAGGGCGGCGCGCGCCTTATCGTTCAACGGCCAGAACCTCCCCATCGTCGAATCGTAGAACGCGACATAATCCCGACCGAAATCCAAGCCCAGCGCATCGACTTCGGCCTTCAGGTCGTGGCCGCGTGTGATGTCGTGCATCCCGTGGTCGGTGAACACATAGAGGTCAACTTCCGCGTAAGTTTCGGTGGCTTGGGTATACAGCCCGCGAACCTCTTTGTCGTACCATGCGACAAGCTCCGCCACGCGGGGTGTGCGCGTGCCCTCGGCATGCATGAGGGCATCGAGGCGACCAAGCGAAATGTATGCGAGATCGATTGTGCCCTGCCCGAGCGCGGCGTGCAGGTCGGCGAGTTTGCCCTGATCGTTCTTGTCGCTGTCGTGCACATACCACGTGCGCCCCGCATCACGGAGAAGGTCAAAAATACTGGAGCCGCGGGGGAGGCCGCCGGGAACCCAGATACGTTTCCACTCGGCGTAGTCGAAGATCGGAAGCCTGTGGAACGGGACGTTGTAGAGTTGGAAATACCCCGTGATGCCGCACGCCTTCTTCACGAGCTTCGAGAGGTAGTGACGCACGCGGGCACGCTCGGTCAACGGACCGGGAAGAAAGCCGAGCCACTTCACCCAGGCAAAGGGCGAGCCGGAGGGTTTGTAGAAATAGGAAGACCACAGCCTGTGCTCGCACGGAAGCAATCCCGAGATGATCGAGGGATCGCAGGCCGAGGAGTAGCCGAGGATTGTTTCGAGCGGCTTGCGGTGCGTCGCAAGATCGGCAAGGAACGCAGGATTCCGGCGCAGGACCTCCCAGCCGAACGCATCGATGAATACGAAGAGCCCGAGCCGCTTCTTCATGACAGGCCCCGCGAGCGGCGCTCGTCACGAATCCCGAGGAACAACGCGCGGTGGATGGTGTAGCGGTAGGCGAGATTGAAAGGAATCGCATCCACACGCCCGCACCGCGCGGCGTGAAAGACGTCCCGGACCATCTCGCGGAGGCAGGACACAGTCTGTCCCACGGGATCCGGCTTTGCATCGAAGATGTCCACGTATGCCTTGCCGTGGCGGTAGCGCTTTTTGTGAAGACCCGGCAACGTGAAGTTGTGCGAGTGCTCGACGCGGGAGGTGGTCACAAGGCGGAACGAAGCACCCGCCCTGCGGCAGTCACGCGCCCAAGCCAGATCCTCCGAGTAGCCTTTCTCTTTGAACGGATGCGCCTGCCAGAGGGTTTTCTTGAAGCAGCAGGCGACCGCGGAGAAGAAGTCCTCGTTCTCTTCTTTGATGTTCCGGGGGTCGTATGCCCGCGCGTAATCGTAGGCGACGATGAAATCCGCGTCCGGCCGGGCAACCTGAACACTCATCGTCGCATCGACCGATCCGGCCTCGACGGGCGCGACGAGATTCCCGAGCCAGTCATCGTCGAGCGGGATGGCATCCGCATTCAGAAAAACAATGATCGGTTCGCGGGCCATGCCCACCATGCGGTTGAGGACGGGGCCGGGTTCGTAGTCCTCGGGAGCAATCCGAACCAGTTCATCCGGACCGAAGGCCTCGATCTCTTCCAGCGTGCCGTCGGTCGAGCCCGAGTCGATCGCGTAGAGCCGCCAGTCGCTGCGGCGCTGGGTGCGCAGAGCCGCAAGGGCCCGCCGCGCGTAGGGCATCTCATTTTTGGCGCGCATGATGATCGCAAGGTTTTTCATCGTCGGGTGACTTCGTCGTAGGTCCGCAGGTAGAGGTCGGTGAGTGCCTCGTACGTGTAGCGCTCCAGCACGATCTTCCGCCCCTCGGCAGCCATGCCTTTGAGACGGGAATGGTTCTCGAACGCGACGACCATCTTCCGCGCAAGCGCGGCGGCATCGTTCGCCGGGAAGCCGTAGCCATTAACGCCTTCGACCACGAGATTCGGATCCACCGCATCGCTCTGCAGGACGGGAGTCCCGCTGATCCAACTCTCGACGACCACGGCGCCGGAATTCATGAACCGCGCAGGGACGACCTGGATGTCGGAATGCTGAAGCCAGCCGAGCAACTCCTCACGCTCGACAAGTCCCGTGAACAAAATGCGGTCGCCGAGGCCGGACGCGGCTGCACGTTGCTCCATCGCTGCGGTGAACGCGGGCTCGGCCTTTGTGTTTCCCACAAAGACAAGCCGTGCGCCGGGCATGCGCTCGGCAGCCATGAGGAAGGCCTCGAGCGCGACATCCTGGCCCTTGATGAGCGAAAGCCTGTTCAGGCAAACGAACACAAAGTCTTCCTCGCGCACACCGCGTGCGGCGCGGGGGGATGGGGCGGGCGACTCGTATTCGCCGAGAAGGATGGGCACCGGTGAGTAACTCACGCTGCGGCAGTGGCGCTTGAGGAATGCAATCTCGCGGTTCGAAATGGCGAAGGCATGGTTGATCCAGCCGAGGACCATCCGGCTCTTCGCATTCGGGACATGCGAGGCGATCACCTCGGGATTGACACGGCCGGTCGCCTTGATGATCGCGGCGTAGTCGAGGTAATCAAAAAAACAGAAGATGATTTTCTTGCCGGTCAGCCGGGCCGCGAGCGCCGCGAGCATGTTGTTGCGGTTCAGGGCCGGGAAACAGTGCACGATGTCGAAGCGGCCGAGGAGGATCTTGAAGAAAATCGACGGACAAAACGTCTCGCTCTTGTTGTTGGGATACGAATGGGTGCGGTTGAGAACGTCCTCCAGACGTTTGATGCGAAAGCCGTCGCGTTCCTCGCGAGAGGGACCCTCCACCCGTTTCGGGCAGAAAACCTGAAGGTCAACGTGGCGGGCGAGGTGGCGCGCCTGGTGGTCGATATTGATCTCCGCACCGCCGACTTGGGGAGGAAAGCGGTTCGTCACGAGGGCGACGCGGAGGCGGCGGTTCATGCGATCACTTTTCCAAGCAGGCGTTTTGCAGTCTCAAGGCGCGCCATCAACTGCCCACGCACGGCCGTGCTGCGTTCGCGGAACTCGTCGCGGTGCGAAGCCCAGTAGGCGGTGTCTTCCGCCAGCTTGGCGAAATTGCAGTCCTCGACACTCCCCGCCGCCTTGATGCCGTAGGGCTCGAGGAAGTTGTCGACCTTCGATCCCCGGCTGATCCCGAGGATGGGAACATGGAGGATGGAGGCGAGAATGAGGAGGTGGAGGCGACTTGCGACAATGACATCCATGCCGCCCGCAAGTGCGAGGATATGCTCGGGATCCAAACGGCCTGCGGCCACGACAGCGGCTCCCCTGTGCGCCATGCGTTCGTGGAGTTCCTCCATGAGCGCCTTGTCGGTCACCGGGTTCATCGGCAGAAAAACGATTTGGAAACCGGATTGTGCCAATCCATCGAGATAGCCGAGGAGGCCATCGCTGTTCGTGATCGAGCGCTGCGCCGAAATGCAGATGCCGACCTTCGGTTTTGGAGAACGGACCGCGTCGAGCACTTCCTTCGCGACGGGCACGCTTTCCAGCGGACAGGGTTCGAGCACGAGCGCGGAATCCGCACCGGCAACCACCTCGCGGTCAACCCCGCACCGAAGCACTTCGAGCCGGCTCTGAGGATCCCGCGTCACGACCAGATCGCACTGCGTGAGAGCCTCGCGAATCGCACCCCGCGCCTTGGCGGCCAGAGCGGCTTCGGCCTCCTGTAAAGGATCGAAGGCCCCCAGGGCAAGCTTGCGCACCAGGCTGAGCAGAAGGCGCCGGTGGCCGCCGACGGTGTATTTCGCAGGATTCAACTCCGAATTCATTCCCACGTTCCAGACAACGGACTTTTTCCCGGCTTCCTGGGCGATGCGCAGAATCCGGCAAGGGATTTCCGGATAGTCCGAGAGTCCGGTTGCACCGGCCCAAACGGTAACATCGTGCTCGCGCACAGTGCGTGCCATTTGCTCCGCATCGAACGGCACGACGTCGAATCCGTAGAGCGGACACACCTCGACCCCGAGGCGCCGTGCGGTCGCCGGATCATCCGTGCTCACAGTCAGCGTGGCATCCGGCGCGATCCCGCGCAGGATTTTCACCACGCCCGCGATGATGGCTTCGTCACCGACATTGTTGCGGCCGAGGGGGATTCCACAGAGGAGGATCTTCATTTGGCGGGAGCGGCGACGAGGTTGAGGATACGGTTAAGTTTGGAGAAATTCAGAGCGCGGAGCTCGGCCACATCTTCGTGCCGGAGCAGTCGGGCGAACCGCATCAAGGCAACGAAGAGGAGAAGATAGGCGATGCCGAGTCCGAGCAGGCCGGGAACATTCACATGCGGGAAGGCCCACCAGACCAAGGCGGCGAGAGCCGGACCCGCCACGATGAAACGCAGGAAGAACCGGAGCGGAAAATGGAAACCCCCGAGCACGGATCTGATGAGATTCAACCGGAAGGGAAATGTCACGACGAACGTCAAAACGACGGCGGCCATCGCCCCGGGGATTCCGAACGGCGGAATGAGGATCCAGTCGAGAACAAGATTCACCGCGACGCGGAAATAGAGCAAGGGCAGGAACTCTTTGATTTTTTCCTTCACACCGATCGCCATCGAGAGCGGGATCGCGATGAGCGGGAGGAGGTGGATGAAACAAAAAGCTGAAGCCACCCACCCGGCCCCTGCCATTTCTTTGCCATAAAAGAGCACGACCGCCTGCGGGGCGTAGAAGACGCCGAACGACGCGAGCGGAACGGCCAGCAGAATGAGAACCTTGTAGAGCGACTCGACGAGGCGCGGGAGTGAGTCGGGATTCCGCACATATGCCTCCGAGAGCCCGCTGGCGAAGACGGTTTGGAGCGCCATCGGGATGAAGGTGATCACGAGCATTGTTGAGGAGTAACCGAGATCATAGATGGCGACGACGGCGGGCGAGAAATACAGACCGAGAAAGAATGTCTCGGTATACTTCATCATGAACGCCCGGCCGATCCCGCCGCCGAGTGCGCCGAGGGCAAGGTTCATCACGCGTGCGCGGCCGATCCCCTCGGGCGGCGAGCGCCAAGCCAGGCCGCCGACGTGACGGACAAGACCGGTGAGCGCCAGAAAGCCCGCGAGGGCGATGGAAATGATCTCGGCCACAATCACCGCGGCCGGCGTCGCTCCCCCGCGCCATGCGAGCCAGCCGAGTCCCGCACACCATATGCCGGACTGGAGAACGGAATAGATCACAAGCCGCTTGGCCAGGAAGAGGCTTGTGAGGACGTCGTTGTAAAAGTTTTTGAGAATCGAAAATCCCGTCAGCGCAACGGAGAGGCCGATGAGAATGCCGAAGTCGACCCGGAACCACTGGGAGAACAGCGGAGTCATCGGCACGAGGATCGCGAAAGCCACCCCGACAGCGCCGAGTTGGATGGCGATCGTTTTCCAGAGAAGCCGCTTCAGCCCCGCCTTGTTGTGGTGGACGACCAATTCAGGAACAAAGCGCACCAGGGCGGTGTTCAGTCCCAGCGTGCAGAGGATGAGGAGGACTTCCACGAAGTTCCGGCACAGCGCAAAGATGCCATAATCTTCTTTGCCAAGCAGCCGGACTGTTAAGATCGAGATGGCCGCGTAGACAAAGAAAAGGAAAACCTTCGAGCCCACCATCCACGGCACGGCACGGACAGTATGGTGGGAAAAGAAGCCGCCGGAATCCGCAGGCTTCGTCATTCCGCCGCCTTCCTTCGTTCGCGCCACGTCATGCTCAGAGCCCCGATAATGCCCATGCAGAGCATCAACATCAAGAACATCGGCGTCTGCCGGTAAGAGAGCTGCACCATCGCCTGGACATGCATGACCGATGTGCACGCGAGGGCGCCGACCGCCGCCGCTTTTTCGATGCCCTTCGTCCGCCAGACCGCAAGGGGAATCGCGAGCGAGAAATACCGCAGCCACATAAGGATGAAAGCCGCGAGGCCGATGTAACCGGTCTCGCCGAGTTGGAGGTACCAGACATTGTGCGCCGGCGTGCCCGCCGGATTGTCAGGATCGACCAAGGCCGCATAGCCATCCCAGGAAAACGACGAGAAGTTCCCGAGACCAACGCCGAAGATTTTGTCCTTCGCCATGAGTTCGGCCTGATGGTTGTAGTACATGCGATACTCCATGTCGCTGGCGGCGTCCTGTTCACCGACAAAGCGATCGAGCAGGCTGTCGAGGGCCTGGCTCACAGCGATCGTGGCGCCAACGAGGCCGAGGAGTATGATTGCCACGTTCTTAAGGTTGAGATTCGACCAAATGAGAAGGCCAAAACACATGCCGAGCCCCAGCACGAGCGCGGCCAGGCCTCCTCGCGAAATCGTCATCAGGACCGTCACACCGCTCATGGCCACGGCGAAGAAGTAGAGAGCGGTACGTCCGGGAGACTTCGAAGTGAGCAGGCTGGCAAAGTTGAACGAGCCGACCATCGCCATGTAAGTGGCCAGCGAGTTCGGGTGCTGGAGCGTGGCTTTGATGCGGTGAAAGCCGTAGACGTAACGGTCGATGAGGGCGAGGAAGCCGATGTAGATCGTCGCCGCAGCGATGGCGAAGAGGAGTGTTTCGAGGTTTTCTTTCTGCCGCACATACCACGCCACCACGAAGAAAAGCAGGAACCCGCGGAGAAGTTTGCTGATCTCGAAAAGCGGATAGATCTTCGTCTCGAAGACATCGTAGGGAATGAAAAACGGATGTTCCTGTGCGGCCGTCGGGACGCTGATGCCCATGGGCGATGTGATCCAGGAAAGGAACCCTACGAAGATCACGCCGAGCATCGCCCACCCGATGGGCGGAAGGCCTCGAATGCGATACTTGTCGCGCTGCAGAAGCATCACGCCCAGCAAGACGAGCGCCCCGAGATCGGCGAGGCTGATCTCGAACCCTTTCGTCATGGCGAAATAGAACTCGCGCGAGACAAAGTTGATCGCCGTCGAGTCCGGCATCACCGTGCTGAACACGATGAAATAGACCATGAACCGCTCGAAGACCTTGAAGCGGTTCGCAAGCAGAATGCCGATCGGCACGCCGAAAAGGAACGCCGCGAAGAAAATAATGTATTTGAGTTCCGCCACGCGAGCGAGAGCATCATGTCCGAGACGAACGTGAGGCGAAAGAAACTATTGAGTATGCTGCTCGCGGGCGCGGCGGCGTTGTCGGCCCATGCCGGAACCGCACCGGCGGATGACCCGCTGTTCCCGGACGTCACCTCACTTCCCGCTGCAGGCGCGACGGATGTGCGCTTCCTCACGAACGATCTGATTCAGGCGCGATGGGTCACCCGCCACGAGTCCTGGGACCGAACAGAACTCACGCCTCCTGAGCCATCAGATTTCCTCATCACGGCAGATGGCCGATCTGTGAAGATTTCGGAAGTCGGATTCCGCCGCATGCCAGTGCATGCCGACTACCACCGTCTCGACGTCACGATTCTGAACGAGGCCTTTCTGCGTACCGCATCACCGCTCCCGGCCGGCACGCACATCACCGTGGCAGCCCCGGATTTCTGGCGGGGCACAGTGGAGGCAGAACTCCTCCCACTGCGCTTCTCGCCAGCGATCCACATCAACCACGCGGGCTACGTTCCCGGTTTTCCGAAGTCAGCCACGGTCTCACTCGACATGGGTTCGCTTGGGGAAATGGCGCTCCCGGACGGCATCGTGGGCCGCCTTCTCAATGCTGAAGGAAAAACGGTTTTCGAAGCCCCGCTCGTTCACCGTCCCGATCGAGCATGGAGATTCTATCAGAACGTCTGGCGCTTTGATTTCACGGATTTCAACACTCCGGGTGTCTACCGGATCGAGGTGGAGGGGTTGGGGCGATCGGCCCCGCTGCGCATCCATTCCGAAGCATTCCTCGCCGCGGCGAGGCTTCACGCGCTGGGCATGTACCACCAGCGAAGCGGATTCGAGAAGTCCCTGCCCTTCACGCGCATCACGCACAAAGCCTCGCACACGGCACCGGCCGAGGTGCCGGATGGGTCCGCCTCCTTCTCCAAAACCGACAAGCACGTGCGCGACATGGCACGCAAGAACTCCGAAGGGCAGACCGCTCCCGTGATGGATGGCGTATCGGCGTCGCTGTATCCGATCCTCCGGAACGGGCCGATCGACGTCTCCGGCGGGCACTTCGACGCCGGGGACTACAGCAAATACACGGTGAACAGTTCGGCGCTCATTGCGGCGCTTGTCTTCGCCGTCGACAACTTCCCCGGCGTGGTTTCCATCGACAACCTCGGCCTGCCCGAAAGCGCGGATGGCGTGCCCGATGCGCTTCAGATCGCGAAGTGGGAAGCGGACTTTCTGGTGAAGATGCAGGATTCCGATGGCGGATTTTTCTTTCTCGTGTATCCGCGCGACCGGGCCTACGAGCTCGATGTCCTGCCGCAGAACGGGGATCCGCAGGTCGTTTTCCCGAAAAACACGATCGCGACCGGTGCAGCCGTGGGAGCGCTTGCGCAGTGCGCGGCCTCGCCGCACTTCCGGCGGCACTACCCGGCGGAGGCCGCGAGGTTTCTTGAGGCTGCGCGGGTGGGCTACGCGTTTCTGAAGCGCGCCGTGGCGAAACACGGGTTCGAGGGGGCCCTCCAGGCCATCAGCCACTATGGGGCTTTCTCGGGTCACACCGACGAACTCGCCTATGCGGCAGCCGCGCTCTTCGCCGCTACGGGCGAGAAGTCCTACGAGGACGACTTGCGCGCGTGGTGGCCGGACCCCGCCGGATCCCAATCTTCGCGCTGGGGCTGGTGGCCGCTCTTCGAGTCCTACGGATCCGCCGCCCGCGTCTATGCCTTCGCCGAATCGAACGGCACACTGCGCCGGGGGACGTCGGATCCCGCCTACCTCTCGGCGATGCGCGAAGCGATCCTGCGTGGGGGGCACAAGCTGCTCGGATTCGCGCAGAGCGACGCGTTCGGCATCGCCCTGCCGCCGACGAGCAAGCGCCGGGAGCAAGTCGGCTACTTTTGGGCGATGGATTTCGCGTTTGATTTCGCCACGGCGTCACTCCTGGCAAGCGACCCGGCGGAGCGGACCGCATTTCGTGATGCCATCGTCGATGCCTTCGGTTTCGAATTCGGCGCCAACCCCGCCAATCGCGCCTTCGTCAGCGGCGCGGGCCCGGTGTGGCGACGGCAGGTGGTGAATCGCATCACACTCAATGACGACCGCACACTTGCCGTCCCCGGCATTGCAACGGGCAACGTCGTTTCCACGCCCCACAATCTGACTCCTTACAAGATCGAGGGCACCGCTGGATTGCGCCGTCTGTTTTTCCCGTCCCTGAAAGATTTCTCCTTCCTGGAGCGTGCGGCGACCGATGCTTACAACGTGCGTGCGGAATTCGTCACCGCCACGACCGCCCGGATCCTGGCAGCCTATCTCTTCCTGACCGCAAACACGCCTGCCGCCGCCGAAGAGTGGAGACCGATCGAAGCCCGCATCGCGGCCACAGAGAATGGGAGTATGGTCACGGCACGGTTGGTTCTGCCCGACGATGTCACTCTCGGCGAGGCCACTGTTGTTTGGGAGCCTTCCGGGGGCGCACCGGCCACGGGGGAAACCTTCCGCGGGATCGTCCCGGAGGGATCCGACCGGCGCCTTGAGGCCGAAGTCGTGTGGCCGGATGGACGCCGCGCCTTCGCCGTGTGGAAGCCAAGCGGAGGCGGTCCGTGACGGGACCTTTGCAAGTTTTCGGTTGTGTTCGCTCAGTGCCGGGAGTCTATTTGACGAACTCTCCCACGCAGTAATGGACACCATCATCGAATCGCGCGAGCTTCAGGTCGAGCGCAAGCACTTCTTCATCGAATTCCGTGAAAACGACCGCGGTCGCTTTCTTCGCATCACCGAGGAGGCCCATGGCCGCCGTAACACGGTGATCATTCCGAGCACAGGGCTGGCCGAGTTCGGCCGCATGCTCGACGAGGTGCTGGCCTCGGTGCCCCGCGAGGCCTGAGCCTTACTTGCTTCCCGGCTTCACCGCCGGTGTTCCACGCAGGTCGTCCGGAAGATTCTCCGGATCGAACGTCTCGACGTTCATTTGAACGAGGGAGACGAACGGGCAACCGAAGTCCGGGAGGTTCCCTCCGCTGCGGTCAACGATGGACCCGGCGGCCACGACCTCACCCCCGTGGTCGCGGATGATTTGGATGGTCTCCTGAACGCGTCCGCCGCGCGTCACGACGTCTTCTGCAACAAGAAATTTCTCGCCCGGTGCGATGGTGAATCCACGTCGGAGCACCAGACCGCCCGTGCCGTCTTTCTCGACAAAAATGTGGCGCTTGCCGAGGTGACGGGCAACTTCCTGTCCGACGATGATTCCGCCGACGGCCGGCGAGACGACGGTCGGGGCCTGCCAGGCTCCGAGTTTGTCGGCCAGCATCCCGCACACGCGGGCCGCGATGGCGGCATCCTGCAAAAGGAGAGCACACTGAAAAAACTCCCGGCTGTGCAAGCCGCTGCGCAGGACGAAATGCCCGTGCAGCAAAGCGCCGGTCTGGCGGAAAAGATCAAGGACTTCGTTCATTCCCTGCGATGCTAGCGTGTTGACGCGTGCGATGCACGAATCTCCAGAGAAAAAACAACCCCGTCAGAACCATCCACGGCAGGTAGCCCACCCACACACCGACCGCCCCCCAGTCCATGACGACCGCGAGGAGATAGACGGAGGGTAGACTCAAAACCCAGTAGCAGACGGCATTCGCGGCGAAGGGAATCCGGTTGTCGAGCAACCCGCGAAGGGCGCCGAGACTGATCGATTGGATGGCGTCCGAGATCTGGTAAACACCGGCGATGGTCACCAGCACCCCTGCCAATTTGGCCACGGCGGGGTCGGTTGTGAAAAATCCGGCGAGTTGGTATCCGCCCGCGATGTAGACCACCGCGCAGGCCGCCATGAGGAGGACCCCGAGGCCGACTCCGGCAAGGCCGCTGCGGCGTGCCGCCGCAAGATCGCCGGAACCCGCCGCCTGCGCGACACGCACACCGGTCGCGGAGGCAAGGGCAATTGGAAACATCCAAGCCAGCGAGGCGATGCTGATGGTCACTTGATTCGCAGCGAGAGCGACTGTCCCGAACCAGCCGACCATGAGCGAACCGACGGCGAACGATCCGCCCTCAAGCACGTCCTGACCCGCGACGGGAAGTCCTTCGCGAAAAAGCTCACGCACAGCAGCGCCGAGGCGTCGGCCTTTGCGGAGAATGCCGAGGTGCTCCATCGAACGATCCCAGCGCAACCACGCCAGCAGGGCTGCGGTCTGGAGCCACCGTGCAAGGAACGTCGCAAGACCCGCCCCGGTGAGACCCATCTCGGGAAGGCCGAAGTGACCGAAGATAAAGACGAAGTTCAGGCCAAGGTTCACAAGAAATGTGACAGCCATCAGACCCAGCACCGGCCACGGCCGATTGACGGCTTCGGCGGTTTGGCCGAGCGCGACCGTGAGCATGGCGGCCGGCATCGACCATGCGATGAGGAGGAGATAGGGCCCCGTCACCGCGACGACCTCCCCGGGTTGGCCCAAGTGAGGAAGAGCCGGCACGAGGGCGCTCAACGCCGTCGCCACGAGAAGCCCGACCCCGCAGGCCAGAACCGCCCCACCCCGCGCATAGGCGGCGACGTCCGCCAGCGCCCGCGCCCCCCAGGCCTGCGCCACACGGGGGGCGACAGCGCCGAGCGCACCGTAGGAAAAATACAATGCGACCATCACGAGATTCCCGGCCAGCGCCGCGCCGGCGAGGCCGACGGCTCCGACGTGTCCGATCATGACGGTGTCCGTGATCTGGAGAAGCACCTGACCCGCCTGCCCGAGAAGCATCGGTGCCGCCAGCGCCAGCAGGGGAACGACAGTTTGCCGCAAAGGTATGGAAGAGGAGCGCGCCATGGCGTGGCCCCAGACGAGCAAACTTTCCTCCTGCGGGGAAGCCGCGGTTTGCGGCGGGCAGCGGACGGTGGTAAGCGATGAATATGAATATGCGTATCCGGCTCGCCCTCCTGGCCATGTTTCTCACGCTGGGAACGCCCGGGCTGCGCGCACAGGAGTTCGAGGGCCAGCGACTCGTGCGCGCGTCGCTTGTGTCCTCCGTAACCGCGATCACCCCCGGCCGGCCGTTTCAAGTCGGCATCCTGCTCGAAATGGCCCCCGGCTGGCACACATACTGGGAGTATCCCGGCGACGCAGGACTCGCGACGAAGCTCGTGTGGACGCTTCCCGAGGGCTTCGTGGCAGGTCCGATCGAATGGCCGGTGCCGGAAGCCAAGGTGGAGCCGGGCGACATCCAAACCTACGGGTATGGCAACCGCGTGCTGCTGCTCACCACGATCGTGCCCCCGCGCGAACTGTCCGGCGAGGTCACTCTCGCCGCCAAGGCCAGTTGGCTCGTGTGCAAAGAAATCTGCATTCCCGGCTCGGAGGCCCTGAGCCTCACGTTGCCGACCGGAGGGCCTTCGGCACCGGCAAACACCGAGCTTTTCGATGCTTTCCGGCCGCTCGTTCCGTCGCAGGAGCCTCCGCCTTTCCGCATCGAGTGGAGTCGGAACGGGAACGAGGTGACCCTGCGGGCCGCCGGTTTGCCCGGGGAAGAAACGATTTCGTTTTTCCCGCTCCCCGGCGACGGCCAGGAAGTCGGCCATCCGACTTCGCCGGCGCCAAATGAGGTTCGCCTCTCGACCGGGGGACCGCTGCGCGGCGTGGTGGCTGTCGATTCCGGATCTGTGCGTCGCGCATGGCTGGTGGCGGAACCCTCCGGCAGCGTGGCGGCTGCGCCATCGGAGAAAGCCCCGGCGATGGGATTGTGGACGGCGCTCTTCTACGGCTTCCTCGGGGGACTGATTTTGAACCTCATGCCGTGTGTGCTGCCGGTCATCTCACTGAAGATTTTCGGCTTCATCCGTCAGGCGGGCGACTCGCGCGGACGCATCCTTGCGCATGGACTGGCCTTCATGGCCGGCATCTACGCATGGTTCCTCGGGTTGGGCCTGCTTGTGGTCGCTTTGAAGTCCGGCGGGGCGGAGGTCACTTGGGCGTTTCAGTTCCAAAACCCGTGGTTCAACATCGCGATCGGCACGTTGGTGTTCGCGTTTGCATTGAATCTCTTCGGGGTCTTTGAGTTGGTCCTGCCGGGCCGCGCGAGCACGGCGATGGAGACGGCGGGATCCTCGGGTGGGCTGGGCGGCGCGTTTTTCCAGGGCGTCTTCGCGACGTTGCTGGCCACGCCTTGCACCGCTCCCTTTCTTGGCACGGCGCTCGGCTTCGCCTTCAGCCAACCGGCAGGCGTGATCCTCGCGATGTTCGGATCCGTCGCGACCGGCATGGCCTTGCCCTACCTGCTGCTTTCCGCTCAACCGGGCTGGATGGCGTTTCTCCCCAAACCCGGCGCATGGATGGAACGCTTCAAGCAACTCATGGGCTTCCCGCTGGCGGCAACGCTCGTTTGGGTGCTCTCGATTCTCGGCGGGCAAAAGGGCGTCGAGGGCATCGTATGGTTCGGCGCATTTCTCGTCTGCGTGGCGTTCGCCGCGTGGCTCTACGGCAGCTTCTGCGGTCCGCTCGCCAGCGCGAGGGCGCGCACCATTGCGTTGCTCCTGGTCGTGCTGAGTCTCTCGGGCGGAGGGTGGTTTTTCCTCGGCGAGCGGTTTGTGCGGGCGGGCGAGAAAGCAAGTGACGGCATCGCGTGGGTTCCATTCTCCGAAGCGAAGTTGAAGGAACTCCAAGGCGAGGGGCGGGCGGTCTTTCTCGATTTCACGGCCGATTGGTGCATCACGTGCAAATTCAACGAGCGCACCGCGATCGACACGCCGGCCATCCGCGCCCTTCTCCGGGAAAAGAATGTCGTGCCGATGAAGGCGGATTGGACGAATGCCAACCCCGAGATCACGGCCGCGCTGAAGGCCTTCGGACGGGTGGGCGTGCCGTTCTACGTGATTTATCCGCCCGGGCGTGCAGACGAGCCGATTGTGCTGCCCGAGTTGCTCACCGAGGGGATTCTGGCGGATGCGTTGAAAAAACTCCCCTAGCCGGTTGCAGCGACGGCGTTCGCCTGTATGTTGCCGCGCCATGAAAACCGCACTCGCACTCCTCCTCGTCGCCCTCACGACCGTAGCCCATGCCGCGGTCGAGATCGGCCAAGCCGCCCCGAATTTCACCCTCAAAGATTGCTCCGGCAAAGAAGTCTCGCTGTCCGAATTCAAGGGGAAAACCGTCGTGCTCGAATGGGTGAACCACGGGTGCCCGTTCGTGAAGAAACACTACTCCGGCGGCAATATGCAAAAGCTCCAAGCCGACGCCACGGCAAAGGGCGTTGTCTGGCTCTCGATCTGTTCGTCCGCACCCGGCAAGCAGGGCCACATGAGCGCGGCCGATGCCGCGAAAATGTGCGGGGAGGTCGGCTCGAAAGCGACTGCCTATCTCATCGATGAGGACGGCGCAGTCGGCAAAGCCTACGGTGCGAAGGTGACTCCCGAACTCTTCATTATCAACGCCGAGGGCAAACTCGTTTACCACGGCGGCATCGACGACAAAAAATCCACCGATCCGGCGGACATCGCCGGTGCGAAGAATTTTGTCGCCACGGCGCTTGCAGAAATCGCGGCCGGCCAGCCGGTCTCGAATCCGAAGACAGCACCCTACGGCTGCAGCGTGAAATACAACTAAGGCCGGTCGAGGATCCCAGTAGCCGCTCGCGGCAGAAGGTCCGCGAGAGAATACTCGCAGACGCTGCCGCGCAGGTTGGTGAGGAGGATGCGCAGCGACGGTTCGAACTCTGCGAGCACCTGGCGGCAGGCCCCGCAAGGGCTTACCGGCTCCCGCGTGTCGGCCGCGATGGCGAGGCATTTCCAGCGGGTGTGTCCGGCTGCAACCGCGGACCCGACGGCGACGCGTTCGGCGCAGCATGTCAGTCCGTAGCTGAGGTTCTCGACGTTGCATCCCGTGAAGATCCGGCCATCCTCCGTGAGCAGGGCGGCGCCGACCCGGAAGCCGGAGTACGGAGCGTAGGCGCGCTCGCGGGCTTCCCCGGCAGCAGCAAGCAATGCGGTGTCGTCCATCCCGTCAGCCTACCGGACCAAGCCGCCCCCTGCGACACGAAATCGCGCGCCGGCTTGCCCGGGGGGGCTCCGCGTGTATGTTGTGGCACTCATGGACAAGGATCAGGAGATTGAGACGTCGCCCGCCAAGTCCGCGCTGGAGGAAATCGAAACTCTCCGCTGCGCGCTCCGAGCCACCCTGCTCGCCTACGCCTCGCGCCTCGACAGTGAGCTCGATGCTGTCCGGGATCGGGTGGCCGCCCTAGGGAGTGCCGACAAGCTTACGCCCGGGAAACTGCGCGACCTGCGCGACATGCTGACCCTCATGCGGCACCTCGATGCCAAGCCGGACAAAGGCCGCCGCAAGGATGTGAAAAAAATCGATGCGATCATCGGCGACCTCACCTTGATCGTCGAAACGTGGTGAGCACACTCCGTGAAGTTTTTTGCCGCCCTCTTCTTTGCAACTGCCGTAACGTCTTTCGCCATGAGTGAAGAGAAAGCAGTGATCGGCGGCGGGTGTTTCTGGTGTGTCGAAGCGGTTTACGAAGGCCGTCCCGGCATCAAATCCGTTGTGAGCGGCTACGCCGGGGGCACCGTCCCCGATCCCACCTACGACCAAGTCTCCACGGGGCGCACCGGCCATGCGGAGGTCATCGAGATCACATTCGATCCGGAGCAGATTCCGTACGAAAAAATCATCGACCTTTTCTGGGAGGCACACGACCCGACGACGAAAAACCGGCAGGGCGCGGATGTCGGCACGCAATACCGCTCGATCATTGTCGCCCAGTCGCCCGAACAGAAGGCTGCCGCCGAGAAATCGCTCGCTGCGGCGCAGTCGAAGTTCCGCAATCCTATCGTGACGGAGATTGTCGAAGGCGCCGTCTTCTATCCGGCTGAGGACTACCACCAGGACTTCTACGCGCAGAATCCCAACCACCCCTACAACCGCGCGGTCATCGCCCCGAAGCTGGAGAAACTCAAAGCCGCGGGGAAATAGTTTCTCCCGCCCATGAAGATTCCCTCGCGCGGCGCGGCATCGAATCCCCCGAACCGCTTCGAGAGTCTCAGGATCGAACGCGACGCGGGGGAGGACCGTGACGTGCGGACTGTTTTTTTGCAGGACGCCTCGCGCTCGATCATCTCGCGGAACGAGAGTCCCGACATCAGTTTCAACGCGAGCCTGAATCCCTACCGCGGGTGCGAGCACGGGTGCCCTTACTGCTACGCGCGCCCGTACCACGAGTTCCTTGGTTTTTCCTCGGGTCTGGATTTCGAGACGCGCATCGTGGTGAAGCCGGATGCCGCCCGTCTCCTCCGGGCGGAATTGGAATCCCCGAAATGGGTGCCGGAGGTTCTCGCTTTGAGCGCGGTGACGGATTGCTACCAACCGGTCGAACGGCGGCTGCGGCTCACGCGGGCCTGCCTTGAAGTGCTTGCGGAGTTCCGCAACCCGGTCGGCATCATCACGAAGAACCATCTTGTCACACGCGACGTCGACGTGCTGAGCGACCTCTCCGCCCATGACGCGTGCGCGGTGCACATCAGTCTCACGACATTGGATGCCGGCCTCTCCCGTCGGATGGAACCGCGCGCCTCGCTGCCCGCGCACCGCTTGGATGCGATTTCGCACCTTGCATCGGCGGGGATTCCCGTCGGTGTTGTGCTGGCGCCGATGGTCCCCGGTCTCACCGACCACGAGATTCCGGCGCTGCTGCAGGCCGCGCGCGACGCCGGGGCCTCCCGCGCCCACTACAGCATCCTCCGACTCCCCTACGCAGTGAAAGAGCTCTTTTCTGCGTGGCTTGAGGAGCATGTCCCGGGTTCGAAGCAAAAGGTGCTCGACCGCATACGCGAGCTCCGTGGTGGCGCGCTGAATACCTCACGCTTCGGTGAGCGCCTCCGCGGGACGGGATTCTGGGCGGATCAAATCCGTGCGCTCTTCGTGACATCCCGCGACCGGCTTGGTTACGCGACGCAGCCCTTCCCTTACAGCACAGCCTCTTTCCGGCGCCCCGGAGGAACCCAGTTGCCGCTCTTCCCCGACGACTCACCGGTGTGACGCGCAGCGGGGTCTTGCAATCCGACGGGGGCATGTTACCTCTCGCACATGGTCGATTTTGCAGGCAGCGTTGTTCTGGACGGACGACTCGGGTTGCTCCCGAGCCGACTTCCTCTCCACTGATCCCGCGACAAAGCTGTGCCCGGCGAAGGCGGCTTTGGTCGCCTCCCTGAGTTTCCTCTTCGCCGAACAACATCTCATCCAATGTCCGACCAAGTCATCATCTTCGACACCACGCTGCGCGACGGGGAGCAATGCCCCGGTGCCAGCATGAATCTGCGCGAAAAAATGGAAATCGCGCGCCAACTCGCACGGGCGAACGTCGACGTCATCGAAGCCGGGTTCCCGGTCATCAGTGACGGCGACTTTGAGGCTGTGCGGACCATCGCCACAGAGATCCATGGCCCCGTCATCGCCGGACTCGCCCGCTGCGTGCCGAAAGACATCATCGCCGCCGGCGAAGCCGTGAAGCCTGCGGGGGAACGCGGTCGCATCCATGTCTTTCTGGCCACCTCCGCGATCCACCGCGAGCACAAGCTCAAGAAAGCGGAGGAGGAAATCATCCGCCTCGCACGCGAGGGCGTGGCGCAGGCAAAAAGCTACACCCGCGACGTTGAATTCTCTCCGGAGGATGCCTCGCGCACGGAGCCCGAGTTCCTCGCCCGTGTGGTGCAGGCGGCGATCGAGGCCGGGGCCACCACCGTCAACATCCCCGACACCGTCGGTTTCGCCGTCCCGGAGCACTACGCGGCCCTGATCTCGTATTTGAAGGACAACGTGAAGGACATCGGCGCCGCCATTTTGAGTGTCCATTGCCACGACGATCTGGGCCTGGCGGTGGCCAACTCGCTCGCGGCCGTCAAGGCCGGCGCACGGCAGGTCGAAGGCACGTTCAATGGAATCGGCGAACGCGCCGGCAATTGCGCGCTCGAAGAGATTGTCATGGCGATCAAGACCCGCGCCGACTACTTCGGAGGTGTTCACACGAACGTTGTGACCCGCGAGATTTTGAAGACGTCGCGCATCGTCAGCCGCATGAGCGGACTGCACATCGCGCGCAGCAAGGCCATCGTCGGCGAGAACGCGTTCGCCCACAGCTCGGGAATCCATCAGGACGGGATTCTCAAAAAACGCGAGACCTACGAGATCATGGATCCCGAGGAAGTCGGCTGGGGCGGAACGGAGCTGCCGCTGACGAAACACAGTGGCCGCCATGCGATGCTGGCCCGGTTGAAGCATCTCGGCTTCCAACTCACGGAAACCGAGACGGCGGCCGTCTTCGAGCGATTCAAAGAGATCGGGGACAAGAAGAAGTTCGTCTACGACGATGATCTGGCCGCCTTGGTCGAGGATTCGATGTCCGTCGCGCAGGAAACCTATACACTCGACTACATCCATGTGACGAGCGGATCGACCACGATCCCGACAGCAACCGTGCGGTTGAAACGGGGCGGGGAAACCCTGCAGGATTCCAGTCCCGGAAACGGCGCTGTGGATGCCGCCATGCAGGCGATCGACCGGATCGCCGACCGCAAGGGCCACCTCGCGGAGTATCGCGTCGAGGCCGTTACCCAAGGACGGGACTCGCTGGGCGAAGTGACGTTGAAGGTTGATTTCGGCGACGGACAGCTCATTACCGGCAAGGGGGCAAGCACGGACGTGATCGAGGCAAGCGCCCGCGCGTACGTGAATGCCATCAACCGCAAGGAAATCGGCACCCGCCGCGCGGCGGGCGAACCCACGCCATGAAGGTCGGGCATGCCTTTCTCGCCGCAGCGCTTGTCACCATCGCCCATGCCGCCGATCCGATGAATGCTTTTCCGCCGGCTGAGGAAGGCATGGCCCGCCATGTCCTGCGCCTGCCCGAACTCCCCAACGAAAACCTCCACCGCCTCGAACTCATCGTGGGCCGCACGGAGAAGCTCGATGCGAAGAACACGTTTTTCTTCGGCGGGAAGATCGAGGAGGAGATTCTCGAAGGCTGGGGCTTCCCCCGCTACATCGTCCGCTCGCTCGGTCCGATGGCGGGCACGCGGATCGCCGTCGACCCCTCGCTGCCGAAGGTCGAGCGCTTCGTTGCTCTCGGAGGCGAGCCCTTCCTGCTGCGTTACAACAGCCAACTCCCCGTTGTGGTCTATGTCCCTGAGGGCGCGGAGGTCCGGTATCGCCTTTGGAGTGCCCCGGCGGAAACTCAGACGATCCCGCGCGAGTGAGGCGGGTTGCGCGCGGCGCTTCCTTGGGTAACACTTGTGCCCGACCCATGCCTGCCTTGCTTCCGATCCGTTGGTTCTCCTGCCTGCTGTTGGCCGTTTTCTTGATCCCGACCGCCCGAGCGGTGGACGTTTCGGTGATCCAGAGTGTGCCAATCCAGGAAGGGGGCAGAAAAAAACCGTTCCTGACCTTTGCCAACGAGGCCATCCGGGGATTGACCGGACGCGGGGACGTGGAGCGAGACGGGCGGAAACTGAGTCCGGTGGATGCCGTTGTCTCGATGTGGCTCACGCCGGAGGGGTGGGATCGCGTGCCCGTTGTCCTCGTCAACAACAAGCCCCTCAAAGAACAGGTCGGTCTTCCCAAGGACCGGAAGTTTTTCTCCTACGCGGAGTTGGCGGCCAACAAGCCGCTTCTGGAGCTGTTCGCCGAGGTCACGGAGCTCCGCGAACGGGATTCGCGCATCCGCCTTTCCGGTGTAAACAAAGCCGCCTCGGACGTCGGCATGCGGCTGGCGATTTTCGAAGGCCTTGTGAGCGGGCGCTCGGTCACCCTGCTGCCCACGGGGGCGGCGGCGTGGAGTGCGCTCGGACCGGAGGATCCGGCGTTGAATCTTCTCCGATCGAGCTACAAAGAGGGATCGCAGGAAGGCTTCCAGAAAGGCATCGACCTTCTGCTCAAGGAACAGGCCGCTGAGAACCCGCGCTTTCAGGCGAATCCACAGACGATCGCCATCGAGACGTTCTACCAGCAATTGCACCCCTTCCGCCTCGCATGGATTCTCTATCTCGCCTCGGGCATCTTCCTGCTGGCCTTCGTCGGTCGTGCGGCCCGCTTCGGATACGCGGCGGCATGGGCGTTCGCCGTGGCCGGGTTTGCCGTCATGGTGCTCGGGTTCGTGCTGCGCATCCTGATCTCGGGCCGGGCACCGGTGACGAACATGTATGAGAGCGTCATCTGGGTGGCATTCGGCACGGTGCTTTTCGCGCTGATTTTCGAGGCCATCCACCGTTGTCGCTATTTCCTCCTTGGAGCGGTGCCGGTCGCCGTCGTTTCGTTGATTCTCGCCGACACGCAACCAACCATCCTCGACCGGTCGATTCATCCGTTGGTGCCGGTGCTGGCCGACAACTTCTGGCTCACGACCCACGTGCTGACCATCACACTGAGCTACGCAGCCTTCGCGCTGGCCCTTGGCGTCGGCCACATCGTTCTCGGCAAGGTGATCTTCGGCTCCAAGCCATCGCCCGCCCTTTACAATTATCTCTACCGATCGCTCCAGATCGGGGTTTTGCTCCTTGCAGTCGGCACCGTACTCGGCGCGGTCTGGGCGAACTATTCGTGGGGGCGGTTCTGGGATTGGGATCCGAAGGAAACCTGGGCCCTGATCGCGTTGCTCTCTTATCTTTTCATCCTCCACGGACGCATCGCGGGCAAGTGGGGCGGCTTTGGAATGGCTGTCGGAGCTGTTGTTGCCTTCCAGACCATCATCATGGCGTGGTACGGGGTGAATTTCGTGCTGGGTGTGGGGCTGCACAGCTACGGCTTCGGCACCGGCGGTTTCCCGGCAGCATTGACATTTGTGTCTGCCGAACTGCTCTTCGTGGCAGTGGCCATCTGGCGAAAGCCCCGCAAAGCCTCCAAGGCGGTGCGGCAGGAACCGGCCACGGTGTGATTCCTCCATGCCGCTTGCGCGAGCGCCCCGGCCGCTGTTGAATCCCGCCATGGCCGCTCCGATCCGTGTTGCTGTTCTCTGTCTTCCGCTCGTTGCGGCGGGGACGCTCTTCGCACAGCCGGCCGCCCCCACACGAGTGGAACCGGGACTGGAGAAGGCCGTGCGTTGGATTTGGAACGTGCAACCCGGCCCCGCCGCCGCATGGGGGTTCGAGCTTCCCGAACCCGCTCCGCTGCCTGCGGCGGGGGCGCTGCCGACGCCGGTGGACCGCACAAACAGTCACGAGGTGCGAAAGGGCGATGCCCTGTTCAACATCGCAAAAAAGTACGGCATCACAGTGGATCAACTGAAGCGGGCCAACCAACTGACATCCGATTTGATCCACCCCGGGCAGATCCTTTCCATTCCCACGCCGGAAGAACTCGCCGCCATGGCGCCGCCGCCGAAGGCGCCCAGTGCGCCTGAGCAACCTGCCGCCGCACCGGGGCTGCCCGCGGGTGTCGATCCCGAGGTGCTCATGCTTCAGGTTTTCCTCTCAAAGGAAGGTTTCTCTGCCGGACCCGTCACCGGCACAACGAGCCTCGACTTCCAGAAGCTGGTTTTTCTTTTTCAACAAAACCGCCCCGAGTTGCAGGATATCGACGCCTTGCGGACCCGCGCGGCGGCCGAACCACTCTTTGCCTCCTACACACTCAAGCGGGACGATTTCCGCTTCATCGCGCCGCCACGCGCGCGGCGCATCGACCCGTCCGCCACGCCGGAACCGGAGTCGAAACGCCGGAAAAAGCCCGTCGCGGAACCTGCCCCCCCGCCGATCACCTACGGGGACCTCGTGGGTATCCCGTTTCTCGCTTACCGCTCACCTTGGGAGTTCGTGGCAGAAAGGTTTCGCTGTGACGAAAAACTGCTCCGGGCCTTGAATCCCTCCCTTCGCGGAGCGCCCTCGGCGGGGGCGGTCTTCCGGGTGCCGAATGTGACGCCTTTTGAAATCGAGCGGGCTTTTGAGAGTCCGCTGCGGCCCCCGGAGAATGCCGTCAACCCGGTCACAGCGGCAATCGTTGACCGTTCCCGGCTCGAGGTTTACGAAGGGGCGCGCCTCGTGGCTGTCATGCCGGTTTCGGCCGCACGGCCCGGCCTCCGGGGACGCGGCGAATGGAAGATCCTCGATACGATCCAACGGCCGCAACTCTCCACCCGCCAGGAACCCCGCACGCGCCCGCAGGCCCCGAGTAATTTTTTTGTCGCCCAGAGTGCCGAGCCCTCACCGACGCCGGCACTTCTCGCAGCCGAGGAAATCGTCTCCGCCGGACCGCGGAATCCCGTTGGCATCCTCTGGATCAATCTCGCGAAATCCGATTCGCCCGATCCCCTTCCCTTCGGACTCCATGGGACCTCGCGGCCGGACGCGATGCGCGCCGAGGAGAGCCTCGGCGGGTTCCGCATGCCGAATTGGGACATCGCACGGGCAGCGCGCTTGCTCCCTGTGGGCACCGTGCTCCGCTGGCAACAGACGACAGTCCCCACTGCGGCGCCTGCGGCCGCGGTGCCATGAGGCGCTAGGGCAGCCCCGCTGCTTTCCGCTCCCCCACGATCGTCTCAAGCGCCGCACGCAGGGAAGGGTCTTTTGCGGAGGCAAGTGCGGATTCGAGTTGTCCGGTGGCTCCGCGCGCCTTTGTGGTTCGAAGAACCTCGGCTACGGTCGGGGCCAGGGCGGGGTCCGCAAGCAGCGGAACGAGTTCGGGAACGGCATCCCGACCGCGCGAGCGCTCGCGGGCAATGATCGCGAGCCGCCGGGCCTCAACAGGCTGGGCGGCGTCGGTGACAATGCTCGCCGCAAATTTCGCCGCGAGCGCGTTCAGAGCCGCGGTGAGGTCGGCAGGCATTCCGGTGCGTGCTTCTTCAACCGCGCGGAAAAACGCCAACGGATCCGTCCCCTGCGCACTGGCCTGGGCAGCGAGGGAGGCGAGCGCCGAGGAAGCTGCAGTTGATCGTTTGCTCGGTGTAAGTCCCGCCGCCTCTTGGAGTGTTGTGGAGTCCTCCGGCGCGGGTGCAGGAACCGGGACGGCCGCTAGCCTGGCCGAGGGCACGGCATCCATCTCCACATCACCCAGGGCGAATTGAATGCCGTCGAGGAAATGCTTGAGGATTTGCGGGACGAGGTAGATGTCGCGCCGGTGCCCGAGCGACGTGTAGAACACGCGGCCCGGCCCCTCTTTCTTCACCCAGCTGATTCCGAAGTCTCCATCCTCGCGGCGGATGGCCTCTCTGGCGCGGATATTCTCCGGTCGGCTCATATCGAGGCTCATAACGACCCGGAGGTTCTCGCGGGAATAGGGTTCCTTGAGCTGGTAGATCTCTTCGAAAATCCAAAAACCCGATCCGCGGAAGCCCCGGTTCACCGTGTGGCCCGGATCGTCGAGTTTGATCGCGACCCGGTCGCCGGCGTTCCAGGGATGACCGTGAAAAACTCCACCCATCAAGGCCTGGCCCTCTGGCCAGTTCGGAAAATTGTCTGTCGCGGCATGGATACCCACCACGCCTTTGCCTGCGGCAACGAAATCGAGCAGGGCCTTGCGGTGGGCCGGATTCTCAAATTTCAGACCGGTGGTATTGAGGAAGACAACGGCATCGAACCGCTCAAGATTCGCGGAATCGAAGGCATCCATGCTGTCACTCTCCTCCACGGTGAACGCTCCCGTTGCCTCTCCGAGCCGGCGCAAAACATCGCGTCCAATCCCGATCGAGTCGTGCACGAATCCCTCCGTACGGTAGAAAACAAGCACTTTTCTCGGCTTCTCCGGCCGCGCGAGAGGATCCTTCGGCAGGTTCTTCTCAAGGGCCGCGGATTCCTCGGGCGTGATCGGACGCGGGGGAGGTTGCTGCGCCGAGGCGACTCCGGCCGCGGCCAGAAGGACCGCGAGAGCAATCAGCTTCATGGGGGGAAATGTTGGCTTTCGCAAGCCGTGCCGTCAAACGCCATTCACGGCACAAGCACGGGCAGCTTGAAGTCCGCGAAACCGAAGCGGCAGGGGAGTTCGCCAGCCAGCTCGCCATCCAACTCAAGTGGAATCCCACCCGCTCCGCGCAGATCCATGCCGGTGGTTTGGAAATACTCGACGTCGGGCAGTGCGGGATGGCTCCCGAAGGCGATCGCCTGAAAGTAGCGGACGAGATCCCAGTGGCTGTGGTTCTGGAAGACAAGCACATCGAGCTTGCCGTCATCCGGTTTCGCGTCCGGGAAAAGGACGAAGGGTCCGCCATAGAATCGCCCGTTGCCGACCAGCACGAAACGCCCGCGCCGGGGCAGCGAGTCCTCCGCGAGAATTTCGAAGGGCTCCCGGGGCTCGGCGGCGACCTGCGCCAAGGAAACAAGGTAGCTCAAAGGCCCGAGGGCCTTCTTTGACTCCGGAGCCGTGCGACGGACGACTTCCGCATCGAGACCGACGCCGGCGAGTTGAACGAAGTGGGCACCGTTCGCGACCGGAAAGTCGAGCGGCCGGACGCGGCCACCACGCACGATCTCCCATGCCGCCTCGAGTTTCCCGTGTGGGATTCCGAGCTCGGTAGCGAAGACGTTCATTGTTCCCACAGGGAGGATTCCCAACCGGGCGGGTGTGCCAGCGATGCCATTGGCCACCTCATTCACCGTGCCGTCGCCGCCCGCTGCAACGATTGTCTCGACTCCCTCGGCGGCTGCACGGCGCGCAACGTCCCGGGCCTCGCCGGGCCGTTCGGTGAAATGGATCCGCCCCGCACCGGGGAGGGCGGCCACGCGCTCGGAGAGAGCCCCGGCCCTCTCGCTGCGGGCAGCCGGGTTCAGGATGAGGAGTGGCTTATTCACGCTTCACTTTCCGCAGGAGTGGCGTAGGTTCGCGCGGTGCCCAAAATTGCCAAGCCAATTCTGATCACGCTCGGAGCACTGCTTGTGGGCGCAGGGTTGCTTTTCCTTGCGGCGAACATCTATCTCCAGTCGGGAAACGTCCAGGCACGGATCCGCGAGGCGGTCTCGAATGCCGTCGGGGCTCCGGTCGCGATCCGCTCGGCTTCCATGACGCCCTGGTCCGGTCTTTCTGTGGCTGGAATCCTCGTTCCGGCGGGACCGGATGCGAAAGCCCCCCTGCTCGACATCGCATCGGTCGATGTTCGTCTCGGGCTTTTGGATCTTTTGGCCGGCCGCGTGGTGGTGGAGGAGATCATCGTTCGGGATCCGGTGCTCTCGGCATTCCAGAAACCCGATGGCTCGTGGTCGCGGCCGCAAGCGAGTGAGAAGCCGAAGGCGACGCCCCTTCCGGGCAGTGTGGTTCCAGTGCCCTCCCCCGGTCCGGCCGTGGTGGAGGTTCCCGGCGCGGAGAACCCAGTGGTGGAGCCGCATGCCACACCGCGTCCCGGCCCCAAAATCGCGCTACGGAAGGTCTCGATTCGCGACGGTGTTTCTTACCTTGATGATGCCCGCGGGCGGCGAATCGGATCGATCAGCGGCATTTTCGTAACAATCCACAGCCGCACTCCCGAGGCGTATTCGGGGAAGTTCGAGGCCGCTGAGATTGAGCTTTTCGGACTCTTCACGCCCCGCGCGTTGAAGGGAACATTCGAGTTTTCCGACGGGAAGCTCACGGTTCCCGCGTTTGAGGCGGAATGGGCGGGCGGGGTCGTCACGGGAAGCGCTGTGATTACTCCGGGGCCGACGGCCTCGTTCGATCTTCGAATGGACCTCGCCGGCGTCTCCTTGGCGGCGATCGCCACCGAGGCCGGATGGAGCGCGGCGGAGACACGGGGCAGCCTCTTCGGAAAAGCCGCCCTCACAGGCCGGATGGGGCATTCCGAAACGTTTTCAGGGAATGGAAGCTTCGAACTGCGCGAGGCTTCGCTTGTGCCGGTGGACTTTGTGCGCCAGCTCGGCGAGTTGATGCGAATCGAGGAGCTTCAGACCCTGCACCTTCGGACAGCCGTCGCGGACTTCAGCGTGGCGGATCAAAAAGTGCATGCCGACCGCATCGTGCTTGAGTCCGAGAACCTCGTACTCGAGGCCACGGGGCCGGTCTCATTCACCGGCGAACTCGATCTCGATGCCTCCCTCCACTTCAACCGCCGTCTTCAACGCGACCTGCGCGCGCTCCTCGGGGACCAGTTGAAACCCTCGCCACGCGAAGGCTACGCTTTTTTGCCCTTTGAGGTCACGGGCACCGCGGCGAAGCCGCACTCGGATCTCCTCGAAAAGATCGCGGGAGCCCGTCTCGGCCGAGACGTCGGCGGGTTCCTGAAGAATTTGCTCCGGGCGCCACAGGAAAAGAAAAAGTCGGGCTCGGGGAACGGCAACTGACATGCGGATCATCGCAGGCACAGCAGGGGGGCGACCGCTTTCGCCTCCGCCCGAAGGCGTCCGTCCAACGATGGACCGCGTCAAGGGAGCGATTTTTTCCAGCCTTGGAGACCTTGTGCCGGGAAGTGATGTGCTCGACCTCTTCGCTGGATCCGGCGCGATGGGTATTGAAGCGCTGAGCCGCGGGGCAAACTCCGCGGTTTTCGTCGAGCTTCTGGACAAGTGCGTGCGGTGTGTCCGGGAGAACCTGCGACGGGCCGACGCCTCGGGCAGCGTGCAGATGATGGATGCCTTCCGCTTCCTCGAGACCTATGCCCAGCCGGAGGCTTTCGATCTCATTTTTGCGGATCCGCCCTATGCCAAGAGGGCGGGCGACCCGGATCATGCCGTCGCGCTGAGCGAATCCCAGAAACTCGCCGCAGCCCTCCGTCCGGGAGGCCTTTTCGTGCTTGAAAAACAACCGGGGGGGCTTCCACTCTCGACAGAATGGTTTGAGGTACGGAAGGCGAAGCGCTACGGCGGAAGCGAGGTCCTTTATCTCACGCGGAAATGACCCTCATCCGCTTCGCCTACAATCTCCTTTTCCCTTTGGTGCTGGTCGTGCTACTGCCCGGCTTTCTCCACCGCATGCTCCGCAGGGGAAAATACCGCCACAAATTCTGGCAGCGCTTCGGCATCTACTCGGCACGGGTTCGGGAACGGATGGGCACCGGCCGCACATGGGTACATGCCGTGAGCGTTGGCGAGGTGATGATTGCCTTGAAATTGATCCGTGCCCTCCGCGAGCAAGATTCCGCGGCGGCCTTCGTCCTCTCCACAACCACGTCGACCGGATTCCGTATCGCTGCACGCGCCAAGGCCCCGTGGCTCGAGCCGATTTACAATCCCATCGATTTTTTCCCGACAGCCCGCCGGGCGGTGAGGACGATTCGTCCTTCACGCTTGGTTCTCGTCGAAGCCGAAGCCTGGCCGAACATCCTCGCCGAGACACGCCGGCTTGGAGCCGGCATCGCCATGGTGAACACCCGCCTCTCTCCGAGATCGGAACGTCGCTACCGGGCCGTCCGCCCGCTGGTGGCCCCTGTCTTCAACCAGATCGACCGCTTCTGCCTGCAGGATGCCGCCGATGTGGCGCGGTGGACCGGCCTCGGGGTGGATCCGTCGAAGCTGGTGGTAACGGGCAGCATCAAGTTTGACGATGAAGCCGCACAGGCACGGGAATCCCGCGACTTCCGTCCAGTACTCCGTTCGTTGGGCGTGGAAAAAGACGCCCCCGTGCTTTTGGGGGGCAGCACATTCCCGGGTGAGGAGGGCGTTCTCGCGAACGCTCTTCTTGAGCTAAGAAAATCGATACCGAATCTCTTCCTCATTCTCGTGCCCCGCCATGTGGAGCGGTCGCCCGAGATTCTGCGGGAACTGACTGATTCCGGACTTTCCGTCGCCTGCCGTCGGGGCCCCTTGCCCAGCAACAAACCGGACCTTCTCCTCGTCGACACGACCGGCGAACTGAGGGACTGGTATACGCTGGCGACCATCGTCTTCGTTGGAAAAAGCCTTTGTGCACGCGGTGGTCAAAACCCCGCAGAGGCCATTACAGCGGGGGCGCCTGTTCTCTTCGGTCCGCACATGCAGAACTTCGCTACGCTGGCCCGCCAGTTTCTGACGGCCAATGCGGCGGTGGAGATCTCCGATACAAGTTCCCTTGTGCAGGCAGCCGCCTCACTCATCAGGGATCCCCAGCAACGGGCCCGCATGGTGCGCTCAGCACGCGCCTGCCTTCAGGTCCACGCTGGCGCGACATCCCGGACCTGCGCGGAGCTCGCGATGCTTCGGAGCGCTGCGCGGGAGTAAGCTTTTCCATCGGGAAAACCCTGCGGACGGTTCCTGCGTCCGAACAGCGATGTCAGTGGAGTTTCCCGTTGAAGCAAGCGGCCAATTTTCCACAACGCCCGGAGGCCATGAGCTCATACGCCTCACCGACGCGCTCGAGGGGCAACCTGAGAGTAATGAGATCTGCCATGCAGGCTTCAACGCACAAGTCGCTCGATGCGGACGCATTTCCCGGCTTGCCGTCACGGGCGAACAGGTGCTCATGTAGTGCCATGTCTACTGCGTGGTCGACCGGATCCCGGCTGCGTGCCGTTTGGAAAACACTCTGCCCCTTTCGGGCGATTCTGCTCACTCTTTTGGCCGGTGCGGCCTTTGCGGGCTGTGCCGCCAGAGAAAAGCCCGCCGCACCACCCGAGGCTCCCAGCCAAAAGCCCCCACTGTTCTCGCGGGTGATGTCCGGACTCACCGCCTGGCTGCCGAAGGGAAAACCGAAACCTCCCGTGGCGCAGGCTGCCCAGTGGGCCGGAACAGTTCGGATGGTCAATGCCATCGAGCGCTTCGTTCTCATTGAAGCGACCAATGCGGGAGCCACGGTGCCGGGCGCCAACTACATCGCCGTGGCCAATGGCACGGAAACGGCCGTTCTTCAAATGACCGCATTGAAGAATCCCCCTTTCTTGATCGCCGACATTGTCTCGGGAAGCCCATCCGAAGGGGACAGAATCTACCAACCTCGCGCCTCCGCCGCCCCGCCATCTCCCACACCTGCCCCGTCCCCGGCGGCGGATGCCAACCCACCAGCCGCCACGCCCACCCCGCGTGCCACGCCCACCCCGCGTGCCACGCCCACCCCGCGGGCAACACCATCACGGACACCCTCCCGCGCACCGCGCGCCCTCCAACCGCAGCGTTGACTTCCGGATCAGAATATTTAACCTCGTTAAGCAAATGCCGACCCGCGCGTGTGTGCTGAGTCGATCCGAGATCGAAAGGCTTGCCGACATCATCATGGTGATGCAGCGGTGTTTCGTGCTGCACTTGTCTCAAGAGTTGTCCCATGGGCAGGTCTCATTTCCCCAATTTTTTCTCCTCGGTCACCTTTCCGGGGACCAGTCGCTGTCGATGAAGGAAATCGCCGAGCGAATGAACCATAGAACAGCAGCGACCACGGGCCTCATCGACCGGCTCGAAAAACTCGGTTACGTTCATCGCACACAGGATCCGGGCGACCGCCGGAAGGTGATGGTCCATATCACCCCGAAAGGCCGGAAGCTTGTGGAAAAAATCCGCAGCGACATGATCGAATGCCTGACAGGCGTTTCCGGGCAATTGACACCCTCCGAGCAGACGACATGGCTCGCCATCTACGAAAAAATCCACCAACACATCACATGTTCCGAATCCTGAGCCCCCGCCTTCTGACCATTGTATTCCTTTTTCTCGGAATCGGATCCGCCCTCGCGCAAACGGCCTCACCCGCACCCGAGGCTCTGCCCACGCCCGCTCCTTTACCGACGTTCACACCGCTGCCGATGAGCAGTCCGTCGCTCTCCGCTGCAACGTCGAATACGACCTCTGCACCGGTTGGAACACCAGCGCCGCTTCCAGACGGCACACAGCCTCTGGCCCTGCCGCCCATGCCGACACCGGTCCCGCTGCCAGACGTTCAAGCGCTCTCGAACGATCTCAATCTGCCCCTTCCGACGCAATTGTCGGAACCTCTTGTCCCGAATCCCGAAACGGACAAGCTCAAGGAAAGCGAGGAATTGGCCATGAAGCAGAAGATGGCCCAAGCTGACTTCATTCAGGCCCTCGAAGCGCTCATTGCCCGCAAATACAACCCCGCCGTCCCCAAGCTCACGCTCGATGAGGCCGTGAAGACTGCCTTGAGCCAGAACCCGGATATTCTGAATGCTGCGCAACAGATTCGCCTCAATCAGGGGCAGGTGGTCACGGTTCGCGCTCAGGCTATCCCGCAACTCAATCTGGCATCCTCTTACAACCAACAGGGCATGGAGTTGGCATCGAACGGCCGAGGCGGCCCCACGACGATTACAATCCCGAATCCGAACGGTGCGCCGATCGTGCTCCAATCCGGGAGTCCTGAAGTCCAGAACAAGACGTGGAGCATCCAGTTCGTTGCTTCCCAATTGATCTACGACGGCGGTGCCGTGATTTCGGGAATTCGTGCGGCCACCGCAGCCGAGAATAGTGCATTCTTCAGCCTTCGGGCCGCGATCGACAACATCATCGCGCAGGTGAAAATCAATTTCTACCAGGTTGTGCTGAACCGCGCCCTGATCGTTGCGCAGGAGCAGTCCGTCGCCCTTCTCCAGCAGCAGTTGAAGGACCAGCAGAACCGCTTCGATGCCGGGACAGTGCCACGCTTCAACGTCCTTCAAGCCGAGGTCGCGCTGGCCAACGCGAAACCCCCGCTCATCCAGGCTGAAAACGCCTACCGCATCTCTCTCTACCAGCTTGTGCGCCTGCTCGGCATGAACTACCCGCAGGGCGCACCGAGCGAGGTTCCGTTCAACGTCGTCGGGAATCTCACCTACACCCCACGCACGATCGACACCGACCAGTCCATCCGTGTCGCCATCGCCAGAAATCCCGCACTCAAGGCCCAGCGCCAGAACATCCTTTCTCAGGCTGCCAATGTAAACGCCCAGTTCGCAGGCTACCTTCCACAGATCAACGCCACCGTCGGCTACCAGTTCGCAAACAATCTGAACTCCCAGGATCTCTCTGCCTCCGTGGAAGACTGGTTTTTCGGCGCCACCGGATCCTGGGCGATCTGGGACGGCCTCGCCACGGCAGGCCGTGTGCAGCAGGCCAAGGCCCAGCTCGAACAAGCATCGATCACTTACGACAACGGCGTGCGCCAGGTCATCCTCGACGTGCAACAGGCCATCTCGAATCTCCAACAGGCGCGGGAAACAATCGACAGCCAGACGGCCAGTGTCGTGCAGGCCACGGAAGCCCTCCGCCTCGCACAGGAACGTCTCGATGCGGGAGCCGGCACTCAGTTGGACGTCTTGAACGCCCAAGTCCAACTTCTCCAATCTCAAACCACGGTGCTCCAGGCACGGTTCGATTACCTGCAAGCCACCGCACAGTACGATCAGGCCCTTTCTCTCGATACGAACTATGAGGAAAGCTTCGACGATCCCCTCACCCGCTCGCAGGCGAAACGCTTCCAGAAGCTCAACGCTCCGGGCCGTCCGCAGGATCCTCTCCCCCGCGCCTTGCGCGCAACAGATCCCGTGAAGCCGATCTTGGAAGCCACCCCACGTCCGACACCGAAGCGCAAGACAGGGCTTCAGAAGTAACCACGCTCAGTCCCCGGCGAGGCTCTCGCGGAGCTTGCGCAGTTCCGCGGCGGCCTCCTCACCGCCGGTCTTCCGACCGCTTGGGGGCAGGTCGAACTCGAGTTGGAACGCGACCGGACGGGGCCGACTTTTCGGGGACCACAACAGTTTTCGGATGGATCGAATGCTCATGCGGGAGAGCTTACGCCCCGATGTAGGACATTTACTGTCCTACCCATGAAAAATCATGGACTGCGCAAAAAAACCTCGAAGGCCTCAGCCGAGTTTCTTTTCGAGGATTTCTCCGGCAAGGGCCGGGTTGGCCTTGCCCTTGGAAAGCTTCATCACCTGTCCCTTGAGGAAGTTGATGGCGGACGTTTTGCCGGCTTTGTAGTCGGCGACGGGACCCGGGTTCGCGGCGATGACTTCATCGGCCAGTGCCTCGATGGCTCCCGTGTCGCTGACCTGCTTGAGTCCTTTTTCCTCGACGATCAGAGCCGCGGCTTTTCCGGTGGCGAACATCTCCGAGAAGACTTCCTTGCCCTGCTTCGAGTTGATCGCACCGCTGTCGATGAGGTTCACAAGCTCATCGAGGGCCTGCGGGGGAATCGGACAATCCGAGATCGGGAGGGCCGCGGCGGAAAGCGCGCTTTGGAGATCGTTGAGAATCCAGTTTGCGACGTTTTTGGGCTTCTTCGCGACACGGGCCGCGGATTCGAAGTACGAGGCGAGCGCCAGATCGTCCGCAAGCACCGAGGCGTCGTATTCGCTCACGCCGAAGTCGGTGACAAAGCGGGCGCGTTTCTCCCATGGGAGTTCGGGACGGATGGCGCGCGCGGCGGCGACAAGGGATTCGGTGCGTACCGGCATGAGGTCGGGATCCGGAAAATAACGGTAGTCGTGCGCGCTTTCCTTGATGCGCATGAGGGTGGTCTCCCCTCTGTCGTCATCCCAGCGCCGGGTCTCCTGCTGGAGTGTGCCCCCGGAGCGGAGAATCTCTATCTGGCGGGGAATTTCATAGGCGAGGCCGCGGCGGACTCCGGAAATCGAGTTGAGATTTTTGAGTTCGATTTTCGTCCCGTATGTTTCGGTGCCCACCGGGCGCACCGAGACGTTGACATCGCAGCGGAGTTGCCCCTTCTCCATGTCGGCGTCGCTGATTCCGCCGTAGATCATGAGTTGTTGGAGAACGGTGAGGTAGGCGAAGGCCTCTTCGGGAGAGGCAATGTCGGGTTCGCTGACGATCTCAAGAAGCGGCGTGCCGGCCCGGTTGAAATCAATGCCGGTGGTGGATTCCATGTGGAAGCTTTTGGCGACGTCCTCCTCCAGATGGATGCGGACGAGACGGATGCTTTTGTCCTTCGTGGCGATCGATTTCTGGGCGTCCTTCGGGTAGGCGAGATCGTGAAGCGGGACGGCTCCGCCGAGGCAGAACGGCAGGTCATACTGGCTGATCTGGTAGTTCTTTGGCATGTCCGGGTAGAAGTAATTCTTCCGGTCGAACTTGCAGACGGGGCCGATTTCGCAACCCAGCATGAGTCCGGCCAGGGCGGTCAGTTTGAGGGCCTCCTCGTTCATCACAGGGAGGGCGCCGGGGAGGCCGAGGCAAACGGGGCAGACGTTGGTGTTCGGGGAAGCACCGTATTCTACGGCGCAGGAGCAGAACATTTTGCTGCGGGTTTTGAGCTGGACGTGGACCTCTAGTCCGATCGTGGCGATGTAATCAGTCATTGGGAAACTCCTTGTGGCGGTGGGGAAGATTGCGGCGTTGGCACCGCGTAATCGAGTGCTTTCTGCAGGTCGATCTTGAGAAGCAGCTTGGAGAGTTCCGGGTTCGAGACGGCCTGAAACAGCTTGGGATTCTGCATCAGGGCAAGGTAGTCGCCGCGGCTTGCAGCCTCGGCGATGGCGTGGTCGTTCAAAAGTGCCGAAATCTCAGGGCTTTGGACCACTTCGCGGACTCCCGGGGCGTCAAGGAACCGCATCATGGCATCCGGATCGGACGTCAATTGGCCGACACGGGCCAGAGTATCGTAGACCTGCGGCGGGACAGGATCCACCGACTCGACGAGCTTGCCCGCAGGGCCAAGTTCGAGCGATTCCTTCAAAGTCACGAGGCTGCGGGTCGTCAGGGGCAGGGCATCGGGAGCTCCGGAAGGAGCGATCATCCCTGCGAGGGAACCGGTCGTGCGCACCAAGGTCACGGCCCCCCATAGGATGGCGAGGCCCGTGAGAAGGCCAAAGAACGCCCCGCCGAGCCCGAACACCCAGCGCACGCCGCCGGGTTGTTGATCTGTTCGCTTGAAGAGAAGAGCAGAAGCAAGGAGTGCCACAGCCAGAATGGCAAGGGTAAGGAAGAGACCGACGAGAAGGCCGATCAGAAGTCCGTAGCCGGGGAGGAACCGTGAGATCATCGAGCCGACACTCTGCCCGATGCCGAAACCCACCACGGCGGACACCACGAAAGCCACGAAATGGAGGAGGCTGCGCACCAGGCCACGCCGCCAGCCGCGCCAGACCTCCCAAAGGAGAAATGCGGCCGCCAGCGCGAACAGGGCGACCTGCCAGACAGGGGAGGCAGCGGTGCCTTCCGTCATCACTCAACGGGGAAGGGCATCCTGCGCGCGCTGCCGCAACGCATGGTCGCAGAGCACAAGGGCTGCCATGGCCTCGACCATCGGCACGGCGCGGGGCAACACGCAGGGATCATGGCGTCCCCGGGCCGCGAGTTGGGATTCGTGCCCCCCGGTTGTCACGGTATCCTGCGACTTGGCAATGGTGGCGGTTGGTTTGAAAGCGATGCGGAAGAAAACAGGCTCGCCGTTGCTGATGCCGCCCTGCACCCCCCCCGAGCGGTTCGTGGCAGTGCGGACCCTGCCCTCACGCACAACGTAAGCGTCGTTGTGTTCGGAGCCACGGAGCCGCGTGCCGGCGAAGCCGGATCCGACTTCGAAGCCCTTGGTCGCCGGAAGGCTCAGCATGGCCTTCGCGAGGTCCGCTTCGAGCCGATCAAAGACCGGCTCGCCCAGACCCACGGGGCATCCCCGGATCACACATTCGATGAGCCCGCCGACACTGTCTCCCTTGGACCGCACCTCCTTGATGCGTTCGATCATCTTTGCGGCGGCAGGCGCGTCGGGACAGCGGACAGCGTTTGACTCGATGTCCTCGAAACGGACGGTATCCGGGTCAACCGTGGCGGGGATTCCGTGGATCTCCGAAACCCATGCCAGAACCTCGAGGCCGGGGTACAGGGTGCGTAGGATCTTCTTCGCAATGGCCCCTGCGGCAACACGTCCAATCGTCTCGCGGGCCGAAGAGCGTCCGCCTCCCTCCCAATTCCGGACGCCGTATTTTTCCTGATAAGTGAAGTCCGCGTGGGATGGCCGGAAATGCGTCTCCATTTCCGAGTAAGCCTCGGGGCGTGCATCGGTGTTCGGGACAAGGATCGAGATCGGGGTCCCAAGCGTCACGCCACGGAAGACACCGGAGAGAATGCGGCAGGTATCGGACTCCTTGCGGGGCGTCACGATGTCGCTCTGCCCGGGACGCCGCCGGTCAAGGTCGGGCTGGATGTCCTCCTCGCTCAGGGGAAGGCGCGGGGGACAGCCGTCGATGACCACACCCACACCGCCACCATGGGATTCGCCCCAGGTTGAGATGCGGAACAGCGTGCCGAAGTGACTTCCCATAGCCCTCAGTGTCGGAAATGCCTCGTGCCGGTGAAAACCATGGCCACCCCATGTTCATCGGCGGCCTTGACGACTTCTTCGTCGCGCACCGAACCGCCGGGCTGGATCGCCGCTGTGGCGCCGGCTTGTGCAGCGGCGATCAATCCATCCGCGAAAGGGAAAAATGCATCACTGCAAACCGCGCTGCCCTTAAGGGAAAGACCGGCCTCCTGAGCCTTCCAAACGGCGATCCGCGAGGAGTCCACCCGCGACATCTGGCCGGCCCCGATGCCAAGCGTTCTGTCCTTGCCGGCATAAACGATGGCGTTGGATTTGACGTGCTTCACCACCTTCCAGCCGAACTCCATGGCCTCGATCTCGTCCTTCGTGGGCGGACGCGATGAGACGACTTTGTGCTCGAGTTCGGGCACATCGGCGGAATCCGAGTCCTGCACGAGAAGGCCGCCAAGGACGCCGCGGACGTCGCGGCCGTTCTGAGTGGCCGGCTTCAACGCCCGCATCAGTCGCAGGTTCTTTTTCTTTTGGAGAAGCGAACGGGCGTCGGAGTCGAAATCTGGCGCGATGATGACCTCGCTGAAGATCTCCGAGATCGCCTTGGCAAGGGCAAGGGTAATCGGGAGGTTGCAGATAATGATGCCGCCAAAGGGGGCTTGTTTATCGGTGGCGAATGCTTTCTCCCACGCTTCGCGGAGATCCGGGTCGGTCCCGACCCCGCAAGGGTTCGTGTGCTTGAGAATGGCCACGGTCGGTTTGGTGAACTCCGCGATCAGGTTCGCTGCGGCGCTGATGTCGAGGATGTTGTTGTAGGAAAGCTCCTTGCCGTGGAGTTTCTCGAAGTAAGACCCGAAGTCCCCGTAAAGCTCTGCGGCTTGGTGGGGGTTTTCGCCGTAGCGAAGACGCATCTCAAGGGGCAATTCGAGACGGAAGGCAGCGCAGGTTTCCTGCTCGCGATTCAGGTAGTCTGCAATGGCCGCGTCGTAGCCGGAGGTCGTGGAGAAGGCCTTGATGGCAAGGCGCTCGCGAAGCTTCAGTGAGGTGCCCCCCTCCTCTTCGCGCAAATCCTCGACAACCGCACCGTAGTCCGCAGGATCCGTGACGACGCAGACAGATTGGTAGTTCTTGGCGGCGCTGCGGATCATCGAGGGGCCACCGATGTCGATCTGTTCGATGGCCTCAGGCAGGGTAACACCCTCTTGGGCGATCGTTTCACGGAAAGGGTAGAGATTCACCACGACGAGGTCGATCGGGCGAATGCCGTGTGCCGCCGCCTGCTCCTCATGTTCCTCGTTGCCGCGGAGGTAAAGGAGACCGCCATGGATTTTGGGATGCAGGGTCTTGACCCGGCCCTCGAGGATCTCGGGCGAACCGGTGAAGCGCGACACCTCCACGGTGCCGATACCGGCTGCCTGCAGGGTCTTTGCTGTGCCGCCTGTGGAGAGGATTTCGACGCCGAGGGCGGCCAGTTCTTTGGCGAAGTCGACGATCCCTGTCTTGTCGGAGACGGAGATCAAAGCGCGTTGGATTTTCATGGTCAGGGCAGCACAGACGAGTAGGCGGCCCGGGGCAGGATTTCAACAATCAATCCGGTCGCCTCACGGTTGCGCCGCCGCGGCGGGTTCGGCGGGCTTGTTGGAATCGAGGCGGAAAATTGTCTCCCCTTCCCGCATCACGCCGAGTTTGTCGCGCGCGATGATCTCGACGTAGCCGGGGTCGTTCTGAAGGAGATGGACCTCGCGGAGGCGCTGTTTTTCAAGAAGCTGCTCGGCTGCCAGACGGGCCTGCTCCTCTTCGAGTTGGGTCTGGAGTTCGGCCCGCCGGTTCCACTCCGGACGGAAGGCCAATGCAACGAAAACGATGACAACGATCGCAATGGCAAGCATGAGAAGCCGGTTGATCTGGTTCCAGACTTCCGGACTCCGTCGGCGCTTGGGAGGGATCGTTTGCACGTTCAGCGGGCGGGAAATGGCGGGGAATTCTTCACGGCGCGATGAAAAGTTCGTGGGCCAGCACGCTCAGACAATACAACGCCGCCGTCTCCGTGCGAAGAATGATCGGTCCGAGCGTCACGGGCTGACAGCCGTGTGATTTCGCAAGAGCGAGCTCCGCCGGCGTGAAATCCCCTTCCGGACCGACAAACACCACCACACTCGCAGGGGGACGCCCGGCACTGGAGGCGTAATCTGCGAGCACGCGCTTGATCGGACGCGCGTCCTGCTGCAACGAGGCAATCAACGCAAGGTCGCACGGGTCGGCCCGGTCGAAAAACTGCCGCAGTGTTGCCGGCTTCATGATCTGCGGAAGAAAATTCTGCCCGCATTGCTTGCACGCCTCGATGGCGACATCGCGCCACTTCGCCTGTTTGCGAAGAGCCTCGGGGCCTTCGAGCTGCACCACGGTGCGGTCCGAGAGAATCGGCGCCACTCCCGAAGCCCCGAGCTCGACGGCTTTCTGGACGATGAGGTCCATGTTTTTCCCCTTGGGAATCGCCTGGGCCAACGTAATCGCTGCCGGCGGACGAGGGCATCGCACGGCCGGGCCGGGCTGAAAGGTGACCCGACCCGCCGCGACCCCGACAATGGTCGCCGTGGCCTCGCTTCCCACACCGTCAAAAACGGTGATTCTGTCTCCCGAACCCAACCGGAGCACGTTCAGGCAGTGGTGGGACTCCTCTGCATCCAGCGTGGCTGATTCCCAAGCCTCGGGGGCTATGTGGAACCTATGCATGGCGTCCGAGAACATACTCCCGCACGGCATCTTGCCACGGGCGGGGCGTCACTCCGGTCACGGCGGCCAGCTTCGAGGTGGAAAGCACGGTATGGACCGGTCGCGGCGCGACAAAAGCCGTGAGGTCGGCAAGCGAGATGGGATCGACATCCTGGGCCGCAAGCGGCCAACCAGCTTCCCTGGCGCATGAAAGCGCGAAGGCGCCGTAATCGCGCCAAGAACACCCCTCGCCGGAATTGCAGGCGTGGAACAAACCACCCGCAATGTCCGGAGCAAAGAATGGTTCCATCCACGTCGCGACATCCGGCGCATACGTCGGCAGGGACCACTTGTCAGCCACCGCCGTGACGACTGCGTCGGTTTTTGCGCGATCCAGGATCATGTCGATGAAAGAGGGTTTGTCGGGCCCGAAAACCCATGAGACCCGCGCCACGACATGGCGGTCCGATTGCTCAAGAACGCGCTGCTCACCGGCGAGCTTCGTTTCCCCGTACCACCCAAGAGGAATGGGTTCATCAGACTCTCGGAGCGGGCGCGGTGCCGCGCCATCGAAGACGTAGTCCGTGCTGAAATGAATCAAACGGGCGCCGCGCGCCGTGGCGGCGCGGGCCATCACCTCGGGAGCATCGGCATTGACGCGACGTGCAAGCTCCCGTTCGGTCTCGCACACATCAACGTTCGTCATCCCCGTGCCATTGACAAGAATGTCGAACTCAGCCCCCGCGAGAAACCGTCCGAGCGCCGCGGCGTCGGCCACGTCGACTTCCCGACGCGAAGCGCCGCGCACCTCGTGGGAGGAAGCCCATGCGCGCACAAGAGCCGCGGCAAGGCGTCCGTTCGAGCCAAGCACCAGAATCTTCACCACCGCACCGCTAGCAGACACGCTCCCCCGACCGCAACGCAGAAAACCTCGCGCCGGGCTAGGCCCGGCGGTGGGCGAAGGCATGGCCCAGTATGAAAACCGCAGCGGCGAGGAGGCCGAGATCGCGCACCACGGCATTCCACATTTTATCCGCCGAAGGTTCCGTGTCGCGGCCGAAGCACCCGCAATCGACCACGATTCCGTTCGCCAAGGCCCAGATGAGCACTCCGATGAAAACAAAGGTCAACGCAGCTATCACCGCCGCGCCGAGAGGATAGATGCGCGGCAGGAGAATGAACAAACCGGCGGCGATTTCCGTGTAGGCAATGGCAATAGCCAGCCACTCGATCCATCCCGTGGGCACGAAGGTAAAGGGAACCAAAGCCAGCGCAAATTGCTCACTGGCGCCGGCCTTGATGAGGCCCGCATAGAGAAAAACTCCGGCCAGCAGCACGCGGAGGAAGAGAGCCAGCCACTTCATGCCACTCCCTCCATCAGCCGCAGGGCCTGCCATGCGGCGTCGACATTGTGAACCCGGAAGATCGAGGCCCCGCGCAGCGCCCCTGCGACAAGGCACGCCACCGTGCCGGCATCCCGCGCGGCCGGGTCGCGCAGGCCCAGCACGTCGCCGATGACTCCCTTCCGCGAGATCGGAAGAAGGATCGGACGCCGGAAAGCGGCCAACCGCTCCAGCTCGCGATAGATGCGCAGATTGTCTTCCGTCTGTTTCGCAAAATTGATGCCCGGATCGAGCAGGAGGGACTCCTCCGCGACGCCCGCTGCCCGCGCGCAGCAGATCTTTTCTGCGAAGAATGCCGTCAGGGTTTCCATCACATCCCCGTAGGCGACGTGCGTGTGGGCGACCTTGGGTTCGCCAACCGAATGCATGATGAGGAGGGCGGCTCCCGTCTGGGCACAGTGGCGGGCATTGGCATCGTCCGGCAACGCGCTCATGTCGTTGAGAATATGACCGCCTGCCGCCAGCACGGCCCCGGCAACGCGGGGACGCCAGGTATTCACCGAGAGCAGTGGCGGGAAGAGTTGAACGCCATCGCGCGGCTGGCAGTCCGCCACGGCGGCCTCAAACTGCTCGACGAACGGAAGCACGCGACGGATTTCCTCATCCTCCGCGATCGCCCCCCGGTTCGTGCGCGCACTTTCGCCCCCGACATCGATGATGTCCGCCCCCTGCGCGACAAGCGCCCGCGCGCGATCGAGCGCCCAGTCGAGATCGAGGCGTCCGTCACCGGAAAACGAATCGTCGGTGATGTTGAGAATCCCCATCACGAGCGGACGACGGGGAAAAACCACCTCGCGACCCCGGGCGCGGAGGACAACGGTGCTCATGTTCTCCTTGTCTCCTGAGGCATTCTTCTCCAGCTTGGAAGTCCAATTCATGGCCATGAGTTTTATCGACTCGGTATTTGAGAAGCTCAAGCGGCACCCGAAACGCATCGTATTCCCCGACGGGGATGACCCGCGTGTCGTCAAGGCCGCCCAAATGTTTTACGAACGCGGTCTGGGCATCCCGATGCTTCTCGGAAAACGCGATGTCATCGAGCGGGTCGCCCTGACCGAGCAGGCCAGCCTCGACCACGTCGCCATCATCAATCCGGAGACCTCCTCCGAGTTGCCCGCATTCTGCCAGCGCCTCGAACGCCTCGAACGCTATCGCAACATGGGTCTCACCGATGCACGAACCGTGCTGATGAACCCGAACTACTTCGGGGCGATGATGGTCCAATACGGTCTCGCGGACGCACTCGTCGGCGGGGTGAGTTCGTATGGCGGCGTCCTGCTGCGACCGTTGCTGAGCCTCATCAAGCCTCTTCCGCATGCCGAGGTCGTGTCGAGCTGCACGATTGTCGAGCTTGAGAAGCGCAGCTTCGGCGACGATGGAATCATTTTCCTTGCCGACACCGGCGTTGTGCCGAATCCCAGCATGCAGCAGCTCGCGAGCATCGCCATTCAGACCGGACTCCTCGCACGCCAAGTCTTCGGGCGCCGCCCGCGCGTGGCGCTCCTGAGTTTCTCCACCAAAGGGAGTGCGAAGACACCGTCGACAGAGAAGGTTGCCGGTGCCACCGTCATCGCACGGGAGGTAGCCGCGAAGTTGGGTGCGGAGATCGCCGTGGACGGGGAAATGCAGGCCGATACCGCCCTGGTCGCCGAAGTGGCTGCGAAAAAGATGGGAGCCAGCCTTGTGGCGGGACAAGCAAACGTGCTGATTTTTCCGGATCTCGACAGCGGAAACATTGCCGCAAAACTCCTGCACCATCTCGCCGCGGCGCGCACTTACGGGCAGATCATTCTCGGATTGACGCGGCCGGCCGCGGACCTCTCCCGCAGTGCCACCAGCGAAGAGATCACGGCCATGGCAGCCCTCGTCGGCCTTCAGGCCATCGAATACCGGAAGCTCTACCCCGAGCAGGACGTCTGACAGGTTCCGCGAGGACGTGAACAAATCCACCCCCCGCATCTTCATTGCCGCAACGGAACAGAACGCCGGCAAAACAACCACCTCTCTCGGACTCTATTCGATCCTGCGCGACCGACTCGGCCGCATCGGTTACATCAAGCCGGTCGGACAAAGATTCACCGAAGTCGACGGCAAACGCATCGACGAGGACAGCGTGCTCATCCGCGACACCTTCGACACGCAGATCCCGATTGAGGACATGAGCCCGATTGCCGTGGAGCCCGATTTCACGCGGCGTTACATCAATCACGCCAACCACGAGGCACTCGCAAAACGCATCCAGCATTCGTTTGACCGCGCCACCTGGGAGAAGGAATTCGCCATCATTGAAGGCACCGGCCATGCGGGCGTGGGATCGACGTTCGACCTGTCAAACGCGTCGGTCGCCCGTTTGCTCCAGAGCAAGGCCGTTCTCGTCGTCCCCGGCGGCATCGGGCGCCCGATTGACGAGGCGGCGCTGAACAAGGCGCTCTTCGACAAGGAAGGTGTCGAAGTGGTCGGCGTGGTGATGAACAAGGTGCTTCCCGACAAGTTGGAATACATCGGCGACTTCGCCCGGCGGGGGCTGGCACGCCTCGATCTGGAGCTTCTCGGTGTGCTTCCCATCGAAACCATGCTCTCGGAACCCACGCTTCGGGAGACATGCGAGCAGGTGCAGGGGCATTTTCTCTGCAGCGACGACCTTTGCCGACGCCGGATCCGCCGTGTGGTAATCGGGGCGGCCAGTTCCGCGAACATCTTCCCGTCGGTGGATGCGGGCACCCTACTCGTGGTTCCGGGCGACCGCGAAGATGTGGTCCTCGCGGCATTGTCCCACATCGGAGCCGACGGGACCGGCCCCCTCGTGGGGCTTGTGCTTTCCGATGATTTGAAACCCCACGGCCGTCTTCTCGAGATGCTGTGCGCCAACTCGCTTCCTGTAATTCTTTCGCCGATGGATTCCTATTCGATCGCCCAGCGGATCCAGTCGATTACTGTCAAGACGCTGCCCGGCGACACCCAAAAGATCAACCGCATCCAAGACCTCGTCGCCCGCTACGTCGACATCGACAGGCTTTTGGAAAAAATCGCGTGAACTGTCTCCGTCTGTTCATCGCACTGTCGCTGACGGCGTGCGTCGCTCAGGCCCAGTCTCCTGAACCCGCCGACTCGCGTCCGGCCGGCGCCGCTGCCGCAGCCGCACGGCCCTTTCAGGCACTCTTCCGTCCACCGGCCGAGGATACCTTTCGCTCCGTCGTCGCGGCAGCCTCAGCGCCTCCCATAGCCAGAGCCGGTCTCCCGGATCCCGAGAAACATCCCGAAGCCTTCGCCCGCCGTGCGAAAGAACGCGGCGTCGAGTGGATCGACGGCTATCCCTACGAAAAGGAAACGATTTCTCTGCCTGAGTCCACAGTCGCAGCACTTAAGGAATTATTCAGCTCCGGCAAAGCCTTCTCGCCTGGCGATCTCGGAGAGGGATGCTCGACTTTCCATCCTGAGATCCGGCTGGAGTGGACATCCGGCGACACCAATGCCGCCGCAGCCATCGGCTTGGGCTGCCAGGAGATTCTGGCAGGGGTCGGATCCGAGACATTCCGCCGTTACATCCCACCCGCATCGTATGGTCCTCTCGACCGCCTGCTGGCCCCGTTGCTGCCGGAGGACTGAGGCGGCTTGCAAACGGGCGACTGCGGGTGCTAGCAAGGGCCAATGTTCCTCCCCATCGCACCGGTCATTGTGGAACCGGAAGACGGTCTGGGTCCGGTGCTGGATTTTCTCCTTACCGCCAAGACGAGACTGTTGATCAAGCAGTTCACTTTCAATGAATCCACGTTGCTGGAGGAAGTCGCCGCCTGCGCCGCACGGGGCATTGATGTGCGCGTGATGCTCAATCCGAAACGCTCTGGCGGCGACCGCGCGAACGATGCCTCTTTCCAGATGCTCGCCACGCGCGGCGTGAACGTGAAGTGGTCGAGTCCGAAGTTCTGCGTGACCCACGAGAAGTCGATCGTTGTCGACGACAAGGCGGCGCTCATTGCCACCTTCAATCTTGCGGCGAAGTATTTTCTGCAGACCCGCGACTACGGGGTCATCGTCACCGACCCCGCACAGGTCTCGCAGATCGCGGCAGGGTTCGAGGCCGACTGGCGGGAGGAGGATTGGGCCCCCTCGGAGGAGACGGGGCTTCTCTGGAGCAACCACAATGCCCGTGCCTTGATGTCCCGCTTCATCGACAGCGCCGAGGAGACTCTCGCCGTGCAGCACCCGAAGTTCGTCGATGCCACGATTCTCGACCGCCTGCTCTCGGCCGTCCACCGCGGAGTCAAGGTCCGTGTGCTGTGCGGAGGCCGGCACGGCATCAGTGCCTGGGATGTTCTCGACACCTTCTCCTCGCTCCGGGTCCTGCGGCGCAGCGGGGCGAAGGTTCACAAGCAAAAGAACCTGCGCCTGCACGCCAAGCTCCTCATCGCAGACAAACAGCGGGCGCTGGTCGGCTCGATGAACATCGACAGGTCGGCGTTCGACCTCCGCCGCGAGCTCGGCATTGAAACCGCAGAGCCCACCGTGGTCCGCCGTCTGCTCGATGTTTTCGAATCGGATTGGGATGCCTCGCACGGGTACGAACCCCCGGATCCCCTCGAGTCGCTCCCTCACGAGGAACACGATGAGGACCTGCGACACGAATGAGCCGCCGACGCTGATCGGCCTGGCTCTCGCCTTCAACCAGATTGCCCTCGCCTCGTTCGGCGGAGGGCTTTCGGCATGGACACGCGAGATCGTCGTCGAGCGACGGAGGTGGATGAATGACGAGGAGTTTCTGAGTGCGGTCACGATGTGCCGCATTCTGCCGGGCGCCAATCAGGTCAACCTCGCTGTCTTCATCGGCACGAAATTCCACGGCATCCCGGGGGCGGTTGCCGCTGTCACGGGCTTGACGCTCGCCCCGGTGATCATCGTGCTCGTCGCTGGTTGGCTCTATTTCCAGTTCCATCAATTCCCCGCCCTGCAGGGTGCCCTCCGCGGAGCGACCGCCGCCGCCGTCGCACTCACGCTCGCGATGGTCTGGAAGACAGGTGCCAAATGCCTGCGCTCGCCGGTGCCGTGGGTGTTCTTTCTCGCGACGTTTGTGATGAACGGACTCCTCCGTTGGCCGTTGCTCTCCTGCCTATCCCTTCTCGCCCCGCTGGCGTTGGTCTGGGCATGGCCACGCCCGAAACAGTCATGAACCTGCGGACGCTTCTCCAGCTTCTCGTTCTCTTCAGTTCCTTGTCGATCCTGTCGATCGGCGGCGGGAACACCGTTCTTCCGGAGATGCACCGCAAGGCCGTGACCGTCGACCATTGGCTCACGGACGGGGAGTTCGCCGATGTCTTCGCGATTTCCCAAACCGCACCCGGGCCCAGCATTCTCATCGTGACGCTGATCGGCTACAAAGCCGCCGGACTTGTCGGAGCCCTCGTTGCGACCGTCGCCATGATCCTTCCCGCTGCGGTCCTTGTTTTCCTGCTCGCCCGCGTCTGGGAGCACGCGAAGGACTCCCCGCTCCGCGCGGCGGTGGAGAAGGGGTTCGCCCCTCTCACGGTCGGGCTCATCCTCGCCAGCGGTTGGGTCATGACGCGCGCGGCGGACCATGACTGGCGGGCGTGGCTCCTCACGGCGGCCTGCACAGTCATCTTCATCCGCACCAAGTGGAATCCCCTCGCACTCGTTGCGGGAGCGGCGTTTCTCGGGTGGTTGGGTTGGGTTTGACGCGGTTGGCATCACGCCGGATCGAGGTTACAGCTCTGCGATGGATTCGATCACACAGGCGGCTCTTGGGGCGGCGGTGGCCGAGGCCGGCATGGGCGGGCGGCGCCTTGGAAACCGGGCGATTCTGTGGGGTGTGGTGCTCGGCACCCTGCCCGACCTTGATGTCGTGGTTTATCCTTGGTTGGACGAAGCCTCGCGCCTGGCCTGGCATCGCGGATGGTCGCATTCGCTCCTTGGGATCACTTTGGTCTCGCCGCTTCTTGCGTGGTTGATCGCGACGTTGCATCGCGGGCGGGTCGGCTTTTCAAGGGCGTTCGCCACCGTGTGGCTTGTTCTCGCGACGCACGTTCTCATCGATGTCTTCACCGTCTACGGCACGATGGTCTTCCTGCCATTCAGCGAGGCACGCATTGCAACGAACAACCTTTTCATCATCGATCCGCTCTTCACGCTCCCGCTGTTGGCGGGGGTGCTCGCCGCCATGTGCCTTCCGAAGGAAAGCACATGGCGGGTACGGGCAAACCTTGGAGGGCTCGCGCTTTGCACGCTCTATGCCATGTGGAGTTTTGGCGCCAAGGAGGTGGCCGCGGCACGATTTCGCGACAACCTGCCCGGCAACCAAGTCGTGCGCGTGATGACGTCTCCCACGCCCTTCAACACACTCCTGTGGCGGTGTCTCGCGGAGACGCCCGAGAATTTCCAGGTCGGTTACTGGTCGCTTTTGGCGCCGAATCGCCCGATTCAATGGAGGTCCCTGCCGAAAAACCACGCGGCGCTCGGGGACCTCTCGCACACGGACTCCCTACGGACACTCGCGTGGTTCAGCGATGGATTTTTCGGTGTGGCCAAGGATGACGGAGTGGCCGTGGTGAGTGATTGGAGGTTCGGCGAGTCCTTTTCGGAGTCCGGACCGCGCGCGGTGTTTTCATGGACACTGACGCCGGAGGCGATCGAGTTCCGGCGTGGCAGCGTTCGGCGGGACTCGCTCAAAACACTCCAGGATCGCCTGCTTGGACGGGGCGACGGGTGAGACCGCAAGCCTGAGCCGCTTCGAGGGCGGAACGGACAGAGTTCCTGTGCAGTTTGGCTGTGTGTCCAACCTCCCTGTTGTAACCCCCGCCATAGAGGACGACGAGAGGCACTCCACTCCCGAGAACCAACCGACTCGCCATGGTATCGCGGCGTGTCATTCCGGCAACAGTCATCGCCATCTGTCCGAATCTGTCGTTGCGATGCGGGTCCGCTCCGGAAATCCAGATCGCAAGATCCGGGCGAAACTCGCGAAACGCAGGAGGCAGGGTCGCCTCAACGGCCCCGAGCACCTCGGCATCACCCGCATAGCGGGAAACGGGCACATCGCAGGAGCCCGGTTCTTTGCGCGAGGGATAGTTCGAACCGACATGAATCGAGTAAGTATAGACATCCGGGACATCGCGGAAAATCGCGTGCGTGCCGTTTCCCTGATGGGCATCGGTGTCGAGTATGAACACGCGTCCCTGGTATCCGGCTGCACGCAGGAAGTGGACCGCCACGGCCACATCGTTGAGAACGCAAAAACCTTCCCCCCTGTCGGGAAAAGCGTGATGGGTTCCGCCGGCGAGGTTCCATGAAACTCCGTCGCGGAGCGCTGCGAAACACGCGCGGCGCGTCCCTTCCACCTCGCGGGCCGAGCGCTCGAGAAGCGCGGCACCATCCGGCAGACCGAGTCTCCGCCGCGCGGCGGGCTCGAGCGTTCCCTCGCCGATGGCATCGAGATAGGACGGGGAATGGACCAATTCCAGCACCGCACGGTCGCAAGGCGCGACGTCTGTGATCTCGACGTGGCGCCCGAAACCCTCGGCGACAAGCATGTCGTGCGCTTCGGAGAACTTTCCCATGGGAAACGGATGGCCCTCGGGTAAGGGGAGGAAATAGCCGGGCGAGTAGAACGCTTTCATGGCAATCAATACGAATACGAATCCGGCAACTGGAACGCATTTTCAATATGCCGCACGTCGACCGGGGGTCCGGTGACGACCTCGACCACATCAAACCGGAAGGTGAGATCTGGCATGTCGAGCAGCCGGAGCCAGGCCATGGCCCCCCGGATGATCAGTCGGCGCTTCCTGGCATCAACCGCATCCAAGGGCCGTCCGAAATCCTCATTTGAGCGGGTCTTCACCTCGACAAACACCAATTCGCCGTGGGCCCGGTCGCGGCAGACGATGTCGATCTCCCCGCCCTTCGGTCCGCGAAAGTTCCGGCGCAAGATGCTGTATCCTGAGCGGCGCAGTTCGCGAGCGGCGATGTCCTCACCGAGGCGCCCAAGGGCTAGATGCTGTGCCTCAGGAGAAGAGCTCGGCCTGAGCCACCGGAGCGTAGCTCCGACGATGTTCCGGACACGGTCCATGCTCGCGAAGTCTGGCAAGGTGTTCGGCTGTTGGATAGCCTTTGTGTTTCGAAAATCCGTAAGCCGGGTAAAGCCCGTCGAGTTCGTCCATGAGCCTATCGCGCGTGACTTTCGCCAGAATGCTCGCGGCGGCGATACTGAAGCTCTTCGCATCCCCGCCAACGAGCGCTGTCTGCGGCGCTGGGAAAGCCGGCACCGGAAGTCCGTCGATGAGCGCATGAGCCGCAGGGGGCTTTAGGGAGGCAAAGGCCGTCCGCATCGCCGCACGGGTCGCCTCGAGAATATTCACGCGGTCGATCTCGGCCGCCGGTTTCACACAGACCGCCCATGCGACTCCGGAGGTGCCGGTGAGACGATCGTAAAGTTCTTTCCGAAGACCGGCTGTCAGTTTTTTCGAGTCATCCAGTCCTCTGGTATCGAAGTCCAGCGGAAGGGCAACAGCCGCGGCAACGACGGGTCCTGCGAGAGGGCCGCGTCCGGCCTCGTCAATTCCCGCGACGGAAGGAACCCCCGCAGCGAAAAGAAGTTTCTCCTGCTCGAAGGAGCAGGCGTGGCGCTCAGGAGCGATCAGCCTTCTCCTTGACGGTCGTGGCGGACTTGCCCTTGCGGTCGCGGAGGAAGTTCAACTTCGAGCGGCGCACGGCCCCCTTCCGTTCAACTTCGATCTTCGCGATACGGGGCGAGTGCAGCGGGAACACACGCTCGACGCCCTCGCCGTAGGAGACACGACGCACGGTGAAATTCGCATTCACGCCCGTTCCTTTGCGACCGATGACGATCCCGGAATAAATCTGGATGCGCTCCTTGTCGCCTTCGACGACGCGGGTGTGGACTTTGACGGTGTCGCCCACTTGGAATGCGCTGACGTCTTTTTTGAGCTGCTCGCTCTCGATTTTGTCAATAATGCTCATGGCTCGAAAACTGGAACCGCGCATTATGGCCCGAATCGGGATGTTGGCAAGCGGTGATTTTCGGGAGTGCCGGAATTGCCTGCGGTCAGCGCTCATCATCCACGAGCCCGAAGAGAACGGGTGCGGGGGCATCGCCACCCGCGGCCCACGCCTTCGCAAGTTCGACGTTCGCCCAACTGACCCAGAGGTCCATGTCGACGCGGTCTCCCAAGGCGGCGAGTTCCCGCCCGCAGGTGGCACGGTCCTCGGCCATGCCGGCAAAGAGGGCGAACGCACTCCGATTCCGGGCGGAGTCCGGCATCGCCGCGAGCAGTTGCTCAAACCCTTTGCGAACGAACGGCCATTCGACTCCCGTCTCACGGAAGATGTTCGTGTGGACACCGGAGAGGCTCCATGGGATGCGGGCTGCAAGAGCCGGGTCGTGGACACGCGCCGCTTCGCTTGTGAAGCGCTCCCACTCCCCGAGACCCCCATGCCATCTTGGCAACAACCAATAGGCCTTCAGCATGTAGAGCCCTTCGTATGCAGGCTCATAAGCAACAGCTTCGTTGAAAAGCATCTCATAGCGGGCACGCTCCCAGCCTTGCCCGAGAGCCACTCTCTGCATCACCGTGAACCAGTGCGGGCACATCCGCCCCGTTTTCTTTGCCTCTGCGAGAAACCCCTCGGCGCGATCCAGTCGCTCGCGAAGGACTTTCCACCCCTCCTCCCTGACAGTGTGCGCAAACCCCGAGCCCCGGGCCAGCCAACCGGACGCGACCTCCAGCGAGGCCGCAGCGATCCAAGGTTCGATGGCCTCCGGACGGGCGGTGCGCCATTTTTCGAGGCGCTCGGAAAACTCGCGTGCCGAAGCCTCCGTCACGCGCAGCGGTTCGCAGCCTTCGTAGAAGCTACCGAGCCTGGCGAGGCCATCGGCATTCCGCACGAGCGGCCGGCGCCACTCGGCAGCCAGCTTTTCGAGGCGCTCGTAGTCCCCGGCCAAGAGAAGGCGCCGGACCGCCGCCGCCAGACGCTGCCGGTAGTTTGGCCCCTCACCGGTTGTCTCAAGGGCATCGCCCGGCTCGGGCTCCGAGATCCGGATCAGCGACGTGTCGGCCACCGTGAGCACAAGGTTGCCGCGCACCTGCTCGACAACGCCTGTGGCCGTCACGGTCAGCCCGAAGGAGTTCTTCACGAGTCCAAGCACGTCTTTGGCTTCGGCAGGAATGCGGATCGAGAGGGTCTGGCGTGGATAAGCGTCGCCGAGACTCAGGTAGGCAAACCCGCGGCCGGTGACGCCCGTCGCACCGCGCACCGTGTCTGTCACCGTGATGTTCCGACCGATGCTCTCACCCACCTCGGCGAGGGGGACCACCGATGCCGCACGCAGCATTCCAAGACCCATTGCGACCGGCAACAGACGAAGGAACGGAAGCATTCTTTCCGTTGCCGCGACGCAGACTCCGCGTCGAGAAAATTCCGCGGTCCCTCGCTGCGTCGGACGTTCTGAGATTGTCACAAAAATCCGCTTGTTCTCGGGCGTGTCCCGCGCGGATGTTGCGGCTGTGACATCTCACCGATCTCCCGCGGAAGAAGGATACGTCATGCCGGCGGAATGGGAACCCCATGAGGCCACATGGATCTCGTGGCCGCATGCCGGCTGCAACAGCTTTCCCGGCAGCTACGAGAAGGTCGTTCCCACATTTGTGAAGATGGCCGAGACACTCGCGGAGTCGGAGACGGTGTGCATCAACGTCCGTGACGCCGCGCAGGAAGCGGCCGTGCGCAGACTCCTCACGCAAGCTCCTCCCGAGCGGATTGCCTTTCACCACATCGCCACAGATGAACCTTGGTGCCGCGATCACGGGGCGATTTTTGTCCGGCGCGAGGAGAAGCCCGCATTGGCCGCGATCGATTTCGGCTTCAACGCGTGGGGCTACAAGCTCTCGCCCTTCGACGCGGATGATGCAGCGGCAACAAAAATGGCCGAGGCCGTTGGGGTGCCTGTTTACGATGAGGGGACGTTTGTGCTGGAAGGTGGATCGATCGACGTCAACGGCGCGGGAACTGTGCTCACCACGGAGAGTTGCCTGCTCAACGCGAACCGGAATCCGAAGCTCGACCGGTCGCAGATCGAGGAAAAACTGCGCGCGTGTCTGGGCGTGTCCCAAGTTCTCTGGCTCGGCGATGGCATCGAAGGGGACGATACCGACGGCCATGTGGACGACATCACCCGATTCGTCTCGCGTGACACCGTGGTCACCGCCGTGGAGGACGATGAGAATGATCCCAACTTTGAGCCGCTCCAGGCGAACCTTGAGCGGCTTCGCCGCATGGAGCTTTCCGACGGCACTCCGCTCCGTGTGATCACTCTCCCGATGCCGCCTCGCATCATGCGCCAGGGAATCCGCCTGCCGGCCAGTTACGCCAACTTCTACATCGCGAACGAACTCGTTCTGCTGCCGATCTACCGCGACAGCAACGACCAATGGGCCGAGTCGGTCCTGAAGGAGGTTTTTCCCGGAAGACGGATCGTGCCGATCGATTGCCGTGAGCTCATCTGGGGCCTCGGGGCCTTCCACTGTCTCACGCAGCAACAACCGGCCGTTTGAGTCTCAGCGTTCGCGCGGATCGAAGGCATCGCGCATCGCGTCGCCGAGAAAGTTCAGCGCGAGGAGTGTGAGGGCCATCGCCCCGGCGGGGAACACAAGCAGCCACCAGAAACTGCGCACGGGATTGATGGCCCCGGCACCGTCCGCAAGAAGCGACCCCCAGCTCGCCTGTGGCGCCTGGATGCCCAGCCCGAGAAAACTCAGGAACGACTCGTCGATGATCACGGCCGGGATGGTCAGGGTGAGGTAGATCCAAATGATCCCGGCCAGGTTCGGCAGCAGATGTTTGCAGAGGATCGCGACATGCGACTGGCCGAGCGATTTGGCGGCGAGCACGAACTGGCGTTCCTTCAATCCAAGGACCTGTCCGCGCACGATGCGGGCCATCGTGAGCCACTCGATGACACCCAGCGTCGCAATCAGGATTGCGATGCGCGAGAACCCGACCAGCCAGTCCCAGCCCAGGCCCGCCGCGAAGCTCTGAAGTTGCGCGTTGAACGCATTGATCGCAATGAGGATGAAGATGAGACGGGGCACGGAATAGAGGATGTCGACGATGCGCATCATCAGGGCGTCGACACGGCCACCCGCATAGCCGGCGACAAGCCCCCATGCCGTTCCGATGAAGAGGCTCACAATCGCCCCGCACAGGCCGACGATGAGCGAAACACGCCCGCCGGAGAGAACACGATAGAGGACGTCGCGGCCGTTGAGGTCCGTGCCGAACGGATGTTCCCACGACGGCGGAGCATATTGGTTCGGACCCGGCTCGCCCAGCGAGGACGGCAGGACGGCGGGGCCCAGCAGGCATGCCGCAACCATGAAGAAGAGCACGCACGCGGAAACCACCGCGACGGGGTTCCGCACAAGACGACGCCAGGCAAGCGGATCACCCATCGGCGCGGATCCTCCGGTCGAGCAGCGAATACGCCGCATCGACGGCCATGTTGAAGACAACGAGCAGCACGCAATAGACGATGACCATCCCGCCGAGGAGGAATCCGTCGCGGTTGAGGATCGATTGGACAAAAAATCCGCCTGCACCCGGGATGTTGAAGATGGTCTCGACGACGATCGAGCCCGTCAGCAGATGCGCGGCCAGCGGGCCCAGATAGGAAACAACCGGCAGCACCGCAAGGCGCAGGGCGTGCTTGAAGACGACGACGCGTTCCGACAACCCCTTCGCCCGCGCCGTACGCACGAAATCCTGTCCGAGCGTGTCAATCATGCTCCCCCGCATGAGGCGGGCGATCACCGCCATGGCCGGCGCGGCGAGGGTCACTGCGGGAAGGACCAAATGGGAGAGTCCACCCCATCCGCCGACCGGGAGCAGTTTCCACTCCAGGCCGAAAAACAGGATGAGGAGAGGTCCAATGATGTAGGCCGGGAGCGAGATGGCGAAGAGAGCGGCCAGCATCGCCGCGACGTCGCGCCAGGTGTGCCGCGCCATCGCAGCGAGGGTGCCAAGCCAGATCCCGCCCAGCGTGGCGAGCACGAAGGCCACCGCGCCCAACGTGAGGGTTACCGGCAGAGTTTGCGCAAGGATCTCGTTGACGGTCCGGTTGCGATACTTCGTCGAGAGACGCAGGTCGCCCCGGACGAGGTCGGCTAGGTAGCCCGTGTATTGCTTCCAAAGCGGGCCATCGAGTTCGTATTTGGCGAGGAGTTGTTTCTCGATCGCCTCGGGGATTTTTCGTTCCCCGTCGAACGGCCCCCCGGGCGACACCCGGATGAGGAGGAACGTGATCGTGACCACGCAGAAGAGGACCGCCACGAGGCCGACGACGCGTTTCAGAAGCCCCGCCATCATGCCGAGCGCCCCTCGCGGCTACGGTTCATACTCCGCCCAACTGCTCGATGTCTCCCACACACGGACCCGCGCGAGGCGTACGGCGGCACGGAGCGGGTAGCGTCCGCCGGGTTGCCGCGCGTAACCCTCCAGAAAACCGGCGCAGGCCTCGTAGAATGTCTTCGCAAGCACCTCGGTGGTCGGCTCGGTGTCCTCGAAGGCGATGACACGGTCCCCGTAAGCGGCCCGCAGGGTGTCGAACATCGGATCCGACGTGTTCATGCAAAGGGCATGATCGAACGTGTCGATGTAATCGCCCACCGCATCGCGGATGATTTTGAAATCGCAGACCATTCCGTTCGCGTCGAGGTCGGGGGCCTCAAGGAGGAATTCGACGCGGCGCGTGTGACCGTGCGGGAACCGGCACTTGTCCGGATGCCGTGAGAGCATGTGGCCGTTCTCGATTTCGATGGATTTGCAGATGCGAAACATGGCTAGGTGCCGCGCGTGTGGCCGAAGAGGCGGATGTGCAGGCGGTCGCAGAAGCGGTAGCCTTTTTCCTTGCAGACCGCAACGAGATCGAGCGCACAGGTGTCGAGTTCCGCGGCAGTGAGGGCCTCGGGCATGAGAAGGATCTTGGAGGGAGGAACTGCGATGCCGGTCTCGCGCACGAGAGCCTCCGCTTCGGCGAGATCGTCGGGCGAGGAGATGACGAATTTGATCTGCGTATTGTAGCCCTCGAGCCACTCGCGCAGGACGCTTGGGGCGTGACGCGCGCTCTCGTGGCGTTCGACCCAAGCCCGGCCGGCCTCGGCGGCAACCGGTACCGAATTTGCCAGTTTGGGGCTCACGGAGGCCAGGTCGCAGGCGATGCCATCCGGCGGCATGGTGCCCGCCGTCTCGATGGTGATATGGAATCCCGCGCCGCGGAGGGCGGCAGCGAGACCGGGTAAGTCCCGGGCGACCATCGGTTCGCCGCCCGTGAGCACGCAGTGGCGGGCCGGAAACGATGCGGCGGCTGTCACGATTTCCGCGATCTCCATTTCGTCACCTTCCGGAAACCACGAGGCATAAGGGGTATCGCACCAGCGGCAGCGCAGATTGCATCCGGACGTGCGGATGAAAACACTCGGCACTCCAGTGAGTTCCCCTTCGCCTTGGATCGAATGGAAAATCTCAGCGATCCGCATGGCCGGGCTTCTGCGGAAGAGGGGCGGTGGAGATGTAGTCCGTCGGGTCGGGCACGCCGGCGAGCAGAAAAGCCTCCCGCCGCTCGACGCAGGTGCCGCATTCGCCGCAGTGCCGGTCCCCACCGACGTAGCACGACCATGTTTTTGAAAAATCCACACCGAGCGCAGCGCCACGCCGGGCGATGCCTGCCTTGTCCATGGCGATGAACGGTCTCAGGACGGCGATTCCCGCATACGTGCCGCGCCGGATCGCCTCCGCCATCGGGACCATGAATTCCTCGCGGCAGTCGGGGTAAATCGCATGGTCGCCGGCATGGGCGGCGATGACGAGTCCGTCCGCCTCGCGGCTCTCGGCGAAGCCCGCTGCGATGGCGAGCAGGATGCCATTCCGGAACGGCACGACGGTTTTCTTCATCGTCTCTTCTTCGTAGTGTCCCTTCGGAATGTCCCCTCCGGAGATGAGCAGGTCCGAAGCAAAATGGGTGCCGATGAAATCGAGGGGCACCGTGACGTGCGGGACCCCGAGTGCCCCGGCCTGCGCACGCGCCATCGGGATCTCGCGGTCGTTGTGCTTCGAGCCGTAATGAAAACTGAGCGCCGCCACGACGGTGTGTCCGGCGTCCGCCGCATCGTGCAGTGCGACCACGGAATCCATCCCGCCGCTGAGCAGCACGACGACCTTCATGCGGGATCCTGATCGGGGTAGGCAGCATCGACGGTCACGCTGATGCCGCCGCGCGCCGAGAATTCCCCGTGCACTTCCATGCGGACCGGCCCGCAGGCAGCGACGAGATCCTCCAGAATGCGGTTCACGATATCCTCATTGAAGCTGCGCGTGTGTCGGAACGAGGCGAGGTAAAACTTCAGCGACTTCGTCTCGATGCACCGCTCACCCGCCACGTAGCGGATGTGGATCGAGGCGAAATCCGGCTGCCCGGTCACGGGACACATCGACGTGAACTCCGGACAGTCAAACGAAATCCAATACCGCCGGTGCGGAAACCGGTTCGGGAACGTTTCCAGAATGCCGGACGACGGGCGGTCCGGATAGGCGGTCTCGGACTTGCCGAGGAGGCGGAACCCGGGTTTGGCATCACGCGGTTTCTTGGATTTCATGGCGGCAATGTGGCGGGAATCCCGTGCGGGGAAAATCCTTTTTGCGCGCCCCTCACCCCGCCGCAGGGGATTTTACCGTTTGCGCGAGACGGGCGGTCACGGCTAGGCTGCACAACTTATGGGAAGACAGTGGTTGCACGCCAAACGCGAAGTCGCGAACCTCAAAAAAGGTCAGGTCGTCGGCAAGCTCGTGAAGGAAATCATGGTGGCCGCCAAGCTCGGCGGACCCGATCCGGATGCGAATGCCCGCCTGTTCGCCGCGGTCGAGAAAGCCCGCAAAGCCTCGGTCACGCGGGACGTCATCGAGCGGGCGATCAAGAAAGGCGCCGGAATCGGCGATGAAAAGCTCGTGCTCGAGCACATTGTCTTCGAGGGCTACGCCCCGCACAAAGTCCCCGTGATTGTCGAGGTGCTCACCGACAACAACAACCGCACGGCTCCCGAGATCCGGGTGCTCTTCAAGAAGGGCCAACTCGGCACCGCGGGCAGCAACAAGTTCCTGTTTGATCATGTCGGGATCGTCGAGGCCCACCATCCCGACGCGGGAACGGACCTCGAGGCGGCGGCGATCGAAGCGGGAGCAAATGATTTCGTTGCGCTCACACACTCCGAGAACGACGACATCCCCGAGGGCGCTGCGGGAGCGCGTTTCCTCACGGAGCGTGCGGCGACGGCTGCGGTCTCCCAGTGGCTGGCCTCGAACGGGTGGAGCGTTGTCACAAGCGAGCTTGGCCATGTCGCAAAGCAATTTCCTTCCCTTACCGACGACCAACGCGGTGAAGTCGGGGAATTCCTCCAGGCCTTGGAGGATCACGATGACGTCCACCGTGTCTGGGCTGCGGTGAGTTAACCGTATGGAGGCCGCCGCCGCCCGGCTCGTCCAGACCCTGCGGAACGCGGGGCACGAGGCGCTCTTCGCCGGCGGCTGCGTGCGCGACCGGCTTCTCGGCCGCGCAGCGCACGACATCGATATCGCCACTTCGGCCCGACCCGAGGATGTGCAAAAGCTTTTCCGCCGCACATACGCTGTCGGCGCCCAGTTCGGCGTCGTCGTTGTTCATGAAGCCGGCCACGACTTCCAGGTCGCCACGTTTCGTTCGGACGGTGCCTACACCGATGGTCGACGACCGGAGAGCGTGACATTCACAGACGCCCGCGGCGATGCGCTGCGGCGGGACTTCACGATCAACGGGCTTTTCTACGACCCCGTCGAGACGCGCGTGCTCGATTTCGTGAACGGCGAGGAGGACCTCCGGGCCGGTATCGTGCGCTGCATCGGCGATCCCGCGGAGCGTTTTGCGGAAGACAAACTCCGCCTCCTCCGCTGCGTGCGGTTCGCCGCGGCGCTGGGATTCCGCATCGATCCGGACACCTGGGCCGCGGTGAAAAGCGGGGCGACCGGCATTACATCCGTGAGCGCGGAACGCATCCGGGACGAGTTGGTGAAGATGTTCACTGCGCCCTCGCGCTTGGCAGCGTTCGACCTGCTCGATGCCAGCGGTCTGCTTGACATTGTGCTGCCCGAGCTAGCCCCGATGCGCGGCTGCGAGCAACCAAAGGAATTCCACCCCGAGGGCGATGTGTTCGTGCACACGCGGTTGATGCTTTCGTTGCTGCCGCCGGATGTCTCGCTGCCGCTTGTTTTTGCCGTCCTGCTGCACGATGCCGGGAAACCCCACACCGCCACGGTGGATGCGACGGGCCGGATCCGATTCAACGGACACGAGGGTGTCAGCGCACGCATCACCGAGGAGGTTTTCGCCCGTCTGCGGTTTTCGACAGCGGAAACCGTGGCCACTGTCGAGATCGTGAAAAACCACATGGCTTTCAAGGATGTGCAGAACATGCGCGTGGCGACCCTCAAGCGCTTTCTGGCCCGGCCCACGATCGAGGACGAAATGGAACTGCATCGGGTGGACTGCCTTTCCTCCCACGGCCTCCTCGATAACCACGATTTTCTCCGCGCGAAACAGGCCGAGTTTGCCGCGGAGCCATTGATTCCGCCTCCGCTCGTGAAGGGCGCGGACCTGATCGCGCTGGGACTCGCGCCGGGGCCCCTGTTCAAGGAAATCCTCGACGCCGTGCAAGTGCGGCAACTGGAGCGCACCCTCGGCTCCCGCGAAGAAGCACTCGCGTGGGTTGCACAATCGTGGAATTTGTCGCACAAAAGCGAGTCCCCATGAGCACACGCCTCGTCCACGTCGCCCGAGATGGCAAAGTGATCGGCCAGTTTCCCCCGACGCAGGTCGCGACCCTGCTTGAGCGGGGAGACTTCACCGAGGAGGACTTCTGCTACTCGGATGCCTTCGGAGAATGGCTCCCGATCAATGAATATCTGCAACGGGCCGCGATTCCGAAGTTCCAGCGCGCCCGTGAGGAGACCGACGCACCGAAACCTCCCCGACGCCCCCCAAGGCCGCAGCCCGGCGGGCATGCCGCGCTGGGGGCGTTCGTCGCCTTTCTCTTCACGTTTGCGGCGTTGATCGGCTCGATCTTCTGGATTGCGAACCTTTATGACCGTATCGAAGTGGCCAAGGGGGATGTCGAGAAGGCCCGCCAAGCCCAGGCAGCGGCCGAGCAGGAATACCAGAAACTCCTCTTCATCTCGCAGGAAACCGCTGCCCCGGGCAAAGTGCGGGGCACGGTGGTCCTGCGCAACTCCTCCGGACGCCGCATTGCGGTGCCGGGGCTCTCGATTTCGATGTATCCGCGCGATGCCATCGAAGGCCACCTCGACGGTGTGTTCCAGCGTTTGGGCGACGCCCGCGTCAACGAAATCGATCTTCCCGTGGTGCTCACCGATGGACTCGGAACACCCGCAGCGATCACAACGACGGATTCCAGCGGACGGTTCGAGTTCGACGTACCGGGCGAGGGCGAATACGTGCTTGTGACAGTGATCGGCCCCGAGGGTCCGGACCTCCCCGGCCGCGTGTGGTTCGTTGCGTTCGATTCCGCCGATCCGGTAAACACGGCGATCGAGCTCACGGATCTCAATCGTGTGCAGCAATTCATCCGGAACCTCGTTGTGATCGAGGGCCGTTGAAGGCTCAGCGAAAGACGATCATCTCCGCATCGATTGCGGTGACCTCGGCCACCCAGCGGCGGATATAGCCGGGTTGGAACACGGGGATGTAGGTCGATGTCTGGTAATACGTGGAGTTTTTCTTTCCGCAGTTGCTCACCACGACGGGCCCGGGCACAGGCACCCAATCGGTCCGTGGCGGCACCTGCGTCCATCGGTTTTCGCGTGTCGCATCCGAGGATCGCAGGATGACGGCATCGGCCCCGTTCGCGCGGGCATTGTAGAGCATGCTTTCACGCATGAATGCCCATCCCATCTCCGAGCGGAAGGCCAGACGCCCGATGACGGTGTAGGGGCGGTTCGGCGACTTTCCGAGGATTGGGATCACGGCGTCCTTTGGCTTGGGCGGGTAGGTGTTTGTTGTGTAAGGCAGGTAGTAGGCAGCGGTGGAGGAAACCGAGACACATCCGGCGCAGAGGGCGGCGGCAATGGCTGCGAGGGCCATTGAAAAAACACGGGGCATACGCGAGAATCTAATCGGAGGTTCGATGAAACTCAAATTCGCCCTTGTTCTCGCCGCGCTGGCGTCCCTTGGCTCGAGCCATGCCGGCCCGGCCATACAAATCTCGATCGGCACAGGATGCCCGCCGCGTCCGGTGATTTGTCCACCGCGGCCAGTCGTGTGGTGCGGACCGGTTGTGCCGGTTGTGTATTATGGGGTGCCCGTGCAGGCAACGAATCCCTCGGCCTTCACGAACCAACGGATCGTCGGTGCGGCGCCTGTGACCTATCAAGTCCCTGCTCCCGTTTTCGCGCCCGCCATTAAGGTGAATCCGGGCACCCCGTTCACGTGGCGGCGCTGAGGTGGAATCCGGGTTTGCCGCGTGCGGGCCAGAGCATAAGGTGGATGGCGTGACGACCTCGCAAAACCTCTTCGCAGCAGCCCGGCGTCGCATCCCGGGCGGAGTCAATTCCCCAGTCCGCGCATTCCGCGGCGTGGGCGGCGAACCGTTTTTTGTCTCATCCGCTGCCGGTTGCCGATTGCAAACGGTGGACGGACGGGAACTCATTGACTATGTGGGTACATGGGGGCCGGCCATTCTCGGCCATGCCCCGGCGGAGGTTGTCGGAGCGGTCCAATCCGCCGCCGCGCGGGGGCTGAGCTTCGGGACGCCGAATCCACTCGAAGTCGAGATGGCGGAAACCATCTGCCGGCTTGTTCCCTCGGTGGAAAAAGTGCGCATGGTCAACAGCGGAACGGAGGCCACCATGAGCTGCATTCGCCTTGCTCGGGGCTTCACCGGACGGAGCAAGATTCTGAAATTCGAAGGCTGCTACCATGGCCATGTTGACTCCCTGCTCGTGAAAGCGGGGAGCGGTGCCCTGACGAACGGGCATCCCGACAGCGCAGGAGTTCCCGAAGAGTTTGCGCGCCTGACGATCACTGTGCCGTTCAACGATTCCGACGCCGTGCGGGCCGCGTTTGCTGCGAACCGTGGCGAGTTGGCCGCCGTGATTCTCGAGCCCGTCCCCGCAAACGCCGGGCTCTACCTTCCTGAACCGGGATTTCTGGAACTCCTGCGAGAACTCTGCGGCGCGGAGGGCACCGTGCTCATCTTCGACGAAGTCATGACCGGCTTCCGCCTTGCCCCGGGCGGAGCACAGGAGATCTATGGCATACGCCCCGACCTCACCGCGATGGGTAAAGTGATCGGAGGCGGACTTCCCGTCGGAGCCTTTGGCGGGCGGGCGGAGATCATGGACTGCCTCTCACCCGATGGCCCGGTCTATCAGGCGGGAACCCTTTCGGGAAATCCCCTCGCCCTTTCCGCAGGGCTTGCCCAGTTGCGGACTCTGGAGGCTCGCGGGGGGTGGGAACGACTGGAGGAAACCGGGGCGGCCTTCGAGGCGGCTGTCAGGCAAATGATCGCCCGAAAGCCACTCACGTTTCACCGCATCGGCTCGATGTTCTGTCTCTATTTCCGTGAGGGTCCGGTGCGCAATCTTGCCGAGGCCATGCACTCCGACCGCGCACGGTTCGCACGGTTCTTCCACGGTTGCCTTGAACGGGGTGTCTACTTCGCGCCGTCCCAGTTTGAAGCCGGTTTTCTCAGCCTCGCCCACACGTCCAAAGACATCGAGACCACGGCGCAAGTCGCTGCCGAGGCGCTCGCTGCCGCTCTCGCGTAGGAACTCTACGGAGCTCCGTGGCCGCCGCTGAAGCGACGGAGAAATGCCGTGACAGCTTCCCTCACAGTGGCGGCGGAGGGCCCGAACTCGACGAGGTGTCCGGCATCGGTCACTTCCATGAGTTCGCCCGCGGGGACTTTTGCCTCATTGCCCCGCACCTCGGCAACGGGGGCGAATGCATCGAGCGTGCCATGGACGAAAAGAGCCGGCATGGTGAGCGCATCAAACGGGACAGCCGCCAGGGCGCGCATTTGGAGAAGGTCATTCCGGAGCCCATCCTCACGGGGGCCCATGGGAAAAAGCGTCGCTCCGAGAGCGGCAAAACGCTCCCTCTGTGCGGGGTCACCCGCCACTGCCTCCGCCCATGCCGCGGCATCCCCACCGGCGAATGTCGCGCCATGCAGCCAGCGTAGAGGGCCTACGGGATCGTCCACAGAGGCTTTTGCGGCCAGCCAGGACCCGATGTCACCGGTCAGCCGTTCATTCAAGCGCTCGGGAAATGGCGGTTTATCCAGCGGGGGATTCGTGGCCTGCGTGATGCCCCCGGCGACCACAAGGGCCCACACGTGCTGCGGGTGACGACGCGCAAACTCCAGCGCCACCGGGGCACCGAGGGAGCAGCCCAACACAGCGACGCTCTCGATGCGCAACTCCTCCAACACCTTTGCTGCCGCATCCGCCTGTTCCTCCGGGGTCAACCCCACGCGCAGGGACGTGCGCAGATAGCCCGGCCGCGAAACGGCGATAACTTGAAAGCCTTCATCCAGCAGCGAACTGGCAAGCACGAGACCTTGGTCGTATCCACCGGGTGCGCCGTGGAAAACGAGCACGGAGGGGCCATCCCCGACAACGGTGTACTCCATGCCATTCGCCGCAAGTTGAGAGGCGGAGGCCAGTTCGGCAAGTTTGTCGTTGCGCTCGCTCTGAAACCAAGCCAGCCAACCTCCGATGCCGAGCAAGGCTGCGATCAGCAGAAGAACAATGACTCGAAGAATCCAACGCATGGTGTGGCGGGATGAAACCCGAGCGGCCACCGCAAATCAAACTCTTACCGAGCCGCCCAAACCCGCCGGAGATCGTCCGGCGTCACTCCTGCGAGGGAGGGAACGGCCGCATCGGCGTCCGAGAGTTCCTCAATGGGATGGGTCGTGGCCACCGCAAGAACGCGCATCCCGGCGGCATGGGCCGCAGCGATGCCAACGTGGGCATCTTCGATCACCAAAGCCCGGGAAGGCTCCACCTCAAGCCGGGAAGCCGCTAGCAGGAAAACATCCGGTGCAGGTTTGCCGTGGTTCACATCGTCCCCGCACACGACTTGGTGGAACAACTCGCCGAGACCGCTCACGGCGAAGAGTGCATCAAGGTTCGACCGCGGAGTCGAAGAACCGAGGGCGACCCGGAATCCGCCCTGCCGCAGGGCTTCAAGAAGCTCCCGGGCACCGGGCAGAACGACAAGCCCCTCGTCGCGGACAAGATCGCGATAGAGTTGCTCTTTCCGGGCACCGAGGCGTTCAATCTCGACCGGATCGTGCGACCAGCCGAGGAGATCGGGAATGATGATTTGGTTTTTCTTGCCGAAGCCTGCTTTGAAATGCCCCTCGGGGAGCGGTTTTCCGAGCTCGTTCGCAAGCAACTCCCACGAGCGTTCATGCTGCGCCGACGAGTCGATGACGACTCCGTCCCAATCGAAAATCACGGCGTTCATAGTCCGATCACCTTCCCGAGCAAGGCTTCGTCAGGGGAAGGACCCACAAGGGCCAATGCAAGCCGACGCGTGTCGAGCACGCTCCGCGCCACATCGCGAACCTCCTCGGCCGTGACCGCGCGGAGGCGTTCGTGCGCTTCCTCCGGACGCACGATTTTCCCGTAAGCCAGAAGGGAACCGCCGATGCGGGCGCTTTGTGTGGAGGCGCGTTCGAGCGACATCCTGCTTGAGCCGACCGCGTATTCTTTGGCCCGCTTGAGTTCGGCAGGAGGCACGGATTTTTCCTTGAGGCGTTCCAGCTGGGTGAAGATCAACGCCAGAGTGCGTCCGAGATTCTTGCGGTCCAGGCCGACAGAAATGTTCAGCACACCGCAGTCGGCGAGCAAAAGCGGATGCGTGCTCACGGAGTAGCAGATGCCGCGTTTCTCCCTCAATTCCTGGAAGAGTCGGGAACTCGCGTTTCCGCCCAGCACGATGTGCAGGAGGTGCAGCGCGAAGCGACTCTCGTCACGCAGGCTCGGTCCCGGGAGCGCCATCGCGATCTGGGTTTGCTGGATTTCCCGGGCCTCGACATGAAGGCGGGGCTTCACAGGAGCCGCGGGAGCCGGCTTCACCGCACGGCGGCTTCCCTTGGGCAAATCGGCGAGACCTCTCTCCACGCGCTGAACAACGTCCTCGTGGGTTACGCGTCCGGCAACAGAGACAACGGTATTGCAGGCGCCGTAATGCGAGGCGCGGTAAGCCAGAAAATCCTCCCGCCCCATACGTTCGATCGACTCAAGCGTTCCCGTCAAAGGCCGGCCCAGCGGGTGCGCAGGCCACCATGCGGCATTCAGAATCTCCTGCACATGGGAGGAGGGCTCATCGCGATACATCAGGATTTCCTCACCGATGACTCCCCTCTCGCGTTCAATGTCGACCGGCGAAAATCGGGGATGGCTGTAGATGTCGCAGAGCACATCGCAGACCCGGGGGAAAAACTCCGCCGCCGCTGTGGCGTAGTAGCAGGTTCGCTCCTCGGCGGTGTACGCGTTCATGTCTCCTCCCACCCCCTCGATCTCCTGCATGATCCGGCGTGCCGATCGCCGCGCGGTACCTTTAAAGAGCATGTGCTCGATGAAGTGCGAAATGCCATTCAAGGCCGCAGGCTCGTGCCGGCCGCCGACGGAGGCCCAGATTCCCATCGAGGCCGTCTCGGCTTGGGGCATCTCGCACGTGGCGATACGAAGGCCATTGCGAAGGGTGGTGAGTTGCGTGAGATGGGCCATGCGACGGAGAAGGACCGGGAGCCTAGGTCGGCCGCGGGCGAGCGTCAAACCCGGACGCAGGCCTGTTGCCGAGGTTCGCCGGAACGGGGATGCCCATATATTGTATTGACTGCTGCCCCGCGAGGCTCTTTCCATACTATATGCGCTGCCCCAAGTGCGCCTCCCTTGACGACAAGGTCATCGATTCCCGCGAGACAAAAGACGGGCTGAGCATCCGGCGACGGAGGGAATGCCTCGCCTGTTCGAGCCGGTTCACGACCTATGAACAGATCGAGCGCGTCGAGTTGCGGGCCGTGAAACGGGACGGCCGCTCTGAGCCCTTCGACCGGGCCAAGCTCCTGGCGAGCATCACGAAGGCCTGTGAAAAACGCCCGATTACGCTTGAGCAGATGGAACGTGCGGCGGAATCGATTCTCTCCGAGTTGGAATCCCACCCGGAACGCGAGATTCCCACACGACTGATCGGGGCGAAAGTGATGGAGCGCCTTCACGAAATCGACCAAGTCGCCTACGTCCGCTACGCCTCGGTCTACCGTGAGTTCCAAGAGGTCGGTGATTTCATCGAGGAGATCCAGTCCCTCGGCAAACGGTCCATACGCAACACGGCGCAAACCGAGCTCTTCAAGGCATGATCGCGCTTCCCGACGACCTTCCGTTGGTGCGATTTTCCGATGGCACGGTGATGCACTTCGAGCGGAGATGGCTCTCGACCGCACTCGTGAGAGCCGCCGAGACAGCCGGCTACAAAAAATGGTGGCTCGCGGACCATGTGGTTGAAAGCGTTGCGACCTATCTCCAACAGGATTTCGACGAGAATGTCGTTACCATTTGCCGCCTGGAGAAAGCCGTGCAGTCCGTCCTCCAGGTCATCGGTTACTCCGATGTGGCAGATCATTTCCGCACGATGCCGCCTCCGGTCCGAATCTCGCTTGCGGAGGTTGCGCGTGAGGCCGGACACGGCTACGAGTTGCTCTTCTTCGGCATCTTGCGGGAGAAACTCCGAGGCGCAATGACGTCTCAAACTCGCCAGATCGAACTGTGCGAGTTGCAGCGGTGCGTGAAAATGCTCCGTTCCGCGAAACACTGGCGGCGCGACTGCTCCGGACTCATGGGCGAGATCGTTTCATTTGCCCGTGAAGAGTTGGGGACTTCCGGTCGTTGCGACGACATCCAACTCCAGCTCCTATGACGCTCTTCGAAAAAATCATCCAGCGCGAGATTCCCGCCGACATTGTGCATGAGGATGAGAAGTGCTGCGCGTTCCGCGACATCGCTCCCGGTGCTCCGGTGCACATCTTGGTCGTCCCGAAGAAACCACTGCCCCGCCTCGCCGCAGCGTCGGGGGAGGATGCCTCCCTTCTCGGACACCTGCTGCTGACCGCCGCCGACATTGCGCGCAAAGAGGGCATCGACGGCACCGGATTCCGCATCACCATCAATAACGGACGCGACGCCGGCGAGAGCGTCCCCCACCTTCACGTGCATCTGCTCGGCGGCCGCCCGATGGCATGGCCGCCGGGTTAAGCCACCCGACGCATGCAGATCGACGTGGCGCAGGATGCGATCCGCATCCGCCGAATCCCTCCCGTGATTGCCGAGTTTTTCCGGGAGATCCCCGAGGCATCTGCCTCCGAAGACCCAAAAAGCGATGCCAGACTTTATCCGGACGCAGCCGGCGAAGAAGAGCCTGGCATCCGCGAGGATTGGCGTTCCTATGTGGTTCCCGGTCTTCGAGAGACCTTTGCGGACGCGAGGAACCTCGTGGAGTCCGATCTCCGAACACTCCGGGCAGAAGGCGGCCATTTTTCCCTCACCGTGCCGCTGGGGCACACGGAGTCTTGGTTGAATGCATTGAATCAGGCCCGACTGGCCCTCGCGGCGCAATACGGATTCGGTGAAAAGGAACTTGCCGACGACATCCCGGAGAGCATCGAAGAACAGAGGGACCGCGCACTTTTCCAGATCCATTTCTACGGAATGCTTCAAGAGTGGTTCATCCGGTTTCTTTTCTGAAGCGGTATGGAAACGACTACCGGCATCCTCATCCGGCGCATCCGCTGGGGGGACACGAGTTGGATCACGACATGGATTACGTTGGACCACGGGAAGATTCGCGCGGTGGCCCGAGGAGCAAACCGGCCGAAGAGCCGCCTTGCGGGCAAGATCGACCTCTTCCACCATGCGGATATCACATATTCGACACCGCGGGCGGCAGACGGTCTCGCCGGCCTGGCGGATGTGACGCTTCGCACGCCGTTCGATGCCTCGAATGTGCCGGTGGGGAATCTCTTTCTCGGGGGCTACTTTGCCGAACTCGTCGACCAATGCACGGAGCCCGGTGTTCCCGTCCCGGAGGTGTTTGATCTTCTTTTGCGGGCATTCGGTTATCTCGGCAGGCAACCAGCCGACCGGAGGGCGCTGAAGCATTTCGAAACCGAGCTCTGCCGCGCCATTGGCATCCACGGGGGCCAAGGCACTGCCGTTGCGGCCCTCGAATCCTACTGCCACCGCATCCCTGCCTCGCGCCCGGTCGCGTGGAATCTCCTTCGCGATTAGGATTTTCCGCTCGTCGTCCCGACCGAATCGCGTAGGATTTTGGCGATGCGCACGACTGCCAACCTTTGGGAGGTTCTCTGTCGCGACCTCAACGCGAAGCGGGCACGTGTCGCGCCTCACGAGGTTCCCGAAATCGCGCGCCAGTTCCGTGAGGCCGCCGAACGCATCCTGCGCCCGAAAAGCCCGCGCATGTGCGATGCCGTCGAGATCGCTGGCGATGTTTGCCAGAGTGCGGGGTTCCCCGATGAGGCGACGCTGCACTTGGACGAGGCTTTGCGGAGGAATGTCGCCCTGCGGCAAGATGCCGCCGCCGGTCGGGTCGCCACAAAGCTGGCGATCCTGCGCGACAGCGTGGGCGATACAGATCGCGCCCGGCAACTGTACAAGCAGGCCCTGCAGCACTTCGACCTTGCACATGACCACTCGCACGACTGCATGCTCCTGAGCAATCTCGCGAGCCTCGAGCGGCGCTCCGGCTTCATCGACGATGCCGTCGAGAACTACGATCAGGCCCTCGACCGTGCGGCTCGGATGTTCGGCGAGGTGCATCCCGAAGTCGCTCTCGCCTGCAATAATCTCGGCGTCGCACTCACTGACGCGGGCGACTACATCCGGGCGGAGAACGTCCATCTGCGTGCACTCGGCATCCGGGAGAAAGCCTTTGGAGCGATGCACCCCGACGTTGCTCAGTCCCTTGGCAACCTCGCGGTCGTGTACCACTGCGCCGGAGATCTGACGAAAGCCGAGGCCTATTACAAGGCGGCGCTCCAGACCTACGCCGTCACGCACCACCCGGACGACCCGGAGCTCAACGGGGTGAAGGAGAACTACGCCAAACTCCAGAATCCCCAATGACACCTCGCATCCTTTCCCCGGACGAAGCACGTGCCGAACGCGACCGAATCGATCGCGAGGGCCGGAAACTGGTTTTCACCAACGGCTGTTTCGACATCCTTCATCGCGGACACGTCACCTATCTGGACTTCGCCCGCAGCCAGGGAGATGCCCTCTGCTTGGGATTGAATTCGGATACCTCGGTGCGTCGTGCCAAGGGACCAGCTCGTCCGGTCAATGGACAGGAGGACCGCGCTTGGGTCGTCGGTTCCCTGAAATCGGTCGATTTCGTCGTGATCTTCGACGAGGATGAGCCTCGCAACCTCATTGCGAAGGTGCTCCCGCATGTGCTTGTGAAAGGCAAAGATTGGGCGCATTACGTCAGCGGACGCGACATCGTCGAGGCGAATGGCGGCCACGTCGTCCTCGCCGAGATGGTCGAGGGCCGATCTACAACAAACACCATCAGCCGCGTTCTCGCGGCACAACAGACAGAAAGCTCCCAATGAAAGCCCTTTTCGATCTCTCCCAGGAATCCGCCGTGGTCATCGGCGCCACAGGCGCACTCGGCGGAGCAATCGCCTCTGCCCTCGGAGCCGCCGGTGCTGCCGTGATCGTCGCGGGCCGGAACCGCGCCCGCGGCTCAGAGCGGGTTGCTGCCATTACGGAAGCCGGGGGCCGCGCGGCCTTCCTCGAGGCAGATGCCTCCTCAAAAGCGAGTCTCGAGGCTCTTCTCGCGGAGGCCTCCTCGCATTTCGGCCACCCAACTGTCCTGGTCAACGCATCCGGCGGAAACGATCCGAAGGTCACCGTCACCGAAACAAATCCTTTCGAGGCCATCTCCCAAGAGGATTGGACGGCCAACTTCGACCTCAACCTTGTCGGAGCCGTTCTTTTGCCCTGTCAGGTCTTCGGGCCCGCGATGGCCCGCCACGGCGGTGGAAGCATCATCAACATCGCCAGCGTCAGCGCCCACCTCCCGCTCTCCCGCGTTGTGGCCTACTCCGCGGCGAAGGCCGCTGTGCTGAACCTGACGTGCTTCCTTGCCCGCGAGTGGGCGCCCGCTCAGGTCCGCGTCAATTCGATCACGCCGGGATTCTTCCCTGCCGAACAAAATCGCCGCCTTCTCTTCAATGAGGACGGCTCGCCCACCGCGAGGGCAGCTTCGATTCTCGGACATACCCCGATGAAACGTTTTGGTGAAGCCTCCGAACTCGGGGGGGCGGCCGTGTTTCTTGCCTCGCGGACAGCGAGTTCCTTCGTCACCGGCATCGACCTTCGTGTCGATGGGGGGTTTCTCTCGCAGACGATCTGATCGGTCAGGCGAAAACGTCGCGTCCGTTTTCCCGATCGCGGAATCGCCGGATCCGCAGCACGTGTGCAGGGCGTGTGTGCGGATTGAGCGAGATGAAGTTCCTCGCCCCCCGCCACTGGAACTGCTCGCCCGTGAGCAAATCCTCGACGATGAACGGATCCGATTCTCCAATGCCGAAGTCCGCGAGGGGCAAATGGACAAACGTTGTCTGGGGCTGGAAAGGATCCACCGTCACGGCAACGACGACAATGTTGTCGAGGGCTGCGGTGCTTTTGGAGAAACAAAGGATCGCCTCGCTCTCCGTCGGGTGAATGCGCAGGTTGGCATACTCCCGGAAGGCCCGGTTTTGGCGGCGGATGAGGTTGATCCGGGCGAGGAACTCCTTGATGTTTCCCGGAGCATTCCAGTCGCGACCCTTGAACTGGTACTTCTCCGAATCGAGATACTCCTCTTTGCCTGGAACGGGAATGTTCTCACAGAGCTCGAAGCCGCTGTAGATGCCGTAAACGGGACACGAGAGTGCGGCGAGCACAGCCCGGATGAGAAACGCAGGGCGCCCGCCGCGCTGGAGGAACTCGGGAAGGATATCCGGGGTGTTTGTGAAGAAATTCGCGCGGAAGTAATCCTTCATCTCGCCCTGCGTCAGTTCGGCAAAATAGTCGGCGAGTTCGGTCTTGGAGTTGCGCCAAGTGAAGTAGGTGTAGCTTTGGTTGAACCCCGCCTTGGCGAGTTCCTGCATCATCTTGGGCTTGGTAAAGGCTTCGCTCAGGAACACGGCGTCCGGAAACTCCTCCCGCACCGCGGCGATCATCCACTCCCAGAACGAGACGGGTTTTGTGTGGGGATTGTCCACGCGGAAGGTCCGCACTCCATGTCGGCACCAGAACAGGACGACATCGCGAAGCTCGTTCCATAGTTCCCGCCAGTTCGGATTGTGGAAATTGAGCGGATAAACGTCCTCGTATTTCTTCGGGGGATTCTCCGCGTATTTGATGGAACCATCCGGACGCCTGAAGAACCACTCGGGGTGCTCGGTCACGTAAGGGTGATCGGGCGAACAGTTGATTGCAAAATCGAGCGCGATCTCCATGCCGCGCTTGCGAACCTCGGCCACAAGCCAGTCGAAATCTTCAAGCGTCCCCAACTCGGGAGCCACATCCTTGTGCCCGCCCCCGTTGACTCCTTGGCGAAAGTTCCCGATGGCATAAGGCACACCGGGTTCACCGGGCTCGCAGCGCAGGGAATTGTTCCGCCCCTTGCGGTTCGTCGCTCCGATGGGGTGGATGGGCGGGAAGTAAATCACATCAAACCCCATGGCCTTGGCATCCTGGATGCGTCCGATGCAGTCGCGAAAAGTCGAGCCGGCATCGGGCCGCCCCTCGGCGGAGCGGGGAAAAAACTCGTACCACGCCGCGAAGGCAGCGTCGGCCCGCTCAACCCATACGGGTTGGGCGGGCTCGTGCACGGTGGCAAGCGAGCGGTCGGCATGCACCGTCATGAGCGCACAGAGGACGGGATCGTGGGCAAGGTCATGGGCGTCCCCGGCATCGGCGGAGCGGAGCCGGGCAGCGAAGCCGCGCAGCGCCGCGGCGTCCGGGGACTTTGCCGGTGCGTGCGCTGCCGCAGCCTCGACGAATCCGGCTCCCTCAAGGATCTCGCTCTGGAGATCCCGGAGGCCGGCGCCGAATTTTTTCTCCAACTCGTGCTGCCATGAAAAAAAGACATCCCCCCATGCCTCGATGGTGAACTCCCATGCCCCGGGGGCGGTGACGCAGAGCGTGGCCGCCCAACGGTCGTTCCCAATGGGTGCCATCGCGGTCTCGCGCCACGCGGCGTCGCCGGATCTGCGCCATTTCAGCAAGGCCGTGATTTCGTCATGCCCTTCCTTGAAAATGTCGGCCTCGACCCGGATCTCCTCGCCTGGCGCCCGCTTGACAGAGTAGCGACCGCCGTCCAGCTCAGGCGTGACGCGGCGGATGATGGCAGTCTCGGGGTTCTTTGTCATGGCAGGGAGTCGAGCTTGTTCACGAGAGGGGCAAGACCATCGAGTTGCGCAGCCACGGAACGCAGCGACGCCCGGGCGGCAGGAATGTGCGCGAGAAAATCTTTCCGGCTCTTGCGAAGGCCGAGGAACCCGTAGGCTCCCAGGGCTTGCATGAGCCGCTGGAGTGAGCACCAAAGAAAAGTCTCGTGGAAATCTCCTTCGACGCGACCGCCGGCGTCCTGCACGAGACCGACATAGAACTCGAGCAGGTCCCGCCGCGCAGAATCCGGGAGAGCTACGTAAGGGTCGTAGAGAAGGGAGGCGAGGTCATACTCCGCAAGCCCGTGACGCATTCCCTGAAAATCGATGAGCCAAACCGATTGGTCGCGCACGATAAGGTTCTGGCTCTGGAAATCGCGGTGGACCAATACGCGCGGCCGCGCTGCAAGCCGCGCGGCGGCCTCCCGGAGCGGAGACAACTCCGCCAAGCGACCCACCTCGACCTGCGGAACCCGGAAGAATCCCGCGAGGCAGTGCTCAAAGAAATACTGCTGCTCCCACAAGTAGAGCTCGGCATCGAAAGGGTGCTGCAGGGTTAGGCCGGCCGCCCCGACCCGGGCTGTCGCCACGGTGTGGAGGCGGAACGCCTCACCCAGCGCTGCCCGGTAAAGCGGTTCCCGCTCGGCCCAGGAGGAGTTGCGGAACGCCCAAAGGTCACGCTCGCCGAGATCCTGCATCCAAAGAAGTCCCTCGCCCGCATCGTGGTGGTAGATTCGCGGGACACGCACCCCGCAGGATTCGAGAAACCCGGCAATCCCGGCATAGTGGCGGTTTTCCTCTTTCTCCGCCGAGTATTTCACGAGGATCATCGTGTGCCCGCCGCATGCCACCCGGTAGAACCTGCGGTCGGAGCCCCCCTTCTCGACCGGCGTCACATGGCACTCCGCCGAATCGAACTCCGGGAACCTCCCGAGGGTCTCTTGGATGACGTCGTCGATGGCCAGCATGCGTCATCACTCAACACGGCGAAACGGCTGGAGAAAAGCCGGATTTCGGGCTGCCCCTCGTGGACTTGACCTGCGAACGGGAAAACGAAACGCTTGCCTGCATGGACACCGTGCCTTACCTGCCGGAGGGGCTTCACACGTTGACACCCTCCTTGAACCTCCGCGGAGCAGCCCGAGCGCTTGATTTTTACAAGGCGGCATTCGGGGCCAGTGTGCGCTACACGATGCCCGGTCCTGGAAATTCCATCCTTCACGGGGAGATGCAGATCGGTGATTCGGTCATTATGTTTTGCGATGAAGCGCCCGATTGGGAGGCTCTTTCCCCCGAGACGGTTGGTGGCTGTCCGCTGAGTTTGAATTTGTATTTCCCCGACTGTGACGAAGTCACGCGGCGCGCCGAGGCTGCAGGAGCGACGATTTTAAGACCGCCCACTTCGTATCCCTGGGGCGAACGCAGTGCAATGGTTCGCGACCCCTTCGGTTACCGGTGGGCGATTTGCACACAGACCGAAATCGTCACACCGGAGGAAGTCCAACGCCGTCTGGCCGGCGGGGCGGCCTGAGTCAGGAAGAAGCAGGGCGAAGGGAGACTCCGGCATGCTGACGCGCGTTTTCTCCGCTGCCACACAGGGTGTCGATGCCGTTCTCGTCGAGATCGAGGTGAATACAGGTGCTGGCGAGCCGAAGATCATTGTTGTCGGTTTGCCGGACACGGCAGTGAAGGAGAGCAAGGATCGCGTCACCACGGCGATCGCCAACAGCGCCTTCCGCTGGCCGAGGGAACGCACCACAATCAACCTGGCACCGGCGGACATCCGGAAAGAAGGCCCGAGCTTCGATCTTCCCATCGCCTTGGGGATGATCGCCGCGGCGCAGGGAACGGCTCTACCGCGATTTGAGCGCTGTGTCGTCGCGGGAGAGCTTGCCCTCACCGGAGAAGTTCGCCCGATCAAGGGTGCGCTTCCGATCACCCTTGCCGCGAAAGCCGCGGGGATGGCCGCCGTGGTTCTGCCCGAAGCGAATGCCACAGAGGGGGCGATTGTTTCGGGTATCAAGGTCTATGCCGTGTCGAACCTGCGGGAGGCCTATGAGTTCCTTGCCAAGCAGAAGGAACTTGAGCCCGTTGCCGCCGTCGGGCTGCCGGGTTGCGAAGAGGGCGAGGACAGGGATGTGGATTTTTCCGAGGTTCGGGGCCAGCAGGCCGTCAAGCGCGCCATCGAGGTGGCCGTGGCAGGATCGCACAATCTGCTTTTGATCGGTCCACCCGGCTCGGGAAAGAGCATGGTTGCAAAGCGAATTCCGACAATCATGCCACCACTCAGCCTCGACGAGGCGATTGAATCCACAAAAATACACAGCGTCTGTGGGCTGCTGGGCTCCAAGAAGGCATTTGTCGGACAGCGGCCATTCCGGTCGCCGCACCACACCATCAGCGACATCGGACTCCTCGGAGGCTCGACAAACCCGACGCCCGGCGAGGTGAGCCTCGCGCACAATGGTGTTCTCTTTCTCGACGAACTCCCGGAGTTTCGGCGTTCGACGCTCGAGGTCATGCGCCAACCTCTGGAAGACGGCCGCGTTACGATCACGAGAGCGTCGGGGACCATGACTTTTCCATCGGCCTTCATGCTTGTCGCAGCGATGAATCCGTGCCCGTGCGGATATCATGGTGATCCGAGGCATGAGTGCCGGTGCTCGCCGGCCCAGG
>CAZKHB010000011.1:0-107187 GCA_964552635.1 uncultured Chthoniobacterales bacterium
AGTGAAGCCGACATTGCAAAAAAGAGTAGCGAAATCAGAGATTTCATTTTTGGCTTGTATCTAGAAATTGACCCCATTGAAGCGGTGGACGCAGATTGGGGGCGAGACTTTGGGGAGGCCGATTTCTTTTGCTGAAGGCTCTCGTGGAACCGGGGTGCGCCGGGGGGAGGCGCGGCCCGGTTCCACGGGATGACTTTGAACGTTAGAGAGGCTCCCCGCCTTCTTTGTCACAGACCGAAGAGTGTCCGAGGCCCCGGGCCTGCCCGGGAGCCTGCATGACAAGAATGGTGGACAAGGGATCAAGGTCGGGGAACCCGAGGTCGAAATAATCACATCCCATCCATGAAAACAACCCTCCTCGCCATCGACGTGGGCAGCAAGGAACTGGTCACCGCTCGCCGCAGCTCCGGGTCCTCCCCGTTGCTCAAAACCTTCCCCAACACCCCACCCGGACGCCGTCAGCTCCTTGAGAGCCTGCGCTCTCCCAAGGATCCCGAACACAGTGTCCGCGTCTGTCTGGAAGCCACCGGGGCTTACTCCCTGGAGATCGCCCTCCTGCTTGCCGCCGTCCCCGGCTGCGAGGTCATGGTCTCCAATCCCATCACCATCAGGAGCTTCCCGCGCGCTCGCGGCCTCCGGGCCAAAACCGACCGCATCGACGCCCTCGGCATCCTTGCCTTCCTGGAGACCATGGAGTTCCGCCCCTGGACGCCTCCCAAAGCCTCCCATCTCCAGCTTCAGGCCACCGCACGGCGCATCTACCAACTCAACGCCGAAAAGACCCGCGAGGAGAACCGCATGGAAGCCCTCGGGGTCTCCGGCATCGCCGCCAAAGCCCTCACGGCCGACATCCGCCGCAGCATCGCGGGCTTCGAGCGCCGCATCCTTGCTCTGGAAATGGCCGCTATGGAACTCATCCACGCCGATGCCGAACTCCTGCGCTGCTTCGAGCTGATGATCTCCGTCAAAGGCATCGCCAAGCGCAGTGCCATCCGGCTCTTGGGCGAACTCGCCCTCCTGCCCAAGGACATGAAGGCACCCCAGTGGGTCGCTCAAGCGGGTCTCGATCCCCGCGTTCGCCAGTCCGGCACCAGCCTCGATGGCCATCGCTACATCTCCAAGGCCGGAAACCGCTACATTCGCGCCGCCCTCTTCATGCCCGCCATGGTTGCCATCCAGAAAGAACCCGCCGCAAAGGCCTTCTACTCCCTCCTCGTTGAGAAACGCGGAAAGAAGAAGATGATCGCCATCACCGCCGTCATGCGAAAACTCCTCGTCTCCCTCCACGGCATGCTCAAGTCCAACACCCCTTTCAACCCCGAGAAATTTATGAACACAGCCTCTTAGCATTCCCTTCACTTTTTCCCTTGATTTTCTAGAGAGTGTCTAACGTCCCGCATCACCTATCCCGGACCGCTGGCGCGACGGATGCCAGCGCAGCGAAGCGGAGCCAGCATCCGGCGTGACGGCGGGTAGGGATTAGGTGGATGCACCCGTTGGATTTCATTTCGTTTTCCAAGGTAAAAACGCTGACAGCCTATCATCGTCTGGGGTATCCCCCCAACTTGATTCTGTCATGATAATCTTCCCTGTCTTGGAATCTCTGACGGTAAGGTATATCCAAGGATTGTCATCTGACACTATTCCCAAAAGGCCGGCTGGCTTCCATGAAAACGTCGCAATCAAACTGCCATCCGGTGAACTCTCGACATGAGAAACTCGTTCAGGAGGAAATGGCACGAAAAACAAAACAACGAAAGCAACTACGAGAATGAATAATGCAATGAATACCTTGGCAATCACGCGGGCTATGTTGATTTTCTGATCCAACGTCCCGCATGACCTGCCCGGAACCCGTGGCACGCCTGATGCCAACGCAAAATAAATCTATGAACCAAAATAAATCGCAGCATCAAAAGTGCCACGGGTGGAGGGTTAGGTCCATGCGCCCGTTGGGAGATATTTCTTCTTACAAGTGGCATTATCTCAGGCGCGACATGACGCGCTATTGTATCGAAAACGGCGAAATAAAAGACGCATCCAAAGCTATTCGATTGGCTCTAGAAGCTCAAATTCAGCTTGAGTTGTATCTAATGGCTCGCGAAACAGGGCAATCTGATCGTCAGTTAGCTTACGAAAAGGCCACCCATTCGCTCCGGGCGCTTCAAGACGATATGAAACGCACAGTTGATAGTCTCCCTTGGTTCCGCATGGGGATATTCGCAGCACGCCAATTATGGGAACCCCTCCAGCTTCGGTCTTTTTATAAAATAGCAGCCGCTTACCGAGATATTTTTCGCATGTGGATTTTGTCATTGATTGTGGATAGATACGAGGTGTTCAAGGGTGGTTTATATTCTCCCAACGTCAAAGATGAGCCGCGGAGGTAGATGGCGCGGTTCCGGCGCAAGCCGGAACCGTGACATCTACCGGAGTTGGCTCCATCGCTTTGTTAGGCTCAGTTTATTTTATAGCTTATCTAAGGCGGCCTCCATCGCCTGCTTCATTATTTTCTTTCTTATGGCTGGGTCAATCTGCTGAATAAACTCTACAGCTGACAAGTCATCGCCACGCTTTCGATTCTGCCGAGGCTCAAGTGCCTCAATCAAGATAGCCTCAAGCGCAGGAATAAGCTTGTTCGCGGAGAAGCTGTCGGGCTGCTCATCTAATGTCCCATCGTCTTTGACAGGCAGAATGCCGAACCAAGAGAATCGATCCCATCGGGACGACAACCGATCTACAGTGTGCTCATATAATCTACGACCAAGTGGCCTATCCGTAGACCTTCCCACATAAATAACCTCTCTCCCATCATAAAGAAGATAAATCCCGATTTGCTTGGAGAAATCCACAGCTTCGGCACCGATCTGCTGCATTCCTAAAATTTTGGGGTTCGAATTCCATTCCACGCCCTCGCGCTTCCAGAACATGCCGAATGAGCTGATCACATCATACTGATCTTCGGCATCATCCTCTTCCTCGTCTTGGCTCGCAGGTGGCGAAACGGTGATTCCCGCTTTCGCCTTCCAGATATAGAGCCCACGTCCAATCTTCTGAAAAGGGCATTCGCCACCCTCTTTCTTGATCGCAGTAGTCAAATGGGCACTTACGGTAGCTGCCGGCGTCGCGCCGAGGCTACTGCGTAGCGACTGTTCGATAATAGCATCGGTGATATCGCGATAATGTAGCGCAGACGGAGCCTCGCTAAGCACCTTTTCGATGGCCTTGCGCCAAGTTAGTTCTTTCGGCATAAATTGGTTTTCTTCTGCCTAACGTAATGTAGTATGAGGTTGCATTTATGTCAGAAATATGATGTCATAATAAAAAGTTGCCTGTCATGTTGCATAATCCAAAGACAAAATCATCGGCTTCTGTCCGACGATGGGAGGAGACGTGGGTGCGTTTCCGTGCCGCTTTGGCACAGCGGGGAGTCGAACCGCGGGTGGTCGATTATTACCGCGCATGGGTTCTGAGTTTTGTGGGTTTTATCAAACCGAAGCGGCATCCGCAAGCCGAAGCGGCAGATGTGAGGAATTTCCTCGAGGGAATGGCGAATCAGGGCCGGAAGTTGTGGCAGGTGCGACAGGCCGAAGAGGCGTTGCGGGTTTTCTACGAATCCGTTGAACCTGTGCGATGGGCGGCGGCGTGGCCGCCGGATTTGCTGGAGGGCTTGCGGGAGGAACCGTCCCAGGAGGTGGGTCCGGCCCCGGCGAAGGGGGTGCGGACGCGAAGTTTCGCAGGCCGGTCGGATCGGGGTCCGTTGCCGGAGCGTTACGAAGGGTTCATCGACGAGGTGGTGGAAGCCCTTCGGGTGGAGCGTTATGCGTATCGGACAGAGAAGGCGTATGTGGAGTGGGTGCGGCGGTTTCTGTGTTTTGCGGAACCCGAGTCGCGGGAGGAGATGACGTGGGCACAGGCGGAGGAGTATTTCGCTTATCTGACGCTGAATCGCCGCGTGTCGGCCTCGACTCTGAATCAGGCGTTGAGTGCGCTGCAGCGTGTGTTTGCGCTGGTGCTGAAGAAGCGGCCGGGCGGGACGGGGAGCGTGCAGCGGCCGCCGAGGTCCCAGCGGTTGCCGACCGTGCTGGCGAGGGAGGAGGTCACGGCCCTTTTGGAGGCGCTGCCGGGAAAGCATCGTCTCATGGCGGAGTTGATGTATGGGTCCGGGTTGCGGGTGATGGAGTGCACGCGCCTGCGAATCAAGGATGTGGATTTTGCGAACCGCCTCATCATGGTGCGTGGCGGGAAGGGGGACAAAGACCGCCGCGTGCCCTTGCCCAAGGCCTGTGTGGCCTCTCTGAGGGCGCAGATCGCCACGGCGCGCGAGCGGTGGGAGAAGGACCGGGCGATGGGCTTGGAGGGCGTGTTCCTTCCCGATGCACTGGCTGCGAAATACCCGAATGCCGACCGCGAGTGGGTGTGGTTCTGGGTGTTTCCGGCGGATGGCCTGTCGGAGGATCCCCGCGCAGGGGTGATGCGGCGCCACCACCTGACGGAGAACGGGGTGCAGCAAGTCGTGAAACGCGCCGGGCTCAACGCAGGGCTCACGAAGCCAGTGACGCCGCACACGCTCCGGCACTCGTTTGCTACGCATCTGCTGGAGTCCGGGGCGGACATTCGGACGGTGCAGGAGTTGCTCGGGCACTCGGACGTGAGCACGACGATGATTTACACGCACGTCATGGGACGACCCGGATTAGTGGCTGCTTCGCCGCTGGATGCGTGAGGGGCGGTTTGTTTGGACAGGATTCCCAGGATTTTCAGGATTACCACAGGGAGTGGCGGATATTCCCAGTTGGCGGGGCGTCGGGAGAGGCGTTAGGTTCCGCGCGTGAGTCAAGCGGTCTGGATTCTCCGGCATACGATACGTGCTGTGGCGGTCAGTGCACCGACATGGCTGGTGCTCGTGGCTGCATTGATGCTTCCGGCCCGGGGAGCCACGATCGCCGATGCGACGTCCTCGCTGGGGACAACCCCGAGTTTCACCGGTAGCTCGGTGAATGCCACGTTCTCGCCCGCCTTGAATTTCCCCTACTTCGTGACGGTGGGCACCTACTCCGGGCAAAGTTCGCTTTACGACCTGAATGTGACGATTGGCCCGGACGCGTTCACGTTCAACAACACGCTGGGCGATCCGACGAACTACTTCTTCAACTTCAGCAATGAAAGCGGTGACGTCTCGGTGACCTCTGCTGCCGAGATCACGTGGACATACGCCGTGAGCCAGAACAGCAACACCGGCTCCGGGGCGATCCAAGCGATGGGCCAGCCGGGAAAGGTCTCCAACGTCTCCAATGCGCACCTCTTCGGCTCGGATGTCACCGTGGCAAACTCCGGCAACATCACCGTCACGGGCGCAACCCAGTCGTCCCTGAACCTGCTCAACCTGAATCCCTCGGGGTTCCGCACCGCCGGACTCAGCGGCATCCTTGCGGTGTCCTACGGCGATCAGGATGACAATCAGCCCCGGACATTTTCCGGCGGCAACGTGTCCGTCAGTTCCCGGAATGCGACGATCGCGATGGCGAACGTCTCGAATCCGCAGGTGCTCACGGCCGGAATCTCCGCCTCCTCGGCCAACGGACCCGAGGACGACACGAAGGATGGCACCTACAGCGTGCGACAGGCTCCGACCGTTCAAGTGCAGCTCACAGATGCTGCCGTCACGAACCCTGCGGATGCGGCAGCGGGCATCATCGCCACGAACACCGGGGCGCAGTTTCCCGACAGCGGGGCCAGCCGCGGCCTGGGTGGCAATGTCACGGTTTCCCTTCAGGGAGCCTCGTCCATCGCACTTACCGGGACCACCGGCGTGGGGATTTTCGCAGCGAGCGAGGTCTATGTGCTGGACGACAAAAAGAAGACGCCCGCCGTGGAGGCCGGTGCGGTGAATGTGAGTCTCGATGCGGACTCTGTTCTCACCACAGGCACGGCCAACTCGACCTTTTCCATCGGCATCCTCGCCGTCAGCGCGGGGCAGGACCTCTACCTCAGTCCCTACGGCTCGCATGTTGTCAACGGCACGGGCTCCGGCGACGCGGGCGTTGTGACCGTGGGCAACAACGGCACAATCCAAACCGCCGGCACTCTCTCCGTCGGCATCGCTGCGATGAGCCTTGGCGGGGCCGCCATCGCCACCTCGAATCTCGGCAACCAGACCTCCCATCTCGGCAATGCCGGCGATACCACCGCACAGGGTTCGGATGTGAACGTGACGAACAACGGTGCCGTCACCACCGTTGGCACCAGCGCCTACGGCGTCGTCGCACTCAGCTCCGGCGGAGGCGGGCTCATCAACAACTTCGTTGCGGCCGGGGGCAATGCCACAAGCCCGATCGGACTTGCGATCGGTGGAAACGGAACGTCAAACGGCAGCGGGCCCGGCAGCAATGCGGGCAGCATCACGGTTGCCAACAACGGCAGCATCGGCACCACCGGTGCCACGTCGATCGGCCTCATCGCCCAGTCCGTCGGCGGAGCGGGGGGCAATGGCGGTGGCCAACACGCGGCTTTCATGGTCGGCGACCGCGGAGGAAACGGCGGGAACGGCGGAGCCGTGGGTGTCACGAGCAGCGCGACCTCGACCCTCACCACGAACGGCACAAATGCCATGGGCATCCTCGCGCAAAGTGTGGGCGGGGGCGGGGGCAACGGAGGAAACGCGGCCGGCATCTTCGTCGCCGTGGGCGGCAAAGGCGGCAAGGGCGGCCACGGAGGCAATGTCACCGCCGATCTCGGCGGCCAAGTCACGACCGTTGCCGACCACTCGACCGTCGTCATGGCCCAGAGTGTGGGCGGCGGCGGGGGACACGGCGGATCCGCCTTCGCGCTCGGCGAGTTTGTGGATGCCGGGATCGGGGGCAGCAGCAGCGGAGGCGGTCGCGGTGGCAACGTCTCCGTCACAGCGGAAACGACGTCCACAATTTCCTCCATCGGCAACAACGCGGCGGGTATCCATCTCCAATCTGTCGGCGGCGGCGGTGGAGCGGGCGGGCATTCGTATTCCTGGCAGGGCTCGGCCGTACTCGGGATCAGCGTCTCTGTCGGGGGCAATGGCGGGGGCGGAGGCGATGGAGGGGATGTGTTCGGACTCAACAAAGGCTCTCTCACAACCGGCGTCCAAAGCACCGCAAACGCCTCGACCAGTGTCGCCAATCCTATCGGCGCAGATTCTTCGGGGCTGGTCGGGCAGTCCGTCGGCGGTGGTGGTGGACATGGCGGCGGCGCGGTCGCCCGCTCGGCCGTGATCGGCGGTGCCTTGGTGGATTTGCCTGTCGCCATCAATGTGAGCTTCGCCCTCGGCGGCAGCGGAGGCAGCGGCGGCGCCGGGAGCAACGTCTCTCTCCAAAACACCGGATCCATCACCACCTACGGAGATGCATCCTACGGCATCTTCGGGCAGAGTGTCGGCGGCGGTGGTGGGACCGCGAAAGACTCGACCGCTGCGGGCACTCTGTATTCGGTCGAAAGCACGCAAGTGAACGTCGATGTCTCGGTGGGAGGCTCCGGCGGGAGCGGCGGCGCGGGCGGTGAGGTATCCATCCTGAGCGACGACACGGCCGCGACGTCGATTTCCACGTTCGGCCAGGACGCCCACGGGATTCTCGCTCAATCCATCGGCGGCGGTGGCGGTGTTGCTGCGGTCGGCAATGCCCGTGCCGGCGGCCCCTACATCCCGAACTTCGGCAACAGCAGTAGTGGCAACAGCAGCAGTGGCAATGGATCGTCCACGAAGAGTTATGCTTACGCTGTGGGTGTCGGCGGCAATGGGGGTGATGGCGGCGATGCAAGCCTCGTGTCCGTCTATAACGGCGGCACAATCTCCACCACCGGTTCGACCTCCTACGGCGTCCTCGCTCAAGCCATCGGCAAAGGAGGCGGACTCGCCGCCGGGGGGGCAGCCCAAGGGGACAACAATTCCTTCACGGCCGATATCAGCGTCGGTGGGACAGGCGGCGGCGGCGGTTCGGCCAAGGCGGATCCCACTTCGGGCTACTCTGTGATTCTCACAAATGCCGGGACGATCTCCACGCGGGCCAATTCCGCCGTGGGAATGGCGGCCCAATCCGTGGGCGGCGGCGGGGGGGTAGGTGGCAGCGCGGACTCGAAGGCGGCCGTGCCCCTGCTCGGATCGATCATCTCCCCGTTCCGGCCCTCGCTGGGGATGACTGCCAGTATCGCCGTCGGCGGCCGAGGCGGCGGGGGAGGCTCCGGCGGACCGATCCTTGCCCAAAACACCGGCAACATCACCACTCAGGGAGACCTCGCCTATGGAATCGTCGCGCAATCGATCAGCGACGGGGGCGGAATGGGCGGAGCGGCCGCCACGGCGGGAAACTCGGCTTTCTTGGGTACCGCGCAGCAATTCATTCTCGGTATTGCTGTTGGCGGTGGTGGCGGAGCCTCCCATGCGGGGGGCAATGTGACGGTGACAAACTCCGCTCTCGTCGCGACCAGCGGCTACGGAGCGCACGGTCTCATTGCCCAATCTCTCAGCGGGGGCGGCGGAGTCGGAGGCAGCGGAATGTCCGATGTCCATGCTCTCATCGGCCTCGGCATCGGTGCCTCGCGGGCAGCCCAGTCGGCGGATGCCGGACGCGGTGGCGCACTCAACGTCACGAACAACGGCACTGTCTCGACGGTCGGTGCGGATGCCGTGGGCCTGCTCGCACAAAGCATCGGCGGCGGCGGGGGATTGGCCCACAGCGGAAGCGAATCGCACCTCACCTACAACGGGACCGCCACACTCTTGCCGATTGTTTTGAGTGCCAACCTCGGCATCAATGCGACCAACACGCAGGATGTGAACGGCGGGGCTGTCACGATCAGCCACAGCGCGACGGCCACGACGACAACGCAGGGGGATTGGTCACACGGCGTCGTCGCTCTGAGCCTTGGGGGAGGAGGGGGGAAGTCGGCCACCATCGTCGGCACGGATACTCCGTCCGTCGGAAATCTCACATTCCAACTCGGTGGCACCGACGGCAAGGGCAACGGCGCAGCCGTCTCGTTGATTCTCGGCGGATCGCTCGCGACCGGCAGTGCCACAACTGGTTTTGCGGCCTACGGCGTGTTGGCACAAAGCATCGGGGGCGGGGGCGGCCTCGCAGGCGACAACTCCCCGGCTTCCACCGGAAACCTCACCCTCGGAGGCGCGTCGAACAGCACCGGTGGCAACGGCGGCGCTGTCACCTTCCAAGGTGATGCCGCGATTCAGACCCGGGGCACAGGTGCCCACGGCCTCGTCCTCCAATCCCTCGGCGGCGGCGGTGGCGTTGCCGGCTCGGGCAGCAGTCTGGCATTCTCCGGCAACAACACACTCTCCGGGCACAACATCCAACTCGGCGGACACCGCGCCGACGGCAGCGGTGGCATTGTCTCCCACACGTCGACCGGCGGCAGCGTCACCACACAGGGGGCCGATGCCTACGGACTCGTCGCCCAAAGCATCGGTGGCGGCGGCGGCATCGCCATCACGAACCCCGGCCCGAACCAGTCCGGCGGTAGCGTCGTCGTCGGTGCCCGCACTGCCTCGAACAGCAACCAGACCAATCTCGGCGGCAACGTCTCTCTCACCCTCGGCTCGGATGTTGCCACCTCCGGCCAGCGGGCCTTCGCAGTCGTCGCCCAAAGCATCGGCGGCGGTGGCGGCATCGCCACGACCGGATCGGCCACGGCACCTGTGACCCTCGGGGCCAACCTGGGCAATGTCGACTTCGCCAACTTCGGTGGGGCAAAGGTCGACCTGACGCTCGCCTCCGGAAGCAACATCACTACAACCGGCGGCGGAGCCCACGCCGTGATCGCACAGTCGATCGGCGGGGGCGGGGGAATTGCGAATGCGGATTCCACGAACGGCTTCACTGCATCCGCGCCCGCGCAGTCGTCCCGCGAGACGCATGGCTACGGCTCGACGGTGGTTGTTCAAAACAACGCCAGCATCCGGACATCCGGCAACGGGGCCTTCGGGCTCCTCGCCCAAAGCATCGGCGGCGGCGGGGGACTTGCCGGAAATTACGCGGGCTCCACAGGTGGCACCCAATCCTCCGGAACCAACAGCTCCAGCCCCGGCACGAACGGCAATGTGTTTATCACTTCTTCCGGAAACATCGTGACGGCAGGCAGCGGCGCGGTCGGCATTTTTGCGCAAAACCGCACGGCGGGTGCCTACGGTATGGGTCGCATCGGCATCACCACCAATGCCACTGTGAGCGGGGGCTCCGGATCCGGCGGCTTCGGCGTGTGGGTCGATGGAGGACAAGGAAACAACACGCTGACGGTGAACTCTGGCGGCTCCATTTCCGCTCTCTCGAATGCGGCCATCCGCTACACGGGGGCCGACCGCTTGAACGTCACGAACAACGGCACGGTCAGCGGATCGATCTCGCTCTCGGATGCTTCCAGTGTCCGCGGTCAGTTCACGAACCTTGTCGACGCGAGTCTTTTCGCCCAGGGCGTCATCAACGCAGACATGACGGACCACGGCTCACTGTTCATCGGCACCGATTCCTCAGTCGCAGCCTCTGCCACCTTCACCGGACACTATGTCCAGATGTCCACCGGCACCGTCGTCTTGGATGTGATCGATGCGGACAACTACGATCAAATGCTCTTCAGCGGCGCGGGCAATGCGGTTTTCGGCGACGAAATCACCATCAACTTTGCTCTCACCTACGCGCCGCGTGTCGGGGACACATTCGCACTGATCGCCGCGGCAGCCACGGGAACCAACACCATCAGTGGAAGCTGGAGCACGAATGCCAACAACGGCAATGTTCTCGTCAACAATCTCGGCCCCGGAGTCGAATGGCAGACCAGCACGGGCCCGGGAGGTTCGTATTCGCTCACCATCAGCGCGATCCCGGAGCCCTCGACTGTCGTCCTGTTCGGATTCGCCCTCGCTTGGGGCCTTTGGAGGCTTTGCCGCCTCTGGCTCTCATACCAGAGGGTCGGAGACTAGAGGTGTTGGTTGCCGCCTGTTCGCGGGCACTTGGCGCTCGACCCAGAGAAGACTGCGGCCGCCGCATTCCGACATCCCGCAACGGAGGCCGAAGACGGAGGCGATGGTCTCCGGAGTGAGGACCTGACGCGGAGTGCCGCCGGCTGCAATGCGGGCGTTTGCGAGAAGAATGCATTGGTTGGCGTATTCCAGAACGAGAGAGAGATCGTGCAGCACGGCGACGAGGCATGCGCCGCGGGCGGCCAGACCGGCAGCGCGTTCCATGAGTTCGTGCTGGCGGGCGAGGTCCATCCCCGTCACCGGTTCGTCAACGAGGACACAATGGCCCTCGGGCCGACCGTCGATCTGGGCGAGGATGCGTGCCCACTGGACGCGCTGGGCCTCGCCGCCGGAGAGTTCGCCCATGCGGCGGTGGGCGAGTGGCGCGGCCCCGCTTTCTTCCAGCGCACGAGCCACCGCCCGCTTGAGGTCGCGTTGGCCGGCTGCCTCGGCACCAAGGCGCACCGTTTCGGCAGCGGTGAAAAAGGGATCGGATAGCGGACGCTGGGAGAGGAATGACCGGTGTCGCGCCAGAAGGGCAGGGGGGGCGGCGTGGACGTCGATGTCCCGCAGGCAAACACGGCCTGCGGTGGGCACCAGGCTGCCGCCGAGAGTGTGGAGGAGAGTGGATTTCCCCGCCCCGTTCGGTCCGGCGATTGCAAGGAATGACCCGGCCTCCGCCTTCAGCGAGACGCCGTCGAGTACGATCCGGCGACCGCGGACCACGAGAAGTTGGTCGGCGATGAGGCTCATGGGGAGTTGAGAAGGCGGAGCAGGTAAACGAACACCGGGGCGCCCGCCGTCGCGGCGACGACGCCAACCGGGATCTCCGCAGGGGCGGCCACGGTCCGCGCCAGAGAATCCGCGAGGCATACTAGGACCCCGCCTGCGCAGAAAGAGGCGGGAAGCAGCAGGCGATGGTCCGCTCCCGCCAGCATCCTCACCACATGCGGGGCCACCAGCCCGATAAATCCGATGACACCCGCGAATGCGGTCACCGAGCCCGCTCCAAGCGCCGTTGCAAGGACAACCCTCCGGCGCACGCGCTCGGTCGCCACTCCGAGATAACCGGCATCGGACTCGCCGAGCGTCAGGGCATTGAGGCCCCGGGCCTGCGAAATCAAGAGGGCCCCCGCGATCGCCACGGCCACGGTGCCCGTTAGAAGCTGCGGCCACCCCGCACCGGAGAGGCTGCCGAGGCTCCAGAACGTGAAGTCCCGCAACTGCGTTTCCGTGCTGCCAAAAACAATCCATCCGATTCCCGCGCCGGCGAGCGCGTTGACGGCAATTCCGGCGAGCAGCAAAGAGGAGGCGGGACGGTCGCCCCGGGACCCGGTTAGCGCCATGGCCGCCCAAGTGGCCGCCCAGGCTCCGGCAAACGCGGCGGCAGGCAAGAGCCAGAGGCCCATGGCCCATGCGGGCAGCAGGGCGATGGCGGAAGCCGCCCCAAGGGATGCCCCTGAGGTGATGCCCAGCAGGGAAGGATCCGCAAGCGGGTTCCGGAAAAGCCCCTGCATGGCCGCTCCGGCGATGCCCAGCATGCCGCCAGCGAGAAATCCGAACAGAACGCGCGGGACCCGGACGTCCCAGAAGATCGCCCCCCCGGGCGTGGAGGAGAAGACATCCGCCCAGGCGACGGGGTAGGCCCCGGAGCGCAGGCTGGCGGCCATGGCGAGGAGCGACAGGGCAGACGCAGCGGCCAGGACGGCCCCGCGGCTCCATCTCATGGCTGCGACGAGCGGGCGGATGCGGGCGAGCGCAGTTGGTCCGCCAGCTCCCCGATCGCGCGCGCAGCCCGGGGGCCGAAGCCGAGAAGGTAGGAGTCGTCCATCACGATCCAGCGCACGGCTCGCGGGCCGGCAAGCCTCTGCAGGAATTGGGGGTTCGAGGCATTCAATGCGACCGTGCGCGAGGTCGTGACAATCACCTCGGGGCCGAGTGCGGCGAGTGCCTCCGGTGTCGCAGGTTGAAATCCGGTGAGGGACTCCGCCACGTTCCGCGCTCCGGCAGCCGCGAGGGCGGCATCGGCGGCGGTGTCGCGTCCGGCCACCATGGGGGCTCCCGAGCCGAGAGCCATGACGAACACGGCACGTACCCCGTCGTCAGCTGGCACGGGGATGGCCCGGGCTTCGTTGCGGATCCGTGCGGCCAGGGCTTCGCCTTCGGCGGATCTTCCCAGGACGGCGGCCACCTCGGCGGTTCGCAAGAGCACTCCCTCCAGAGAATGGCCCCCCGAGACTCGCGCCGTGCGGATGCCTGTTTGCGCGAGACCCTCCACGACTGCGGACGGACCCGCCTGTGCGGAGAGCAGGACGAGATCAGGCTTCAGGGCTGCGATGCCCTCGAGGGACAACTGGCGCTGGTAGCCGACAACCGGCAGTCCGCGGGTCGCCTCCGGATACGTGCTGCTCGAATCCACCGCGACCACGCGATCCCCCGCACCCAGGGCGAAGACGGTTTCGGTGACCGCGGAGCCGACGGTGACGATGCGCGCTGGCATCTCCGCCGGGGCGGCGGAGGCAAGAAGGTAGGCGGCGAAAAAGAGGACAATCGATTTCATGGCACGGGCAGCTCCGCGACAAGACGGGTCCATGCGGGATCCTCCGGCTCGCCGGGCTTCCGGCGACCGAAAAAGAGCACGAGGTTGTCGCCGAGAGCGTCGTAGATTTCGACGGAGGTCACGATGCCGTCGATGGTGGGCTTGCGGACCTCCCACACCTCCGCCACTGCAGGCGCCCGGAGGTGCATGTTGAACTTCTCGTCGAGCACGTTGATCCACTCGCTGCCGAACGGCCGGATGTTCTGGACCGGGCCGGTATGGATCTGCAGGCAGCCGCGATTGCCGATGAAGACCATGATGGGAAGCGCGGCGGCCGAGGCCGCTTCGAGGAGGCGTTTGGGGGCCTCGGTGACCAGGCGTCGTGTAAAACCCTCCGGCGCCAGGCGCAGGGCCTGCGTGCGGCTCACGCGGAACTTCTGGATCAGCGGATAAAAGGCGTGGGTGTCGTTCATCGCGAGCCAGCTTTCGCGGAACCCGGGCACGTCGATCTCGGCATCGGGAATCTCGGGGCGCGGCGCGGGTGACGTCTCGATGGCCAGGTCGGGACGGGGAGTTGCGGAGCGAAACTTGTTGAGGATGACTCCGAAGGCGCCGTAGTTGGAATCCGGCTGGAGGTAGATCTTGTGCACAGCGGTGCCTGTGGCGTCGAAAAACTGGAAACTCTGGCGGTCCCCCTCCGCCGTTTGGTCCGTGACGGCATAGCCATGCCGCCACTGGTTCATGAAAAGCCGGAGATCGATGTCGGGGCCGACGACCTGGCCCATGCCATGGAAGAAATCGACTTGGAGGAATTCGCCGTGGCGTTCGTGCACGGCGTGCTCGTTGCGCGTGAGGCACATCACATGGCCGAGCATCGAGAGATCGCGGAGGAACTGGGTCCAATCACCCTCGAGACGGACGACTTCCGTCGCCGGGCGGAGCACGAGGAGTTCGAGTTCGCTCACGCCGAGTTCCTTTGCGGCGTCGCGGATGCGGAGCGAGGGTTTCGCGGTTCGGAGTTCCGACCAACGGTCGGCGAGTGGCAGTGTGGTTTCCATGGGATTAGAGGGTTTCGAGAGTCCAGTCCGGGTCGTCGGCCTGGGCGGCCTGGTTCGACCACCGGCGCATGTCGCGGAGGTCGTCGATGGTGAGAAGCTCGACATGGCCGTCGGCCATTGCGCAGACCGCACGTCCGTCAAAACGCGGATGCACCGCCCCGAAATCCCAATAGGGACCCGACTCCGTGTAGGTCGCCGCCCAGCGGTCGGCGTGCAGTCGCGGGGACTTGATGGCGTTGTAGCCCGGCATGGTCCGATCGCCGCTGGTGATGCGTGCGGATGCGAATACGAGGAGCTTCGAGGGTTGGTGAATCTCGCTCATGCGGGTGACCGCGAAGCGTCCGTGCCGCGCAAAAGTCGCCTCGGACGGCACAAGGTCGGAGCCTCCGCCGAAGTCACCCCCCACGAAGGTGAGGTTGATCCCGAATGAGGGCGACATGCTGATCTCGTAGTCGTCCCGGATTTTTTCCTGCCTGTTCACGAGCAGCGTCCCTTTGAGACGAAAGTCGAGGTAGGGCGCTAGGCGGAAAACGTAGCGCGCGTTGGCCGGAAAACGGAGGGTTTGTCCGCTGGCGTTGACGACGCCGGGTGCCGCCTGGTAGCCGGGCAGGATGAGGCCGTCATTCTCGGCGGCGAAGGCCCGCCACGCGGTGATGGCCTGACGCGCCCCCGCGATTTCGCGGGCCTGTTCCGCCTTGGTGATGCACTGCGAGGCCACGGGGATCACCAGCGCCATCAGTCCCGCGACGATGCCAAGGCAGACCAGCAGTTCGAGGAGCGAAAAACCCGTTTCGGTTTGCCTCATGCCATTCTGCGCCATTTACGCCATCCGAAACACACTCCGAACGCCGCCGCCAACAACGGGAGAGCTGCCGGTTCGGGAACGGCCGCGAATTCGTCTCCTTGGACAATTTTGTATTCGTAGGCCAGTGCGTGCGTTCCCGCCGTCCAGCCGACGCCGAAGTCCGTGACGCCCAGCCCCGTGACATCCCATTGGAAGAGCAACTGGAACCGGTTGGCCGGCTGCCCGAAGATCATCCCGGCGGATTGCTGTCCCTGCAACAGGGAGAGCAGGGGAGCGATCGATTGGTTCCCGCCGTTGTAATCAAGATTCACCGCGCTGATCACGCTGTTCCAGTCCGCCCCGATGCCGTCCACATCCATTTGGAAGACAATCGTCTCAAGACTTGTCAGGGCCGTGCCGCTCGGCGTCCCCAGCACGAAGGTTCCCGTGCCCGTCGTCATCGTCCCGATGTAGATTCCCCCGCCGTTGCTCGGGAATCCCAGACCGCCGACCTTGTTCAATGTCATGTTCCCGGTGCCCGACGTCTGGGGGATCGGTGCCGGCCAGGCAGCCGAACTCGTCATGAAGGTCGGATACCCAGGGTAGTTCACGGCTGTCAGGTCCCCCCATCCCGCCGTGCGGGTTGTTCCCGGCAGGTCCACCGGCAACAGGGCCGCCTCAACAGCTGCGGCGGACAAACCAACCGTGATGCAGATCAAGATGTTCAATTTCCTCATGCCGCTCCTTCCTTAAATGAGACTGAATCTCATGCGCAAGAAAAAATGAGAACAAATCTCATTAAATGAGGGAATGTGGGGGGAGGGTTGGAAACCCCGCCTCGGAACCGCCTCGCGTTCACTGGGCTTCGCTTCGGCTGTGGCCCTTTCCCAACCGTTGGGCTTGTTTCCTGTTAAAGAGGCGCTGTCGCGCTTGTTTTCGCCGCTGGATCTCTGAGCAGCGAAGTTTTTAGAAAGGATTCCCAGGATTTTCAGGATTGGGGAACGCCCGTGGAGGCAGGAACGGCGCGACGCTGAACTCCGGCCGTAACGGGCCCCTCCTCAAAACCGCGACGCTCCCGCTTAAGTCATCCCGTGAATCCTGTCCAAATTCAATAGTGGGCGCGGTCGGGGCGGGCCTCGAACTCGCGCCAGACGACAAGGGCCTCCTCACGGCAGACGTTGCAGGTCGGGATGCGGCGTTCGGTGACGGGTTTGGCGAGGTCTTCGTAGATGGCGACATCGTCGAAGCTTCCGAAGGCCTCGGCATCGGCAATGGTCGCCGCATAAACGATGCGGTCGATCCGTGCCCACCAGGCGGCGGCGGCACACATCGGGCAGCACTCGGCGCTGGTGTAGAGGGTGCATCCGGCGAGCACGTGCGTGCCGAGGTTCTGTGCGGCGTCCCGGATGGCTTCCATCTCGCCGTGGCGGGTCGGGTCTTTCCCGAGAAGGACACGGTTGAATCCCTCCCCGACGATGCTTCCGTCCTTCACAACCACCGCACCGAACGGGCCCCCGGCTTTTTCGACAAAAGCCCCGTGGCGCCCCAGTTCGATCGCCCTGCGCATGAAGCGGACATCCTCCGCATTGGCTTCCATCGCCTCCTCATCATCGAAACCGCCGCGGGAGTCAATCCCGGCCTCGCGCCGTGCAAAGGGATGGACTTGCCGCAGCGGTTTCCGCATTTTGGTGGGCCGATGATTCCGACCGAGCACACCGACCCCGTCAACGCCCGCATTCTTGCCGTGTCCGAGGACCAGATTTCCGGATTTTCCCGTTCGCCGTTCCGCGACATCGCCGCGAAGGCGGACCTGCCGCTTGAGACCGTGCTGGAGCGCATCCGTGCGATGGTCGAGGCGGGCACGATCCGGCGGGTGCGGCAGACGTTGCTGGCGACGAATCTTGCCGAGGGGGCGCTCGTGGCGTGGAAAGTGCCCGCGGAGAAGCTCGATGCGGCGTTCGAGTTCATGTTCCGCGAAGATCCGTTTTCCGGCCACGTCGTCGTGCGTTCGACCGATGCCAAGATCCCGGGCGAGGCGTTCAAGTTGTGGACGACATTGAAGGTTCCGGCCGGGCAGTCGCTGGATGAGCATTGTCGGCTGTTGATGAAACTCACGGGCGCGGAAGCCTACCGCCTGATGCCTGCGCGGGGCATTTTCGCGCTCGGTGTCGGACATGTGCGCCGCAAGACGATCGAGCCGGGCGACCGCTGCGAGGGGCCGGCCCGCATGTTGCCCGTGGGCACGGTGCACCTCACGGATGCGGAGTGGCAGGTCCTCATGGCGTTGAAGCGGGAGTTCGAACCGGAGGAAATCCGGGAGCCGGCGTGGGACGCGCGGGCAGCAGCGGCCGGTGTGACCGTGGAGGAGTTTTTTGCGGTGGCCGAGTCCCTGCAAGCGCGGCGCCTGCTCGGGCGGTTCTCGACATTCCTCGAGCATGTGAAGCCCTCGCAGGCCGGCGTGCGGGTCACCCGCTTCAACGCGCTTTTCCACTGGGCGGTGCCCGGGGGACGCGAGGTCGAGGCGGGGTCCGAGGTCGGCCGCCACGAAATCCTGACGCACTGTTACTGGCGCGAGGCGGGGCCGGAGTTCAACAACGTGAACATCATGGCGGTGGCGCACGGATCGGACAAGGACCGCGTGCTGGCGCACAAGGCGGCGATCGATGCGCACCTTGCGGAGACGGGCATTCCCGTGCTCTACACGAATGTCTTCTGGGGCGGGCGGAGCGAGATCAAGCCCTCCGAGATCTCGCCCTTTGTCTACCGCGAGTGGCACCGCACCCACGGGGCCTGAGGCTCGTTATTTCTTCGCCTTCTCGACCCACGCCTTGAATGCGTCGGGGCCGCCCGCGAGGTAGCCGACATTGCGCGCAATCTCTTTGCCCTTCGCGTCGAGGAGGACGAGCGTCGGATACCCTTGCACGCCGAACTTCTGTTCCAGTTCGGCATTCTGCTTCTTGATTTCGTCGGACTGCGGTTTGTTGTTCGGGAAATCGAGCTCCACGAGCACGAGGTTTTTGTCGGCGAATTCGCGGAAGGCAGGCTTCGAGAAGGTGTCTTTGTCGAGTTTGATGCACCACCCGCACCAGTCGGATCCCGTGAAGTCGAGGAGGACGAGTTTGTCTTCCTTCGAGGCCTTCTCGAGGGCGGCTTTGTAGTCGGTCATCCATCCGTCTCCTGCGACGGCGGTGGCAACGGAAAGAACGAGGGAAGTTGCAAGGGGGAGGAGGAAACGTTTCATCGGGGGAACCATCGTCCGACGCCGCGGGAATTCAAACACAAAGATCGGCCGGGTTCAGGTTCGGCGCGATATCAGTCGCCAGCGGCGATGCTCCCGAGGACGCGAATCGGTGGGCGGCGGCGAAGGCGATCATGAGCGCATTGTCGGTGCGGAGACCGTCCGGCGCAAAGCGGACGTCGAGCCCGGAGGCTTTCGCCATCACGGCGGTGCGCAGGGCGCGGTTCATGCTCACACCGCCGCTGAGCGCGATGCATCCGCGGCCGCAGGATTCGGCTGCGGCGAGAAGTTTTGCCACGAGCACGTCGACGACGGCTTGCTGAAAGGAGGCGCAGATATCGGGCAGGTCGGCCGCGGACGCACCGCGTTCGAGGAATGTGCGCACCGCCGTCTTCAGCCCGCTGAAGCTGAAGGCGAAGTCTCCCGAGTCGATCATGCCGCGAGGGAAGGAGAAGCGGGCGGGATTCCCCGCCGCGGCGAGCCGGTCGATCTCGACGCCGCCCGGATATCCGAGGCCGAGCAACTTGGCGACCTTGTCGAAGGCCTCGCCTGCCGCGTCGTCGCGGGTGCGGCCGAGCAGCCGGTAGCGGCCGTGGGCCTCGACATCGAAGAGAAGCGTGTGCCCGCCGCTGACCACGAGCCCCACATGCGGCGGAATCCCGGCGCATCCGAAAAACGGGGAAAGAAGGTGTCCTTCGATGTGGTTCACCGCGACGAACGGCTTGCGTGCGCCCAAGGCGAGGCCCTTCGCGGCGGACGCGCCGACGAGCAAGGCGGCAGCGAGGCCGGGGCCGGTCGTGCCCGCGAAGACGTCAATGGCCGAGGGCGGGCATTTTTCGAAAACGCGCTCGCACACCCAGGGCAGGGATTCCAAATGACTGCGGGAGGCGACCTCGGGCACGACGCCGCCAAACTGCGCGTGCATGGCGGCCTGAGTGAACACCTCGTGGGCAATCACGGTCCCGAAGCCTTCCAGCACCGCGGCGGCGGTCTCGTCGCAGGAGGTCTCGATGGCAAAAACACGGCGCGTCTCCGCACTCATCGTGCGGTGGAGGGCTGGGATTTCGCGTAAACCAGTGCTCCCTGCAGTGCGTCGACGGCTCGCTGGAGCTGGGAGTCGATCATCAACTCCGGTTTCGCCGCCGTGTTCTCCGCGCGCCGCCGTGAGCGCAGGAGGCGCTGCTCCTCGTCGTCCCCGAGCGTCGCCCGGATGTGGGGTTCGACGCCATGTTCGTGAATCAGATTGCGGCCCGGGGTGAAATACTTCGCAGTCGTGAGCCGCACAGCCGAGCCGTCGGGGAGCGAGACCACGCTCTGCACCGAACCCTTGCCGAATGTCGTCTCCCCGATGAGCAGCGCCCGGTCAAGGTCGCGGAGCGCGCCGGCCACGATCTCGGAACCGCTCGCGCTCGCGTAGTTCACCAGAACGACGAGGGGTATCCGGTGCTCGCGTCCCTCGCGGGCCGAGGTGCGGTACTCCCGCGAGGGCGAGCGGCCTTCGGTCGAGACCACGAGCGTATTCGCCGGAACAAACAATCCGCACACATCCACGGCGCTGCCGAGGAGTCCGCCCGGATTGTAGCGGAGATCGAGCACGAGCCCCTGCATGCCCTCTTTCTCGAGTTTTTCGATCGCCTTCTCCAACTCCGCCGCGGTGGGTTCGTTGAATTGCGTGACACGCACGTAGCCGATCCGCGCATCGGATGCCGACCGCTGCGGGAGAATGCGCGCGTCCTTCACACTCGGCACTTTGATCACCGCGCGGGTGAGTTCGTAGTCCTTCACGTCCTTTGTGGAAGGTCGCCGGATGGTGAGCGTGACGCGCTCGCCGACCTCGCCGCGCAGGCGCTCGATCGCCTCGGAGAGCGTCCACTTTTCCGTCGATTGGCCGTTGATTTTGAGAATCTGATCGCCGGGCATGAGTCCGGCCTCGAAGCCGGGCGAATCCTCCATCGGGCTGACAATCGTGAGCGTACCCTCCTTCACGCCGACGACGACGCCCAGGCCGCCGAATTCGCTGCGGGTATCCTCCTGCATGCTCTTGAAGTCCTCCGGCTCCATGAACTGGCTGTGGGGATCGAGTTCGGAGAGCATTCCGCGCAGGGCGCTTCGCGTCAGGGCCTCGAAGTCCACGCGTTCTTCATCCACATAATCCTGCCTCACCAACTGCATCGCCCGGGCGAGGATCTGCATCTGTTCATATGCCTCGTCGCGCTCCGAACGGTCCTGCGCCTGCAGGCTGGGAAGCGCGAGAAGGAGAACCAGAATCCGGCGTCGCATGGCTTCACCCTACCAAGGCCACCGGGAACTTCAACGCCGGGTGCGATCCTGTGGCGGGGCATGTGACGAAATTGTCACAAAGAAGCCCTTCCGCGCTCGCGGGTCGCACTGGTTTTCTCCCGCCGCCGTGAGTTGTGTCCCGCAAGTCGTTCCGGCCGGACTGCCCACGTTGCTGTTTCGGAAAATCCCAAATCTTTCACTGCCATGATCCCTGTACGCCTTCTCCTCGCCACGTCTCTGCTTGCGACGCTTATCTTGCTTCCCTCCGTCCGCGCACAAGCCGTGAGTCTGAGCTTCCAGAGCAGCATCACGAACACTCTCGGGGAGAGCGTTGTGTTCGATCCGGAAACAGACACTGCGTTTGGCAACGGAGCAACAGGCGTGGAATTCGCCACGATCAACTCGAGCCTCCAGTTCGGCAGCCTCGGCACGATCGACTTCACGTCCTACGTGACGGCGCAATCGCTTCAGTTCAACGGCGTCTCAAGTGTAGCCATCGACCCGCTCGGGCGCGGTTTCGGGGCGGCGGCGGTCATCACGGGCAACGCCTCGACTTCGACGAACGGGCTCGTCGTCTTTTTCAACACGGCGACGAAATCGATCATCGGACACCAGTCCGTCGGCTACCACCCCGACATGCTCACCTTCAACTCCTCGGGCTCCCGCCTCCTTGTCGCGAACGAGAGCGACAACGCGATCACAAATGGCGACAGCCTCCCGGGTTCAATCTCGAACCTCGATGTCTCGAGCGTCACCGGCCTCCTCGACTTCTCGGGTGTGACGACCACGACGACGGACTTCTCGGCCGTGAGTTCGTCGATGCTCCAGGGTGTGCGTGACCACGGGGCGACTATGAACACCGCCACGTCCACGCCGAACATCAACCGCATCGAGCCCGAATACATTACCATCTCCGGCAACACCGCCTACGTTTCCTTGCAGGAGGCGAACACCGTCGGCGTCTTCGACATCCCGACGAATACATGGACCGGCATGCAGAAACTCGGGGCCAAGGGGCAGATGATGGACCCGATCAACAACAGCACGATTTCCGTGAACCGCACCATCGCGACGCTGCCCATGCCGGATTCCATCTCATCTTTCACCGTCGGCAACCAGACCTACTTCGCCACGGCCAACGAAGGCGACTACCGCGACAACAACGCCGACCGCCGCAACGGCAGCGGATTTACGATCGCGAACGCCACCGTCGGCGCGGTGGACCCGACCTACAGTGCGACACTCAACGCCACCTACGGTGGCAATTGGCGCGCGGCCTCCGCTCTTGGCGGCACGCGTTTCCTTGCCAACAGCGGCGACCTTGACGGCGATGGAGACATCGACCAACTCCAGATCGGCGGCTCGCGCAGCATGTCGGTCTTCAACGCCAGCACGGGCACACTCCTCTTTGACACGAATGACCTCGCGGGCTTCGGGGGCTTCGAGACATGGATCGCGGCGAATGATCCTGCCGCCTTCAATATCGACCAGGCCGGTAACGTCACCGACACGCGCTCGCGTGACAAGGGCCCGGAACCCGAGGCTCTCGCGCTCGGCGTCTACAACGACGACCTCTACGCCCTCGTCGGCATGGAGCGTACGAACCACCTCTTCCTCTTCCGCCTCGTGGACGGTCTCTCGACGGCTACGCTCTTCGATCCGGCGGGCGTCGAGTTTCTCCACGCTCTCCGGTGGGCCGGACAAACCGGACCCGAGACGATTTCGTTCATCGGCGCAGGGGATTCCCCCAACGGTGTTCCTGCCTTCCTCGTGGGCTCCGAGATCAGCAACACGTGGGCGATTTACGCGATTCCGGAACCGTCGACCGTGGGTCTTGTCGTGCTTGGTGCCGCGGGCCTCATCGGCTGGCGCCTGCGTCGTCGTCGCTGACGCTCCCCATTGCCCGCAGTGTCTGATTTGGGGTTGGACTTCCCGGATGGAGAAGTCCTATGCTTTGAATCGCAAGGCATTGAGCTCTCCCCAAGACACTGCCGTTCAGGACCGTGCCATCAGCCACGGCGAGCAGATCGCCGCGGTGGTCGGAGAGTTTCTTTGGGAAGTGGATGCCGAGGGCCTCTACACATATGCGGGCGGTGCGGCCCGCGAAATCACAGGCTACGAACCGGAGGAACTGATCGGCCGCGCGTTCTGGGAAATCTTGGACGACTCTTGCCGGGAGGCTGTCCGTGCCGCCGCACAGAACGCTTTCGGCGCAAGGTCTGAGATCCGGTCGCTGGTCAACGAAATCACGACCAAGGATGGACGAAAAGTCACTGTACTCAAAAGTGGGCGCCCCCTGTTGGCTGCCGATGGAACTCTTCTCGGCTACGCGGGCAGCGACCGGGATGTCACCGACCTTCTCCGCACACAGCGGGACTTGCAGCGCTTCAAGGGAGTGATGGACCAGGCGAATTTCGGCATTGCGCTGGCAGGAGCCGACTCTGTGCTGACCTATGCCAACGAAACGTTCGCGCGCGACCACGGCTATGCTCCGGAAGAGATCATCGGCCGTCCGATCGCCTTTCTGCACTCGCCGGAGCAGATGCCCCGTGTGAGCGAACTGGTCGCTCTCATCCACACGGTGGGAAGTTTTCGCGGCGAGGAGGTCTGGCACCGCCGGAAGGACGGCACGGAGTTCCCGATGTTGATGACCGGCATCCTGCTCACGGAGCCGGACGGCTCCCATAGCATCGCGGCCACCGCCCTCGACATCACCGCCCGCAAGAAGGCCGAGAGGGAGTTGGTCGATGCCAGGTGGAGAGCGGAGCAGAGTGACCGCACCAAGGCGGCGTTCCTCTCGATGATCAGCCACGAATTTCGCACTCCCCTGAACCACATTCTCGGTTTCAGCACTCTCATCGAAGAATCGGCTTCCGACCCCGAAATCGCGCGATTCTCCGCGATCATCCAGAAGAGCGCCGACGAATTCCTTCAAGTGGTTGATGACTTGATCGAGTTGTCGACGGCGGAGGTGGCGGACATCCATCCAAGGCAGGAAGTTTTTCGTCTCTCGGAAGTGATGAATGCCTCGGAGAACGATTTGCGGAAGCTTCTTGAGGCTGCGGGCAAGTCGGGCTCCGTGCACGTGGATCCCTACGGCCCCGCGACTCTCCCTCCGGACATCCGCACGGGGGATGCCCCGCGTCTTCGGCTTTTGCTGGAGCCCCTGCTCAAGAATGCCGTGAAGTTCACGGCATCCGGAACGGTCGGGCTCACATGCGACGAACCGGTTCCCGGGCGCATCCGTTTCCGTGTGCGCGACACCGGCTGCGGCATTCCTTGCGAAAAAATTGCGGAGGTGTTTGGTGCCTTTGTGCAGGCGGAGGAGGGGCCGACGCGGCACCATCAGGGAATGGGTATCGGGCTCTCGGTCTGCCGAAAAATCGCCACCGTGCTCGGCGGGGAGGTGCGGCTTGCCACGACAGGACCCGAGGGGACGATTGTGGAGGTCATCGTGCCCCTGCCATCCGGCCCACAGGCGCCGCCCGCCGCCTCAGTCTGAGTCCACCGCGAAGGCCTTGAGAAACGTCCGCGCAATCGCGGCGTGGCCGTGCGGACCCGGGTGAATGCGGTCCCATGCAATCGAGCTCGCGTGGCGGTGGGCGAGCATTGCATCGAATGCGGCCTGCACGTCGAGAAATGTCGCCCCGTGGGTTGCGGCAAGGTCGCGCACGATGGCACCGTATTCGTCCATGCGACGGCGCATGGGATCCTCCCGCGAGGGTTCGATGAAGAACGGGCTCGCAAGATACAGCGAATGCAGAAGCGGGCGTGCAGCGCCGAGCAGGCGGTTGAGGGTGTCGCGGAATTCCCCGGGGCCGACATGCACCTCGGGACGATCCGGCACGTCGAACTGCCGCCAGACGTCGTTGATGCCGATCATCACGCACAGGACGTCCGGGCGCAGGTCGACGACATCGCGTGTCCAACGCTCCTCAAGGTTGCGCACCGTGTTTCCGGAAATGCCTTTGTTGAAGCAACGGATTCCGGCCTCGGGCCGCGCTGAGGTGAGCGAGGCCCAGATTTGCGAGACATAGCCCCGGCCGAGGCCGTAGTCGGGCAGCCACGGGGAGGCTTCGCCGGACGGGTCGCGCCCGGCGTCGGTAATCGAGTCGCCGATGAAAACGAGCCGCGATTTCGGGGGGAGGTGCATGCCGGGAGTTCAAGCACACGCAGCCTGCGGCTGTCGAGAGGATGTGGGTCTCATTTTCTCTTCTCGCCGGGGGTGGGGCGGTAGGCGAGCAGGCGAAGTCCGTTCAGGCAGACAAGCACCGTGCTCCCCTCGTGACCGACAACGCCCAGCGGGAGGGGGAGGGCGAAACCCAGCGCGGCGGCGATGAGCACGAGAATGACGCCCGAGGCGAAGGTGAGATTCTGCGTGAGGACCCGCTTGGCGTGCCGCGCCATGCCGACGAGTGTCGGGATGTTCTCGAGTTTGTCGCCCATGAGGACAACATCGGCGGTTTCCATCGCCACATCGGTTCCCGCCGCGCCCATCGCAACTCCGAGATGGGCGGTGGCGAGGGCCGGCGCATCGTTCACCCCGTCGCCGATCATCATCACCGTTCCCTCGGTCTTGAACTGCCGCACGGCCTGCACTTTGTCCGCAGGCAGGAGCCCGGCGCGGAACTCGTCGATGCCGGCTTCCGCCGCGATCGCCCGCGCGACCGCGGGTTGGTCGCCCGTGAGCATGACGACTTTCTTCACCCCCAATCGGTGCAGCTCTCCGGCGAGCGTGCGCGCTTCGGGGCGCAGGGTGTCGGCGAGGGCAAAAATCGCGAGCGGTGTGGCGTTCGTCTCGGTGCGTCGCGCGAGCCAGATGCAGGTGCGGCCCCGGGACTGGAGAGAATCCGCGGCGGAACCAAGTGCGCCGGCTTCTGCAAGGCCGAGCTCTGCAAGAAAGCGGCCACTGCCGACAACGTAGCGCTGCCCGTTGATGGTGGCTTCCGCGCCTTTGCCGGCAAGCGATTGGAAGGCCGTGGCCGCGGGAAGGGGAAGGTCTTTTGCGGCCGCCAGAATCGCCGTGGCGAGCGGATGCTCGGACTTGGCCTCCAACGCGGCGCAGACCGTGAGGACGTGCACGACCTCTGCGGGAAGACCCCGTGACGGGAAGGCGAAGTGGCGACCGTCGGGGAGCACGAGATCGGTGAGCGACGGCTTGCCGAATGTGAGCGTCCCTGTCTTGTCGAAGCAGACGATGTCGATGCGCGCCGCCGTCTCGAGGTGCGATCCGCCCTTGATGAGAATTCCGCGCCGTGCCGCCCCGCCGATTGCGGAGAGCACTGTCGCCGGGGTGCTGATCACGAGGGCGCATGGAGAGGCGACGACCATCACGGTCATCGCACGGTAAAAAGCAGTCGCGAAGTCTTCACCCCAAAGCAACCACGGCACGCAAAGGACAAGCACGGTGAACCCAATGACGCCCGCTGCGTAGCCTTGTTCGGCTTTTTCCAGAAACCGCTGGGTGCCGGATTTCTCGGCCTGCGCCTCGGCGACGAGCTTGACCATTCGCGCGAGTGTCGAGTCCTCGGCCTTTTTCGCCACCCGCACCTCGAGGGCGCCGGATTGGTTGAGCGTACCGGCGAAAACGCCCGCGCCGACGGTTTTCGACACGGGCATGGATTCTCCCGTGAGACTCGATTCGTCGAGATGGCTCGTCCCTTCGACCACCACGCCGTCGACGGGAACAAGTTCGCCCGGGCGCACGATCACGATGTCGCCGGGAGTGAGTTCCTCGATGGGAACGAGCTCCGCCCCGCCTGCGGATTTGCGGAGGGCCTTCTCGGGCCGCAGGGTGAGAAGGGACTCGATGGCCCGCTGTGTGCGCTCGAGCGCGTGGCGTTGGAGGACATTCGAGAAGCTGAAGAGGAAAAGCAGCAGCGCACCTTCAAAGGGGGAACCGACCACCGCCGCACCGAGGGCCGCGAGCACCATGAGCAAGTCGACATCGAGGGTTCTTTCCTTCAACGAGGCGATTGCGGAACGCCCACCATTCTGTCCGCAAAACACATAAGCCCCCGCATAGAGCGCGAGAACGAGACCGGTGCGGCCCGTGAAGTGGTCGAGCACGGCGGAGAGGAGGAGAAACAGGAACCCGACGGCGCAGGAAATCTCCTCGTTGAGATCGCCCGAGCGGGCGCGTTGCCACAGGGTCGGTCGCTCGCCCGGCAGGCGTCGCAGCGGCTCGATCTGCGCCCCGGCGGCTTTCACCCCACGGAGCACGCTCTCCCCGTCGGTGACGGATTCGTCAAAGGTGAGGCAGAGCACGCGTCCGATGTAAGTCGCCGTCGCCCGCCGCACGCCCGGAACTCTCTCGATGCGGCGTTCGAGCTTGGCCGCGGCGGCTTCGCAGGCCTGGCCGTCCAACCGCAGGGCCCAGCGTTGCATCGGGCCATGGGAGGAGGAGAAATCCGGGGAGATGTGCTCGGCCGCGATGCGGCGGATCTCCGCCTCGCTGACCCGGTGCGGATCGAAGGCAATCTCGACGGCATCCGCTTTCGGAGTCACCTCGAGAATGCCTGCGTGGTCGGTGATGCTGTGGGGTGAGGACGGTTTGTTCACTTGGTGCAGTCTTGAGGGGAACTAATCGTCGTCATGCGCCCGGGTGCCGGGGGCTTTGGAAGCGGCTGTGACCGGATGGATGCCCGCACCGTAATCGTAGACCAGTCGACCGCCGAGGTGACCTGTGCGGGCGACAAGAAACGCCGCAGAGATGGCGACGACCGCCGCTGCCGCCCCGACTGCGCGCGCGATGATTGGCCGACGGGCCAAGGCCACCGAGACGCACGCGAAGAATGTCGCCACGATGGCCGCGAGCCTGGCCTGCGAGGCTGCGTCCTCGTGTTGTTCCAGCAGCGCCTCGGGTGCCACTGTCTCGGCCCGTTCTTCGTCCTGCTCACCGGTGACCATTGCGGCGAATGAGCCGAGCGCCCCCAATCCCAGAAGCACCGCGGCCACGACCGGCAAACTCCATCGTCGGAAAAATACGGCCAGCACGCTGGCGAAGGCTCCGAGAATCAAAAGGGCAACGGGGAAGTGGACGACGGCGGGGTGGAGAGGAGACGGCATCACACCCGAAACCCTCACAGACAGCGGCAAGAATTGCACGATCTCCGGGGATTTTCTTGGACCCTTGTCAAGGAACTCGGGTTGCGCCGCGCGGTCCGCTGGCGCATGCTGGCGGTTGATGTCCTTCGAACTCGCATCGAACTACAGCCCGCGCGGTGATCAAGGGCAGGCGATCGAGGGGCTCGCACGGTCCCTGCGCGCGGGCAACCGCCACCAGACCCTTTTGGGTGTCACGGGCTCCGGAAAGACATTCACAATGGCGAATGTGATCCGCGATCTCGACCGCCCGACGCTCATCATGTCGCACAACAAGACGCTCGCGGCACAGCTTTACAGCGAGTTCAAACAGTTTTTCCCCCGCAACGCCGTCGAATACTTTGTCAGTTACTTCGACTACTACCAACCCGAGGCCTACATCCCGCGCACGGACACCTACATTGAAAAGGATTCGTCGATCAACGAGGAGATCGAGCGCCTGCGGCTCTCCGCAGTGAGTTCGCTCCTGACACGTCGCGACACGATTGTCGTGGCCAGCGTGTCGTGCATCTACGGCCTCGCCTCGCCGGAGGATTTCCTCCAGATGCTTGTCACCATCCGGCCGGGCCAGCAGATGACGCGCGAGGCATTTCTCTCGAAGCTCGTCGAGATGCTCTACGAGCGGAACGACATCGCGTTCTCGCGGGGGAAGTTCCGCGTGCGCGGCGACGTGGTCGAGGTGCATCCGGCCCAGAACGAGGACGAGGCCGTGCGCATCGAGTTTTTCGGTGACGAAATCGAGCGCATCAGCCAATTCGACCCGCTCACGGGAAATGTCGAGGCCACCCTGGCGACGTTCACCCTTTTCCCCGCGAAGCAATTCGTCACCCCGCACGACAAACTCAACCACGCCATGTGCGCCATTCGGTCCGAGCTCGATGCGCGCGTGGTCGAGTTCGAGCGCGACGGGAAGTTCATCGAGGCCCAGCGCATCAAGATGCGCACCGAGTTCGACCTCGAGATGATGCAGGAGATGGGCTACTGCAACGGCATCGAGAACTACTCGCGCCACCTGACCGGACGCCCGCCCGGATCGCGTCCTTACACACTCATGGACTTTCTGCCGGAGGACACACTGGTGGTCATCGATGAGAGCCATGCCACTGTCCCGCAGATCGGCGGAATGTTTGCCGGCGACCGATCCCGCAAGCAGGTGCTTGTGAACTATGGATTCCGGTTGCCGAGCGCCCTCGACAACCGTCCGCTGAACTTCGAAGAGTTCATGCAGATGACGCGCCAACTCGTTTACGTGAGCGCCACGCCGGGGGACTTCGAGATGCGGAACAGCCTCGTGGGAAACACCTCGTGGATTCCGAATCCGGACAAGTCGTTTTCCGAGGGCCGCTCGACACGGCGGACGCTGCGGAAGTCCGGACCCGATGAGGGCCCGCCGGTTCTGGACGCGGTTACTCCGGGTGCGCCGCTTGTCGTCGAACAAATCATCCGTCCCACCGGGCTGCTCGATCCGAAAATCACCATCCGGCCGCTCAAGGGCCAGATCGACGCCACGATTGAGCTCTGCCGCACCCGTATCGAAGCCGGTGAGCGCGTTCTCGTCACCACCCTCACGAAGCGCACCGCGGAGGACCTCGCCGACTACCTGCGCGAGATCGGCCTGAAAGTGCGCTACCTCCACAGTGACATCGACACGATCGAGCGGGTCGAAATCCTGCGCGGTCTCCGCGCAGGCGAATGCGATATTCTCGTCGGCATCAACCTCCTGCGGGAAGGACTTGATCTCCCGGAAGTGTCCCTGGTCTGTATCCTCGACGCGGACAAAGAGGGTTATCTGCGGAGCCAGACGAGCCTCATCCAGACGGCGGGCCGCGCCGCGCGGCATGTGAATGGCGAGGTGGTTCTTTTCGCGGACACCGTGACGGGGAGCATGCAGGCTCTGCTCGACGTGAGCGACTACCGTCGCCGCCGCCAGCTGGCCTACAACGAGAAGCACGGCATCACGCCAACCAGCGTGAAACGCGCCGTGCAGGAGAGCCTGCACGTCATCCTCAAGGGGCGCGAGGTCGAGCAGGGTATCGTGAAAGAAGATGCCGCCGCCTTCGACCTCCACGAACTCGTCCGCGAACTCGAACGCGACATGGCTACCGCCGCCGCCAACCTCGAATACGAGCGCGCCGCCCTCCTCCGCGACCAGATCACCGAACTCAAAAACGGCACCGGACTCTCCAAAATCGAACCCCGCCAGCGCCCCGCCCGCTATCCGAAACCCGGCCGCAAAAAGCGCGGCTGAGCCTTATGTCCCAACCCGACCCTCGCGGGAGGGCATCAGCCCGAAAAACTCCCGGTAAGCCGCGGAGAAGCGGCCCATGTGCGTGAATCCGCAATCCGCCGCGATGCGCGTCACCGAGGCTTCCCTTGTGCGCCGGGCGAGCATTTCGCACCGGGCGGCATTGAGGCGCAGGACCGTCAAATAACGCATGGGGGGCATGCCGTAAACTTCGAGGAATCCCATGTGAAGCGTGCGTCGCGTCGCCCCGACCGCCGCGCAAAGATCGGAGATGCCGACATCCTCGCGAAAATGGGCATGGAGAAAATCCGCCGCCCGGCGTGCGATCCATCGGCGGGCAAATCCGTTTTCCAGACGGGAGGGGCCGCGCACGGCGGAAAGGATGCCTTCGATCAGACGGTTCTCAAACTGCTTTCCTGCACGCCCTGTCAACAAAGCGGCAGGCGCCTGCACCGCCTCTTGGAAGCATTCCATTGCAAGCCGTTGGATGGAAGCCATCGCTGCTTGGTCGTGAAGTTCCAACACTCCCGAGGAGAGCCACGCGGGCTGGTTTTGCCAAAGCGCATTCACCCTGCGTTCGATGTCCCGCCGGTCCATCGCCAGGCAGACGACGTCCGCCGGCGTATGAAAGCTAAAGTCCAGCCCATTGCGCGAGTCGTGCAAGCATACAGCCGTCTGCCCGAGTGCTGTGCCGCGGAATCTCAGCTCGGTGTCCTCCCGCAAGCCAAAGCCCATCACAAACGTCTCCTTCGGGACAGTGCCTCCCATCCACGTGCCGCATTCGTGGTTTGCAATGGCCAGTTGGGTGCGGGCCGTGTGAACCGCCGAGACGCAGCCGCGGTAGCGCCCCGATTGCAGTTGGATTGTCTCCAGACTCCAAAAGGCCGCGATCTCGCGGAGTTCCTCGTGTGATTGCGCGGTTTCCCGAAACACGAATCCCTCCGGAAAAACGCCCTCTGCCCCGCCTGTAGAATCCCGACTCATAAACCGGTTGCACAATTTGGATAGTCGAATGCCGCCCGGAAGCCTATGGAAATCGCGTACTCCTGCTTTTTTATGACATCCCTCACATTTCCGTCAGTCGCCCGGGACTGGCCGTCCCTCATCGGAGCCTTCGCCTTGAGCGTGACCGGCCTTTCCGCCGCTGAGATTCAAACCACAGGCGTTCCCGGTTCGCCGAGCGCGACGACCACGATCTCGGGCTTGCAGCTTCCGCCGCCGGCCGCGCCGTTCGGTGGAGTCATCAAGGAGAGTGCGGTGGATTCGAAATCCTACTGGCCGCCGCGCATTGTGCCGCCGAAGGGCGCTCCGAACGTCCTGCTGATCATGACGGATGATCAGGGCTACGGGGTGACGAGTACATTCGGGGGAGTGATCCCGACGCCGACGCTCGATCGTCTTGCAAAGTCCGGCTTGCGTTACACGCAGTTCCACTCCACCGCGCTCTGCTCGCCCTCGCGCGCCGCGCTCATCACGGGCCGGAACCATCACGCGGTCGGATTCGGCGTCATCAGCGAGATGTCCACCGGTTTCCCCGGCTACGATTCGGTCATCGGACAGGACAATGCGACCATCGGAAAAATCCTGCAGGACAATGGCTATGCGACGTCGTGGTTCGGCAAAAACCACAACACGCCGTCTTACGTTTACAATCCATCCGGCCCGTTCGACCAATGGCCGGTTGGCATGGGATTCCAGTATTTCTACGGCTTCCTGGGCGGAGAGACCGACCAGTGGACGCCCTACCTCTACCGGAACACGACGCCGGTGTATCCTTGGATCGGCAAAAAGGATTACAACCTCACGACGGACATGGCGGATGATGCGATCAGCTACATCCGTTCGCTCAACGCGTCGTCGCCCGACCAGCCGTTCTTCGTTTACTATGTGCCCGGCGGAACGCATTCGCCGCACCAGCCGAAGGCCGAGTGGCGCGAGAAGTTCAAAGGCAAGTTCGACATGGGCTGGGAGAAGATGCGCGAGCAGATTTTCGAGAATCAGAAGAAACTCGGCGTCATTCCGCCCGACACGCAGCTCACACCGTGGCCGGATGGTCAGCCGGAATATGCAGGAGCGAAGCTCCCTCGCTGGGACTCGCTTTCCCTGATTCAGAAGAAACTCTATGCGCGCCAGGCCGAGAATTTTGCCGGATACGCCGCCTACACCGACCACGAGATCGGCCGCGTCATCCAAGCCGTGGAGGACATGGGCAAACTCGACAACACCATCATCATTTACATCGCGGGTGACAACGGAACGAGTGCGGAAGGCACGCTCGAGGGATCGTTCAACAACATGACGGCCTACAATGGCATCCTCACCCTGCCCGAGGCGCTGCAGATGCTGCACTATGAGGACTGGGGATCGGACAAGACCTATCCGCACATGTCCGTCTGCTGGGCTTGGGCATTCGACTCTCCATTCAAGTGGACAAAGCAAATCGCCTCGCATTTCGGCGGCACCCGCCAAGGCATGGTCATCTCGTGGCCCGGGCACATCAACGACCCCGGCGGCATCCGCTCGCAGTTCCACCACCTCATCGACATCGTGCCGACCATCCTCGACGTGACCGGCATCGCGGCCCCGGAGGTCGTCAACGGGATCAAACAAAACCCGATCGAAGGCGTGAGCATGGCTTACACCTTTGACAAGGCCAACGCGAATGCTCCTTCGAAGCGCGACACGCAATACTTCGAGATGTTCTGCAATCGCGGCATCTATCACAACGGCTGGTATGCCTGCACGACCCCGCCCGAGGCGGTCTGGCTCCTCGGCGCGAAGCCCCTGCCACCCGTGAACGAATACAAGTGGGAACTCTACGACATCACGAAGGATTTCTCCCAAGCCAACGACCTCGCGGCGAAGAATCCGGAAAAACTCAAGGAGCTTCAAAACGTGTTCCTCGCCGAAGCGGCGAAATACGAGGTTTTCCCGCTGGATAACTCGATTCTTCCGCGGCTGACCACGCCGCGCCCAAGTGCCGCCGCGGGTCGCACGGAGTTTACCTACTCGGGCCCGAACGCGAACATCCCGGTGGGCAGTGCACCGAACTTCATGAACCGTGATTACACGATCACCGCCGAGATCACCGTCCCCGAAGGCGGGGCCGAGGGCATGATCTGCACGCTCGGTGGACGCTTCGGCGGACTCGGACTCTACCTGCTCAAGGGCAAGCCCGTCTTCTGCTACAACATGCTCGACCTCGAACGTTTCCGCTGGGAAGGCGGTGTGGGGGCGGAAGATTGGCTTGGCAAGGCGCTCAAGCCCGGCAAACACACGATCGTTTTCGATTTCAAGTATGACGGACCCGGACCCGGCAAGGGCGGCACCGGCGTGATGACGATCGACGGCAAGGAATTCGCCAAGAAAACCATTCCGCACAGCATCCCGATCATCATGACAATCGACGAAACGTTCGACATCGGCAGCGACCTGCGCACCGGCGTGGACAGCACCTACGAGCTCCCGTTCACGTTCACCGGCACGATCGACAAACTCACTGTCAAGATCGGCAAGGACCAGATGACAGCCTCGCAGAAAAGCGCCGCTACCGAAGCCATCGCCAAAGCGCGCGACTAAGTCCATTGTCAGGCGTGAGGCAACCCTCAGACTCCAACACCGAGTCCAGCCCCCTGCCACCGCACCCTCATGACCATCCCGTACCTCCCTAACGCATCCGGTGCCGTGCTCTTCGCCCTGCTGGCGGCGCCGCTGTGCGCTCTTGCCCAAGATCGCTACACGATCCCCGCCGACCCGAACCTGAAGTATTCCACCGCAATTGCCCCCGGCGTGGCCGTGCCCGACACGATCGAGAGCTCCCTCGGCACGCTCAAGCTCAACTACGGCTACCCCACCGCCGAGACCGTCGCGAAAATCTACGACAACCTCGACCGCTCCCGCGCCCTGCAGGCCTACCTCCTCGCGCTTCCGATCGTGAACCAGGCGGGAATGCGCGACTCGATCGGCCAATACGGGCCGGTCAACCAGACCGATGTCATCTGGGAAAGCCTCGTTGATCCCCGCACGGTCGAACTCACGGCCAATGACAACACGATCTACAACTTCATCTGGGTCGATACGAAGAAAGGCCCGGTGGTCGCGGAGATTCCCCCCGGCGTGCTGGGGTTGGTGAACGACTTCTGGTATCGCTGGGTCGGCGATGTCGGGATCACCGGCGAGGACAAGGGCAAGGGCGGGAAGTATCTCATCCTTCCCCCGGGCTACACCGGCGAGGTCCCCGAGGGCTACTTCGTCCTGCGGCCGAGCACCTACGGGAACTGGCTCGCCTTCCGCGCGTTCCTCGTGGATGGCGCCACGAAACCGAGTGTCGACTCGGTGAAAAAACACCTCCGGATTTATTCGCTCGCCGAGACCGCGAATCCGCCCGCGATGAAGTTTGTCGATGGTTCCGGCATTCCGGCCAACTACGTCGCTCCCGGCGATTACGCGTTCTGGGAGATGCTCAACCGGGTCATCCAGGAAGAGCCGCCCGATGGGGCGGACCCGACCATGCTCGGCCTCTTCGCGTCCATCGGAATCCAGAAGGGCAAGCCGTTCGCCCCCGACGCGCGGATGAAAAAAATCCTCGCCGACGCCGCGAACATCGGCGCCGTCACCGCCCGCACAATTGCCTTCAAGGTCCGCTCGCCTGAGGCCTATTATTACCCGAACAGCACCTGGCGCCTGCCGTTCTTCGGCGGCTACAAATTCGAGACCTCGCCCGGCGTGACGAACCTCGACGGCTACATCTTCTACTACTACTTCGCCACCGGCGTGACGCCGGCGATGGAGATGAAGATGGTCGGCAAAGGCTCGCAGTATCCGTGGTCCGTGCAGGACTCGGACGGCAACCCGTTCGACGGCGGTAAAGCCTACCGCCTGCGACTCCCGCCCAATATCCCGGTGAAGGACTTCTGGTCTGTGATCGTGTATGACAACCAGACCCGCTCGATGGTGCAGACCAACCAGAAATCGCCGAGCGTCAGCAGTCAAAATCCGAAGGTGAAAAAGAACGCCGACGGGTCGGTGGACATCTTTTTCGGCCCCAAGGCCCCCGAGGGTTTCGAGAACAACTGGATCCAAACCCTGCCCGGCAAAGGCTGGTTCATGATCCTGCGGCTCTACGGGCCGCTCGAGCCATGGTTCGACAAGACCTGGCGTCCCGGCGAGATTGAACTCCTGAAGTAAGCAGTTCGCATGGCTGCCCGGCTTGGTTCGTAAGAAAACCGCGCGGTTTCACGAAGGTGCCTTGTCTGCGTCTGTGGGGGGCCGTCCTGCTGACGATCGGTCGGCTCTCGTTTTTTTACGTGATAGTGATTTTCGATGAGATCGGCGAACTGCTCCGTTTCGAGAAATGGCTGCCGGGAATGATGGGGGCGAACCCTGCCGGGAAGGTGATCCTCTCGTTTTGCTTCCTTGTCTTTATGCTCGCGCACTTCACGGAGGGCGCGATCTGAGGATTCTGCCGGTGGGCGATTGGACTGGTTTCGACAGTTTCCGAGGGTGTCCATCTTGCGGCTTCCTCGATTACCACCGTGGGTTACGGGGACATCGTGCTGAAGTATCCGTGGCGCCATCTCGGCACGCTGATCGCGATCACCGGTGTGTTGATGTTCGGCTGTTCGACCGCTTTTCTCTTTGTGGTGCTTCAAGACGTTTGGCACCACCTTTGAACGCACAGGAAATCAAAATCCGCAGCCATGCCAGATAGCGATTGACATGCCCCGGGAAATCCATGATGCCCCATCCACAACCAATTCTTTCCATGAAAAAGTCCTTCTTGGGAGCAATCCTTCTTACCACCACGCTTCTCCTCCCAACGCTCTCGGCGCGGGCCGGGGAGAATCCGCTTGAGGCTGCTGCGACTGGTGTCGAGGCCTACATTTACGGTTATCCCCTCGTGACAATGGAAATGACGCGGCGCGTGATGACAAACGTCGCCGCGCCGGAGGGCACCCGCGCTCCCATGGGACAGTTTGTCCGGATGCGGGAGTATCCAAGCGCGCAATTCCGCGACGTCACCGCGCCAAACGCGGACACGCTCTACACAACGGCATGGCTCGATGTGGGCAAGGAGCCTTGGATCCTTTCCCTGCCTGACATGAAGGACCGGTATTTTCTCTTCCCGATGCTTGATGGGTGGACGGATGTCTTTCAGGTTCCCGGCAAGCGCACCACGGGCACCGGCGCCCAGAAGTATGCGATCACGGGTCCGGGTTGGAAGGGGACGCTGCCCGAGGGTGTCACGGAGTATAAATCCCCGACCGCGATTGTCTGGATTCTCGGTCGCATTTACTGCACGGGCACGCCGGAGGATTATGCCGCCGTCCACAAATTGCAGGATGAGATTTCCGTGGTGCCGCTGAGTGCTTACGGCAAGCCCTACACGCCGCCAGTTGGAACAGTGGATTCTTCGATCGACATGAAAACCGCAGTGCGTGAGCAGGTGAACGCTCTGAGCGCGGAGGAGTACTTCACTTTGCTCGCCCAGCTCATGGGTGAAAATCCTCCGAATGCCGCGGACCAACCGATGGTGGAAAAACTTGCGAAGATCGGCGTTGAAGCCGGCAAGCCATTCGACGGAAGCAAGCTCAGCCCGCTCGCCAAAGAGGCCTTCAGCGCCGTGCCGAAAATTGCCAACGACCGTATTATGGCGCACCTGAAGGGCGGCATCCTCACCGGCGACATGACGCTCCAAAACGGATGGGTCTTCACCACGAAGACCGGCCTCTACGGAACAAACTACCTCCAGCGCGCGCTCATCACCGCGATCGGTCTCGGTGCAAACCGTCCCGAGGATGCCGTCTATCCGACCTCGGAAGGGCCCGACATCCTCGGCACCTACAACGGCGCCAAGAAATACGTGATGCGCTTCCCGAAAGGCCAGCTCCCACCCGCCAAAGGGTTCTGGTCCCTGACCATGTATGACAAAGATTACTTCTTCGTTCCGAATCCGCTCAACCGCTACAGCATCAGTGCAAGGCAGGATTTGAAGTCGAACCCCGACGGTTCGGTGGATCTCTACATTCAAAACGAAAGCCCCGGCCCGGACAAAGAGTCGAACTGGCTTCCCGCCCCGCCGGATCAGTTCATCCTCATGATGCGCCTCTACTGGCCAAGCCCGACCCCGCCCTCCATCCTCGACGGGACTTGGAAAATCCCGCAGGTGAAAGTCGCGGATTGATCCCCTTGGCGAATCGGTGGGCTTGACCAAGTCCATCATTGTGGAATGAAGACCACGCTGGAGCAGCGCCTCACTGCCTTTGACGTGCCGTTGATCCACCTCGACACGAACGCCCTCATTGAGCTGGCGGAGCCCGCCCAGCGTGTTGCGGGTCTTCTCCGAGAGGGTGCTCTGAGTGGCATTCTGCCGGAGACCAGTGCGGTTGCATGGCAGGAATTTGTTCGGGAACCACTGACTCCGGATGCGTCGCTGCCAGCCTCCCTTGCCCCGCCCCGGGTTGAGTGAATCGTCGGCTCAGATGCAGTGAGCCTTTGCATAAATCGGATAGCCACCGGTTGCGCTCTCTGGTTAGCCTTCCGACCCAATACAGCAGATTCTCCGCCATTGCTCCAAGTCATGAAACTCCGACTTCCACTTTGTGTCCTCCTTGGTTCGCTGTTATTTGTCAGCGCTTGCGACCGTAAGCCGGACGCGGTCACTCAAGCGGCGGAGGCCGACAAGAAATCCGGGGTTCCTGCGCCGAGTTTGGAAGAGGTGAAACAGATCGCGGAGGACGGTTTCATCTACGGCCTTCCGCTCGTGATGTGTTACACGGCGAACTACGAGTTTTGGATCGGAAAAGACTCCGGCCAGTACAAGGGTCCGCTCGGGGAACTCTTCAATGAGCGACGGGTCTTCACCTACAAAGACACGGCGGTCATAACGCCCAACAGCGACACTCCCTATTCCTTCGTCTGTTCGGACCTCCGTGCCGAGCCCGTGGTTGTCTCGGTCCCGGCCGTCCCAGCACCCCGCTACTATTCGGTGATGCTCTGCGATTTCAACACCTTCAACTACGGCTACATTGGAAGCCGGGCCACGGGTGTTGAGGCGGGGGATTACCTCATCGCCGGACCGGGTTGGAACGGCGAGGTTCCAGCCGGCATCAAAAAGGTCTTCCGTTCCTCGACCGACTTCACTCTCGCGATCTTCCGCACCCAGCTTTTCAACGCGGAGGACATGCCGAACGTCATCGCGATCCAGGATGGCTACAAGGTCCGTCCGCTTTCGACCTTCCTGAACCAACCCGCTCCTCCGGCGGCCCCGGCTCTCACGTGGCTCACCGCCGATGCGAAGCTCGTAAAGACGAATTTCTTCGAGTATCTCGACTGGGTTCTCGCCACCGCGCCGGCCGGACCCGAGGAAAAGGAAATCCGTTCGAAGCTCGCGTCCATCGGCGTCGGACCGGACAAAACGTTCGACTTCAAAGATCTGTCGGACGAGCACAAGGCCGCCGTTTTGCTCGGCATGGCCGAGGGCGAGCGCAAGGTCGAGGAGAAGTTGAAAACCATGGGCAAAAGCCTCAATGGCTGGGTGGTCTCCTCCGCATTCGGCGACCGCGCCTTTTACAACGGCGACTGGCTCCTCCGCGCTGCAGCCGCCAAAGCCGGCATCTTTGGCAACGACGCTGTCGAGGCCATGTATCCGATGACCCGCGTCACCGCCACCGGCGAGACGATTGACACCGGCAAAAACAACTACACGCTCACGTTCCCTGCCGGACAGCTCCCGCCGGTGAACGCCTTCTGGTCGGTCACGATGTATGACGGAAAAACCCAACTCCTCATCGAGAACCCGATCAACCGCTACCTCATCAACTCGCCCATGCTGCCGGGAATGAAGACGAATGCGGACGGATCGCTCACCCTCTACATCCAGAGGGACAATCCCGGTCCAGACAAGGAGTCGAACTGGCTTCCGGCGCCGGATGGTCCGGTGTATCTCGTCATGCGCCTTTACTGGCCCAAGACCGAGGCTCCTTCGATTCTTCCTCCGGGCGAAGGGACATGGACTCCTCCGGGGGTCGCGATTGCGCAGTAGCTTCGGCATCTGATGAAAAGCATCTTTTTTCCCTGCGCAGCGGTTTTGGTTTCGTCCATGCTCGTGTCGGTGGCTGCCGAAGCACCCAAGCCCAACATCCTGTTTATCGTCGCGGATGATGTGGGCTGGAAAGACGTGGGCTTTCGCGGATCCGACATCCGGACTCCGAATCTCGACAAACTCGCCGAAGGCGGCGCCGTGCTCGACCAATTCTACGCCCAGCCGATGTGCACGCCCACGCGGGCGGCGCTGCTGACAGGGCGCTATCCAGTCCGCTACGGTTTGCAAACCGGCGTGATCCCCGCGAGTGGAACTTACGGACTCGCGAAAGACGAATGGTTGCTCCCCCAGGCGCTGAAGAGTGCCGGTTACTCGACCGCGATCATTGGCAAATGGCACCTCGGCCATGCGGACAAGGCCTACTGGCCGCGCCAACGCGGATTCGACCACCAATACGGTCCGCTGATCGGAGAAATCGACTACTTCACGCACGAGGCCTCCGGGAAAACCGACTGGTATCGGAACAACGAGGTCCTGAAGGAACCGGGATATTCGACCACACTCCTTGGCAATGATGCGGTGGATCTCATTGAATCCCATGATCCCTCCAAGCCGCTCTTTCTTTACCTCGCGTTCAACGCGGCGCACACCCCGTATCAGGCCCCCGAGGAATACCTGGCCAAATACAAGGACATCGAGGATCCCAGCCGCCGGGCCTATGCCGGAAGCATCACGGCGATGGATGACCAGATCGGACGTGTTGTCGCGGCGCTTGAGAAAAAGAAAATGCGCGAAAATACCCTCATCGTCTTCATGAGCGACAATGGCGGCACCCGGAATCCGCTTTTCACGGGTGCCATAGCCGATGTTTCAAAAACCAAGATCCCTTGCGATAACGGCCCGTATCGGGAAGGCAAGGGCACGGTCTACGAGGGCGGGACCCGCGTTGTGGCCCTGGCGAACTGGCCCGGGCGCATTCCGGCAGGTGTTGTTGTGGACGAGATGATTCACACCGTCGATTGGTTCCCGACGCTTGCCACGCTCGGCGGCGGTTCGATGGCGGAATCGAAGCCGCTCGATGGTCTTGACGTCTGGCAGACGATTTCCGCAGGAAAACCGTCGCCGCGCACCGAGCTCGTTTACAACATCGAGCCCTTCCGCGCCGGCATCCGCCAGGGCGATTGGAAGCTTGTCTGGAAGACGACGCTTCCGCCAAAGGTCGAGTTGTTCAACCTCGCTGCCGACCCCTCCGAGAAGAACAACGTTGCCGCGCAGCATCCCGACAAAGTTGCCGTATTGCAGAAGCGCGCGGCCGACCTCGCCGCCGAGGGGGTTCCCCCGCTCCTGCTTGAACTTGGCTTCCAGACAATCCTTCGCGAGTTTCATCTGCCCCCGGCGTTCCCGGGCGAGGAGTTCGATCTCAACTCGGGGCAGTAGGCGAACCATCTTGCCCAACCAATCCGCACTTGCTTCAAAACCCAATCATCGACTTCGGATCATGAAAAAAATTCTCTCCATTTTCCTCATCTTTGCAGCCTTCGCATTGAGCGGGTGCGTGCTCCTGCAGTCGCAAGGTGTGGGAAAGCAAATGCTTGAGGACAGTGCCCAGGCTGCCCTTCAAAACTTGGTTGCCCAAAATCCTGCGGCTGCTGCCGTGAACAACGAGGCCGTTGCTGTTCTTGTGTTTCCCAGCGTGATCAAGGGAGGGCTGGTTTATGGAGGGGCAGCCGGAAACGGGGTCCTCTTTGTGAACGGGCAACCCTCAGGGATTTATAACACGGCTGCAGTGTCTTACGGCCTTCAAGCGGGTTTGCAAGATTACGGATATGCGCTCTTCTTCATGAACCAATCTGCGCTGAACTACCTCAACCGATCGGCCGGCCTTGAGCTCGGGGTTGGCCCGAGTGTGGTTGTAGCCGATGCTGGGTTTGCCAAGACTTACAGCACGACGACTCTAACCCAAGATGTCTACGCGTTTGTCTTCGACCAGCGCGGACTGATGGCCGGAGCCGGTATCACGGGATCCAAAATCACAAAAGTCGCTGCACCCTGACACCATGAAAACCTCACTTTCTCTGCTCACCGCTGTCTGTCTCTCTGCTCTACCAGCGGCACGCGCCTCCGAGGCACCCGATGCCATTGCCAAACTCGGGGGTGCCTACATTGAGGCGTTCAATCGCGGCGACTCGGCCGCTGTGGCCGGTTTCTGGCTGCCGAATGGCACTTACACGGCTCCCGATGGCAAAGTCACCGCCGGACGCAAGGCCATCCAGGCTCTTTTCCAAAGCTTCTTTGCGGAAAACAAAGGCCTTCAACTTGCGATCGACAGCGAGTCCTTGCAGCTCGTGAGTCCCGATGTCGCCATTGAATCGGGAACAACGACAGTCGTTCCTGCCAAGGGGGGCGTTCCAAGTTCCTCGAGATTTTCCAACACATGGGTGCGCACGGATGGTCAGTGGCTGCTTGCGAGCGTGGCGGAGTCCGAATTGCCTCCCGCCGATCGCTCGACAGAACTTGCCCCCTTGGCGTGGCTCCTTGGGCCTTGGGAGGCGAGGGCGAAATCAGGCGAAAAGATCCTGCTGAATGTCGAGCCCGGCCCGCAGGGGAACTACCTCGTCATCAGCCGCGCGATTGTGACGGATGCCGCCCAGGTTGCGGGTGGCACCGAGTGGATTGCATGGGATCCGGCGAACAAGATCATCCGCTCCTGGAGCTTTGATGATGACGGAGGATTCGGGGAAAGCCGATGGTCGCCTTCCGGTGACGGATTTTCCCTGGAGTCACAGCACACACTGCGTAACGGCACCGTATTGAATGAGATGCAGAGCATCACCCGCAGCGAGGGCGGCAAAGTCACCGTCAAATCCCTCAAGTTGACCTCCGGCGACGCGGTGGTCGCACCCGCCGAAGACCTCGTTTTCACCCGCCCCAAGCAATGAAAAAACTCCTCCTCATCCCAGCATTGATCGTTTTTTGCACACAGGCCGGTTTCTCCTACGGCTTCTCGCGCAGCAGCTCGGGTTCATGGTCCGGGGGGAGCTGGAACCACTCGGGGTCCGGATCATGGGGGAATGGAAGCTGGAACCACTCCGGCTCGACATCCTACACAAACCGCGACGGTCAGACCTACTCCTCCAGCAGCAGCGGGTCAGGCAGCTACAACGACGGATGGCATAGCGGTTCAGGTTCCTACAACACCTCCTGGGGCGGAAGCGGACACTGGTCGGGCTCAGGCTACGGATACCCGGCGCCCTACCACTACGGAGGCGTCTCATACGGCGGATGCTACGGCGCGGGGCTTCGCGTCGGTTATGCGGCTCCGGTTGTTTCTCCCGTCGTTGCTGTAACGACACCGGCTGCGGTGGTTGCCCCGGCACCGATTGTTGCCGCACCTGTTGTTGCTGCCCCCGTGATAGCCCCGGTCGGCGTTGCGGCTGTTCGTGTCGGCCCCGTGTTCCGCGGCGGCTATGTTCGCAGATGGTAAAAATCATGAAAAATCTTCTGATCCTCGGAGCGGTTCTCGCCAGCACCCTCAGTCTCCAAGCCGGCAATGCAACGGTTGAAACCGAGTCCCCGCGCAAGCCTTCCTTCCTTGATCCCATTGGCGACTTCGCTCGTGATTCGATTCTCAAGCCGGTCGCGCCGTTCGAACTCGTTCCCGGCAAGGATCCGAACGGTTGGGGATTCGTAATCGAACCTTATGTTTGGGCGATGGGGTTGTCCGGCAAGACAGGAGTGAAGGGCCTTCCGCCGGTGGATGTGAGCGCCAGCAGCCGGTCGATCCTTCAGAATCTTGACTGGGGCATCTTCGCCCGCGGCGAGGTGCGGAAAGGCCGCTGGGGCGTGTTGGCGGATGGATACTACGCGGCGCTTTCCGGCTCCGCGTCGCCGACAAACAGGCTCTACGACAACATCAACCTTGGGCTCCAGCAATCGCTTGTCTCCCTTGCGCTTGCCTACCGCGTCATCGACGACCGCCGGGGATACTTGGATCTCTATGCGGGAGCCCGCTACAACTTCCTCGGTTCCCAGATCGATTCGTCGGTCAACGATGCCCGCATCAGCCAGATTTCAGAGAATGTTACGGACGGCCTCGCCCAGCGCATCGACACCCGCGTGGATGCCAGCCTTGGAAAAGCCATCGCCGCAGTGGTTGAGCGAGTGGATGCCGAGGTGGCAGATGTGACCGAGCGTGCTCTCCGCGCCGAGGAGGAAGTGGCTGCCCTGGTGGCCGAGCGTGTGCGCAAGAGCGACATCCGGCGATTGCTCCGAGGGGATGTGGACGTGCGCGAACTCATTCGACGCGATGTGCTCAAGCGGGATCTTGTCGGCGGCCGCGTCGAGGGCGCTCTCCGTGACTACGTTCGCGCCAGTGCTCGCGCCAAGGTGGCTGCTGCACGTGGCACTGTGGACGCCGCAGCCGAGGCGGCGGCAGCCCGTGCCAAGAACAAGCTCTCGAAAGCGGTGGCCGACACCTTGGAAGATGCCATTCCCACGGACGGTGCCGCGAATACGTGGTGGGTCGATCCCATCATCGGTCTCCGCGGCCAGATTAACTTCACCCGCTGGCTTTTCCTTGCCGCTCAAGGTGATGTCGGCGGCTTCGGTGCGGGATCGCAGATTGCATGGAATGTCCAGACGACAATCGGCGTCAACATCACGAGGAATACCTTTGCGGAGATCGGCTACCGTTACATGTATGTGGACTACACGAACGGGGGCTTTCTCTATCAGATGAATTCTTACGGCCTCTATTCCGGGCTGGGTGTCCGCTTTTGAAACCTGCGTGCAACGCCAAAGTGCCGATGCCTTGCGGCGTGGCATGCGATAGCGCTTGTTTGCGAGGGTGAGAATGATTGGTGACGAAGAGGGCTTGCTGCACTGCAAAGTGTGCTCGGCGACGATCCGTGACCGTGATCTTGAGCCGGGTGAGGAACTGCGCTGCCGTCGGTGCGGTTCGATGGTCAAGGCCCGCGACAAAGGGCACCTCATGCATGTGGCATGGGCACTTGCGACGACAGGACTCCTGCTGTGCGTGCTCGCGAACTCCTTCCCTGTGCTTACCTTCGATGTCGCCGGGAACACGCAGTCAAACCTGATCATCACGGGTGTCATCGGGTTGATGAAGCAGGGCTACTGGCCTGTGGCCGCATTGGTGTTTTTTTGTGCGATCGCGGCACCCGTGCTCCATTTCGGTGCGATCTGGTATGTGGCGGGTTCGTGCACCTTCCGGCACCATTGGCCGCTCGCGGGCAGGGTCGCTGTTTTCGCCGAGAAAATCGGCCCCTGGAGCCTTGTTCCCGTCTTCGCCATCGCCTGTGTCGTCGCGGTGGTGAAGCTTCGCATGCTCGGCACCGTCTTCTGGGATGTCGGGATCCTATGGATCGCGCTGCTCGCGCTCTGTTCGCTCGCCCTGAGGCAGGTCTTCGACCACGAGTTTGCTGTGCGGCATCTCCGCACCACCGCATGACAGACGCGACCCGCATCCAACTCTGCCGCGCTCTGGTGGTGGCCGGGCTGATTCTGTACATCCCGGCGAACACGATTCCTGTGATGATTATCACCGTGACCGGCGATGTCGAACCGCTCACCGTCCTCGGTGGCGTGCAGGAACTCTACGACTCCGGCCTCGCGCCCGTGGCGGCGGTTGTTTTTCTTGCGAGCATCGTGATTCCGTTCCTCAAACTCGTATGCCTGTCGTGGATCCTTCTTCTTCACGGGACGGACGTTTTCCGTCGGGCGCGCATGACGACGCTGGGAATTCTTCAGCAGATCGGCACGTGGTCGATGATCGATATCTTCCTCCTGGCTGTCCTTGCAGCCGTGGGCCAACTCGGCGTTCTTGCCAGTGTGCAGGCGCAGCCGGGAGGGTTGTTTTTCGCGATTGTGCTTCTCTGCACCCTTTTCGCCGCCGAATGTTACAAACCACGCATGATATGGACGACGTAAACCCGCAAAAAGACCACGGAGAAGTCGTGCGCATCAAGCGCCTGCCGGCTGTCTGGGCATGGATTTTCCCGATCCTCGCCGCCGCCGCAACGGGCTGGCTTTTCTGGAACAATTGGCGCTCCGAAGGGCCGCTCATCGAGATCCGTTTCTCGAAAGCTCCCGGCATCCAGGCCGGGAAAACCCAGTTGATCTATCGCGGGGTGAATTCAGGCACGGTCGCCAGTGTGCAGCTTGATAACGATCTTGATGAGGTCATCGTGAGAGTTCGATTGAAGGCTTTCGCCGAACCTCTGGCCCGCGAGCAGACCGACTTTTGGATCGACCAGCCTGTCATCTCCCTCAAGGAAACATCCGGCCTCGAGGCGATCATTCAGGGAAATTCCATCCAAGCGCGACTTGGTGGCGGACCCGCTGCCTACACCTTCAAGGGGCTGGACCAGGCTCCTCTTGATCCGCTGGAAGCGCCTTCGCTTGTCCTCGATCTTTATGCCGACAATGCGCCATTTCTCGACCGAGGCACGCCTGTTTATCACAAAGGCGTCCAAGCCGGCGTCGTGCGCACGAAGACGCTCGATGACAAGGGGCGTCCGCGTCTCGAGATCGTGATCGACGAGGCCCATGCCGGGCTCATGCGCGACACTGCGCGATTCTGGATTCTGCCCGCAACCTCGCTGCGACTCACGCCGCATGGCGCGAATCTCAGCATCCCCGGCCTTGATGCACTCGTTACCGGCGGGATCGCTTTCGATCACTTCGTGCCTGATGGCGGTCCGGTTCGGGATGGAACGAAGTTTTATCTCGCGGCCAACGAGTTCGCCGCACGGGCGGATGGCCCGCCGATCGAGATTGTCTTCGACGATGGTCGCGGTCTGATACCCGGCGACACGCAACTGACCTGGCTCGGACAACCGGTCGGCCTCGTGACCGACGTGCGTGTTGATCCTGACGGTGGTACTGTGACAGCGGTAGCCCGTTTGCAGAATGCCTTTACCGGGCTTGCTCGGGGCGGGACGACGTTCACGCTTGTGCGGCCGCGCATTTCCCTCGCTGGGGTTTCTGGCCTGGAGACTCTTGTCACCGGATCCTACCTTGCCGTCGAACCTGGAACGGGCGAACCAGGCAAACGGTTCGCCGGACGTTCGATCAGCCAGGAGCAATGGGACCTCGCCAAGGAGGAGACGGATGGAATTGAGATCACTCTTTCTGCACAGGATGTGCAGGCCGTGCCCAAGGGGGCGCCGGTGCTCTACAAGGGCCTCCTCGCTGGCACTGTGCGCGGGCAGGGGCTCGACAACGAGGGGCGTCCGGTGCTCCGCGTCGTGGTCCACGGGGCGTTCCGTGACAAGCTCCGCTCGAATTCCCGTTTCTGGCAGGTTGCCGCCGCGGAGGTCTCGGCAGGGCCCGGGGTGCTGGATTTCAAAGTTGCGGGCCTGCAGGCGCTACTGCAGGGGGCCGTGGCTTTCGAGACGTTCGGCTCCGCGGGTTCGGCGGCCGAGCCGGGTGCGACGTTCCGCCTCCACGCGAATCGGAGTCTCGCATCCGCGACATCAGCGCCGATCCGCATCACGTTCGCGAACGTCCGCGGACTTCTCCCCGGAAAGACCCAATTGCGCTATTTGGGATTCCCGGTCGGCATCGTCGAGAGCGTGCGCGTGAGAGACGGGGCGGTGGATGTCGTCGCGCATGTCGAGCCCGGTTATGACTTCCTGCGCCGCAGTGGCTCGAGATTCCAAATCGTGCAACCTCAGCTCACCCTGCAGGGGCTCACGGGCCTCGAGACCGTTCTCAGTGGCGTCTATATCGAATGCGTGCCGGGGCCCGGCCCGGGCTTCGCGGAGACGTTCAAGGGTCGCACGACTTCGCAGCCCGAGGTGCTGGAGGTCGAAGGTTTCCCCGTTGTTTTGCGCACGAATGCCACGCGCATCTCGCCCGGAGCGCGGGTCTATTTTCGAGACATCCCGGTTGGGGAGGTCACCGCAAGGCATCTTTCGGGGGATGGCCGCATGGTCGAACTCACAGCCAAGATCGCTCCGAAATACCGGCACCTCGTCCGCGAGAACTCGTCCTTCTGGGATTCCAGCGATATCGGTGTTGCGATCGGATTCATCACCGTGCGCGTGAGCGCACCGAGTTTGCTCGACCCGAACGGCCGCATTTCCTTTGCAAACCCTGCGCGGGAAGCGGCACCGGCCACGGCCGGCGTCGAGTTCCCCTTGTTGCGGCGGCCGCCTCCCGGGATGGCACGCTGACGCGTCCTCAGGCGAGGGCGAGTTCGAGCCGCTCCTGCCCCGGTGCGATCTCGCACAGGACCGGCACGCCTGAGAGTTGTTCAAGCACGTCGCGATTGGTCTGCACCGACTCGTCCGAGGCATCCCCGTGCATGCGGTTCAGGACTAATCCGGAGCATGCCAAACCGTGGGCACGGATGCTTTCCAGCGTGAGGAGCGTGTGGTTAATGCAGCCCAGTTTGTTGGCGACAACGACAACCACGGGAAGACCGAAAGCCTGCGCCATCCCCGCAACCGAGAGGCCTTCTGCGACGGGGACCAGCCATCCGCCTGCACCCTCGACGAGCACTGATCGGCGGCCCTCGCTCACGCTGCGGAACCATTGCTCAAGCGCTTCCAGCGGCACATCCCGGCCTTCGGCGCGGGCCGCCACGAGCGGAGCGACCGGCATGCGGAACCAGAAAGGATTCACCTCATCGAGGCTGAGCTCTCCATCCGCCGCATCGCGGAGGATTTCCGCATCATCACGCTCCCCGCAGCACACCGGTTTGAGCGCGATTGTGTCGAATCCGGTCCGGCGAAGAGCCTGTGTGAGGCGGGCAGTGGCGTAGGTTTTACCGACGGCCGTGTCTGTGCCTGTCACGAAAGCCTTCATTTTCCTTCCTCCTTCGTCGTGCACTCAAGAAAAACGCCCTCAAGCGTGCGCTGCGGACGCCGCACAGCGACGAACTTGGCCCCGGAATCGCGCACGACCTGTTCGATCTTCTCGCGCAACCCGGGGGGTGCGCCTTCAACGACATACTCCGTCTGTCGCTCGATGGTGACGAGATCCTCGAGACGGCCCTCGCGTACCATTTCGCCACGGGCCATGATCCCGACGCGGTCGCAAACCTCCTGTACCTGCTCAAGAAGATGCGAGGTGAGGAGAACCGTTTTGCCGCGTTTTTTGAGGTCGAGGATGAGATCGCGGATCTGGCGCGAGCCGGCCGGATCAACACCCGCGGTCGGTTCGTCGAGGACGAGAAGTTTCGGATCCTGCACAAGCGCCTGGGCGAGTCCGATGCGTTGAAGCATGCCCTTGGAAAAGCCGCCCACGCGGCGGTGCCGCGCTTCCTCGAGCCCGACGAGTGCCAGCAATTCGTCGATGCGCCGGTCAAGCGCGGCGCCGGAGAGACCGCAGATGTGTCCGTAGAAGCGCACGGTCTCCTGTGCGGTGAGGAACTTGTAGAAATACGGATTCTCCGGCAGGAATCCAACCTCGGCGCGGCTGGGGTATTCGCGGCTGTCCCGGCCGAAGATGCGCGCTTTGCCCCGCGTGGGCGTCACGAGTCCGAGCAGGACCTTCAGCGTGGTGCTCTTGCCGGAGCCATTCGGTCCCAGCAATCCATAAACCTCGCCCTCGCGTACGGTGAGGTTCAGGTTTTTCACAGCCACCACATGCTGGCGGCGGAGATGGACCGGATAGTGTTTCGTGAGGCCTTCGATACGGACGGCGGGAGTGCTCATTCGATGATTTGAAATCCCCGCAGCGCAGCCGGCGGCGGGATGGTTTCGGAAACTTCGCCACGGATGTGGGCGGCCAACTGGCTTGTGCGGACGGCTTCGAGAAAGGCATCGAGCTCGTCGGTCTCGCCGCGGGCGACAAGCTCGACACGGCCGTCGGGGAGGTTGCGCACGGTGCCCGCGACGTCGAACTCGCAGGCAAGCCGCTTCACGGTCCATCGGAATCCCACGCCCTGCACACGGCCGTCGTAGTGGACTCTTACGTTCTTCACGCCCGCACCTGTCCCTCGCCCCGGATGAGATACTTGTAGGTGGTCAACTCCTCGAGCGCCATCGGTCCGCGCGCGTGGAGTTTGTCGGTGCTGATGCCGATCTCGGCGCCGAAACCGAACTCCCCGCCGTCCGTGAAGCGCGTGGAGGCGTTCCAATAGACGGTGGCGGAATCGACCTCGGCGAGGAACGCCTCGGCGGCGGACTCGTCGGCCGTGACAATCGCATCGCTGTGGTGCGAGCCGTGGGAATTGATGTGTGCCACCGCATCGTCGAGCGAATCCACGATTTTCACCGCCAGGATGAGCTCGAGAAACTCCGTGCGCCAGTCGGCATCGGTTGCCGCGCGCAGTGTCGGATACCCCGCGAGCAGGGTTCGGGCGGGCTCGTCGGCGCGCAGTTCGACGCCCTGTGCGGCGAGTGCCGGCGCGGCGGTCGCGAAAAACTCGGGTGCGACCTCGCGGTGGACAAGGAGGGTCTCGACGGCATTGCACACCCCGGGGCGCTGGCATTTTCCATTCACAACGATGGCAGAGGCCATCGCGATGTCGGCCTGAGCGTCCACATACACCGAGCAGATGCCGTCATAGTGTTTGATCACGGGCATGCGTGCATGGGTCACGACTGTCTCGATGAGGGCGGGTCCTCCGCGCGGTATGATCACGTCCATGTATTTGTCCATCCCCGCCATGATCCGCACGGCCTCGCGGTCCTTCGTCGGAATGAGTTGGACGGCCGATTCCGGAAGCCCCGCGGAAGCCCCGCCGGCTTGCAGAGCCTCGGCGATCGCGAGATTCGAAGCCAAGGCCTCTGAGCCCCCGCGCAGGATCACCGCATTCCCGGTCTTCAGACAAAGCACGGCGGCGTCGCTGGTTACATTTGGTCGGGATTCGTAAATGATCCCGATAACCCCGATCGGGGTGCGTTTCTTGGAGATCCGGATGCCGTTCGGTCGCCGCCACTCGCGCAGCACTTCGCCGACGGGGTCGTCCAGCGCAGCGACATCACGGACGCCTGCCGCCATTGAGGCGATGCGGGAGGGCGTGAGCCGGAGGCGGTCGATAGCCGCTTTCGTCAGGCCGTTTGCGCTGGCACGTTCCACATCGTCGGCATTCGCGGCGACGATAGCTTCCGTGCGGGCAACGAGCTCGTCGGCGATCGCGAGGAGAACGGCATTCTTTGTCGCAGCGGGGAGGGCGGCCAACCGGCGGGAGGCTGTGCGGGCGCGTGCACCGATGGCATGGATTTCTTCGGTGAGGGTGCTCATGCGGAGAAGGGCGTGAAGGGCATGCCATGCGCGTCGGCGACCGCCGGGCAGGTGAGTGCGCCGTTGTGGACATTGACACCCCCGAGAAGCCCGGGTTGGCGCGAAACCGCATCGCGCAGCGGAAAGTCCGCAAGCGTTTCGATGTAGCGGTAGGTGACATTCGTCAACGCCTGCGTGGCCGTGCGGGCGTAGGCACCCGGCATGTTGGCGACGCAGTAGTGAATGACACCCTCCTCGACAAAGGTCGGGTCGTGGTGGGTGGTCGGGCGCGATGTCTCGACGCACCCGCCCTGATCAATCGCGATATCGACGAGCACGCTGCCCGGCTTCATGAGCCGCAGCATTTCCCGCGAGATGAGTTTCGGGGCCTTTGCGCCGGGCACGAGCACCGCGCCAATGAGGAGGTCCACGCCGGGGAGAAGCTCGAGAATGCTCGCCTCGCTCGAATACAGCGTGTGGGCCGTGTGCATCGTGATGTCGAGAAAGCGCATGCGCTCAAGATCGACCTCGAGAATCGTGACATCCGCGCCGAGTCCGGTGGCCATGCGTGCGGCGTTGACGCCCGATGTGCCTCCTCCGATCACCATGACCTTGCCGGGAAGGACGCCCGGAACGCCTCCCAAGAGGACGCCCTTGCCGCCATTGTGCTTCGCGAGGCAGTAGCCCCCGACGAGAACAGACATGCGGCCTGCGATTTCACTCATCGGCTCGAGCAACGGGAGGCGACGGTTCACCTCGACCGTTTCGTAAGCGATGCAGGTCGCCCCGGTCTTCAGAAGTGCCTCGGTCAGCGCACGGTTTGCGGCAAGGTGAAGGTAGGTGAAAAGAATCTGGCCTTTGCGAAGAAGTCCGTACTCCGAGGGGAGGGGCTCTTTCACTTTCACGATGAGATCGGCGGCTTCGAAAACCTCGCCGTGAGTGGCGACAACCTCGGCCCCTGCACGCCGGTAGTCCTCGTCGTCGAACCCGATGCCGGCCCCGGCGTTGGCCTCCACGATTACGCGGTGCCCCCGCTTGATGAGTTGGTAGGCGGCAGAGGGCAGGAGGGCCACGCGATGCTCCTGCTCCTTGATCTCTTTGGGGACGCCGATGGTCATGTCGAAAACTATCGCCCCGCCTCGGGGTGTTCGAAAGCAGATTTTCACCGGGTATGGACAACCGGGCGGCGATGGGGATAATTCCCTTGTATGCGTCGCGCCCTCACGATTCTCGCCCTCGCAGCGGCCGTCACGGCCCGCGCGCAGGAGTCTTTCGAGGAGCAACTGGAGCGCAGTTCCAACGAACATATGCGCGAGGAACTGGGCGTCAACCCGATCACCGCACCCCCGATCCAGCAGGTGCTGAAGGATCTCGAGGTCTTCCGCCCGATCCCGCTCGATGTGATCGCCGCCTCGAACCGCGACGCGAATTTCAACAACCGCCTCCAGACCGCCATGCACTTCGGATCGCTCGTTGCGGATGGTTTTCTCCTCACGCTCGCCGAACGGCCGCAGGACATACAGGACATCGGTCGCGCGCTCATCCGGCAGTCCCGTGCGCTCGGGGTCGGTGAGCGCCTTACCAAGCGCAGCAAAAGTCTTCTCGAACTCAGCGACAAGGGCGACTGGGTCGGTATGCGGCAGGAACTCATCCGTACGCAGGAGGATGTCGAGACCTCGATGATGGAGCTCCGTGACGAGGAGATGGCTCACATGATCAGTCTCGGCGGCTGGCTTCGCGGATTCCAACTCGGCGCCACCAGCACGGCGGCTCAATACACACCGGAGAAGGCCGCTGTCCTTGGGCGTGTGGACATCATGGAGTATTTCCTGGACCGTCTCGACACCCTGCACCCGCGGCTGAAGAAGACCCAGATCGTGACCACGCTCGTCGCCCGCCTCAAGGACATCCGCGCCGTCGCCCTCGAGGCCCAGGGCGGGGCCCCCACGCCGGAGGCTGTTGCGAAGATGAAGAAGCTGGCGGATGAGGCAGAGGCCGCCGCCGTGGCGCGGGTCGATGACGAAGGCCGCTTCGTCGGCGGGGCGAACTGACATTCTGCCGAAGGATTTTCTTGCCCGGCGGGCCGCACTTCGTATCACGTGCGGGCGGTTTCCACTATGAAGTTCCTCCGCGCCGTCGATGCCTCCTCGGTCCAAGAACTCGCATCCCACTGGGAGCACTGGCTCTCGGAGACATGCGAGAGATTTCCGGAATACGCCAGCAAGCTCGGCTTCGGTGAGTTCGAGTCACGCCTCGGGGAGAATACTCCTGCCGCGCACCGGCGGCAGATCGCGCTGGTTGAAAAAACACTGGATGCTGTCGAGGCTCTGCCCGTCGATGCCTTTCGCGGAGATGCCTGGCTGGATCGGCGCGGGTTCCTTGCCCAGCTTCGCATCGATCTTCTTTTTCAGCGTGATCTCGCCCGCTGGCAGAGGAATCCCCAATGCCACCCCGATACCGCGGTGGACGCGATTTTCGACCTCCTCGTGCGCTCGGCACCGCACACCGGCCGCGCGTTGCCCGCGATCGAGGCGCGCCTCGCGGCGATTCCCGACTTCCTGGCGGCGGGAGCGGAATGCATCCGGCTGCCCGTGCCGCTTTGGACGCAACTCACCGAGCGTTCCTGTGGTGGAGCGGCCGAATTCCTTGAAGGCCTCGAGGGGGAACTTTCCGCGCATTCCTCCTCTCCCGAGCGCACACGTGGTTTGTTGAGGTCTGCAGCGAAAGCTTTCACGGACTATGCGCGGCGAGTCTCGCGAAAGAAGCAAGGGCCGCGCGACGGCCATGCGATCGGCCGCGAGCGTTTCGAGTTCCTCATCCGCGAACGGCTCGGGATGGACCTCACACTTGCCGAGGCGCGTGCCCTCGGGGAACGCCTTGTCGCCCGCCACGACTACCTCCTCCAGAAATCCGCAGCCCGCCTCGGGCGCAAGCCGGCCCGCCAGCTTCTTGAGGAGGCAGCCGAAGTGTGGCAGCCCGCCGGTTCCCTTCTCACGGCCTACCGCGACACGACCCGGAAGCTCCGCGATGCCTTGGGGACGATGGATCTCGTGACCCTTCCGCGCGGGGAGACTTTGAAGGTGCTGCCGGTGCCCGCCTTCCTGCGCCATCAATTCCCCACAGCCGCCTACAGCGGGCCGCCCCCCTTCTCCAAGAACCAGACCGGCATTTTCTGGGTCAACGACCTCAGCCTCACGAAGTCGGATCCCGTGGAGCGCCTCGCGGAAGTCCGGCAGCATTTCGGACTGGAGCTGACGAGCGTCCACGAAGGCTACCCGGGCCACCACCTGCAATTCGTGGTGCAATACCGCCATGCCAGCCGCATCCGGCGTCTTTGTGAGCACGCGATCTTCTACGAGGGGTGGACAATGTGGTGCGAGAAACTTGCCGTTGAGCGGGGTTTGGTCGATTTTCCGCATGCGGAACTCGGGCAACTCCACGACGCGCTCTGGCGGGCGCACCGCATCGTGATTGATTGCGGGCTCCACGACGGGTCTCTCACGCCCGAAGCGGCGGCGCGACGGTTGGTGGACGGCGTCGGCTTCACGCCCGCCCGCGCTGCGGGGGATGTGAATTGGTATACGTCCAGCCCGACGGTTCCGATGAGCTACCTCCTGGGACGCTTGGAGGTCGAGAAGCTCCATCACCATCTTGTCACGGGCGAAGGATGGTCGCTTCGGGATTTCAACGACTGGATCCTCTCCCATGGGGCGCTGCCCTGGAGCTGGATCTGGCAGGCCCGACTCATGCGGTAGCGGCAACTCGTGCTGTTTGTTTGACGGCGACTTTTCCCGTGCTGGACACGCGCGGCCCGGAGGAGTTTAGCTTGCTGTCATGCACGTTCTCCCCCGCCGCATTGTTGCTCTCGTTGTCTGTTTGCTCTCGCTCTTGCCTTGCGCTCTCCGTGCCGAGGTCAAGCCTGCCGCGTTGTTTGCGGACCACATGGTCCTCCAGTCCGGAACAGAAGTCCCTGTCTGGGGCACGGCGTCTCCGGGCGAAAAAGTGACAGTCTCCTTTGCGGGCACCTCGAAATCCGTGACCGCCGGTGAGGATGGCACCTGGAAGGTCGTGTTGCCGTCGATGCCGCCGAGTGCGGAATCGCGCACAATGACGATCGCCGGTTCGAACACCCTCACGGTCAACGACGTCCTCGTCGGCGAAGTGTGGATCTGCTCCGGACAGTCGAACATGGAGCGTCAACTCGGTCTGCGCAATGGCCAGCAGCCGCTTGTGAATTGGGAGCAGGAAGCCGCCTCGGCGAACTATCCTCTCCTTCGGCACTTCGGGGTGGCGCAGAAGCACTCGGATGTTCCGTCCACGGACGTCACAGGGCAGTGGCTCGTTTGCACTCCGCAGACGGCCCCTTCGTTCACCGCAGTTGGATACTACTTCGGACGTGACCTGCTCAAGCAACTGAAGGTTCCCGTCGGACTCATTCACACTTCGTGGGGCGGAACTCCAGCCGAGGCATGGACGCGCCGAGAGGCTCTGGAAAAAGGCATGCCCGAAGTCCTCGCCGCACAGGACAAGGCCGTCGCCGATTACCCGGCGGCGCTGGCGAAGTATCAGGCCGAGGAGCCGAAACTTCTTGCCGATTGGGCGGCTGCCGCCGAGCAGGCCAAGGCGGCGGGCAAGCCCGAGCCGCGGAAGCCCTCGCCGCCGCGGGACCCATCGACCACGCAAAACCGGCCTTCCGCGCTGTTTAATGCGATGCTTCGCCCGCTCATTCCCTACGCGATCCGGGGCGTCATCTGGTATCAGGGGGAATCCAACGCGAGCCGCGCGAAGGCTTACCAGACGCTGTTTCCGCTCATGATCTCCGACTGGCGCGCCCAGTGGGAGCGAGGCGATTTTCCGTTTCTCTTCGTGCAAATCGCGCCCTTCAAGAACCAGCCGCCCGAGATTCGCGAAGCCCAGCTTCTCACATGGAAGAAAACGCCGAACACCGCAATGGTTGTCACCGCCGACGTAGGGGATGCGGAGGATATCCACCCCACCCGCAAAGAACCGGTCGGCCAGCGACTTGCTCTCGCCGCCCGTGCTCTCGCCTATGGCGAGAAGATTGACTACTCGGGACCGGTCTACGAATCCGTGACGTTCGACGGACCCCGCGCGATTGTGAGCTTCTCGCACCCGGGTGGCGGGCTGGTTGCGAAGGACGGTCCGCTCCAAGGCTTCACGCTGGCGGGCTCCGACGGCAAACACGTTCCCGCAACCGCCGTTATCGAGGGCGACAAGGTCATTGTCTCCAGCGAGAGTGTGCCGCAGCCGGTCGCGGTGCGCTATGGTTGGGCCAACGTCCCGGTCGTGAACCTCTTCAATGCCGCCGGGCTTCCGGCTTCGCCCTTTCGGTCCGACGTGCCCTGAGATTCTCGCACGGCAACCGCCGTCCCTGAAACTCACTCAATAGGACAGAGCATTCGGATCCTCGCGCAGTTGGGTCTGGAGATTCTCGAAATATGTTTTCAGCACCTGCCTGTCGTTCATGTTTTCCTGCAGAACCCTCTGGTGAAAAGCCGTGAACGTTCTCGGATTGATAAAGGAGAGGTCGCTGCGCAAGGCGTTCAGAATTCCGTTGAGGAAGCGGTCTTTGTCGGAGCGGTTCTGCGCGGACCCGGCCGAGCTTTGCAAAGATTTTTGCCAGTTTGATGCAGTCATGTAGAGGTGATTGTCCTTGCGCTTGAGCGCATGCCAATCCGTCACCCGGCCATTTTCCGCGATATCCACCGCGAGATTCCAGACATCGTCCGTCCGTTTCTGGATGCTGCTGATCGCCAGTGACTCCTTCGCGAAGAGGGCCCACGTGGTGTTGTGCCAAGCGGGGACATTGTCCAGGCGGTAGGCAAATCGGCGTTCCACACTGTTGAATCGGGAGTCTTTCCCGAAGCCGTCCATCTTGCGCATCGTGCTGAATGTGGCGATTCCGATGACCTTTCCTGTTTTCAGGTGAACGACCGGACTGCCGCTGTTCCCCGAGACAAACGCGGCATCGACCTCGACAAGCTCCGGGCCGATGCCAGTTACCTTTCCGGGAAGTTCCGTCACAACGCCCGCACCCAGGCTGTTTCCCAACACAACCACTTCGTCGCCGATGGCCACCTGGGAATCGATATCTTTCAAAATCTCCATCCCCGTCGCGACAGTGTCTTGCTGAAAGATCGAGACATCATACGAATCGGCCACCGAGAGCCCCTGCAGGTTGATGTTTTTCCCGCTGAGGAGCCGCGCCTGGATGCGAGAGTTTCCGCTCAGAACATGCGAGTTTGTGAAGAGGAAAGGCTTGTCGAGAAACAGAGCGATGAACCCGCTTCCCTTGCCCTGGTCGCCCTCGATGATCGCGAGGTATTGGGAGAACTTTGCTGCCGAGGATGGGCGAGGAGCGGGCGATGGTGTCGGCGGGGGAGTAGGGCGGGATTCCGGAGAACCAGAAATCGGCTCAGCCGACGGCGCGCTCGCTTCCAGAGCGGCGAGATCCTCCTCACTCAGTGGCGTCTCCGCCTGCTGGGCGAACAAGCCGCCCAAGGAAAGCGCCGCCGCAGTGAGGGCGAGCCCGCTGCTGCGCATCACTTCGAAAAACACCTCCCGAGGTCCCCGTGAATCAACCATGCAAGTGGGAAGCAGACCGAATGCCAACGGGCTGCGCTCTCTGCCGGCCTTGTGGCCAAGCTTTTTCCGCAGGCAGGCTCAGGGAGCCTTGAGAGAATTCGCGATGTTTTCCGCGATCGTGAGGCCGGGTTTGTCTGTCGAGTCGCCGACGAACCATACCTCGGCAATCTCGCCGTTCTTCAGATCTGCCCAAGCCACGCCAATGGTGACGGGGCCTTCGGAATCCTTGCCGCTGCCGGTTGCGTAGAAGCCGGTGAGGCCACCAGGTGTCCAGTCCTGCGCGTCGCCCATCTGGACGTCGGTGAAGCGCTCGTTGATTTCGGTGAGGCTGTCCTTGATGGCATCGGCCAGCGAGTCCTCCGAACCCTCGATGGTGCGAAAGGCGAAGACTGCTCCCGTGGGCCCCTTGACATGGAAAAAGTCGCCATCCTGTTCGGCCTGCTCGATTTCCCAATCGCCCGGGATCTCGATTGTGAACTTCGCTTCGTCAGCGGTCGGGTAAGCAATGAGTTTCGACTCGGCCCGGGCGGTGAGGGCCGTGGCGATGACGAGAGTTGTAAGGAGGAGAAGGGGTTTCATGACTCCGCTTAAACTACCGGTTGCGATGCGAGTCAAGCCGTCAATACGACTTTGCCCAAACGACCCTTCGGGCACTGGCTTCTCCGGTGAACGGGCAGGTTCCCGGCTCCGGGGAATCGGTGAACGGAAGGCAGCGGATGGTGACCTTGAGGTCGGCCTTGATGCGTTCCTCGACTTCGGCCGAGCCATTCCAGTGGGCGAGGGCGAAACCGCCGTGGATCTCGGGTTTTGCGGCGTTTTTCGGCGTGAAGAATTCGTAGAAGGCCTCTTTCGAGTCGATCGGCACGAGGTGGGCATCACGAAACTGCGTGGCGCGCTCGAGGAGTCCGGTTTGGATTTCTTGTAGCAGGCCGGGCAGGACGGACGGCAGGGAGTCCATCGGCAGAAACGCTTTCTCCTTGTGCGGGCGGTCGCGGCGCGACACGGCGGCTGTACTTTGTGCGAGGTCGCGCGGCCCGATCTCGATGCGGATCGGGGCGCCTTTTTTGATCCATTCCCAGCTTTTTACTCCGCCGCCAAGGTCGCGGGCATCGAGATCCACGCGGACCGGTGCACCGGCGAAAGTCGTCTGGCGCAGTGAGGCGGCAAGGGATTCCGCAGCCTCGAGGACAGCCGCGCGGCTGTCTTCTTTCGGAGTGATCGGGATGATCACGACGTGGGCCGGCGCGATGCGCGGTGGCAGGACGAGCCCGTCATCATCGGAGTGGGCCATGATCACGGTGCCGATGAGCCGGGTGCTCACGCCCCAGCTCGTGGTCCACGCGTGCTCGACTCCGCCATCGCGTCCCTGGAACTGGATGCCGGCGGCTTTCGAGAAATTCTGTCCGAGGAAATGCGAGGTCCCGGCCTGGATTGCTTTTCGGTCCTGCACCATGGCCTCGATGCAGTAGGTGCGCAGGGCGCCGGGGAACCGCTCGCTCTCACTCTTCTCGCCGCAGACAACGGGCAGGGCGAGGCACTCGCGGGCGAAGGTTTCGTAAACCCGCAGCATTTTCATCATCTCCTCCTCCGCCTCGTCGCGGGTCTCGTGGGCGGTGTGGCCTTCCTGCCACAGGAACTCGGCTGTCCGCAGAAAGAGCCGGGGCCGCATTTCCCAGCGCACGACGTTCGCCCACTGGTTCAGGAGAATCGGCAGGTCGCGCCAGGATTTCACCCAACGGGCGTAGGCCGCGCCGATGATGGTTTCGGAGGTCGGGCGCACGACGAGGGGTTCGGAAAGTTCACCTGCGGGGACAAGTTTCCCGTCGCGGGCCTCAAGCCGGTGATGGGTTACGACCGCACATTCTTTTGCGAAGCCCTCGACGTGGGCGGCCTCTTTCTCAAGATACGAGAGGGGGATGAACAGAGGGAAATACGCGTTGCGGTGGCCGGTCGCCTTGAACATCCCGTCGAGGAGCCCCTGCATGTTTTCCCAGAGGGCGTAGCCCCACGGCTTGATGACCATGCATCCGCGCACTTCGGAGTTCTCGGCGAGGTCCGCCGCACGGATGACTTGTTGGTACCACTCGGGAAAATCCTCCTCGCGTCGTGGCGAGATGGCGTTCTGCTGTTTATCACTCATCGCGAGGCATGATTGCGTCCGTGCCTGCCGCGTAAAGACCTTTCTGTGCACCGGCGGGGGGCCATGCGGCGGCGTTGACGAACGTCCGGGATGCGCGCATGCTGTCCCGCACAATGAGTGCGCCGGTTTTTGCCTTTGTGATGGCAGGTGGCAGCGGGGAGCGGTTCTGGCCGATGAGCCGCCAGAAAACCCCGAAGCATCTCCTGAGACTCCTCGACGAGCGCACGCTCCTCGAGACGACGGTGGGCCGCCTCGAGGGACTCATTTCCCCCGAACGCATGTATGTGCTGACGAATGCCGCGCAGATCGATGGCGCACGGGCGGCCATGCCGGGATTCGCCGCCGACCATCTTGTCGCCGAGCCGGCCAAGCGCGACACCGCACCGGCGTGCGCATTGGCGACTGCCTTGACCCGTTCGTCCGATCCAGAGGCCGTCTGCATCGTCCTCCCGGCTGACGCGATGATTCACGACACCGCGCGATTCCGTGCGCAGTTGGCGGATGCGATCGACGCCGCCCGCGGCGGTGCGATTGTCACTCTCGGAATCCCCCCCTCGTATGCATCGACCGGATTCGGCTACCTTGAGGTCGATGCGGCGTTACCCGACGGAGCGAACGGGAGCCGCGTACGGCGGCTTGCACGGTTTGTGGAAAAGCCGGATGCCGAAACGGCCGCAGGCTATGTCGCCTCAGGCCGCTTCTTTTGGAACGCCGGCATCTTCGTCTGGAAGGCGTCCACTTTTCTCGCCGAGGTCCGCAAGCAGCAACCGGCACTCGCGGAATTCATCGAGGGATTTCCAACCGGCCCGGACATCGCCCCCTACCTCTCGGAGAAATTCCCTTCGCTTCCGAAAATCTCGGTCGACTATGCCGTGATGGAGCATGCCGCCGACGTGGCTGCGGTATTGGCGGAATTCGATTGGGACGATGTCGGGGCGTGGACCGCACTGCCATCCCACCTCGGTGCCGATGCGTCCGGCAACAGCACGCGGGGCCCGGTGGTGCAGCACGAATCCGCCGGGAATATTGTCGTCTCCAACGGCCGCACGATTGCTCTCTGCGGAGTGAAGGATCTCGTCGTGGTCGAGACGGAGGATGCCGTGCTCGTCTGCCACAAGGATGCCGTGCAGCACGTCAAGAACCTGCAACCGCAGCTGCCCGACGCCCTCCGCTGAATGCGCGTCGCGTATCTCTTCGAACGCTTCCCCACTTTCACGCAGACGTTTTGCGTCCGCGAGGTTTGCGCTGTGCGTTCGCGGGATCCGTCGGTCCCTGTGTTTTCGATCCGGCGACCGTCGGGCGAGCCGGCGCAGGACTATCCGGAGGACGCTGTGCGCGACGTCACATACGTGCCGACGGACGTCGAGGCGGTGCTGCGGAACGAGGTGGTCCCTCTCCCTCTCAGGCTCCACAGGCGATGGGCTCTTTGGAGGCTCGCGAAGCAGAGCGACCGCAAGCGTCACTTCGAGGCCCTCTGGCTGGGTCCGGTCTTGAAGAATGCAGGCGTCGGGCACGTCCATGTCCATTTTGCCGGCCTTGCCGCCCGGACCGCGTGGTGGCTGCATCGTCTCTACGGCATCCGCTACAGCCTGACGGCGCATGCGAATGATTTCTTTGTCGGGGCGAACGATCGCGCGCAGATCACGCTGGACGACCTCTTTCGCGACGCCGCACAGGTGGTGACGGTCAGCGAGTTTTCGAAACGCCTCCTCTCGGAGCGTTTCCCCTTCGCCGCGCCGCTCATTCACCGGGTCTACAACGGAATTGATCCCGCGCGGTTCGCTGCGCCCTCGGGCGAGTCCGTCGACCCGCCGCTGGTGTTGGCGGTTGGTCGCTATATTGAAAAAAAGGGCTTCGGAACACTTGTCGCGGCGATTGCCGCGTTGCCGCCGGAGCTGGCTGTGAACTGCCAGATCATCGGCGAGGGGCCGCTTGAGGACGAACTCCGCCGGGCGGCCGCCGCATTGCGGGGAGCGGGCCGCGTCGAGATTGCCGGACCACTCAGCGAGGGGGAAATCATCCGGCGCATGGCGCGCGCGACGGCGTTCGTGCTTCCGTGCGTTGTGGATGCGAAGGGCGACAGTGACAACCTGCCCACGGTCATCATGGAGGCGATGGCAGCCGGGCTCCCCGTGATCTCCACGCCGGTTGCGGGTGTTCCGGAAATGGTCGTCGATGGCGAGACCGGATATCTCGTTCCCGAGCACGATGCTGCGGCACTTGCACAGGCGCTTACACGCCTCCTCGCCGATCGGTCCGCCGCGCGCCGGATGGGCGATGCCGGCCGGAAACGGTGCACCGAGCTCTTCGCGCTCGATGTCACCAGTCGAGCGCTCGAACACGTTTGGAATGAACGCTGAGGAGACGGATTTTCCCGCGGAGTGGACCGCACCGGGGGCGCCACCGCTTGAGGTCGACTTCGGTTGCCACCGCGGCGCCTTCCTCACGGGAATGGCCGCCCTGCACCCGGGCACGAACTTTCTCGGTATCGAGCGCCAGTCGTCACGGGTCGAAATCTGTCGGGCAAAAATCCGTTCGCGCGAATTGGCGAATGCGTGGGCCGTGCGCGGCGATGGTTGGCCGGCGTTGGAGACTCTCCTTCCGGCGGCCTCGGTCGACACGCTGCACGTTTCGTTTCCGGATCCCTGGCCGAAGCGCAGGCACGCCGCACGCCGTCTGGTTTCGGGCGAGTTCGTGGCGGCCGCGTGGCGGGTGCTGCGTCCGGAGGGTGTGCTGCGCCTGATGACGGATGACGCCGCATATTTTGAGGGGATGCTTGCCGCCGTGGGCGACACCTGGCCGCGCGTGGCCTGGGAGGATGGCGTGCCGCGCGTGGCGACGACCTTCGAGAAAACGTTTCTCGCACTCGGCCGTGAACCCTGGCGCGCGGCCTTCCGGCGGGCATCGGTCAGCCCGCCAGTGCCAGTGCGGCCTCGGGACGCAGGTGGCGTCCGGCCTCCCAAAGCGTCGCCAGCGTGTCCGCCGGAAGCGACTCCCTGAGCGCGGCGACGGATTTTTCGTAGGCGGCGGTCTCGGTTGGTGTGAAGCGGATGCCGAGGCGTTCGCGCAGATACTCGGCGGCACCGAACAAACGGGCGGCCCGCTCGGTGTCACCCTCGAGCCGTGCGGTGTCGGCGAGGAGTTGGAGAAGGTAGGGGGCGGACCAACGGTTTCCCGCTTCGCGGGCGATGCCCGCCCATTCGTGCAAGGCGGCGCGGGCCTCGGCGGGCTTTTGCAGTGCCAGAGCGGCTTGGGCGAGCCCCCACAGGCTGTAACCAACAATCCAACGGTCCCCGAGGCGGCGGAACCGCTCCAGTGCCTCGCGTTTCAGGCCGAGTGCCTCTTCAAGGCGGCCCTCCGCAGCCGCGATGCTCCCGCGTCCGGCTGCGGACAGGGCGAGGAGGCGTTCCTCGCCGGTGCGGTGTCCGACTTCCTCCGCGTGGGCGAAGCAGAGCCGGGCGGTGTCGGTCTCCCCGCGGGAGAATTCTATGAAGCCCAGATAGCCCCGCACAAGGCCTCCCTCGATGGCATCTCCCAGAGCCGAGAGCCGCTGGATTGCCTGTTCCGCAAGGGCGACGGCATCGTCGTAGCGGTCCTGCGCCCATGCGACCCGCGCGGCGCATGTGAAGGCCCGTGCACAGGCGAGGGTGGGGGAATGCGGTCTCTCGAGCACGGCCTCGATATGCCGCCGGGCGTCCTCGAGGTTTCCGCCGATTTCCCAGAACCGCTCGAGAGCACCGACAAAAGCAAACGCGTCCTCCGACGGACAATCCGGCGTCGCGGCATGGTCGAGGGCGAAGCGGAGGTTGAGCGTCTCGGAGGCCAGGCGCTGCATGGCTTTTCCCGGCTCGGGACCGATGAGTTCGGGAGCCGTGATGGCGACGAGATCGTGGAAATAGGCGAAGTGCCGGGCACGCAAGGTGGCGAGTTCGCCCGAGGCGGCGAGCTTTTCGCGGGCGTATTGCCAGACCGACTCGATCATCGTGTAGCGCGGAGCGTCATCCGCCCCGGTCTCGATGAAGATGAGGGACTTGTCGGCGAGTTGCTGGAGGAGGTCGAGTATGTCGTCCGCCCCGACGACCCCATCGGCACACACGGCCTCGACGGCGTCGAGCGTCCGCCCGCCCGCGAAAATCCCGAGGCGGTGGAAGAGGAGACGCTCGGGCTCGTCGAGGAGTTGGTAACTCCAGTCGATGAGCGCGCGCAGCGTCTGTTGGTGGGGAAGAACGGTGTTCCCGCCTTTGAGGAGACGGAATTGGTCGTTCAGGCGTTCGGCGATCTGGGCCGGACTCAGCACGCGGAGCCTGGCGGCGGCGAGCTCGATGGCGAGCGGAATCCCGTCCAACCTCCAGCAGATCCGCGCAATGTCGCGGGCATTCTCATCGGTGAGCGCAAAGCCCGGCAGGATGGCTCCGGCGCGCTCGATGAAAAGGCGCACGGCGGGGAAGTTGGCGATGTCCTCTGCGTGAACGGGCCGGTCGCGCAGGCGGTGCCAGACGTCGAATGTCTCGAGCGGCCTCACGGGCAGTGTTGTTTCGCCGGGGAGGCGGAGAGCTTGTCGACTCGTGGCGAGGATGCGCAGTTTCGGGCTTCCGCGCAGGAGGTGGCCGATGGGCTTGGCGAGGTCGGGCAGGAGGTGCTCGCAGTTGTCGACAACGAGCAGCGTCTCTCGCTCGCGCAGGAACCCGGCGAGCGTCTCGTCCAGCGTGCGGCCGGTCTCCTCGCGCACGCCGAGCGCGGCTGCTGCGAGGGCGGCGAACTCATCGGCGGAAGTGGCCGGGGCCATCTCGACGAGCCACACGCCGTCCGGGTGGCTCTCCAGCAATTCGCGCGCGGTTTCCGTGGCCAGGCGGGTCTTGCCGGTCCCACCGGTTCCGAGAAGCGTGAGCAACCGCGAGCGGGCGAGCAGGGACTTGATCTCCTCGACCTCGCGTTCGCGTCCGATGAAGGTCGTGACAGCGACCGGCAGGTTGTGCGGGAGACTCTGGCGGGAGCGCAGCGGCGGGAATTCCGAAGGCAGTCCGGGTGTGTTCAGTTGGAAAATGCTCTCAACGCGGTTGAGGTTCCGGAGCCGGAAATCCCCCAAGGCAAAAAGTTCGGCGGGCGGCAACGAGGCAAGTTCGGCCAGGGCGCCCGAGACGAGGATCTGACCACCGTGGCCGGCTGCGCAGATGCGTGCGACGCGGTTCAGTGTGCCGCCGAAGTAGTCGCCGTCACGGAATTCGGCGGGTCCCGCATGCAGGCCCATGCGCACGCGGAGCGGTCCGGTCGCTCCCCACTCTTCCGCGAAGAGTCGGTGCTGCGCACCGCGCGCGGCGGCCAGGGCGGTGTCGGGCGAGGCGAAGGCCGCGCAGAAAGCGTCGCCAACGGTTTTGAAGACATGCCCGCCAACTGCTGCGATCTCGCCGCGGAGGATCTCGTCGTGCCGCGCAAGCGCGGTGGCCATGTCGACCGGGTGGCGTTCCCACAGTCGGGAACTCCCCTCAATGTCGGAAAACAGGAACGTCACCGTGCCGGTCGGCGGAGTCATCGTTCCCAACGTAGCGCGGTCCGGGCCGATGACGAGCCATCTCGTCCGGCTTTTTTCTCGACATCGTCGCGGGTCAGGGCGAGACGATGGCACCGCCATGAAAGTAGGAGTTTTTTCCGCAATTCTGAGCTCGGTTCCCCTCGAATCCGCCCTTTCCCAGATCGCCGCCCTTGGCTGTGAGACCGTCGAAATCGGGACGGGGGCGTATCCGGGAGACGCCCACTGCCAACCCGCCAAACTTCTCGCCAGCAAGCCCGCACGCGATGCGTTCGTTGCGGCGGTCCGCGCAAGCGGACTCGAGATCAGCTCGCTCTCGTGCCACGGGAATCCGCTGCACCCGCAGAAGGCGATCGCGTCCGACCACCACAAGGTCTTCCAAGACACGGTGAAACTTGCCGCCAAGATCGGCGTGCCGGTGGTGACGACGTTTTCGGGATGCCCGGGTGACCATCCGGGGGCGAAGTTCCCGAACTGGGTCACGTGCCCGTGGCCGCCGGATTTTCTCGAGATCCTCGATTGGCAGTGGAACCGCGTGGCGGTGCCGTATTGGAAAAAGCAGGCCGCGTTCGCGAAGTCGCTTGGCGTCAAGATCGCCTTCGAGGCGCACCCGGGCTTCCTCGTTTACAACCCGGAAACCCTGCTGCGCCTGCGGGCCGAAGCGGGCGATGCGATCGGGGCGAACTTCGATCCGAGTCACTTCTTCTGGCAGGGCATCGATCCGGTGAAGGCGGTCCGTGCGTTGGCCGGGGCGATCTTCCACGTGCATGCGAAAGACACGGGCCTGTATCCGGTGAACGCGGACGTGAACGGCTACCTCGATACGAAGCACTACTCGGATGAGGCGCGGCGCTCGTGGATTTTCCGTACCGTCGGCTACGGGCACGGGGCGGATTTTTGGTGTGATTTCGTGAGCACGCTGCGCCTTGTCGGTTACGATGGCACCCTCTCCATGGAGCACGAGGACAGTCTCATGACGCCTGCGGAGGGCCTTCGCAAGGGCGTCGAGTTCCTCAAGTCCGTCGTCATCCGCGAGGCCAAGGGAGCCGTCACATGGGCGTGAGCGGGGCGGGGAAATCGTGATCCGCAACGTCCTTCTCGACTGGTCGGGAACTCTTGCCGATGACCTCTCGGCGGTGATCCGCGCGACGAACCTCATCTTCGCGGAATTCGGGCGTGCACCGTTGAGTCGGGAGGAATTCCGGCGCCACTTTCGCCTGCCATTTTCGGGCTTCTATGCGGAGTTTCTCCCCGAGGCGACTTCCGAGGGGCTGGAGGCGCTCTATGAGCGGTTCTTCCGCGGATTGCAGGACGAGATCGAACTCCTTCCCGGGGCTCGGGATTTTCTCGATTTCTGTGCTGCGACGGGGCGGCGAACGTTTCTTCTCAGCACGATCAAAGCCGACCATTTTGCCACGCAGGCCGGTCGGCTCGGTGTGCGGGACGCCTTTGAACATGCCTACGTCGAGATCATGGACAAGCGGGAGAAGATCCGGGAAATCCTTGCAGTGAACGGACTCGACCCCGCGGCCTCGATGTTCGTCGGCGACATGGTCCACGACATCGAGACCGCCCGGCACGGCGGGGTGCTGGATGTGGCGGTCTGCAGCGGGTTTGATCCGGTGGACAAGCTGCTTGAGGCCCGACCGACGATTCTTGCGCACGACATTGCGGCGGTGCAGCGCCTGATGGCATGAACGAGATCGTGATCAAGGGTCTGCGTTTCATGGCGCACGTGGGAGTGCCCGACGCGGAGATCGCGCATGCACAGGAACTTCTGGCCGACATCGTCTTCGTTCCGCTCACCTCTTTTCAGGACTTGGGCGACGAGATCGCAGCCACTGTCGACTATGACGCGGCCGCCTGCCGGGCAGCGGCCATCGCGGTGGAAAAACCGCGGCGTCTTATCGAGACGCTTGCGGAGGACATCGCCTGCGGCCTGCTGGAGGAATTCCCCGCGCGCTCGGTCGCGGTGGAGATCCGGAAATTCATCCTTCCGCAGACCGAGTATGTGGCCGTGCGGTGCCTTCGCGAGCGCCGTCCGCAGTCGTGAGGCGGGGCGTCGTGCCGCGTTGAACGGGAACGGTTTTCTTTGTTTACTCGCAACGCGCAACTTTGTAGCGTTGCGTCTTCGTATGCGCCCCTCCCCTCTTCTGATCGCGTTGCTTTGTGCCGCCTTCGCCCTGCCTGCAGGGCCGGTTGTTGCGCAACAGGCACCGAATACCGAAGTCCAGATCACGAAACTGGAGCCGAATCTGATCGACTCGCCACGTATCAATGCGGGGGGATACTCCAAGAAAACTTCGCGCAAGGCCGAGCCTTGGCTCGAACTCGAAGTCACCTTCGACCGTGTGGCGCGCCCGGGCGGAGATCTTTACCTTGAGGACCTGACCTTCAATTATTTCGTTCTCCTGAAAAACGAAGGAGTTACTGAGGACCGCAAACCCACACTCCTCACAGGATCTGTCACCCACGTCAAAATTCCCGCGGAGAAGGCCATGCACTCCGTGATGTTTCTCCCCCCCCGTCTGCTTGCCAGCCTTTTCCAAGGCAAGACGCCGCAAAACATCCAGCAAGCTGTCACCGACTTCGGTGTCACCGTCACCGGAAAAGACGGCCTCATGGCCATTGCGACGTGGAAGGGCTCCGTCCGCGGCGACAAGGGTTGGTGGGACAACGCCGCTGCGTTCAATACCGTGACCGGCCTCCTCAAGAACAAGGACCAGACCCCGTTCGCCCCGCTGGAGTGGGACTATTACGAGGCCATCAAGTCCACCTCGGCCAACTAACGCTTCCCCGGAGCTGACCTTTCATGCCGAAGACCGATAGAATCCTCGCCCTCGACCTCGGAATGCAGACCGTGAGTCTCGCCGAGTTCCAACTCCCCGCCTCGGGCGGGCTCGCCCTTACGGCGTTCCGCGAAACCGAACTCATTGTCGATCCGGCAGCCGATGCCACGCGGCCCATCCAGATCGAGGAAGCCGTTCGGCAGCTGATCGCCCCCGGCAAAGCTGTTGCAAAAAACGGGGTGAATATTTGCCTGCCTTCGCAGTCGGTCTTCGCGCGTTTCGTTCATTTGCCCGGTGCCACGGCGGACGATGTGGCCGGGATCATCGGATTTGAAGCCCAGCAGAACGTGCCTTTCCCGATCGACGAGGTCGTCTGGGACTACCAGATCATGGGCGGCCAGCGGAATGGAAACTGGGACGTCGCCCTCGTTGCCATCAAAGCCGACCAACTTTCGGAAATGACCGACGCCGTCGCCAAAGGCGGCGCCAAGCCGAAGACGGTGGATGTCGCTCCAATGGCGCTCTGCAATGCTTTCCGCTTCAACTACCCGGACGCCACAGGCTGCGCGCTCCTGATCGACATTGGAGCCCGCACGACGAATCTTGTTTTCATTGAAGGCGAGCGGGTCTTCAGCCGCAGCATCCCCGTGGGTGGGGGAACGATCAGTGCCGCCATCGCCAAGGAGTTCGATCAAGACATTTCCCTCGCCGAGAAAATCAAGCTCGAAAAAGGCTCGGTAGGTCTGGGCGGAGCCTACGCCGAGCCGGGGGATCCCATTGAGGCCCGCATGGCAAAGGTCACGCGGAATACCATGACCCGTCTCCACGCCGAGATCGCGCGCTCGATCAGCTTCTATCGCACAAGCCAGGCGGGCTCGCAGCCCTCCCGGGTTTTCCTTTGCGGTGGCTCGGTGGCCCTCCCTTACATGGTCGAGTTTTTCAGCGAGAAACTTCAGGCTCCCATCGAGTTCCTGAATCCTCTCCGGAATGTCACCGTGGCGGACCCCGCCTTGGCCGGCGTTGTTTCGGCGAAAGCCCATGGCATGGGTGAACTCGTCGGCGCCGCGCTCCGGGCCGCGGGCAACTGCCCGATCGGAATCAATCTCCGGCCTGCGGCCCTTGTTCGTGACGAGGAGCTTGCGCGGCGCAAGCCCCTCCTCATCACTGCCGTTGTGGCGTTGCTGCTCGCGCTTGTCGTTGTCTGGCTCTATTTCCAAAATGCCACCCGCGTCACAGACGAGGTGCTCGCGGGCGTGCAGGCCGACGCGGCGCGCTTGGAGGAACTCGCCGGGAAGATGGATGCCGTCTCCGCGGAGCAGAAGAAGCTCGAGGCGCTCGCTGCACCGCTCGTGCTCGCCACCGACGAACGCTCGGCCTGGGGTGCGATTCTGGACGAACTCGGCGCAAAACTGCCGCCAAGATTCATTTGGATCACCGAAATGACACCGCTGGTTGACGGCAAGTTGCCCGGGGCAGATTCCCGCGGGGGGGCACCCGCCGAGGCAAACCGCGGTCCCCAGCGTCCAGGCCAGGGGGAACCCGCGGCCAAGGCCATCACCGCTCTCCAGATCAAGGGGCTCTACCTTGGCAATCCGCCGAACGAACGGGAGGCCCGAATCATCGACGAGTTTGTCGACAACCTCAAGAGCTCGCCGGCCTTCAACATCGGCGAGGACAAAACAAAGATCATCACCCAGCGCACCACGCCGACCGGGGACACGTGGGCCTACGGATACACTCTCGTGTTGCCTCTCCGCACGCCGATCCTTCTTCCATGAATTGGTTCAAAGAAAATCCGTTCCTCTCGGGCCTCATCGCTGTCGCCGTCGTGGGCGCTGGCGCGCTCGGCTATCTGGTCTCACAAGCCGCTTCCGCTTACACGCTGGCGAATGATTCTTATGTCGCCGCTGTGACGAAACTGCACGGCCTCCAAAACCGTTCCCCGTTTCCGAGTCAGGAAAACCTCGACGCTCTCAAGGCTTCGTTCGAAGACTACAAGACCCGTCTCTCCGCCCTTCGCGAGAAGCTGACGGGCATGGAAATGTCCCTGAACATGGACATGACCCCGCAGCAGTTCCAAGACGAACTCCGCACGGCCGTGAATACCCTGCGCGAAAAGGCCTCCGCGTCGGACGTCAAACTGCCGGAGAATTTCTACCTCGGCTTCGATCAATACCAGACCACCGTTCCCACCGCCCAGGCGACTCCGTACCTCGACCGTCAATTCCGCGTCCTTCGCGCGATCGTTGAGCGCTTGATCGACTTCCGTGTCCACAGTGTCGACGGCATCGTGCGCACGCCGCTTCCTCAGGAACTTCCGGCCGCTGCTCCGGCGGCCACGCCCGCCCAGGGCAACCGGCCCGCGAATGCAAAGCCCGCCTCGCCCGTGCTTGAGCGATTTCCTTTCCAAATCACCTTCACCGCAGAGCAGGGCAAACTGCGCGTCGCGTTCAACTCGCTCCTCGACAAGGAACAGTTCCTCATCGTGCGTTCTGTCAACCTCCTGAACTCGAATCCGAATCCGCCCGCCCGCGGTGGAGAGAATCCGGTTCCCGTGCAGGACCCCTTCGCCGCTGCGGCTGCATCCCCAGCTCCGGCCGCCGGGTCGAACCTTCAGGTGATCTTCGGACGCGAACTTGTGAAAGCGGTCATGGACCTTGAGATGATCGATTTCACCGACGCCCCGACCAACTGATTCGAGACATGGACTGGATCAAGACCTACTACGAACGTGTGATTCTTGCGGTGGCGACCGTCGCCCTCCTCGCCACGGCGGGCTGGGCGGCCCTGCAAGTGAATTCCTTCCCGGAGCTCTTTGCCGAGCGCAACAGCGCCAAGCCGCCGGACAACAAGATCGCCAAGCCCGATGTGTCCGTCCTCGACCGCGCGGCCGGCGTCACGGAAAAGCCGGTTTCTTGGAGTCCGCGCGAGGGCTCCCTGCTCGTCTCCCGGCCTTATGTTTTGAAGGAAGGCCGGCTCTTCGATCCTCTTGAAGGCGGTGAGGACCTCCATCCCCCGATCAAGAATTCCTGGCTCATCAAATACAATCTCGATTACGCCCTTCCGGATGTGAAGGACCAGGATCCCGATCAGGATCGCTTCTCGAATCTTGAGGAGTTCAACGCCGGAACAGATCCCACCAACAAGGAGTCCGTGCCGCCGTACGCCACGAAGCTCCGCCTCGTGAAGTTCGATCCGAAACCCTTCCGTCTCAAATTCAGCGGATCTCCCGACGAGGGACAGACGTTCACGATCAACACCCGCGACCTCGGCGGGCGCACCCAGTTCCTCAAGCTCGGTGACACCATCGAAGGCGCACCTTACAAGCTTCTCAGTTACGAACCGAAGAAGACCGTGCGCAACGAAATCGAGGTCGATGTTTCGGAATTGGTCATCCAAAACACGGAAACCGGACAGAAAATCACCCTCGTTTTCGACAAGGAGGCCGACGACCCGACCTCGTTCGGTGAATTTGTCTACCTCTACGATAACAGCACGTTCCGGGTGAAGAAGGATGATGAGTTTGCGCTTAAGCCCGAAGATTCAAGGAAATACAAACTTATTGACATCTCCGCAACAGGAGCCCAAATACAGGACACCGCAACAGGGGAGAAAATTCCCGTTGCACGAGCGGAATGACCGCCCGCTCGTCCAGACTGCCTGAACCATTCATGAAGTTGAACCGACTATTCCCCTCGACGGGACGGCGATGTGCCTCCCTGTGGTTTGCTATGGCCCTCGCCGCTCTCGGTATCCCGATGACCGCCTTCGGCCAGTATCCCGGCGTCCAAGGCACAGCCGAAGGCCAGATCGCCCGCTCGCAACAGCTCGCCACCTATGCCGACGGCCTTGTGGCCAAGGGGCAGAAGGCCTTCGCTGAGCAGGACTTCGAGAGCGCCTTTGCCTTCTACAAGAGCGCGGTCGACAGCCTCCCCAGTTCCGGTGAGGCAACAGCCGCCGTACGGAACACGGCGATGGATGGTTTCTGTCGCTCCGCGGTTCAGTTGGCCCGGCAGCGCATCTCGGAAGGCCGTTATGAGGATGCGAAGCTCGCAGTCGGGGCGGTGCTCTCCGATCGCTACAACCCGAACTACAAACCCGCCCTCGACCTTGAGGCCCAATTGCGGGATCCCAACAGCTTCTTCTCCCAAACGCCCACCCCGACGTTCCTCGCGAATGTCGAAGAGGTAAAGAAACTGATCCAGGAAGCCCAAGGATTCTACGCCTCCGGTCGCTATGATCTCGCATTCAAGCGCTACGAGCAGGTTCTCAATATCGATAAGTACAACATTGCCGCGCGCCGCGGAATGGAGCAGGTGAATCTCGCGCGGCAGAAATATCAGGACACCGCCTACAGCCAAGCGCGTGGAGCCATGATCAACGAGGTCGAGAAAGGCTGGGAATTGCCGGTTACCAAGTTCGATGTGGGGGCCTCCACAATCATCGAACAACCCAGCATCGACACGCGCGGCACCGCCGCCATCAACCGCAAGTTGGATGAAATCATCATTCCGCGCGTGGATTTCCGTGATGCCACCGTTCGGGAGGCGCTGGACTTCATCAAACAGCGCGCAACCAGTCTGGATACTCTGGATTCCGACCCGACGCGCAAGGGCGTGAACATCGTTCTCAAGCTTGCTCCCGATTCAGTCGAGGCTTCATCCCGCATCACCCTTTCGCTGACCGACGTGCCCCTCAGAGCCGCCATCGACTACGTGGCGCGCGCAGCCAACCTCAAACTGAAGGTCGAGCCGTTTGCCGTGGTTGTCGTTCCGCAGTCCGAGCCCACCGATGTGCTTATCACAAAGGAATACAAGGTCCCCCCGAGCTTCATCACTGCGCTTCCGGCGTCCGCCAACGCAGCCCCTGTGCCCGGCGTTGCGCCTGGTTCGCAGTCCGCAGTCGCCGCCCGTTCCGGAGCACGCGAGTTTCTCGAGACCCAAGGGGTGAGTTTTCCCGAAGGCGCCAGCGCGAACTACATCGCGAGCACGAGTCGGCTTATTGTCAAGAACACCCAGTCGAACCTCGACCTCATCGACACGCTCGTAGAAAACTCACTCACGGCGCCGCCGAGCCAAGTCGAGATCGAGTCGAAGTTTTTGGAAATCACCCAAAACAATCTGAAGGAACTTGGATTCGACTGGCTTCTCGGCCAGTTTGCCATGCCGTTCGGTTCGGGGGTTTATGGCGGAGGCGGGACGGAAGGCTTCGGACAAACGATCAATAGCAGTGCCTTCCCGATGATCAATCCCGGCAATGGACTGCCTGTCGGGGCAACCAGCAATACCTCGGGCCCGATCACCGCAGGCAACCGCAGCGGGTCCGTAGCCATCCGAGGCAACGCCGTCGACGCCCTTCTTTTCGGAAGCCCGGTGGGCCCCGCCCCGGGTGTCCTCGCCCTGGCCGGAGTCTTCACGAATCCGCAGTTCCAAGTCGTGGTCCGTGCGCTGAACCAAGCGAAAGGTGTCGACCTCGTCAGCGCCCCGAAAGTCACAACAAAGAGCGGTCAGCGGGCAACCATCGAAATCATCCGGGAGTTCCGCTACCCCTCCGAGTACGACCTGCCGCAGGTGCAATCGTCGGTGGGAAGTGTGTTTCAGCCCATCACCCCGACGACGCCGACCGCCTTCGAGATGAAGCCAACCGGAATCACTCTGGAAGTCGAGCCGACTGTTGGACCCGATGGCTATACGATCGATCTCGTTCTTGCCCCCCGCATCATCGAGTTCGATGGATTCATCAACTACGGAAGCCCCATCAACGCATCGGTCGCCGTTGTGGGCCTCACGGCACTCACCGGAGCCACGACCTTCGTTGCCACGGAGAACGTCATTAACCGCCCGGTCTTTTCCACCCGCGAAGTGACGACGCAGGTTTCAGTCTACGACGGACAAACAGTTGTCATGGGCGGACTGATTCGGGAAGACATCCAAAAGGTTCAGGACAAAGTGCCGATCATCGGAGACATTCCCCTGGCAGGTCGTCTTTTCCGTTCCGATTCCGACCAGCACGTGAAGCGCAACCTGATCATGTTCGTCACGGCGGGCCTCCTTGATCCTGCGGGGCAACCACTGATCAAGACCGATGAAGAGGATATGGTGGTTCCCGCGCCTGATGCGGCAGCCGTCGTCAACGAAACCCTTCCGGGCGACGTGCTTTCCGCCCCGATTCCCCAGTGATGACACTGTCCCATTCTTCCCGACCAGCGCCCCTGTTTACCACCCACCCAATGCGAACTCTTCTTCTCTTGCTCGCGGGGTTGTCCCCCCTGCTTCCTGCTTCGGCCCAGAACGTCAGTTCGATCGCCGAACGCGAGATCGTCCGCCGCCAGGAAGATGCGGCTCTCGCTCAAAAGTTTGTCGACCAAGGGGAGAAGGCCTTGGCGGCGAAAGACTACGAGTCCGCCTACACGAATTACCTCGATGCCATCGAGCGGCTGCCGGCAGGTTCTGCCACGGCTTCGCAACGCACTCCGGTCCTTGCAAAGTTTTCCGACGTTTCCCTTCAGTACGCCAACTGGCTGGTCGAGAACGGCCGCTATGCCGACGCGGAGAAGGTGGCCAAAACTGTCCTCCTCCCCCAGTTCAATCCGACCTACAAGCCGGCCGTCCAGTTTCTTTCGAATCTCGAGCAGCCCGACGTTTTCAACAAAACCGTCACGCCCGGCTTCGCGGAAGACCGTCAGGAAGTTTCCAAGTTGCTGGCGGAGGCCGATGGATTCTACGCGACCGGGCGTCTCGACCTCGCCACCAAGCGCTACAACCAGGTGCTGGCGATCGACCGCTACAACACCGCAGCCCGCATGGGACTTGAGCGTATCAGCACTCAGAAAAGCAAGTATTACGAGTCCGCTTACAACGAGACCCGGAGCCGTATGCTGTGGCAGGTCACTCGCGCTTGGGAGCGTCCTGTTCCCCGGGTGGATGGACGTGACACGACGCTGGCCTCCCAGTCCCGCAACATCGACTCCACCTCCACCGAGGCTATTTCCGCGAAGCTCAACCGCATCATCATTCCCAAGATCGATTTGCGCGACACCACGATTCGCGAAGCCGTAGACTTCCTCAAGCAGGTCAGTCGCCAACTGGATCCCACGACAGACGACTCCGGCCAGAAACGCGGTGTGAACATCGTGCTTAAGCTTCCTCCTCCGGGACTTCCTCCGGCTGCCACGACGGCTGATCCTGCGGCAGTTCCCGCAGTCGACGGCGCCACGGCCGCCGTGCCGACCACGGAGGTGACAGAGGACACAAAAATCACGCTCGCTCTCAACAATGTTCCCTTGATCGAAGCTCTGCGTTATCTGACAGAACTCGCGGGCTTGAAGTACAAGGTCGAGCCTTTTGCGGTTTCGATCGTTCCCATCACGGAGAACACGGATGAGCTCCTGACCAAGGAGTACCGGGTGCCGCCGGGCTTTATTCCAGCCTCGGGCTCCGCAGCCGATGCCTCAATCCCCGTCGCTGGTTCTGCCGGTCCGCAATTGAATGATGCCCGTATCAAGGGGCGCACAGACGCACTCGAGTTCCTGAGAAGCCAAGGTGTGCCTTTCCCCCAAGGATCCTTTGCGCAATACGTCCCTGCGGGAAGCAAGTTGATCGTTCGCAATACACAGAATTCCCTCGACCTTATCGATACCCTGGTCGATGCCGCAAACGGCGTCCAACCAACGCAGGTTGAGATTGAATCAAAGTTTCTCGAAATCACTCAAAACAACCTCAAGGAACTCGGCTTCGACTGGTTGCTCGGACCTATCAATCTCGGCGGAGGCGTGTATGGCGACGGAGGAACCCGTGGTTTCGGCCAGACCCTGAACTCCGACTTCTACCAAAACTTCCCCTTTGGAAACATCGGACGCAATCCGGTCACGTCGGGACTGCGTTCCGGTGTGGGCACGAGTTCACAGTCCGCAATCACGGCAAACAGCATCGATGCCCTCATTGCTGGTGTGCCGCAAGGAACGGCAACCGTGAGCCCTGCAATGTTCGGACTCTCGGGCATCTTCACAAATCCCCAGTTCCAGGTCGTCATCCGTGCGTTGAACCAGAAGAAGGGCGTCGACCTCATGAGTGCGCCGAAGGTCACCACAAAGAGCGGAAACAAAGCCGTTGTTCGCATCGTGCGTGAGTTTCCGTATCCGACCGAGTTCAACCCGCCGGAAGTACCCTCTGCGGATACCGGGTTCACGCTTTCGGAGATTGCCATTGGCAGCGTGATCACCACCAGCGGAAGTATCACTCCGACAACACCGACGGCGTTCGATACCCGCAACCTCGGTGTGACGCTTGAGGTGGAGCCCGTTGTTGGTCCGGACAACTATACCATTGATCTCAACCTCTCGCCCGAGGTTGTCGAATTCGAGGGCTTCGTGAACTACGGATCCCCAATCTATGGAGCCACTGTGGGAACGGCCGGCATCCCGACCCGTTTCGAGATCACACCAAACGTCATCAACCAGCCGATCTTCTCCACGCGCAAGGTCACAACCAGCGTAAGCATCTGGGACGGCCAGACGGTCGCACTCGGCGGTCTCATCCGCGAGGATGTACAGAAAGTGCAGGACAAGATTCCGCTCCTCGGAGACGTGCCGTTGGCCGGTCGCCTGTTCCGCTCGGACGTCGATCAGAAGATCAAGCGGAACCTGATCATCTTCGTGACGGCCCGTCTGATGGATGCGGAAGGCAAGCCGATGCGTCAAGATGATGAGCAGGAGGAAATCGTTTCCCCGCTCGGCCTTCCTGAGGATCTCCCGCCCCCGACATTCCAAACACGCTCGCTCGGAAAGTAAGGCCTGAGAGGATGGGATCGGCACACCGGCCCATCCGATGATTGTCCTGCCGAGAACTTCCCACCAGTGACTGCGGTGAACACGGACACCTCGCTCCGGAAGTCCCTCGAGCTCTACAAAGGGCTCGTTGAGGTGAGTGGACTGATCAACTCCATCACCGACTACGATGAGCTCCTCAAGGCCGTGCTGGATGTTTCGCGCCGCGTCATTCGTGCCGAAGCAGCGTCGCTGTTTCTGGTGAACGAGGACTCAGGCCTTCTTGAGCTTGTAATGGCACAAACCGGCGAAGCCCACTACGTGGAGCCACGACTCGCCATTCCCAAGGGAAGGGGCATCGCGGGATGGGTGTTCGAATCCGCAGAGGCACTGCTTATACCCGATGCGTATTCCGATCCCCGGTTCTACAAGGAAGCCGACCGGCAGACCGGGTTTGTGACACGCTCGATTCTCTGCGCGCCGCTGATGGGAGATGGTCAGGTCAAGGGCGTTCTCCAGGTGTTGAACCCTTCCGAGAAGGAGCGCTTTGAACCGGAAGACCTAGAGGGATTCATCGCCTATGCGAACTTGACGGCCACCGCGCTTGAGAAGACCCGTTCGATCGAGCGCATGCGGGAGCAGGAACGTCTTGGCCGGGATGTCGCCATCGCTTCGGAAATCCAGCGGGAAATTCTGTCCCGTGCCATTCCGCGACGGACGCCCGGTGCGGTGTTTGCGGCCCATAACGAACCTGCAGCCAATGTGGGTGGGGACTTTTTCGAAGTCTTTGTGCGCCAGACGGGAGAGATCTTTTTCGCCATCGGAGATGTTTCCGGAAAAGGAATCACAGCCTCGCTTCTGATGGCCCAGGTGGTGAGCGCAATGGATTTCGTCTTTGCCTCGGCGCGGAGTCCCTCCGATGCCTTGGCACGCCTGAATACGACGCTCTCCCAGAAAGTCGTGCGGGGCATGTTTGTCACGAGCCTTGTGGGCTGTTTTCGGCCTTCCTCGGGAGACTTGAGCCTTTCGAGTGCCGGACACTGCCCGCCCTACGTCGTGCGGGCCGACGGTCGGGTGGAGGCGGTGGCAGTCGAGGGGGCTCTTCCGCTGGGTGTCATTCCCGGACGGACGTATTCGGAGAGCACGGTCTCCATGGGATCCGGAGACACAATAGTGGCGTTCACAGACGGACTCACGGAGTCGCGCAATGGAGCGGGGGAACTCTTCGATGAACGCATCGCCCCTGCTTTGTCCGGGGCGGAAGGCGGACCCTCAGCGGTGCTGAAGCATCTGCTGGAGGCTGAACGGGCGCACCGCGGACACCGTCCGAAGGCCGACGACCTCACCATCCTGGCCGGAACTCTCGAATGACACAACGGCGCGTCGTCTTCCGCAGCCAGACTTGCGATCTCGCCGGGGTGCGGGTGGAGATTCGCGACTTTCTTGCGGGAACGCCGTTCCGCGAGGAGGCCATCGAGTTGATGGTGCTGGCGCTCGACGAGGCCTGTACCAATGTGATCCGTCACGCCTACTGCCACAAATGCCGCCCGGTGAGGCTGGAGATGACGCGGCTGAGCGGGAAGATTCGCTTCGTGTTGCGCGACTATGGCACGCCGTGCGACCCGGCAAAAATCCGCAGCCGCGACCTCGCAGATGTCAGGCCCGGAGGGCTCGGTGTCCACATTATCCAGCAGGCCTTCGATGCCGTGGCCTACCTTCCCCAGAAACGCGGCACACGCCTTGTTCTCGAGAAGAACCTCCCGCTGCCCGGCTAGAGGTCCGGAGCCTTGCGCAGTTTCTTTGTTTCCCCCCTGCGACGCTTGCCCTCCACGAGTTGGCGTTTGGTGGAGCGTGAACGCTTGGCATGCTGCCGACGGGCCTTGGATGCGGCGGCGAGGCGCTCTTGGCGCCGTGCGGCGGAAGCCTCCGCGACTTTTGCAGCAAGCCACTCGCGGGCCGTGCGGCGGTTCTCGCTTTGCGAGCGCGAGGCCTCGCATGATACGGTGATGCCCGTCGGGCGGTGCACGACAGTGACGCGCGTGGACACCTTGTTGACATTCTGTCCGCCCGGACCACTGGAGCGGGAAAATGTCTCGATGATGTCCTCCTCATTGATCACAGCGAAAGTCTGACCCGAGGTTTGCGTCGCTGCAAGGGATGTGATGGAGTGAGCCAACCCATGAGCGAAGAACCCCTCGTTGATGAGCTTGCGCGCGACGGTTTGCGTCTTCGCGTTGCTCGCTCTGGGGCTGAGATGATCAGTCTCGCGCTTGAGCGGAATGGGGTTTGGGAAGGCTTCCTTTACCGTGATGGGGAGCTTCAAAAACCCGCGACCGGGTGGGGGAACCATGCCACGGTCATGGGGTATTTTCTCCATAGGCTCTGGGACCAGCGGTCGGTTTACGCAGGCCATGAGATTCGGGGTGGAAACCACGGTTTCCTGCGAGCGTTCGAATTCGATGCTCCCCATCGGGGTGAGGATTCCCTCACGTATCACGTGGTGCCGGAGCGCATCCCAAAGGATGCGTATCCCTTCCGCCTTGAGTTGCATCTCACCTATCGATTGACCGCAAGCGGGGTCGAGGTGGCATTCGAATTCTTCAATCACGAGACATTTGATGTTCATGCCAGCTTCGGGTTGCACCCGGGTTTCGCCGTGGGCGATCTGGCGAGCGCTCGGGTGACGTTTCCCCCGGGGCGCTACGTCCGGCACATGGCACCGGGGAACTTCCTCGATGGCCGCACGGAGGAACTGCAGTTCTCGGGGGGAGACATGCCCTACAAGAAAGACGGCCTGCCCGGATCCTACCTGCTGGAGCTTTCCGGAGTGCCCGCCCGGCGATTCGTCCTTGCAGCTCCCGCCCTCGGGCACGAGATCGCTCTGGATTTCCGCGAGGTTCCGTATGCCACGCTGTGGAGTGAGGGGAACGATTACCTCTGCGTGGAACCGTGCTGGGGGCTCCCGGATGCGAATCCCCCGACGCCCTTCGAGGCGAAGCCCGGCATCCAAACGATTCCCGCCCGCGGCATCCTTCGCCGGACCTTCTCCATCGACCCAAGATTTCTTCCATGATTACATCACTCCTTGCCCTGTTGTTGAGATTCGCCCTCCTGGCCGTCTTCACCTTCGCTTTTGTCGTCCTCTTCGAACATGGCCCCTCCAACTATCTCTCCTCCGCGCAGACCGAATGGAAACATCTGGTCGAAGCGGTGAACTCCGCAACCCAGTCCGCACCCGCCGCGCGCGGGACTTGAATCCCGCCTTGCGCACACCTTATTGTCGAAGGCTCACACCACTTCCTTGAAGACCGAAAAAGACCTCCCGGACCAACAGCGTGCGACATGGCTCAAAGCCATGAGTGCCATGCAGCTCAGAAACCACGGTTACGCCCTGCAATTAATTCAGAGCGTTCTCAAGGTCGCTCCGGATTTTCTCCCCGGGCGTCAACTCGCCCGCAAGGCGGCGATCGCCAAGACGGCCGGGAAGAAGAGCGCACTCGGCGGTCTTTCCAGTGCGTCCTTCAGCCTCATGAAGGTCCAGGGTCTCGTCAAAAAAGACCCCGCTGCAGCGATGGAGGCGATCGAGAAGGTCCTCGAGACCGAGCCCTTCAATGCCCAAGCCAATCAACTCCTCCGCGACGCGGCACTCGCCGCCCAGATGCCTGAGACCGCGGCATTTGCCCTTGAAACGATCGTCGAGGGAAACCCCAAGGACACCAAGACGATGCATGAACTTGCGAAGCATTTCATGCAGCAGGGGCACCCCGAGAAGGCAGTCGAATGGTACGGGAAAATCACGGAAATCGCGCCGAACGACCTCGCTGCGGTGAAGGGCGGGAAGGACGCCGCGGCTGCTGCCTCCATGCTCCGCGGGGGATGGGACAAAGAGGACACCACCTACCGCGACCTCATCAAAGACAAGGAGCAGGCGGTCTCACTCGAACAACAGGCCCGCGTGGTCAAGAGCGAGGAGATGATCGACCAGGTCCTGGCCGAGCTCCATGCCAAGGCCGAGCAGGAACCCCAGAATGTCGATACAGCACGCAAGATCGCGGAACTCTACGAGCAGAAGGAAGACCTGGAGAATGCCGGGAGTTGGTATACTTACGCAGCCAGCCTCACGGGAAACTCCGATCCTACCCTCGCACGCAAGGCATCGGACATCGTCCTCAAGCAATTCGACCTCGCCATCTCCGCCCGTGAGGAAATTATTGCGTCGAATCCCGACTCGGAGGAGGCCAAACAGTATGCAGCCGAGTTGGAGGGACTCCGCAAACAACGGGCCGAGCTCACACTCGACGAGGCGCGCAAACGCGTCGAACGGAATCCGACCGATCTCCAAGCAAAATTCGAACTCGCCGAAATCCTCGTCAACATCGGAAGCTACCAAGAGGCCATTCCGGAACTCCAGAAAGCGCGCCAAAACCCGAACGTTCGCATCAAGGCGATGAACCTGCTCGGTCAGTGCTTCACCGCCCGTGCGATGTATGATCTCGCGGCGAAGACGCTTTCGGATGCCGCCTCCGAACTCGTGGCCATGGATGCCGTGAAGAAGGACGTCGTCTACAACCTCGGCCTCGTTTACGAACAGATGGGCAACAAGGAAAAGTCCCTCGAGTGCATGAAGCAGATCTACGAGGTCGACTACGGTTACCGCGACGTCGCCCAGCGCGTCGAGAGCTCCTACTGAAAGAGCCTCAGAGCACCTCGCGCAACTGGATCGAGTCGAACCGCTCGTTCCCGGCCATGACGTCACTCAGGATGATCATTTGATCGCCCTTCTCGACGAGGTTCCTCCGCACCAACTCGCGTTCGGCGTCGGCGATTGTGTGGGCGGGGTCGATGCCGAATGGCATTTGGATCGGATACGTGTTCCAATTCAGGGACAGTCGTCGCACGACCTCGATCGAGGGTGAGAAGGCGAAGATCGGCGCGGTCTCGGGTCGCAAGTGGCTCGCATTGTCGGCCATCTGTCCGCGGCGTGTGAAGACGACAATCTTCGCGTTGGGAAACGAATTCGCCAGCGTGACCGCCGAGTTCATCGTCTTGAGACGCGTCGAATCAATGATGGCATCCCGTGCGTAACCCGCTCCGCCGCTCTTGGCGATGCGCCGCGCGACGCGGTCGAGAATCTCAACGCATTTCACGGGATACTTCCCGACTGTCGTCTCGCCGCTGAGCATGATGGCGTCGGCCTGCTCGTAAACGGCGTTCGCCACGTCGGTGATCTCGGCGCGTGTGGGAAGCGGGTTCTCGATCATGCTCTCAAGCATGTGCGTGGCCACGATCACCGGCCGGCCGATCTGAATGCACTTTTTGATGACGCGGCGTTGAATGATCGGCAGTTCCTCCATCTCGCACTCGATGCCAAGGTCGCCGCGCGCGATCATCACGGCGTCCGATGCCCGGATGATGTCGTTCACGTATTTCACCGCATGCTGGTCCTCGATCTTCGCGATCGTGCGGGCGCTGCTGCCGTGTTCGCGCAGGACGCGCTTGAGTTCGATGATGTCCGAGGCCTCGCGGCAGAAGCTCAGCGCGACGAAGTCCACGCCCAGGGCCGCGCCGAGTTCAATATCGGCGAGATCCTTTTCAGTCAGCGGCGGGAGGTTGACTTTCACGCCCGGCAGATTGATGTGCCGGCGTGAGCCGAGCGTTCCCGAGGTCAGCACCTCGCACCGAATGCGGTTGGCATTTTTCGCAAGCACCTTCATGTGCATGACGCCATTGTCCACAAGCACGGTGTCCCCGACGGAAATGTCGTCCACCAGGCCGTCGTAATTTACGTCGACGGAGAAGTGTTCCTCGCTCTTGGAACCGCGGACGGTGAACTCGAAGATGTCGCCCGGTGTGAGGTTCAGCTTTGACTTCACATCTCCCGTGCGGATGGCCGGACCTTGGGTATCCATCAGGATTCCGGTGAGCATGCCCAGATCGGTCGAGGCCTTGCGGATACGGGCAACAACTTCGCGCACCCAGTCGTGAGTGGCGTGGCTCATGTTGAGGCGGAAGATATTCGCGCCGGCGAGAATGAGTTGCTTCAAAACCTCCGGCGAGTCCGTCGCCGGGCCGAGAGTGCAGATAATCTTCGTCTTGCGCATCGCCTTCCAGAAACGGCGGATGCCATGAAATTGCAAGACGGAACGCGGCGTGCCGGGCTTTGCTCTGCGGGCGATCCACGCTACGCTCCAAAGCATGGATTTTCTTGCATGGTTGGTGGCCGGCATTGCTTTTGCCTTGGGGGCAGTGGCCGGGGCGGTGTTCGTTGTGCGGAGTCGGGGGGGGACCCTGCGAAGCTTGGAAAGGGAGGGTGCGGCATCGGCTGCGCGTGCGGAAGCCGTTGAACGGGAATTGGATCGCGTGCGTGCGGAGCTCCACACGCGGCAGGAAGAGTCGCTTGCGCTCGGAATGAAACTCGCGGCAGTTGAGGAGGCGAACCGCCAGCTTGCCGGACGCCTCGAAGGCGATGCCGCGCGGCTGCACGAGATGCAGGAGCGGATGAAGCTCGAATTCGAGTCCCTCGCCACTCGGTTGCTGGAGGAGAAAAGTTCGAAATTCCTTGATCAAAATCAGCAGAATCTCGGCGTGCTTCTCGGGCCGCTGAAGGATCGGTTGGCGGATTTCCGCGAGCGGCTGGAGACGCTCCACGGGGCGGGTGAGAAATCCACCGCCGAGTTGCGCGGAGAGTTGAAGGCGCTGCGTGATTTGAATCGGAAGATCTCCGAGGAGGCGAACGATCTCACGCGAGCGCTGCGCGGGCAGTCGAAGGCGCAGGGTTCATGGGGCGAGCTCGTTCTTGAGCGCATCCTTGAGAAGTCGGGCCTCACGAAGGGCACGGAATACGAGACGCAATGGAGCCTGCGGGATACGGAAGGCGGACGCCGCATGCCGGATGTCGTGATCCGTCTCCCTGAGGGGCGGCACCTTCTCATCGACGCAAAAGTCTCGCTCACCGCGTACGAGCGCCTGGTCTCGGCGGGCTCGGATGCGGAGCGGGATACGGCCCGCCGCGAACACACGGCATCCGTCAGGCGGCACGTGGACGAGCTTTCAGCGAAAGATTATCCCGCGCTGGAGGAACTCCAGACGCCGGATTTTGTCCTGATGTTCGTCCCGGTCGAGACAGCTTTGCACGAGGCCTTGCAGGCGGATCCGGGCCTCTACATCCATGCCTTCGACCGGAACGTCGTGCTTGTCTCGTCGTCCACTCTTCTCGTGGCTCTGCGTGCGGTGGAGAGTGTGTGGCGACGGCACAAGCAAACGCTCAACGCCCAGGAGATTGCGCGCCAAGCCGGGCGCTTGCACGATGCCTTTGCCCTTTTTGTTTCCTCGCTTGAGGAGATCGGGAACCGTCTGGATCAGGCCCGGGCTGCCTACGAGCAGTCCCTCTCCCGCCTCTCGACGGGCAAGGGCAACCTTGTGCGCCGTGTGATGGAACTGGAGAAACTCGGAGCGCGTGCCGAAAAGACACTGCCGCAAACATTGGTCCGGCGGGCGTCCGAAGACGTAGAGTAGAGTATGATAGGTATCGTCGGCGCGACAGGTTTTGTCGGCACCCACCTTGCGGCTCTCGTCCGCGGGCGAGGGGCGGAGCCCGTGCTGTTCTCTCGACGTCCGCAGCCCGGTTGGCGAGTTATTCCGCCGTCGGGGGAAGTCGACCTTTCGGGTATCGAGACATTGATCAATCTCGCCGGCGAACCCGTGCTCGGGCTTTGGACGCGCGACAAGCGTCGACGCATCGTTGCGAGCCGCATCGAAGGCACGCGGCGATTGGTGGATGCCATCCTTCGCGAGGGAAGCGTCCGCACCTTTGTGAACGCCTCGGCGATTGGCTACTACGGTGACACGGGCGAGCGGGTGGCCGATGAGAGCGCAGCGCCGGGCACGGGGTTTCTCGCGGAGACCTGCGTCGCATGGGAACGCGAGGCGGACCGCGCCGAGTCAGTCGCGCGGGTGGTGAAGGTTCGGATCGGGTTTGTGCTGGGTCGTGGCGGGGCCATGCGCTTGGTGCTCCCGCTTTTCCGCGCGGGCTTGGGCGGGGTGCTTGGCAGTGGCCGGCAATGGATGAGCTGTATCCATGTCGATGATGTTGCCGGCTTGTGCCTTTGGGCGGCGGATGAGCCGGGCGTCTCCGGTCCTGTCAACGCAGTCATGCCCGAGCCGGTGACAAATGCGGCATTCACGCGGGCCGTGGCCCGTGCGGTGCACCGTCCGGCCATTCTGCCGGCTCCAGCTTTTGCCCTGCGCGCGGCGCTGGGCGGGATGTCCTCCATCCTGCTCGACAGCACCCGAGTGGTACCGGCTGTCGCCGGAAATCGTTACGCCTACCGTTATCCGACGTTGGAGTCCGCGCTTGCCGGGGTGGTGAGTCCGAAATAGTCGGCGAGCATGTGAGCGATGTGATCGTAACCGGCGAGTGACCCAAGCAGGCACGGTGTCGGCAGCGAGGGCACAAGCAGGGGCACGCGCTCGCGCGTGTGATCGGTTCCGGGTGCCGCGGGGTCGTTGCCGTGATCGGCTGTGATGATCACCAAGTCTTCGCCGGGGCGAATCCCCGGGAGAAACCCTCCCAACCATTCGTCGAACTCCTCAAGAGCCCGCGCGTAACCTGCCACATCGCGGCGGTGACCGAAGAGCATGTCGAAATCCACGAGATTCGCGAAAAGAAGCCCGGATGCTCCGGCGTTCCAAAGCTCCGAGATCGCCCGCATGCCATCGGCATTGGATTTTGTCGAAATGGATTTCCCGAGTCCGCTTCCCGCAAAAATGTCGTGGATTTTCCCGATGCCGCACGTGGGAACGCCGTGCTCGACGAGACGGTTGAGGATGTTCGGCGGCGGGGTGAGCGAGAAATCTCTCCGACGTGGCGTGCGTGTCCATGCTCCGGGCGATCCGGTGAACGGTCGCGCGATCACGCGTCCCACGGTTGGCGCATGGCGACGTGCGATCTCGCAAAGCCCATACAGCGCCTCTGGAGGCATCACGCCTTCGTGCGCCGCGATTTGCAGCACGGAATCCGCGGAGGTGTAAAGGATGGGGCGGCCGGAGTGCAGGTGCTCCTCACCAAGCGCATCGAGAATCGCCGTGCCGCTCGCTGCGTAGTTTCCGAGAAAACTCACACCGGCCTCAGCTTCGATCGCGGCCACAAGGGCCGGGGGAAATGTTTCAAAGACCGGGAACGGTTCCGCGAGCACTGTTCCGGCGATTTCCCAGTGTCCGGTTGTCGTATCTTTCCCCGCGGAGCGCTCGGTGAGACATCCGGCCCCGCCGCGTCGTGGGGTTTCCGCGGGGCGGTTGGCCGCCAGGGCACGGGCGCTCTCGATCCCGATGTCCCTCAGGTGGGGAATGGCGAGGTGCGGGTGCTGGGCAAGGATGTGCCCGAACGTGTCGGCGCCTTCGTCGCCGTAAGCCGCGGCATCCGGGGCGTGCCCGATCCCGACGCTGTCCAGCACAAGAAGCAGGGCGCGTCGGGACGGAAGGGTCACGGCAGGTGCGAGGGTGCGGACGAACCGTGCTTCAGGGCCTCGTTCTCAAGGACCTCGCGACGGATGCTCTTGCCACGGAGTTTCGAGGACCAGAGCACGATCGGGGCGGCGATGAAGATCGACGAGTAGGTGCCGACGACGATGCCAACAAGGATGGCGAACGAGAAGTCCCGCAGAACGGCACCGCCGAAGAAGTACAAGGCGCCGACCGAGAGGAGCGTCGTGCCGCCGGTGAGGATTGTGCGTCCGAGCGTCTCGTTGATGCTGGTATTCATGAGCGCTTGCACGGAGCCCTTCTCGCGGTTCTTGAGGCCCTCGCGGATGCGGTCGTAAACGACGATCGTGTCATTGATCGAGTAACCGGCGATGGTGAGGATCGCACCGACCATCACAAGGGAAAGCTCCCCGCCGATGAGCGAGAAGACGCCGATCGTGATGATCACGTCGTGGAGCAGGGCCACCACCGCCCCGAGGGCGAAGGAGAACTCGAAGCGCAGCGTCACGTAAATGAGGATCGCCACCATGCCGAGTGCCAGCGCGAAAAGTGCGCGCTGGGCGAACTCGAGCCCGATCTGGGCACCCACGGTGTCTTGCGCGACAGCGGTCACTCCGCGGTCTGCAAAGGCGGTCTGGAGTTTTTCCAAGACTTGGGAGGACGTGCCCTGAGGGCTGCGGAACGTCAGCATCTCCTGCATGCCTTCGCGTTCGAACTGGATGACGACGCCCGGGTCATTCAGGGCCGTGCGGGCCTCTGCGACGGTGATCGCCTGTTTCGAGTCGATGATGAGAAGATCGCCGCCGCGGAAATCGATACCGAAGTTGCTCTCGCCGCGCATGGCGAAGATGGCGACGGAGCCGCCGAGCAGGAGGACCGACAAAAGGGCGGCGATATTCCGCTTCCCGAGGAAATCGAACTTCCGCTTCGGGATGAGGTCGAGCATCGTCAACTTCGAGAGCCCGCCCTTGTCCACCATCCAGCGGAACGCCGTGCGGGTGAAGAGGAGAGCCGAGAACATCGAGGCGATGATGCCGAGCGTGAGGGTCACGGCGAAGCCCTTCACCGAGCCGGTGGCCTGCCAGAAGAGGATGATCGACGTGATGAGCGTCGTGGCATTGGCGTCGAAGATCGCGCTGAAGGCCTTGTCGTAGGCACCGGTGATTGCGGCTTGAAGCGATTTTCCGGCTGCCATTTCTTCACGGAGACGTTCGTAGATGAGCACGTTCGCATCCACCGCCATGCCGATCGTCAGGATGATGCCCGCGATGCCGGGGAGTGTGAGCGTGAAGTTGAACATCGCCATCGCGCCGAAGAGGATCACGATGTTCACGAGCAGGCCAAGGATTGCGATGAGCCCTGCAAAGCGATAATAGAGCAGGACAAACGCCATCACGAGCGCAAGGCCACAGATGCCCGCCGCGATGCCGCTCCGGATGGAGTCCGCGCCGAGGGTGGCCGAGATGCTGCGGGTCTCCTCGATTTGGACGGGGACGCGGAGCGGGTTCTCCAGTGCGCTTGCCAAGTCGCGGGCTTCTTTGTCGGTGAAGTGGCCGGTGATCTGCGCGCGGCCGCCGTAGTAGTCGCTCTGGAGAACGGGCGCTGAGAGCACCTCGCCGTCGAGAAGGATCGCCATCTGGCGGCCTTTGTTCTCCGCGGCGACGTTGTCAAAAATCTTTGCCCCCTCTGCGTCGAGCTCGAGTGAAACCCCGTAGCCCTGCTGGTCGAAGTAGGCGATGGCGCTCTTCACGCGCTCGCCGGTGAGTGCCGGCCGCCGGGTGATGAGGATGTCCATTGTCTCGTCCGAATCCTTCCCGGGCTTGTAGGTCTTCAGGACGAGGTTCGGCGGCATCATCTCCTCGCCGGCTTTGATGCGGGCGATGTGATCCGTGCCCCGTTCGTCGACGATGGCAAACTCCAGCTTTGCCACGCGTTGGAGCTGGGACTTCGCCTCCTCGATCTGCTTCGAGTCGAGGCCGGCGATCTGGACAAGAATACGGTCCGAACCCTGCGGGGTGATGACCGGCTCGCTCACACCGTATTGGTCGACGCGCTTGCGGATCACCTCGACCGCCTGGCTCAAGAGATCGGGAGTGATTTTCTTGTCACCCTGTGGGATGAGGCGGATGAGGAACGACGTGCCGCCCTGGAGATCGAGACCGAGGCGGATCTTCTGCGCGGGGGGATAGATCTGCTCGACGCAGAAGGCGACGAGAAGGATCGTGAGAACCATGCCGAGCCAGCGCTTGCGCGGGGCGGCGTCTGTCGCGAAATACCATCCAAAGAGCGCGAGGAGCGCGATGCCGAAGGTGAATGTGAGGGCGGGAGTCATACGGTGTCACGTGGCCGCGCGGACGCGGCGGGCTGGGAGAGGGGTCAGGCGGCTTCGCCGGATTTCGTCACGCTCACGACGGCGGCGCGGTCGAACTCGACCTTCACGTTGTCGGCGATGCGGATAATGACGGTCTTTTCCTTCACATTGGTCACGGTGCCGTGGATGCCGGCGCTGGTGACAACTTCATCCCCGCTCTTGAGGGCGGCGACGAGTTTCTCGTGTTCCTTCTGCCGTTTCTGCTGGGGACGGATGAGGATGAAGTAGAAGATGACGAAGATGAAAACCAGCGGCATCAACGAAACGAAGATGTTCGGCTGGGGCTGGCCGGGGGCCGCTTGGGCGAGCAGAAGAAGGTCGTGAAGTATCATGGCGAGCCTGCCACCATATTAAGCCGCTCCCGCTTGGCAAGCACTCTGCGAGGGGAGTCAGCGCGCCTGAAGCCACGGCGCATCCGATTCGCCGGCCTTCAGGGAGTTCATCACGATGTACAGGAGCGCTTCGAGCATCTCGGGAGAGGTGCGGTAGACATCGGTCGCTCCGGCGGGCGGTTCCCACGTCGAGGCGGGCAGGCTGGGGGAGAAATCGAGCCGGGTGATATCCACCACGGCGGTGAAGTCGCGCCGGGTGATCTCGACCCGCTTCGGTACGTAACCCTGCGCGACCCAGACTCTTGCGAGAAAATCCTCAGCCTTGGTTGCTTTCGCCAGCTCGGGCATGAGCCCGGCTGTCAGGATGCGGCAATCCTCGCCATTGAGCGCCTCGACCTCGGCGACTTCGGGGCGTTGGATGGCGAAGAGGGCGGGCAGGAAGATCGCCTGTTGCGCGGTGATGGGGACGAAAATCGGAGTGTTGAGCTTCAGGTTCTTCTTCGGTTTCACCTTGAATTGGGAAATGAGGAACTCGACTTTGCTGCCCGGCATGGCCCAGACGGTGTCTCCATTCCGGCAGATGGTGAATGTTTCGCCCAGCACGGGGGCATCAAGGCGGACCTTGTCGGGGAACTCTACGGCGGCCCGGAGTTCGGCCCCCTTCATCGAGGCGGGCAAGCGGCCGCTCACCTCGGCCATCGTCAGCGTAAGCTGCGCCGCGCGGTCCGGGGACTTGGTGTCCGTGAGCAGCACCCCCCAGAGGGGCCGGAAGAGCTTTCCGATCACATCATACGGGTTGTCGCGCGGCGCCGTCGTCCCGGATGCCAGGAGGGAAGTGGCCGAGACCAGAAAGAGAAGCACCGTTCGCATCGCGTCGTGATAGCCCCGCGCGAGCCCCGTGGCAAAAATTATCGCTTTGCAATTTCCGCGGCAACGTGGCGGATTGTTCGCAGCCATGCCGCGATGTGAACTGTTGAACGGATCGTGCCGGCCGGATGCCGAGCGCGCAGCGAACGTGCCATGATCGCGACCGGCCTCATTTATGCCTTCACCGAGAGCACGCTCGAGGGGAAGATCATCCTGCTCGTCCTGTTCCTGGCATCGATTTTCAGTTGGTCGGTGATGGTAACGAAGTTCCGCTACCTGCATTTCGCGCGCCGCCAGAACGCGCGCTTTTCGGCGTTGTTCCACCGGGACCGTTCGCCGCTGAAGATTTTCGAGCAGGGGCTGCGTTTCGACGGCGGGCCTCTTTTCGAGATCTATCGTGCGGGTGCGAACGAACTGTGTTTCCAGATGCTGGGTTCCTCCGAGGTGGACGAGACGTTCCGCGCCCGGCTGGAGGCGGCGGAGAAAATCAGTCCGGCACAGATGCGGTCGGTGCAGGCGGCGATGGAGCGGGCGGTCGGGGAGTCGTCGCTGAAGTTGGAGTCGCAGATGATCATTCTCTCGACGGCGGTGAGTGGCGGACCGTTTCTTGGTCTGCTTGGCACGGTATGGGGCGTGATGGACGCCTTCGCCGGCATCGCGGCCGCCGGCACGGCGAACCTTGCGGCGATGGCCCCGGGCGTCTCCGGTTCGCTCATCACCACGGTCGTCGGCCTTCTTGTCGCGATACCGGCGATGTTCGGCTACAATTTTCTCGTGACGAGCGTGCGCTCGGTCATTGTCGAATCGGACAACTTCGCGGCCGAGCTCTCCTCCGAGATAGAGCACCGCTACGTCGAACACGGGCACCGCGAGAGCCGGCGCTCGGTATTCCCGGAATGAAGCGTTATTCCTCGCGCCAGAGCCTGCACACGCTCACCGAGCTGAACGTCACGCCGTTGCTCGACCTCGCGTTTGTGCTCCTGATCATCTTCATGATCACGACCCCTCTCATCGAGAACAGCCTCGACCTCGTGGTGCCGACCAGTTCCACCGCCAAGACGGCAGTCGATCCCTCAAAAGTCACCACCGTCTCGATCGACCGCAATGACGTGCTCGAACTCGACGGTGAGGAGGTCACGGCGACGGACCTCGAAGCGCGCCTCGCTTCGCGCAAGCTGGCGGATCCCGCGATGGCCGTTGTCGTGCGGCCCGACAAAGACCTTGCCATCCAGAAGTTTGTCTCGGTGATGGACATCCTCCAGCGCGTCGGCATCACCAAAGTCGGCGTGATGACCCACCCCGAGGAGAAGGCCCCCGCCGCGGGAGCCGACTGAGATGGGCGATCCGCGCTTCCGGCGGAATCTGGTCCTCGTCGCCGCCGCCCATATCCTCGTCCTTGGTGCCCTCGTCTGGGTCGCCCGCAAGGAAGTTCGCAAACCTGTCGGCAGCGTCGTGTGGATGGATCCCGGTTCGTTCGCCGCAGCCGAGGCGCCTCCTGTCGTTCCCGAGCCCGAGGAAGAAGCACCCGAGCCCACTCCCGAGCCCACGCCGGAACCCACTGCCACGCCCGAAGCAACGCCGGAACCGACACCCGTCTCCACCCCGCTTCCGACACCCGAGCCTCTTCCCAGTCCGGAGTCCGAGATCCCGATTTCCACTCCCACTCCAACGCCGACGCCGACGCCGACGCCCAGTCCTACCCCGACGCCGACGCCGACGCCCAGTCCTACCCCGACGCCGACGCCGACGCCCACACCGAAACCAACGGCAACACCCAAGCCCACGCCGAAGCCGACCCCGAAAGCTTCGCCCAAACCCAGCCCCAAGCCTTCCCCCAAGCCCAGCGTCTCGCCAAAACCCTCGCCGAAACCCAGCGCTTCTCCCAAAGCGAGCCCTAAGCCGAGTGCGTCTCCGAAGGCGAGTCCGAAGGCCAGCGCCACTCCCGGCGGCAACGCGACAGCGGCGAGTTCACCCAAGCCCGCGACAGGGAATGCAACCGCCTCCTCCACGGGGAGCGGCTCGGCCTCCTCCGGGTCAGGCTCGGCAGACCGCGGCGGCCAGGGCGGCGGGGCTGCGGAGTTCGGGTGGTATCACGAAGTCATCCACGACCGGTTCTTCAGCCAATGGGAGCAACCGACCTCGATCTTCGACCAGTCGAAATCGTTCGTCACCACCGTGCGGATCCGCATTGAGAAGGACGGCACGATCTCCTCGGCGAGCATCGTGAAAGGCTCGGGGAATCCGCTCATGGACGAATCGGTGCTCACCGCCTTGCGACGTGTGAAAAAAATCGAGCCTCCGCCGGGCGCATTGGTCTCCGACGGTGCCTACACGGTGAATATCAATTTCGAGTTGGATTGAGGGTCGGCTCTGGCCGGGTGTGGTAGACGCCTTTTTGTTTCTCCGGCTCGTCTTCCTTCATGCGGAACGGAATTCGTTTCGCCCACAGGCGCAGGGCCTCCCAGTGGATGAGGGCGATCACCTTCAAGGTCACGAGCGGATACTTCACCGTGAGCGCGAGCAGGTTGGCGAGAGTGAGGTCGATGCGGCGACCGCTCACGGAGCTCACAAGCACCTTCTCGCCGCCGCGGTAATCGTCGATGTTCACGCGCAGCGTTGGACCCGGCGCCGTGAGGCGGAAGTCGAATTCCAGATCCAACTCGGAGAACGGGGAGACATAGAAGTCTTTTGGCGTCCGCTGGTGGAAGCCGCCCGCCGCGGTCGGGGGGACCAGATAGGGCTTCAGCTCGCGGAACGTATTCCCCACCTGCACGACCGCAGGCAGCGTGGTGCCGTCGGCGGTTTCGCAAAAGAAGACCGAGATCGGATTGAAGGTGTAGCCGAGGAAGCGCGGGAGTGTGAGCACTCGCATGCGGGTCGGAGGATCCGCCACCCCGCGATCCGCGAGGAAGGCGGCGATGCTTTCCCGGATGCCGCCCGGTGCAAGGCAGAAGTAGTCCTCGCGCCGGAAGGAATAAAGATTCGGCTCGTCGACGGAGAACACCGGCACCTCGTGCGCGACGTGCTCGAGTTCCCCTAGATCGAGCAGGAAAAGAAAAATCCGGTAGGTGAATTCGTGGCGGCGCGGTGCGAGGCGACGGTGGAAGACCGTGCACTCGTAGAGGCAGGAGTTCATGGCCCGAGCACCCGCCGGACCTGCGCGGCGGTGTCGACGGCGGAGCTGTAGGCATCCTCGTGGAAGCCGTAGCGGAAATAGCTTCCGCAAAAGAACGTCCGCTGATCCGGCGAGACCTCGTTGAGGGTGGCGAGTTCGCGCTGGGCCCGCATCGCGCCGAGTGTGAAGACGGGATGCTCGTAAACCGTGCGGTAGAGGACGTGCTCGTCCGGAATCTCGGCCTCGATCGAGACGAAATAGTCGCGTGTGGTGGAAACGCCCTGAAGGGCATTCATCCAGTAGTGCGTGGTTGCTTTCAGTTGGCCGTCGGGTCCGGGGGCGACCCGGTAGTTCCACGAGGCCCATGCCCGGCGCCGTTGCGGCATCACACTCGCATCGGTATGCAGGGTGGCCGAGTTTTTCTGGTAGCGGAAGGCTCCCAGCAGGCGGCGCTGGTCGGCGGTGGGGGACTCCAGCATGGCGAGAGCCTCGTCCGCATGAGCGGCAAGCACCACGCGGTCGAAGAGGTGGCGGGCACCATCCATCGTCTCAATTTCCACGCCGTTCCGCCGCTCCGCGATGCGCTGCACGCCGCAGGAAAGACGCAGCGGCTTCACTTCCTCGAGAATGCGGTCGACGTAGGTCTTCGCTCCGCCGGTTACGGTGAACCACGGGTGGTGCGTCGTGACGCCGAGGAACCCGTGATTGTTGAAGAATCGAAGGAGGCTTCTTGCGGGAAACTCGAGCACACGACCCGGCTCGGTCGACCACACGGCCGAACTCATCGGCACGAGGTAGAGATCGAGGAAATCCTGGCCGAGACGGTGGCGCAGAGCGAACTCACGGAGGGTCATCGCCTCGGTTGACGGATCCGTCAATGCGGCCCGCCCGACGCGGAAGAAGCGCAGGATCTGGAGAAGGAGGAGGTGGAAACGGGGACGGAGGATGTTCCGCCGCTGGGCGAAGACCTTGTCCGCACCCATGCCGTTGTATTCGATGCCGGAGGGTTCATGCCGGACGCTGAACGACATTTCGGACGGCTTTGTATCCACTCCGAGTTCCTCGAAGAGAGAGACGAGGCGCGGGTAGGTGACATGATTGAAGACGATGAACCCTGTATCGATCGGGATGCGACGGCCGTTTTCCTCGATGTCAACGGTGTTGGTATGGCCGCCGGGGCGTTCCTGTTTTTCGAAAAGAGTAAGCTTCGCGACGTCGCGCAGGTTCCATGCGCAGCCGAGGCCGGCCACGCCGGTGCCGACGATCGCGATGCTCTCGCTCACGACTTCAGCGGGGCCTGTTCATAGACCTTCTCGGGCACGCCGCGGATATCGTGGACGATGCCGAGGAGGCCGAGCAGGCGGATGATGTAGTAGGAAATGTCGATCTCCCACCAGTAGAAGCCCTGTCGTGCGGAGGACTGGTAGTGATGGTGATTGTTGTGCCAGCCCTCTCCGAGCGTGAGAAGCGCGAGCACAAGGCTGTTGCGGCTCTCGTCGCCGGTCGCGAAGCGTTTTGTCCCGAGCGTGTGGGCGAAGGAATTCACAGCACAGGTCGCGTGGAAAAGGAATGTCGTGCTGATGAAGAACCCCCACACCACCATCTGCCATCCGTTTGTTCCCAGCCCCGGAGCCCAGACTGCGAGGGCCGTGCCGAAGCCGTAGAGTCCGGCGGCCAGCAACAGCGGCCCGATGAGATCGAAGCGGTTCAAAAACACCAACTCGGGATATTTCGCGAGGTCGCGCACCATGCGGTAGTCGGTCGGGAAGTTCCGGCTGCTCGTGAGCCAGCCGATGTGGGACCAAACGAACCCCTTCCAATGCGGCGAATGGGCGTCCACCTCTTCGTCGGAATGCGCATGGTGGTGCCGGTGCACAGCGGCCCACCAGAGCGGACCCCGCTGCACGGCGGTCAGGCCGATGAGCGCGAAAAGGAACTGCCACGCACGGTTCGTCCGGTAGGCGCGGTGGCAGAAATACCGGTGATACAACCCCGTCACTGCAAACATTCGCACCACGTAAAGCACGACGGCGGCAATCACCGCCGCCCAACTCCAACCGGTCCAGAAAACCCCGAGACAGCCCAGGTGCAGAATCACAAAAGGAATCGCCCGGCCCCACTCGAAGCGCTCGGGTTTGTTCCGCACCGATTCCGCTCCCTCGGGGAAGTAGTCGGAATCGACCATCTGTATGAGCGGGCGCAGGACGCGCAGAGCCTTTGTCATCGGCTATTCGGCCTCGAGGCCGAGGGTTTCGAGGATGCGATTGAGGTCATCATCACCATAGTATTCGATCTGGATCGTTCCTTTTTTTTCACCGTGATGAATTACGACCCGCGTCGCAAGACGATGCGTCAATAAATTCTGAACCCGTTGGATCGCGGCCGGCGAGGTCTTGGCAGCCTTCGAGCCGGAGCGGGTCTTGCCCGTCGGGGCCTCCGAGCGCGCGAGGTGGTCGGCGGCCATTTTTTCGGCAAGACGGACCGAGGCCCCCGCCTTCAGAATCTGCTGGGCCAGGAAGGTTTGCTCCTCGTGGGACTTCAGGGAAAGCAGCACCTTGGCATGGCCCACGGTGATCTGGCCGTGCTTGAGGAGGGCCTGCACGTCGGCGGCGAGATCGAGAAGGCGCATTGCATTCGCGACCGCTGCCCGGCTCTTGCCCACGCGGCGTGCGATCTCCTCCTGCGTCATCCCGAATTCCTTCGACAGACGCTCGTAGGCCATCGCTTCTTCGATCGGGTTGAGGTCCGCGCGCTGGAGGTTCTCGATGACGGCCAGTTCGAGCGCCTCGCGGTCCGTGTGCTCGCGGACAATCGCGGGGGCCTCGGTGAGGCCGACGGCGGTTGCCGCACGCCAGCGGCGTTCCCCGGCGATGAGTTCGTATTTGCCGTTGACCTTGCGGACGATGAGCGGCTGGACGATGCCGTGCTCGCGGATGCTCTCGATGAGTTCGTTGAGTTGCTCCGGGCGGAAGTCCACGCGGGGCTGGAACGGGCTCGGCACGATCTCCGTGAGGGCGAGTTTATGGATGCGCTCGCCCGTCTCCGGAGCGGGAGCGGGACTTGCGACGCGTGCACTGATGAGTGCGCTGAGACCTTTGCCGAGTGCCTGTTTTGCCATCGAAACCGTCACATTAGACGCCGCCGGGCGCAGGCGACAAGCAGAAGCCATCGATTTCCGCGCGGGATGCGCTTACAATCCGGCATGTTTCCCGATCTCGCCCTCTGGCACGACACGCGTCGCCGCAGCGCCGCGGAGCAAATGGCAGCCGATGAGGTGATCTTCCACCACGCGACGCTTCCCGTGCTCCGGATCTACTGTTGGACCGCCCCCGCCCTGTCATTCGGCTATCCGCAGGCCCTTGCGGACGTCCTCCCGCTGGCCGCCGGGCGCGATGTCGTCCGGCGATGGACCGGTGGTGGCGTTGTCTTTCACGGCGACGATCTCACTCTCGCGCTGGCACTGCCGCGCACGGCGGAGGCGGCTTCGTGGCGGGCCTGCGATGTCTATGCCCGACTCCACGCGGCGCTGGCGGCGGTGCTTGAGTCCAGAGGAACTGCCGCCTCGGTGGTCGGGTCCGGACGTTGTGGGGGAGAGTTGGAGTGTTTCCGTGCCCCGGTCACTCACGACCTTGTTCAGGGGGAGAAAAAAATTCTCGGGGGCGCCATGCGCCGCACGCGGGATGGGCTTCTCTACCAGGGATCCCTGCAGGGAGTGGACCTGCCTGCCCCTGCCGCCGTGGCCGCCGCACTGTGCCCACGGTGGAGCCCGCTCGGTGACACACCGGCGTTTGAGGACGAAATCCAGCGCCTCGCCGCCGGGAAATACGGGACGCCGGAGTGGACGAATGCCCGGTAGCCCGGGCGTTCGATCAGGCCTTCTTTGCTGCGAGAGCCTTCGTGAGACGGCTCTTCTTGCGGTTTGCCACGTTCTTGTGGATCACCCCGCGCTTGGCGGCCTTGTCGAGAGCGGAAGCGAGCTTCGCGAACTCGGCCTTTGCCACGTCGGTCTTGCCGTCGGCCAGCGCCTTGCGGAGCTTCTTCTGCTCGGTCTTCAGGCCGGTAATGATGCCTTGGTTGCGATCACGCCGACGAACGTTTTGACGGGCGCTTTTTGCTGCGGATTTCGTGTTTGCCATATGGGAAATGTTGGTGCCAGAGGGGAGAATCGAACTCCCGACCAAGGGCTTATGAGTCCCCTGCTCTACCGCTGAGCTACCCTGGCGTGGGGGTGGGATATTAGCCGATTCCGCCCACGCCGCAAGGCGCAATTTCGCCGGAGGCCGGATGGGGTGACCTGCGCACCCCTTCCTCAGAACTTCCAGCCGAGGCCGGCGGAGACGGAGTGGCCAATCTCCTGTTGGTTGCCGAAGCTGGCGTTGTAGAAGAGGGAGGCATTCCAGCGTTCGCCGAACTGGGCACTGAGGCCGGCGGCGGCGAAGACGCTGTCGCTGTTGGGCGAGTCGGTAAGGAAGTCGAAGGCGGGACCGTTCTGGAACGAGGCGGCGATGGCGCGGGAGTTGTTGAGGAACTCGTGCTGCCAGAAGAGCCGGGCCTCGGGGATGAGGGAGATCGTCCGGGTGATACTCCATGTGTAGGCCACGCGGCCACCGAGGGTCATTTGGAGGCTGTTGGCATTCTGCCGGCCGATGCGCAGGTCGAGGCTGTCGGCACCGGATTCGTTGAACGGCGCGATCCCCGCGTAGGTGTATTGGAGTCCGGCGATTGGGCCGAAGGTAAACCCGCCGGCCTTCCAGTCGTGGCCGAGGTTGAGAGCGGCGCTGAACTGGCCACCGTCGGGTGTGCTGCGGGCGGTGCGGTCGACCGAGCTGAACTCGATGGAGCGGCTGGCGCGGTAGGAGGTGTAGCCTCCGCCGAGGACGGCATCGGCGTAGAAGCCACCCTGGGAGTAGGTGGCGTAGAGGCCGAAGAGGGCGGAATTCGCCTGCAAGTCGCTGCCACCGGCATACTGGGCGGCGGTGTAGCTGTAGCCGCCGAAGAAACCGGTGGTGAGTGCGGGGCGTCCGGGTTCCTGGGTGCCGAAGGCGTAGTCGGCTCCTGCGAGGAAGCCGCCGGACTGCGAGCGGAAGTTCGGGACGCCGGCGAGGCCTTGGGATTTGCCGAAGATGCCGGTGCCCATGGCCCAGGCTGACCAGTTCAAGCGACTCGGGATGACAAGGACCGTCTTGGCATCCTTCGGATCGACGGTGGATTTTCCATCCTTGTCGTTTTTGAGGGGTTGTTCGTCGAGTCCGATGGCCTGGAACCCGCGGGCACCCAGACGCACGCTGCTGAGGCGCTGGTTGATCATCTGCGTCTGGGTGAAGGCTTGGTTGATGGCGATCTGGCCAAGGCTCTGGTAAAAGCCCGGGGCGATCTGGTCGAAGGCGGCGGGGTATTGGGAGGCGCTTTGGAGGTCGAGGGCGGTGCTGACAGCAAGGCGGTCGCCGGAGGTGGCGGGGATGAAGCTGTCGAGGGCCTTGGCGACGTTGCGCTGGTTCTGCGTCTCGGCCACGAGGGTGTAGCTCGTGGGGGCGACAAGAAGGATGCCTGTGCCGCCTTCGGTGAGGAAGCGTCCGCGGTAGAGGTTCGACTGGGGCATCGAGATTTGATCGAAGCTTCCGGAGATGCTGCCGGCTTCGAGGAACGCGTATTGCTGGCCGTAGGCGAGCGAGGTGCCGAGGTTCTGCACGGCGAGGGTTCCTGCGAGGTTGGCGGTGCCGCTGACCACGAGGCGGTCGAAGACCGTCGGGCTGGCGATTTCCAAGGCGAGCGTGCCGGAGGAGGCCTGGGTGAAGTTTCCGGCGATAGTGAGTGTGCCGGGGCTGTTGCCGGTGTTGACGGTGCCGAAGTTCAACACATCTCCGAAGATGGTGCCGTTGCCGCCGAGGAGGGCATTCTGAAGGACCGTCAGTCCGCCGTTGGCTTGGAAGATGCCGTTGATGAACAACCCGCCGCCGTTGACGAAGGAGGGACCGTTGGCGAGAAGGTTGGCGAGGATACTCAAGAGGCCGCTGCCGTTCTTGTTGAAGCCACCGGGGGCGTTGAGGAGACCGCCGGTGATGGTGGCATTGCCCGTGGGCACGGTCACGTTGCCGCTGGTGATCTGCAGGATGTTGAAGATCAGCAGGGACGTTTCGGGGTTGAACGTGAGCGATCGAATGGTGTTGTTTTCCGTGGGCGAGCCGGTGCGTGCGGCGCCGGTCACGATGAAGTTCGCGTCGTCCGGCGTGTAGATCGGCGCGGTGTTTTGAATCGTGGTGCCGGCGGAGATCGTCGTGAAGCGCACGAGGAGGTTGAGACCGTCGCGGAGGAAGGTCGGCAGGATTCCCAGCAGGGCATTGCCGCGGAACGACGCGAGCATGCTGTCGACGAGGTTGGGCGCGCTGAGGATGGTGTAGGGGACGTTCAGCGCAAAGCCGGTGCCGGCCGTGAACGTGAAGTTCCCACCGCCGGAGAGGGTGAGGTTGCCGCTCAGGGAAAGGAGGTCTGTGGAGGTGCCGAGCTCGGAGGCGATGGTGCCGCCGCTCCATGTGAGGCTGTTCACGTCAAGGCGGCCGACGGGGTCGAGCGTGCCGCTCTTGATGCTGACCGGGCCGCTGCCGAGGGCAGTGCGACTTTCGGTGCGGAGGGTTCCCTCCGAGATTCCGGTGCCGCCGGAGTAGGTGTTATTGGCCAAAAGGACGAGAACGCCTGTGCCCAGCTTGCCGAGGAATCCGTTTCCGGCAAGGGCGAGGGCCGTGGTGACCGTGTGGGCTTGGGTGTCGATTTCGACGCCGTCGTCATTCAGGAGAACCTCGCCGGCGAGGAAATTCTCGAACAACTCCGTCGCGTTGCCTGAAAGGCGAACAGTGCCCCCGGTGAAGGTGAGCGAGCCGTTGCCGAGTCCTTTCTGGAAGCCTCCCGTAACGATGGTCCCGTTCGAGGTGAGCGTGCCGGTGGCATTGGCTCCCGAGGCGAGGATGAGGGAGGATGCGGAGACTGTCCCGGAGGAGAGGATGCGCAATGTGGCGTTGGCGGAATCGCTGACTACCATCTCCGCGCCGGAATGGTTGACAGCGCCGCCGACTTCGAGCGTGCCGTCGCGGATGACGGTGCCGCCGGCGTAGGTATTGTTGCCGTTGAGGCTGAGTGTTCCATTGCCGATTTTGCGGAGCGAGCCGTTGCCGGTGAGACCGAGGGCCGTGGCGACAGTGAAGGCTTGGGTATCGAGTGAGCCTCCCGCGTTGAGCAAGTTGACGCTTGCGAGGTCGCGGAACAGGTCGCTTTGGTTGCCTGTAAGACGCAGGGTGCCGCCGTTCATCGTGACGGTGCCGTCACCCAGATTGCCTGCGACCTGGCCGGAGGACAGAACGCCCCCGGTGAGATTCAAAGAGCCGGATGCCCCAGTGAAGCTCCCCAACAATGTGCTATTCGTGCTGAGCACTCCACCGGAGAGATTCAGTGTGCCGTTGCCGGAGAACCCGACATAGAGGGTGCCGGAGTTTGTCCAATTGCCGCCGCTGACATTAGCCACGCCCGTCGCTCCGGTTGTTTGGCCGAGGTAAGCGAACTCGGTCGAAAACAGGCCGTTCGAGAGATAGAGTGTGCCATTCCCTGCGTAGCCGATGGAGGCTGTGCCGGAGACCGTCCAGTTGCCGCCCGAGACGGACGCTGTGCCGGTCGAGCCGGCATTCAAGGCGAGGGAGCTCTCCGTTGCGGTCACAGTGCCGTTGGACAGAAGGAATGTGCCGTTGCCTCTGTTTCCGATGGTCTGAGATCCATTGGTGGTCCATGTCCCGCCGGTGACATTCGCCGTGCCGGTCGAGCCGAAGTTTTGGCCGAGCACGGACTGTAATGTGGAGACCGTTCCGTTGCTGATATTCAGGCTGCCCGTTCCGCCGTTGCCGACGAAGATTGCGGTGTCGTCGGTCCACGAACCGCCGCTGACTGTGACGTTGCCAGTGGAACCCGAGCTGCTTGCGATGTAGGTCTCGCTGCTGGAAACATTACCGCCGCTGATGTCGAGCCGACCTGTGCCGAGAAGGCCGACACGGAGGACACTTGAGTTTGTGAAGTTCCCACCGGTGACGGTGACGGTGCCGTTGGATCCCGCGTGACGGCCGATGGTTGCAGAGGCGGTCGACACGGTGCCGTTACTGATGCTCAGGCTGCCGGTGCCGCCGTTGCCCACCGAAAGCTCCGTGGCAACGGTCCAGTTGCCGCCACTGACGGTCACGTTGCCTGTCGAGCCTGCGAAGTTCCCCACAACCCCGTTATCGCTGGAGACCGTTCCGTTCGAGATATTGAGCGTGCCCCGGCCGGAGTCACCGATGGTGAGGTCGGTGGAGTTGGTCCAGCTGCCGCCGGTCACGTTGGCTGTGCCGGTCGCGCCGACATTGAGACCCAGAGCGGCCGAGGTGCTGGAGACGGTTCCGTTCGAGAGGGTGAACGTGCCACTGCCAGCCACGCCGATAGAGAAGGAACCGTTATTCGTCCAAGTGCCGCCGGTGACGATCGCGGTGCCGGTGGAGTTCGCCGTGCTGGCTGCAAGCGTGGATCCCCCGCTGGAGACCGTGCCATTCGAGAGGGAGAACACACCGGTGCCAGAGTCGCCAATGGTGAGGAGGCCAGTGTTGGTCCAAGTGCCGCCGGTGACGTTCGCCGTGCCGGTGCCGCTGGTGGTTTGGCCAAGCGCAGCTCCGGCGGTGAAGACCTCACCGTTCGAAAGGTTCAGCGTGCCATTGCCAAAGAAACCGACGAAGAGAGAGCCGGTGCTGGTCCAGTTGCCGCCGGTGACGTTGACGATGCCGGTCGTGTTCTCATAGCGGCCGACGATGCCCTGCGTGTTGGTGACAGTGCCATTGGAGAGATTCATCGTGCCGTTGCCGTTTTCGGCGATGTTGAGGGTCTCGGTGTTGGTCCAAGTGCCGCCGCTGATGTTTGCGACACCGTTGGTGCCGGGGTTGATGCCGAGGTAACTGGACGTGTTGGAAACAGTGCCGTTCGAGAGGTTCATCGTGCCGTTGCCAAAAACGCCGATAAGGAGACTGGAGGCGTTCGTCCAGTTGCCGCCGTTGACGTTCACCGTGCCGGTGGCGTTCGCCGAGTTGCCGAGACGTCCCAGAGCATTCGAGACGCTGCTGTTGGCAGAAATCGTCAGGAAGGCGTTGTCCCCCGAGCTTTGGCCTACGATCAGGTCCGTCGCGTTGTGGGTGAGCGAGCCGCCATCGGCCACGGTGAGGTTGCCGTCTCTGACCCTGGTGCCGCCGGAGTAGGTGTTGTTGCCGGTGAGGGTGAGGGTGCCATTCCCTTGTTTGCTGAGAGTGCCGTTGCCGGTGATGGCGGCGGCGATGGCGGTGGTTCCATTGACTGTGACAAACGGTGTCGTTCCCGAGAGGCCGATCGTGCCATTTCCTGAAACGGTATAGCCTGCGACGCGGAAGTCGTAGGCGGTGGCATTGGCGGTGAAGCCGTCGGCGAGCGTTACATTGCCTGCCGTACCAGCGAACTCGGCACCGAATCCGCCGAGCCATGCTTTGTTGGCATTGCCCGCGGCGTTCGTCCAGTTTGTGGCCGTTTGGTTCCAAGTTCCTGTGCCGCCATCGACGGTCCCGTTCGCGGTGGTGCTTGCACCGTCCCAGTATTGGGTAGCTGCCGCAGCGACGAGCAGGTTGACCTGATTTGCAGTGGTCGTGTCGATTGTGACGTCCCAGAGACCGGTCGGCAGCGTGCCGAAGACGAGGCCGTTGTTGGTGAGGTTGCCGCTGTAGTTCATCAACCGATAGGTGCCATTCCCGAAGCCGCCTGCATTGGCGATGTTCAGGATGCCGTCGAGGGTGAGGTTGCCGCTGATCTCGATAAGGTCGTTGATTCCCCCGCCGACGACGCCGGGCGTGGCGAGTTCGAAGTCGAGGATCGAGTTGTTGCTCAATGTAAGGCCTGCGACGGAGAGAGTTCCAGGGCTGGTGCCGGGAGCGATCCGCCCGCCGTCGGCAACGATAACTGTTCCACCGATACTCCCGCTGCCCGAAAGGGTCGCTGTGTCCATCACGTTGACTGTTCCGGTCCCGAGGCTGCCGGTGACTGCGAGCCGGCCGGCCGAGATTGTGGTGCCGCCGGTGTAGGTATTGTTGCCGGTGAGGGTGAGGGTGCCGTTGCCCTGCTTGTTCAGCGAGCCGTTGCCTGTGAGGCCGAGAGCGGACGCCACGGCGAAGCTTTGGGTGTCGAGGGTGAGGCCGGAGCCGACCAAGGTTACGTCACCGGATTCGAAGCCGCTGAAGAGGGCGCTCTGGTTGCCGGTGAGGCGCAGAGTGCCGCTGCTGAAAGTCACGTTGCCGGTACCGGACCCCTCGGAGATCTGTTCGGTGGCGAGTGTGCCGCCGGTGAGGTTGAGCGTGCTGTTCGAAAGAACCCCGGTGCTGAGCGCCATGTTCCCGGTGGTGAGCTGTCCGCCGGAGATGTTGAGCGTGGAGTTGCTGCCGGAGCCGACAGTGAAGCTGCCGGAGTTCGTCCAATTTCCTCCGGTGATGTTGGCGAGGCCCCTTGCCAAAAAGGTGAAAGAGCCCATGACCGTGTCCCTGGTCGAGACACTGCCGCCGGAGAGGTTGACCGTGCCGTTCCCGAGAAGGCCGATGGTCATGGTCTCGGTGAGCGTCAGGTTGCCGCTGGTGACGTTGAGGACTCCCTCCACGTTCGGGTTGTTTCCGAGGATGGCCTGGCGCACCGAGATCGTGCCATTGCCCGAGAGGTTCAATGTCCCATTGCTTCCGCTACCGACATTCAGACCCGATCCGGTGAGATTGCCCCCGCTGATATTCGCGAGACCCGAGCCCCCGGCGTAAAGTCCCAGCGTCAACGTTCCATAGGTTCCCATTGCGAGCGTGCCCCCGGTCATATTCAACGTCCCGTTGCCGGAGTAGCCGACATACATGGAGGAATTCGCATTCCATGTCCCGCCGTTGATGTTGACCGTGCCGGTCGAACCGGCATCAAGGCCAACGAAGCTGATCACGTCGGTGATCGTTCCGTTGCCGAGGGTGAAGGTGGCATTATCTCCCGAGGACTGGCCGACGATCAACAAGCCGGCAAAGCCGGGTGCTCCGTTATAGGCGAGGGATCCACCGCCATCGAGCACCAGCGTCCCGGCGCGTATGGTGGTGTTGCCGCCGTAGGCGTTGTTGCCTGTGAGGGTCAGCGTGCCGGTGCCGATTTTCCCCAAGGGTCGCGCAGCCCCGATCTGGGAAATTGCGCCGGCTTGGGTGGCAGAGTCTGTTCCCAGTACTTGGAGCTGGGTGTCGTTGGAATTGAGGATGATGGGGTTGTTGACCGTAATTCCGTTTGCGTAGGAAATGACCGAGCCGGTGGTGGTGATGTTGCCTGTTCCGGCCGCATTGTTGCTCCCCAGGCGCAAGGTTCCATTGGCCACAGTGGTGCCACCGGAGTAGGTGTTGTTCCCAGAAAGCGTGAGGGTGCCGTTGCCTTGCTTGGTCAACGAGCCGTTGCCCGTAAGGCCGAGAGCCGTGGATACAGTGAAGGCCTGGGTGTCGATGGTGCCGCCTGCCCCAACGAGGGTGACATCACCGTCTTCGAATCCGGAGAAGAGGGCGGACTGGTTGCTGCCAAGTCGCAGCGTGCCTCCGCCGAACGTCACGGTGCCGTTGCCGGATCCCTCCGTGACTTGGCCGGTAAGCAGGACGCCGCCGTTGAGGTTGAGGCTGCTGGTGGATCCGGAATTGAGGGCTACCGTCACCGTCGCCGGGCCCGCATTGGCCGAGACGAACCCCGTACCGGTCACGGTGAGCGTTCCGTTGCCGCTTTCTCCCACGCGGATGCCGAACGAGGCACTGAGCGACCCGCTTGAGACCGTGGCTGTGCCGAGGCCGTTGGCCAGTTCGCCTATGCGGAGGGCCACAGTGTTCGCTGTTCCGCCGTTCACCAGCAGGCTGCCTGTGCCGGCGTAGCCGACGGAGAGGAAGGTGCCGGACCACGACCCGCTCGTCAGGGTCGCACTGCCCACTCCAGTGGAGGTGATGCCCAGCAGCGCGTTGGCATTGGTCACATTGCCACCGTTGATCAGGAGCGTGCCGTTCCCGACGGAGCCGATGTTCAGATTGTCGGCGTTCGTCCACGACCCGCTTGTCACGGTGACACTGCCGTTCGAGCCGCCCAAATCCCCGATAGCACCGGTGGTGTTGGAAACGGCTCCTCCGTTGATCAACATCGACCCGGTTCCAAATTCTCCAACGACGAGTTCACCGGCGTTCGTCCAGTTCCCGGATAACACCGAAACGGAACCGGTTGAGCCAGCTGCACTGCCCACGACTCCGGAGTCGGAGGCGACCAGCCCGTTGTTGATGACCAAGGTCGCGTTGTCCCCACTTGATCTTCCCACAGTCATGGCCGCGCTGGTGTGGTTGATAACGCCCCCGCCGGAGACGGTGAGGTTACCGTTACGGACGGTGGTGCCTGCCGTGTAGGTGCTGTTACCGGTGAGGGTGAGCGTGCCGTTGCCCTGCTTTGTCAACGAGCCATTGCCCGTGAGGCCGAGGGCAGTGGCGACGTTGAAGCTCTGGGTGTCAATAGTGCCGCCGCTGCCCACAAGCCGCACATCGCCGGCTTCAAATCCTGAGAAGAGGGATGTCTGGTTGCCGGAGAGGCGCAGGGTGCCGCCGTTGAACGTGACAGTGCCGTTGCCTTGATTCTCCGAGATCTGGCTCGTGGTGAGCATGCCGCCGCGGAGGGTCAGGTTGCCGGTTCCGGACACGGTCTGGCCTACGCTCACGATGCCTGCCGTGATCGATCCACTGCCACTGAGATCCACAGTCCCGTTGCCCTCGTTGCCGATGACGAAAAAGTCTCCTGCGGTCCAGTTTCCACCACTCACCTCAGCCAGCCCGCTTGAGCCGGCAAAAACTCCCACACCGGTGGCTGTTGTGGCGGTAATCGATCCATTCCCGCTGAGTCGCAATGTTCCATTTCCAAGACCACCCACATAAAAGAAATGGCCCGCCGCCAACTGGCCGCCGCTGATTTCCGCGGCACCGCGGCCGCCGACAAACGTTCCTATGGATGTGTTGTTGCCGGTAACATTGCCGGTTCCGCTCAGAACGAGACTTCCGTTCCCGGAGAACCCAATCCAAAGGTCTCCGGTGCTCGTCCAGGATCCTCCACTGACTTGTGCCGTACCAGTCGAACCCGAAGCGTTTCCGAGCGATGCCAATGCGTTAGACACCGAACCTCCAGGTGTGATCGTCATGTTGCCTGCACCCGTGCTTCCGATGAGTAAATCGGCCCCGCCCAAATTCCACGTCGCGCCGGAAAAGGTGGACGGAGAAATATCTCCGGTGGCATTCACCTGCGCAAACGCACGTCCGGCGCCGGTCAGGAGAAAGCAAAACGAGACGAACGAGAGAAGGAAAGCTCGACCAATTCCCCGCATTGTTTCGAGAGCTGAAACTTGGTTCCGAGCGAAGACAGCAGGCAGTCTTGAAATGTTCATAGTTTTGGCAGTGGCACAGCACCTGAGCGACTTGGTGCGCCCGGCGTGTTTTCAGCGTGCGGAGTAAACCGACAAAGCTTGATCCAGAGCAAGGAAAAGCCTCCCAAGGCCGTGGCTTCGTGGGGCGCAGCCTCGGCTGGCGCAGATCGGAACCGCTTGACCCCGTAAGCCAACTGGACTAACGCACGGGCGCGCCATGCCGCAGGTAATGAAAACTGTAAAAACTCCGCTCTGTGCCTTGGCGCTACTCGCTTGTGCCGGGCTGCGGGCTGCGGCCCACGCCCAGACCCTCACCATCCTGGACGATTTCAGCGTCGGGATCTCACCGGTCAACGTGAACTTTGAGAATACCTCGGGGAGCGCCAATTCGACGATCACGATTGGGAGTCAGGTCGACGTCCAGCGCCAAATCCAGGAGAGCGTAATCCTTGCCGGAGCGGCAGCCGTTTCGGTGAGCGGAGGGAACTACTCGCTCACGGCCACGGATGCGCAGGACACGACCAACTCCCTCGCGTATTCCAACTTCACCATCGACGCGACGGCGCAGCACTTTCTGCGTTTCGATTTCAACCAAGTGCAGGGTCTTGATCAACTCCTGCTCAGCCTCGGCAGCGGAGCCTTGCCCGTGGTGGATGACGTTTTTTCCGTTCCGGATTCCGCGGGGCCGACCTCTTTCTTCATCGATCTGAGCCTCATTCCGGAATGGACGCCCGGTTTTGCGTCGGGGGTGGATAGCGTCACCATCTTGTTCGGATCGGGCTCTGACAACCTGAGCGTCAACCTCAGCGAGATCTCTTTTACTTCGATCCCGGAGCCTTCCACGGTAGCCCTGATGCTCGCGGGTTTGGCCGCCTTTGCCGTCCGTCGACGCCGAAGCCGCACGCTCTGAGGTTTCTTCCACTCATCGAGTCCATTTCGCAATGAAAATCCCAACGCTTGCCGCCCACGCCCTTGCCGGGATCGTTCTTCTCTCTCCCCTGCGGGCGCAGAGCATCACCGATTTTGACGATCCTTCTGTCGTCTCGACCGGTGGTTGGATGATTGGTCCGAACTCCCTCATCAGCGGTCCCACCTCGGCGGGGCCGAATCTGGAGGGGAGCGTCTTCAGCACCGGCCAAGGCTACTACACCATCAACGTCGCGGGGCTTAATCAGATCTCTTTGACTTCCACCGGCACCGTTCTTCCGGAGGGCGGGACGATTCTCCGATTACGAAACAATTCCGGCGTCATCG
>CAZKHB010000012.1:0-29712 GCA_964552635.1 uncultured Chthoniobacterales bacterium
ATCACGCGCACCGGGATGCTCTCCATCAGCGAGGTGAGGCGACCCTTGTCGTTGAACGCATGGAGAAATCCGACCCCTTGCAGGAACGGCAGGATTTTCGCCGGGATGCCGCCGCCGAGGTAAACGCCGCCGGTCGCCATCGCCTTGAGGGCCATGTTTCCGCATTCGGCTGCGAGGCATCCGACAAACATCTCCATCGTCTGCAGGCAGAGCGGACATGTCCCGTTGGCTGCGAAGCGGGAGATCACCGCATTGTGGTCGGCGGTGGCCATCGCGGCGGCGACTTCGGGGAGTTCCTTGCCGTGGCCGGAGTCCCGGAGGTAGCGGTAGACATTCGCGAGCCCGAGGCCGGAGACAACGCGCTCGCCGCTGACGTGGCCGAATTGCTTTCGCAGATAAACGAGAAGTCCGTCCTCGAGTTCGTTGCGCGGGGCGAAGTCCGTGTGACCCCCTTCGCAGGCCCAAACGTGGTGACGCTTCCCGTCCCAGAAAAGCCCGGCCTCGCCGAGACCGGTACCGGGCGAGACGACGCAGCGGTTCCCCGTGGCGTCCTCCGCTCCTTTCTGCAAGGTGGCGAAGTCTTCCGACGAAAGGTGCGCGATGCCGTGGGCATTGGCCGCAAGGTCGTTCAAGAGGGCGACTGTTCGGATACCAAACTCGGAGGCGATCTCCGTGCTGTCGACGCCCCACGAGAGATTCGTGGGCTTCACGCGGGAACCGTGGACCGGACCCGGGATGCCGAAGCAGGCGGCCTGCGGGGCCGGTTCGTCGGGATCGAGAAACTCCCGGATCATCGCCCCCAAACTCGGATAGCCCGCACTCGGGAAGCGTTTCTGGCGCACCGGTTCCAGACCGCCTTGGAGGACGGAGAACAGGCCGAGCTTGGTCTTGGTGCCACCGACGTCGCCGGCGAGAATGAGGGGAGAGCGCGTCATGAGGGCGGCTCAGTGGGATTTCAAAGGATAGTGATGCCAGGCGTGGCCGCTGCGCTCAAGCAGGTGATCCGATGCCTCCGGACCCCATGTGCCGGCCGCGTAGTTCGGGAAATCCCGCGCGGGCAGGGCCTGCCAGACGTCGAGGATCGGATTCACGATGCGCCACGAGGCATCCACGCTGTCGTAACGGTGGAAGAGTGTGGTCTCACCGATCATGCAATCGTAGAGAAGCGTCTCGTAACCCGTCGCCGCGGTGTGCTCGCCGAACTCACTGTAGGAAAAATCCAGCGGGACATTCGCCAGGCTGATCTGTGGCCCGGGACGCTTGGCATGGATGTCCATCGTGATGCCCTCATCCGGCTGGACGTGGAGAACGAGCCGGTTCGGTTTCACGTTGTTCTCGACGTCGTCACCGAACAAAAGCAGGGGAGCGCGGCGGAAGCCGATCACCACCTGCGTCGTGTGGGCTGCGAGGCGTTTCCCGGAACGGATGAAGAACGGGACCTCGGCCCAGCGCCAGTTTTCCACAAAGAGCTTCATCGCCACGAACGTTTCTGTATTCGAACGAGGGTCGACATCCGGCTCGGAGCGGTAGGCAGGCACGGATTTTCCGCCGACTGTGCCGGGGCCGTATTGTCCGCGCACGGTATCCGAAATCACCTGCTCGGGAGTCATCGGGCGGATCGCCTCCAGCACTTTCACCTTCTCGTTGCGCACGCTGTCGCCGGAGATCGAACTCGGCGGCTCCATCGCGATGAGCGAGAGCACGGACAGGATGTGGTTCTGCACCATGTCGCGCAGGACGCCCGAATGGTCGTAGTAGCCACCGCGGAGTTCGACCCCGAGTTCCTCGGCCACGGTGATCTGGACGTAATCGATGTAGCGCCGGTTCCAAACGGGCTCGTAGACGGAGTTCCCGAAACGGAAGACCATGATGTTCTGCACGGTCTCTTTCCCGAGATAGTGGTCGATACGGTAAATCTGGGACTCTTCGAGGTGCTTGGAGAGTTCCTCATTGAGCTCGCGCGCGCTGGCGAGGTCGTGTCCGAAGGGCTTCTCGATGATCACGCGGCGCCACGCCTCGGGAGTCTGGCGGGTCAACCCGACGGCGCCGAGTTGCTCCACGACCTTCGAGAAGAACGAAGGCGAGATCGCGAGGTAGAACAGGACATTGCCCGGAAGATGGAACTTGGTCTGCACCTCGGAAATCCGCGCGGACAGGCGACGGAAGGTCTCGGGATTGTTGAAGTCGCCCTGCAAATAGTGCGAGCGGTCCCGGAAATCCGCCCACTCGGCGTCATCCACCTCGCGCGTGGCGAACTCTTTGATGTCCGCCGTGATTTTCTCGCGGTAGGCCGCATCGTCGCCATCGCTCACGGCGACACCGATGACTGCAAAGTCTTTCGGCAGAAGGCCGAGGACTTTCAGATTGTAGAGGGCGGGGAGGAGTTTGCGTTTGGTGAGGTCTCCGGAAGCTCCGAAGATGACGATCGTGCAGGAGTCACCCTGGCATGCGTGACCCGTGAGGGGTTGGTCGGCCATAAAGCGACTAAACGCGAGGTCGCTGCCGATCACAAGCCTTCGCTTTCCTGCATGCGGGAAAATGAAAACGTTGCACCGGATGCATCGATGCCTGTATCACTTTTTCTAATGTCAACACCCCATGGCGACACCAGTGTCAGTAAGAGCGAGTTCGTCAAGGCCTACCGGGTCATGCTGCTCGCCCGGGTGCTCGAAGAGAAACTCGCCAGCCTCTACCGCGCGGGACTGATCAAGGGCGGTGTGTTCCTCGGCCGCGGACAGGAGGCACTGAGCGTATCGATCGGCATCCAGCTGCGCAGGGGCGACCTCTTCGCCCCGCTGATCCGCGACCAGGCCGGACGCATGGCCTTCGGCGACACTGTTCTCGACACTCTTCGCACCTACCTCGGTTCCCATCTCGGGCCGATGCGCGGGAGGGATGGAAACATCCACCGCGGCCGTCCTCGCGAGGGCTACTACGCCATGATCTCGCATCTCGGAGCCATGATTCCCGCCGTGGCCGGCGGACTGCTCGCGCGCCGCCTGAAGGGCGAGTCCGGCGTCGTCGGGGCGACATGCATCGGGGATGGCGGGACATCGACCGGGGCCTTCCACGAAGGATTGAACGCCGCCGCCGTCGAAAAACTTCCGCTCGTCGTTGTCGTGGCGAACAACCAATACGCCTACTCCACGCCGAACACGCGCCAATTCGCCTGCGAGGATCTGCTCGACAAGGCGATTGGTTACGGGGTCGCCGGACACCGCGTCGACGGGCTTGATCTCGGCGCCTGCCTCGATGTGATGAAAACGGCTGTGAAGGCCGCACGCGATGGGGGCGGCCCCCAACTCGTGGTTGGCAATCTCCTGCGGCTGGTCGGGCACGGCGAGCATGACGACGCCAGCTACGTTGACCCTGCACTCAAGGCGTCCGACGTCGGGCGCGATTGCCTCCTGCTCGCCGAACAGAAGCTCCATGCCGAAGGATGGGCGACTCCGGGTGAGACCGCCGCGTGGCGCAAGGAAGCGGAGGAGGAAGTGAACCAGACGGCCGACAAAGTCCGGCGGGAACCGGGACCCGATCCCGAGGACGAGGACTGGCTGGCCGTTTCCTCACGCGACATGGCGGACATCGCAGCATGAGCACGATCACGTATCTCGAAGCCATTCGCAGCGCCCAGGAACGTGCCCTCACGGACGACCCGCGCGTTTTCATTTACGGGCAGGATGTTGGGAACTTCGGCGGTGCCTTCAAGGCGACGAAGAACCTCTCGAAACAGTTTCCCGGCCGCGTGTTCGATGCTCCCTTGAGCGAGGACGCGATCATTGGCATCGCCGTTGGGGCCGCCATCGAAGGTATGCGGCCCATTGTGGAAATGCAGTTCGCGGACTTTTCGACGTGCGGGTTCAACCAGATCGTCAACCATGCAGCGACGCTCTTCTACAGGACTGGTGTGCCCTGTCCGATTGTCGTTCGCTTGCCCTCCGGCGGGACGTCGGGTGGGGGCCCCTTTCACAGCCAGAGCATGGAGGCGCTCTATGCCCACTATCCGGGGCTCGTCGTCATGACTCCGGCGACCGTGGATGATGCCTATGGAATGCTGCTGGATGCCGTCGCGATGGATGATCCCGTCATCTTCTGCGAGCACAAGTTTCTCTATTACCACCTGAAGTCCGACGCCCTGCCGACGTCCACCCTGCCGATCGGCAAGGCCCGTCTCGCCCGGGCCGGGCGCGATGCGACGATTGTCACGCATGGAGCCATGCTGCACGAGGCGCTCGTTGCCGCTTCGCAGCTGGCCGAAGATGGCTACGAGCTTGAGATTGTGGATTTGCGGACCGTCAAGCCGCTCGATACCGACACCATTCTGGCCTCGGTGGCCCGCACCGGACGTCTCCTTTGCGTCAGCGAGGAATGGCCATGGGGCGGTGTTTCTGCCGAGGTCATTGCCCGCGTGACGTCCGACGGATTCGGACTGCTCGACGCACCGCCGCAACGTTTGAACGCGAAAGACACGCCGGTTCCCTATCACCCCGATCTCTGGTCCGTCCACCGCCCCACGGCATCCGCCGTTGCCGAGGCCGCCCGGAGACTGCTTCACATCTGACGTCATGGCCCTCGTTCCCATCCATATGCCCCAACTCGGCGAATCCATCGCCGAAGCCACCATTGTGCGCGTTCTTTTCAAAGAGGGCGATGCCATAGCAGCGGATTCCGATATCATCGAGGTCGAGACGAACAAGGCGGTGATGGGAGTGACCGCACCGGCCTCCGGCACCCTTTCCGAGCTTCATGTCGAGGTCGGCACGAGTTACCCGGTCGGGGCCGTGCTCGGCCAGATCGAGGTTTCCGATGAAGAGGCCGCCCGCCTTGGAATCGGCGCTGAACCCGCAAAGACATCGCGTCCGGAGAAAAAACGTCCGGAAAAAGCGGCTGTCCCCGAGACCGTTGAGCCGACCGTCAAGGGCACGCTGCCGGTGCCCGCCCATGCCGGGGGTGCCTCGTATCTTTCGCCCCGCATGAAGGCGCGTATGGCGGAACTCGGGCTCCGCGCTGCCGATCTCGCGGGAATCGCAGGCAGTGGTGCCGGCGGTCGCGTGACCATCGAGGACCTTGAGCGCTTTATGGCCGGTATCGAGCGGAACCGGATGACGGCGGCTTCGCCGATGCGCAAGGCCGTTGCCGATGCGATGATCCGCAGTTGGTCGCGTCCGCTCGCGACGGTCGTTAAGCCGATGCAACTCGACCGCCTTTTGGCGCACAGGAAAAACCACCCCTTGAAACCCGGTCCCGCGCTCTACGTGCTCCGGGCGCTCGCGCTTGCACTCGGTGAGAACAGCACGCCGGCCGGCCGCCTGATCGGTGAGAAAATTGTCCACCCTCCCGCCATCGACATTGGGTTTGCTGTCGAGGCTGAGGATGGCGTGATGGTCCCGGTGATCCGGAACGCCGACCAGTATCCGCTCGACGATCTTGTGCCCCGCTACAACCGCCTCGTCGAGCTTGCCCGTCAGCGCCGCCTTCCCGCAGCCGATACGGGCGGATCCATCGCCACAGTGACAAACTACGGTACCTTCGGCCTCACCCTGGCCACGCCGATCCCATTGCCGGAGCAAACGCTTCTCATCGGCATGGGCGTCGGGGAGACCGTACCGTTTTGGAATCCGGCCCTGCGTGAATTCATCCCCGTTGTGGAGGCGCAGATCACGCTGAGCTTCGATCACCGCGTGCTCGACGGCGGGGCCGCCGGTCGGCTGTTGAAGCGTGTCGACGAGTTGTTGAACGCACCCGAGCAACTGTGAACGTTCTCATCACGGGCTGCGCACGCGGGCTCGGATGGGAATTGGCTCGCTTCTTCGTTTCGCGGGGCGACCGGGTCTTCGGATGCACCGCGACGGACGCAGGCGTTGCACGGCTCGTGGAGGCTTTCGGCAAACCCCATCGCTTCGCGCGTGTTGACGTGTCCTCTTGGGAGGAAGTCTCGGCTTGGAGCAACGGCTTCGAGGACTCGCCGGATCTCCTTCTCAACAACGCTGCCGTCATCGCGCCTGTGGCTCCCCTTTGGGAACTCGACCCCGAACAGACATCGCGGGTCATCGATGTGAATGTGAACGGGACGATCCACGTTCTCCGCGCGTTTCTTCCCCGCATGGTTTCCGCCGGCAGCGGGGTGGTTGTGAATTTCAGCTCGGGTTGGGGGAGATCAACCTCACCCGGGGTCGCTTCCTACTGCGCCAGCAAGTATGCCGTCGAGGGGTTGACCGCCGCCTTGGCACAGGAGTTGCCGCCCGGCCTCGCCGCTGTGTCTCTCAATCCCGGCGTCATCGCCACCGACATGCTGCGCGAGTGTTTCGGCGAGTCCGCTGCGGCGTATCCCTCCGCCGCGGAATGGATCCGTTCCGCCGGGCCCTTCCTTGCGGGTCTCGGCGCATCGGACAACGGGAGCGCGCTCACCGTGCCGGGAGTTCCGTTGGATTGAGCCTCAGTGCGTGAGCACGGGAGACGCTCCGGGCGCCATGGAGCGAAGCTTCTCGATCACAGCGGGAATCGTCGCACACGCTGTATCGATTTCCGCCTCGGTGTTGAAACGCCCGAAGGAAAACCTCAGGCTCGCCCGTGCCCGCTCGTTCGACAGGCCCATCGCCTTCAGAACGTGCGAGGGGTGCACCGATCCGCTGGAGCACGCGGAGCCCGCCGAGCAGCAAATCCCTTTCTGGTCGAGCAACAGCAGTGCGGTCTCGCTCTCGATGCCTTCGAAAGAAAGGTTGCTTGTGTTGGGCAGTCGCCGGACAGGATCGCCGTTCAATTCGCAACCGGGAACCTCCGCCAAGAGCGTTTTCTCGAAGCGGTCGCGTAATTTCTGCACGGAATCCTCACCAAGATGGGCCAGCGCCAACTCGGCCGCCTTGCCGAAACCGGCGATCGAGGCCACGTTCTGCGTGCCTCCGCGACGCGTGTCTTCCTGGCTTCCGCGCAGAAGCGGGGTGAACCTCGCGCGGCGGCTCGCGTAGAGGGCTCCGACGCCCTTGGGCGCGTGAATCTTGTGGCCGGACATCGAAAGAAAATGGATGCCGGAGTCTTCAAGACGGACCGGCAATTTGCCGAAGGCTTGGACGGCGTCTATGTGAAGAATCGTTTTCTTGCGATGGGCGATGGCCGCAATCTCCTCCACCGGAAAAAGCACACCGGTTTCGTTGTTGGCCCAGAGCAGGCTCACGAGAGCGGTGTCCGGGCGGATCGCCGACTCAAGCTCCGCCGGATCGATGTGGCCCAGGCGGTCCACCGGCAACCATGTGATCTCGTAGCCACGGCGGGCGAGATACTCGCAGAGTTTCACGGTGGCACTGTGTTCGACCGCGCTGGTGACGATGTGCTGTTTGTCCGGATCCACTCCAAGAGCGGATGTGAAGGCGGTGTTGATCGATTCCGTGCCGCAGGATGTGAACACGACTTCGCTCTCCCGGCAACCGGCGAGGGCTGCCACGCGGGAACGGGCTTCATCCAGCGCCGCAGCGGCGTGCCGCCCGAGTTCGTAGACGCTCGACGGATTGCCATAACCGTCGCGCAGCCACGGCACCATCGTTTCAAAGACGGCGGGATCGATGCGCGTCGTGGCGTTGTTGTCGAGATAAATGCTCATCGCGAACTTTTCCGTTTAACGTTTGGCCCATCTCTTGGCAATAACGGGATGTGCGCGTCATCGTTCCCGAGATTCTCGACACACTCGACGCTTCGCATCCCGAGGCGCGGAGAAGCCGCCGCGACTTGAGACGGATCGATGCATTTCTCGGCAATACAAGGTGGATCGTGCGTGAGGTCGGGGCACTCACTGGACTCTCGGTCGCCGAACTCGGGGCCGGGGACGGGCGCCTTTGCCGGCAGTTGGCCGCAGCCGGAGCGCGAGTCACGGGGCTGGATCTCGTCCCTGCTCCCGATGAGGCGGACTTTGAGTGGTGCCGCGGGAACTTTTTCCAGACCCTTTCCGGGCGGAGTTTCGACGTAATCGTGGGGAGTCTCGTCCTCCACCATTTTGATGCGACGGATCTTGCGAGACTCGGAACTCTGCTTTCCCGTGCGCGGTATCTCGTTTTTGCAGAACCCTTGCGACATCTGTTTCCCTTGGTCGGATCCTTCTTCGCAGCGCCGTTTGTCGGGCGTGTGACCCGCCACGACATGCCGGTGAGCATCCGGGCCGGGTTTGCTCCGGGCGAACTGGCGCGTCTTTTGGGACTGGAGCCGGGCAGGTGGACGATCGAAGAACGCAGGGTCTGGCGAGGAACGGTCCGGTTTCGTGCCGTGCGACGATGAAGCGACCGCTTGAAATCATCGGTGGCGGCCTCGCCGGACTCTCGCTCGGCATCGCCCTTGCACGGCGGGGTGTTCCGGTGGAAATCCGGGAGGCATCTGAATACCCAAGGCACCGGGTTTGCGGCGAGTTTATCAGCGGTGTGACGGGGGATTGCCTCGAGGACCTGGGCATCGCGTCTGCTTTCGAGGGGGCAGCTCGCCTGCAATCCGCGCAATGGTTCGACCGGCACGGTGGCATTGGCTCTCTCCAGGTCTCGGCCGTCGGCCTCTCGCGCTGGAAGCTGGACATGGCGCTTGCGGCGAGGTTTCAAGAGTGCGGAGGTCGCTTGCGAACCGGTTCCCGCTGCGACGGGGTGAGCCCCGCCGCGGAGGGTATGGTCTCCGCGGCCGGTCGGCCCAGGCGGCCCGGAGGGTGGGTCGGGCTGAAGGCGCACTACACAGATCTGGAACTCGGTGCCGACCTGGAAATGCACCTTGGAAGCGGCGGCTACGTGGGGCTGGCAAAAATCGAGGACGGCAAGGTGAACGTCTGCGGATTGTTCCGGCAGGAACGCGTTGCGCGACGCACCATGCCTCTTGGCGAAACTCTTCTGCGCTGCGGGCTGCCTGCGCTCGCCCGGCGCCTACAGGGGGCAAACGTGGATACGGGATCGGCATGCAGCGTCGCTGGTTTTCGTTTGGGCTGGCAGCCGACGGTCGGATTCGCGCTCGGTGATGCTGCGGCAATCATTCCTCCATTTACTGGGAACGGAATGTCCATGGCATTCGAGTCGGCCCGTGCAGCGACGGAGGTGCTTGTTCCTTATTGCGAGGGGCGAACGGAGTGGGCCCCGACGCTCCGGGAGTGGACGAAAAGGCAGCGACTGGGATTCGCACGCCGCATGCGGTGGGCCCGTCTGCTGCACGGATCGCTTGTGGTGCCGGGAGCAGCTACCCTTGCCGCAGGCATCGCGCGTCGCGGACTCTTGCCATTCCAACAGCTTTTGTCTCTGGTGCGCTGATGTTTCTAAGATCTCTTGCCAGCGCCCGTCCGCCGTTGCGGCTCCCCCAGAGCGCTTCGTGGGACATCTTGAAGGGCTGTGCCGCGGTGAATCGCCTGCGTCCCCGCGCGCGGGATTTGCTGGAGCGGCTGTTTCTTGGGGATTCGGGAATCGAGACGCGCGACTTCGCGGCGGAGAACCTCGAGGCCCTCGCCGACGGCGACGCGGAGTTCTTGTCAAAAAGTTTTGAGCGCGAAGCCCCGCAGCTCGGAGCGCAGGCCCTCGCTTCCGCCTGTGCGAAAGCCGCGGTGCAGCCCTCGGAAATCGACGCCCTGCTTGTCTGCACGTGCACCGGTTATCTGTGTCCGGGTCCGACGAGCCACATCGCCGAGAGGCTCGGTCTCCGATCCGACGTCTTTTTGCAGGATCTGCTTGGCCTGGGCTGCGGCGCGGCGCTTCCCATGCTCGAGGCCGCGCGCGGCGTTCTGGCTGCGCGGCCCGATGCTCTTGTCGCCACGATCGCGGTCGAGGTGTGTTCCTCGGCCTTCTATGTCGACGAGGATCCGGGCGTTCTCGTGAGCCTGGCGCTCTTCGGCGACGGGGCCGCAGCCTGTCTCTGGTCGGCAGGTGGCGAGGGGACAACCGGATGGCAGTTTCGGGGGTTTCGCACGCTCCACCGTCCGGAGCATCGGGAGAAAATCCGATTCGTGAACTCCGGGGGCAAGTTGAAGAACCAGCTGCACCGCGAGGTGCCGGGGCTCGCGGCGGAAGCGGTGAGGGAACTTTTCGAGGCGTCCCGTGCGGCCGACTGTGCCGTCCTCTCGCACACCGGCGGACGCGACGTGCTCGAAGCCATCGAGGACCGACTTGGCTTTCCGCACCTTGCGGAGAGTCGCGCGGTGCTGCGCGAGCATGGCAACGTCAGCAGTCCCTCGGTGCTGCTGGCTTTGGAGCGCTGCCTCAGCAGTCCAACACCGCCGACCAAAGACCTCTGGCTCACCGCTTTCGGGGCAGGATTCGCAGCCCATTGCTGCCGGCTGGAACGGGCTCGCGGGGCATGAGACGGAATTGTCGCGGATTTTTGCTTGTGGGGCGCGCGCGAACCCAGAATTTTCAAGGCCGATGACAGTCTTTCCGCTTGTTGCATTCCTCGCCTATCTTTTGGGTTCGATCCCGAGCGGCTACATCGCGGGGCGCATCAAGGGAGTCGACCTCCGCAAAGAGGGCAGCGGGAATGTGGGCGCCACAAACGCGCTGCGCGTCCTTGGCAAAAAAGTCGGCTACGTCGTCTTTGCGGCGGACCTTCTCAAGGGAGCGGCAGCGGTTTGGGTCGGCTACCTCGTGGCCGGTGCGGCCGGATACGCCGAGCATGGCGTGATTCTCGCGGGGGTCCTTGCCGGGCTCTCGGTGGTCGTGGGACACAATTTCCCTGTATGGCTCGGCTTCAAGGGAGGGAAGGGGATCGCCACTTCCGGGGGCGTCGCAATGGCGCTTTTCCCCCTGCCGGTCTTCGTGGCGGGTCTTGTCTCATGGGTCGTATTCTTTTTGACCACTCGTTACGTCTCGGTCGCCTCAATCGCGGCGGCGCTTGCGCTCCCGCTGACAGCCTTCACCATGTGGAGCTTCGGGACCTGCGACCTCCTCCGGCCATTTATCGCGTTGTTGATGTGCGGGCTTGCGATCTGGCGGCACAAGCCGAATATCGAACGCCTCATGTCCGGCACGGAGAAACGGTTCGAGAAAAAACGCAAAGATGTATAAGAAAATCGGCATCATAGGCGCAGGGAGTTGGGGGACCGCCCTTGCGGCCCTCTTGGCCGAGCATCGCGGAGAAGTCCGTCTCTGGTCGCACAATCCTTCCGTTCTTGCCGAGCTCGTCTCCAGCCGAACGAACTCCGCGTATCTTCCCGGCGTGCGACTGCCTCCGAACGTCTACGCCACCGGCGATCTCGGCGAGGTTCTCGGCGCGAACATGATTTTGTTCGTCACCCCTTCGCGGGCCACCCGGCAGGTCGCCGGGGAGCTTGGTGCGCTGGGCTCACTTGAGGGCAAAGTCGTTGTTTCCTGCACCAAGGGGATCGAACACGATTCCGGCAAACTCATGAGCACCGTACTCGAAGAGTGCCTGCCCGGATGCCGGTCGGCCGTGCTCTCCGGACCGAACCACGCGGTGGAAGTCGCCGGACGCATCCCCGCAGCCGGTGTCGTCGGTTCGGTGCACGCAGACCTGCTCGAACCTCTCCAAACAGCCTTCTCGCTCCCCAGCTTTCGTGTCTACACGAGCGATGATGCCACAGGGATCCAGCTCGGGGGCGCGCTCAAGAACGTCTTCGCCATCGCTGCGGGTGTTTCGGATGGATTCAACATGGGCGACAATGCCAAGGCCGGTTTGGTCACGCGATGCCTCGCGGAAATGATGCGTCTGGGCGTTGCCATGGGAGGACGCCGTGAAACCTTCTTCGGCCTGAGTGGAGTGGGGGATCTCATGGTCACCTGCTTCTCGCGCCACAGTCGCAACCGGAACTTCGGCGAGCGGCTTGGCCGCGGTGAGTCGGTGGCGGAAATCACGGAGTCCATGAAGATGGTAGCCGAGGGTGTCCCAACGGCCCTCAGTGCCCACCAATGTGCGACCCGACTCGGTATCGAGGCGCCGGTCACGGCACAAATTCACGCGGTCCTTTATGCGGCCAAGCCGCCGCACGAAGCGATGTGGGAACTTCTCGGTCGTCCCCCCAAGGCCGAGGCGGAACGGGGAATATAGAAGCCAAATGAAAATCGGATTGATTCGCAGGGGGCATTCAGGAACAGGGGGAGCGGAAGCGTATCTCTTGCGCTTCGCAGCGGAGGTTGACCGCAAGGGGCACGAGCCCTTCCTCATCACCACGAGCCACTGGCCGGTGGAACGCTGGCCCTACAAGGGTGTCGTCCGCTTGAGAAGCCGGACTCCGCTCGAATTTGCGGAGGAAGCCATCAAAATTGATGTCGGTTGCGATGTCATTCTCAGTCTTGAACGCACGCCGGGCTGCGAGGTCTATCGCGCAGGCGACGGGGTTCATGCCGCATGGCTTGCGCGGCGGGACCGTTTCGAGCCTTGGTGGCAGCGGGCCACGCGCTGGATCAACTCCAAACACGGGGAGGTGCTCGAACTCGAGCGCCGCGTGTTTGACCCGGCGAACACACGTGTCGTGATCGCAAACTCACTGATGGTGAAGCGCGATATTCTCTCGCACTTCCCGTTCCCGGAGGATCGCATTCATCTCATCTACAACGGCATTGTCCCGATCGCGGAGAAAGCCGACCGCGCCGCCGCCCGACAGTTGTTCGGAATATCGCGTGAAAAATTCGTCGCGTTGTTCGTTGGCAGCGGTTGGCAACGTAAGGGACTAGCTACGGCGGTGAAGGCCATCGAAACAGTGAACGACGGCCTTCTGGTCGTCGCGGGACGCGGGCAACCCGAACGCTATCCTTCCAACCGCGTCCAGTTCCTCGGGGCCGTTTCCAACCTCGCCCCCGTCTTCGCGGCCGCCGATGTTTTCGTTCTGCCCACGCATTACGATCCGTTCTCGAATGCGTGCCTCGAGGCCTTCGCCGCGGGACTGCCGGTTCTCACCACCACGGCCAATGGATTCTGCGAGGTCATCACGCCGGGGACGGATGGCGACATTTTCGAACCCGGGGACGCGGAGACGCTCGCGGCGAAATTGGAGTTCTGGAGGGAGAATGGTCGGGCTGCTGCCGCCAGCGAGGCGTGCAAAAAGCGCGCAGCGGATTTTCCCATCACAAAGAACGTCGAGGAAACGCTCGCACTCCTCGAAAGGTCCGCCGGCGGTCGCTAGCGGGCTCTCACCGGAGGGGCGTGGCCGACGACGAGTCCGTCGAAATCTGCCCCCGGTTCGCCGAGAATAACCGCGCGGACGCGAGCGTCTTCCCTCCATGTCGTTGTGCGGAGCAGACCGTCGGATGAGGGTTCGCTGGCGCTGTAGTCACCGATGGTGGCTCCGCCCGGCCCGGAAATGGCGAGCAGGTGGTGGCGGGAGCCGCCTTTGGCAAACGAGACCCGCTCATCTTCGGATCCGCTGGACTTGGTGAATGTGGCCGCACCGTAAATCTTCACAACCTCCGTAAGTGTGCTCCCCGGGCCGATTCCATCGCGTGTGCGGTAGATCGGGTTCGTGACACGAATCTCGAGAACGGGGGCGCCGTCCCCGCCGGGCTCGGCGGTGCGAAGCCGGTAAAGCTCGACACCCTCGCGCGTGGTCACAACGAAAGTCCGGTGCGGCTCCCACTCGTCCGCACGCACGGTATAGTCCGGCCCAAGTGCCTCCCGGACTTCCCCGACCGTGCGACCAAGCTTTGCAGGGTCGACTGCGCGTTCGTGAATCACAAGATCACCGGAATAGTCGCGCTGGGAGTCAAGTGAAGCGCAGCCGGCGAGAAGGCCGCACAGCAAAAAACGGGAGGCGGCCGCAATCATCAGGCGGCCATCGTTTGGGCACGCGCGAGGCGGGCCAGGGTCCGGTCTCTGCCGAGAACCTCAAGCATTTCGTAGAGGCCGGGTCCGACGGAGCGGCCGCTGGCTGCCACGCGGGCCGGGTGGACGAGTTCCCCCGTTTTCACACCGAGTGTCGCGGCGGTGGCCTTGAGCGAGGCTTCCAGCTCCGGGTGGCACCATGTGGCGAGTCCGGCAAAAGCTTTTGAGAGCACCTCAAGTTTCGCCGCCGCGCCGGGTTTTGACAGGCTCTTGGCCACGGCCTCGGGATCGAACGGAAAATCCTCCGTGAAGAGAAAGCCGATCCAAGCCGGGACGTCGCTGAGGTGTTTGACCTTGGGCTTCACAATCGCGAGGGCCGGGGCGAGGGCATCCGCCGTGCCGTAGGGAATGCCGGCCTTGTCCACGAAGGGGGTCGCCAATTCGATGAACCGCTCGAGGCTCATGCTCAGAAGGTGCTGGCCATTGAGCCAGAAACACTTGTCGAGATCGAAGATTGCATTGCGGCGGTTGATGTTCGCGAGGTCGAATGCCCCGCGGATCTCCGGCACGGTGAGCACTTCCCGGTTGTCGCCCGGGGACCAGCCGAGCAGGCAGAGATAATTCAGCACCGCCTCGGGAGCGTAACCAAGATCCAAGAAATACGTGATGCTGGATCCGCCGTCCCGCTTGCTGAGTTTTTTCCCCTCATGGTTCAGAATGAGCGGGATGTGTGCAAACTTCGGGGGCGTGGCCCCCAAGGCGTTGTAGAGCTCGATGTGCTTCGGTGTGTTCGAGAGGTGATCCTCGCCGCGAATGACGTGCGTGAGCTGCATCTCGATGTCGTCGACGACATTGACGAAGTGAAAAATCCACGACCCGTCCGGCCGGCGGATCGTCATGTCCGGGTGCGTTGCGGGGTTCGACATGTCAAAGTCGATCGAGCCGCACACGATATCTTCGACTCTCACGGTGCCCCTCGGAGAACGGAAGCGAATGGCTCCACCGTCCTCGTAGACGTGCCCACCCGCATCAAGGTGCGCGAGGTATTTCTCGTAGATCGCATTCCGTTCGCTCTGTTGGTAAGGGCCGTAGGCCCCCCCTTTGTCCGGCCCCTCATCCCAGTCGATTCCCATCCAGCGGAGTCCGTCATAAATGACCTGGTAGGCCTCGGCTGTGTTGCGGGCGGCGTCGGTATCCTCGATGCGCAGCACGAAAGTGCCGCCGTTCTGGCGGGCATAGAGCCAATTGAACAGGGCCGTGCGCGCTCCTCCCACGTGGAGGAAACCGGTCGGCGAGGGGGCAAAGCGGGTACGAACAGTCATTGGAATGAGAGAACCGGATCGGCCGCGCGAACTCAAGCGCGGAGGTTGTCAGCGGAAAGCTGTGGCTGCGGCGGTGGAGGCCGCAGGAGAGAAACCCTTCGAGATGAGTTCCGCCCGAACCGCCGCGGCGGCGGGAGGATTTGCCTCGACGGCTGCCCACTCGGCCAGCAGTCGGGCCGAGAGGCTGTCGAGGCGGGCCCGCAAGCGCTCCAGCGGGGGCGGTTCGCCGGGCGGTGTCGAAACGTTGCCGTTCCACTGCGAGAGCCACCACTCCTGCTGGAGGCAGGAGGCTTCGATCTGGGCGCGGATGAACCGGGTGGCGGGTCCGGGCTCGAAGCCGACGGACTCGGCTTGGGCCACAAAGCGGTCGACGACCGCGCGCTCGCGCACGGCATCCCGGACGGGAAGATTTTCCACACGTTTGATCCATGCGACATCCTTTGCCACCTCAAGCCGGGCCGCCATCAGTTCCACAACGGGAAGGGCATCGTCCGAAAGCGTGGGGGTCGCGCAGCCTGAGAGGGAAAGAGCCAAAGCGGAGGCGGTTGCAGCAAGGATTCGGGGGAGCGAAAGCATGGTCCGGCAGGTGGCGGCGAGCTTTTCTCGCAAAGGTTGTGCCTTCGCGGCAAGCCTGCGCTGCTGCCTCTCATACTCTTCCCTGCCTGTCGGCGTCTCGATGGGGATGGGCTGCCTGCCGATCGCCGTGAAATCGTAGGGACTTGCGCGCATGTCGATCTCACGGGCCTCGCGGGCCAGTTGAAAGCACGCGAGCACAAGCTCCGAGGCCGTGAACGGGCTGAGTTTGTAGGCCCACTTGTAGAGGTCCATGTTGGCATGCAAGCAGGAGGGGAGTTCAAAGTCCGCCGATGTCGTGCGCGAGGGCTGCAAGCGGTTCAATGGCCGGGCGGGCTCCGTGAAGAATCGGAACGCGTCGAAGTGGCTGCAGCGGAGGCCATGCGATTCCACAAACTCTTCGATCTCGCTTCGGGAGAGCCGCAGCGGCCACGCAGAGTGGCGCACGGCGTCGGACTTATAGACCATCGCCCACTCGTGCAATCCGTGGCATCCGTAGAATCCGGGGCGAACCGCCGTTTGTTCAAGCAGGCGGAGAATCCAGCGAGTCCCCGGCTCGCGTTCCGGGGCGAGACGGCCGGCAACGACTCCACTCCCGGTGCGTGTGTACGACGGATTTGCAAGGAAGCGCTCCGCCGCGTGTCCTCGGAGGACAACACCCACTCCCGGATGCCAGCGCCGGAGTTGCGCCGGCCGGAAGGAATAGTATTCAAAAAGAAAGTCTTCGACCGGATGTTTCTCGTGACGGGAAGCCCGTTGCAGGCGGTCTGCGGTGAGACGATCAATGGCTTGCGCGTGGGCGGCTTCGCTTGCGATCCAATCTGCCTCCTCAAGAAAGGAAATCATGGTCTCCCGAGCAGAGTCCTGGCGTGAGCGAGAGCGCTGCTTCCTTTGCCTCCCAGCATGCGTGCGATCTCCTCCTCGCGTTCGCCGCCTACGGCGCGCCACAGACGAGTCACGGTGCGGTCCCCGACGATTTCCTTTCGGACGAGGAATTGGGCTTCAGCGGCTGCGGCCACCTGGGGAAGATGCGTGATGCAGAACACCTGATGGGAGTCACCGAGTTCTCTCATTTTCCTGCCCACCATCGCTCCGATCTCCCCGCCGACGTTTGCATCGATCTCGTCGAAGATGAGAATCGGAATCGCATCTTCCCGGGCGAGCGCGGTTTTCAAGGCCAGCATGACGCGTGAGATCTCCCCGCTCGATGCGATGGCGCGCAAAGGTCTGTCGGGCTCGCCTGCGTTCGGTGAGAAAAGAAATTCCACCGTCTCGGCTCCTTGCGGAGCGCGATCTTCGAGCGGCTCAAGACCGGCGCGGAAACCGCACTTGGCGAACCCGAGGTCGGCCAGGTGTTCGCGGACGAGCTTTTCCAGTTTCGGAGCAGCTTTGGCCCGCGCCTTCGAAAGGGCGGCAGCCGCTTTGTCGACCAGAGCCGCGGCGGCGGCGATCTCTTTGTCGAGTCCCGACTGCCTCTCTTCGCGCTGTGCCAACATCTGCAGTCTGGCCTCCGCCTCTGCTCCGAAGGCGATCACCGCCTCGACGCTGCGTCCGTATTTCCGTTTGAGGGATTGCAGCAGGTCGAGCCTCGCCTCGATGTCCGCAAGGGCCATGGGATCGGCGTCGAGCCGCTCCGAATACTGACCGACTTCGCGGGAAAAATCCTGCACACGCTCAAGAAGGTCGTTTGCCGCGATAGCCAGAGGGGTGGCACGTTCGTCGAGTCGCTGCATCTCTCGGGTCAGTCGCACCACGTCGGTGATCCTCGTGGAGAGTGTCTCATCCGCCTCGTCGACAGCGGCGCGCAGCTCGTTGCAAATCTCAGCAAGCCGCCGGGAGTGCGAGGCCGCCCGCTGCCTGGAAACGAGCGGTTCCTCCTCCCCGGCGGTCAGAGACGCCGCGGAGATCTCGGCGACTTGGTGGGTGAGGAGGTCGATTTCACGCGCGAGGGACTCGGCATCGGTTTCCAGGCGTTTCTTCTCCGACACCAAAGCCAGCCACGCGGCTCTTGCTGTCTCGTATTCGTTGCGAAGACCGGACGCACCGGCAAAGCGGTCGAGCAAGCCCAACTGCAAATCTTTCGAAAAAAGACTTTGGTGATCGTGGGGGCCGTGGAGATCGACGAGCACATCTCCAACTTCCTTGAGAAGCGATAGAGTGCAGGGGGATCCGTTCACAAACTGCCGCCCGGTTCCGGCGGTCGCGACCGTGCGCTTCACAAGAAGCTGGCCATCCTCACAGGGTTCCGCACCTCCTGCCTCCAGCAGCGCATGCACCGGAGAATCGGCGGTGACATCAAACACTCCCTCCACACTGCATGCGTCATGACCGGTTCGGATGAGTGTCCGGTCCGCACGCTCTCCGAGCAAAAGCTTCACGGCACCGAGAATCACAGACTTCCCTGCGCCGGTCTCGCCGGTGACCGCCACGCAGCCTCCCGGGGGTTCCCAGAGAAGGTCGTCGACCAGCGCCAAGTGGCGGATGCGAAGGGAGACCAGCGTTGCGGACATGGGCCGAGTATGCCACTCTGCGCGCCTGAAGAAAAGAGATGGGGGACGTCGAAATCACATTTCTGGGGACGGGTACCTCGCACGGAATTCCTGTGATCGGCTGTGAATGTGCCGTCTGCCGCTCCGACGACCCTCGCGATAAACGCCTGCGGACGGCGATTCATGTCCGAACCCCTGAGGTCGCTTTCTGTGTCGATACGCCTCCGGACTTTCGCACGCAGTGCCTGCGGGAGGGCATCAACCGTCTGGATGCCGTTGTTTACACCCACTCGCACATGGACCATGTCCTTGGATTTGATGATTTGAGACGGTTTTGCGAGGTCGAGGACCGTGCCATGCCTGTGTATGCCTCGCCTGCCACGTTGGCTGATTTGGGCCGCATTTTCGCGTACGCCTTCGGGGAAGGCCCGCGCTTCCGCACGTATGTGCGACCGGAGGCCAATGAGGTCACGGGACCGTTTGATCTGGGAGCAACACGGATCGTGCCGGTGGCGCTGCCGCATGGACGCACAATGACGAACGGGCTCATCTTTCACCGTGGGGGGCGGAAATGCTTCGCCTACATGACCGATTGTCAGTCGGTTCCTGACGAGGCAGTCGATGCGGCGCAAGGGGTCGAAATCCTCGTGATTGATGCCCTGCGCCATGAAGCGCACTCCACCCACATGAGCATCGCGCAGGCTTTGGATGCCGTGCGCCGGATTGCGCCACGGCAGACGTATTTCATCCATATGTGCCACGATCTCCCCCATGCCGCGACGGAAGCCGCTCTTCCGCCTGAGGTGCGCCTCGCTTATGACGGACTTCGCATCACGCTTTAGTTGGGCCCTGCTTTTCCTTGCCTTTGCGGCTGTCTGCCGGGCCGGAATGCCGACGCCCGAGGCGGGAGCCACACTGGTCCTCTTCAATTCCTCGTATCCGGATGCGCCGGGCCTGGCCGAGTACTATGCGTCGAAACGCAACATCCCTGCAGCACAAGTGCTCGGGTTTCCGATGCCGGTCGCGGAGGAGATCTCGAGAGCGGAGTTCGATTCCCAAATTGCAGAGCCGCTCCGGCAGGCGCTCGTCGCTGCCGGATTCTGGAAACTGGGCGTCCTGCCCGATGGCTCCCGCGGTGTGGTGGACTCGCGCATCCGCTTCCTGGCCATTGTTCGGGGTGTGCCGCTGAAGATTGCGCCCGATCCCTCGATTCCGCCGGCGACGAACGAACCGAATCTGCCGCCGGAAATCACAACGCGGAACGACGCGTCGGTAGACAGTGAGTTGACGCTCTTGGGAATCCCTGGAACCGGTGTGGCCGGCTTCGTTGCGAATCCCTATTTCGGTCGCCTGACACCGGTGATGCGAAATGCCCTCCCTTCGGGCATGCTCCTTCCCTCCCGGCTGGATGCCCCGACGCCAGATGCGGTGCGGGCGATGATTGATGACAGCTTGATGGCCGAGCGGGCAGGGCTCTGGGGATGGGGGTATGTCGACGGGCGAGGAATCACAGACGGAGGACTTGCCCAAGGAGACCAATGGCTGGCGAATGTCGTGCAGGCCATGCGTGCTCAGGGGGTTCCGGTCGTCTACGACAACCTCCCGCCGACGTTCCCGGATGGTTTTCCGATGAGCCATGCGGCGGCTTACTTCGGGTGGTATGCAGGTGATGCCTGCGGGCCGTTCGCCGATACAACGTTTCGCTTCGTGCCCGGTGCTGTGGCCGTCCATATCCACTCTTTCAGCGCGGCCTCCTTGCGAACCCTCACCGGATTTTGGTGTGGACCGCTTGTGCTTCGCGGGGCTGCGGCGACGCTTGGGAATGTCTACGAGCCCTACCTCGCCTTCACGGCGCACTTGGATGTGCTCGAGTCTCGGTTGATGGATGGATTCACATTGGCGGAAAGCGGATGGATGGCGCAGCCCGTCCTGTCATGGATGAGCGTCGTTGTGGGAGATCCGCTGTACCGTCCCTACGCCGCGTGGAGAAATCCGGAGCCCCAACCCACAAACGTGTGGGACCAATACCGACGCATCGTCCGTCGGAACGGGGGCGATGTGCTTGGGGCGGGTTCGGATCTGCAAGCGGCCGCCCAGGCAAAAAAGTCCTCGGTGTTCCTCGAGTCGCTCGGAATCGTGCAATCCGAGGCAGGCATGTCCAGTGAGGCCATCGCCTCCTTCGACGCGGCACTGTCCCTCTCACCCGACCCGATCACGGCGACACGAATCACATTGGAACTCAACTCGGCCCGGCAGGCGATCGGTGAAACTCCCTTGGCAGTGCCCGGCATTTCTCCGTCACCCAGCCCCACGCCCTCGGCCACACCCTCTCCCACGGCTTCAGCATCCCCGGTTCCATCGACTCCCAAGCCCACGCCGCCGTTGCCCCCGCCGGTGCCTGTCCTCCCTCCATGAGCGACCGCTACGAGTCCGCCCGGGCGGATCTTTTTCTGCGGGAAGGATCCTCTGCCGCGCACGTCTCGGAACTTGAGATCCAAGCCCGGTTGCTCGCCGGCGAGTTCGGTACACGTTTTTCTACGCCGGAGGGGGAGCACCTCACGGTTGAGCGTTTCGGAGAATGGAATCGCGAGTCAGGCCCCGATTTCCGCAATGCGGCGGTGCGTTGGGACGATGGACGGATCCTCGAGGGGGACATCGAAGTCGATCGTGAAGCCCGCGACTGGGAGGCGCACGGGCACGCGGTGAATCCCGCCTTCGCCAACGTCATCCTCCAACTCTACGCCAGCGATGGCGCGGCCCGGGCTTTTGCCCGAACCAGTGACCACCGCGTGGTGACGCAGGCCCGGTTCGATCTGCGCGGAGCAGTTCCCAGAGATTTCTGCCCTTCACGGCGTGGGGCGCTTGGGGTCGAACAAGTCGAGCATTTTGCCCGCGTGGCGGCGGGTGTCCGGATCCGACGCAAATGCGAGGCACGGGCCTGCACCATCCGCTGGCATGGTCGCACGGCCTCGATGCTTCAGGCACTCGCAGCGGGGCTGGGATACAAAGACAACACAGTCCCGATGCTCCTCGTCGCCCAGCGGGCGGGAATCGGGCGAGGGGAGGTGCGCGAAGCGGTGCTCTTCGGTTTGGCGGGCTTTCTGGAACCCCGGACGTTTGATGACGCGGACGGCGTCACACGATCCTACTTGAAGCCGCTCTGGGACGAGTGGTGGAGTCTGCGCGACGCCATGGCACGCATCGTCCTTCCGAAAAAGGCTTGGAGGCTTTCCGGAATCCGTCCTGCGAACCACCCCCACAGGCGGCTCGGCGCCCTCGCCGCCGTCGCGGCGGAGCAAACCCTCCTTGCAAAAATCCGGACCCACTCGGCCTTCGAGGAGGCTCTGGAGGGGCTGGGGCACTCTTACTGGAGTCACCATTGGAACCTGCGTGCAGCACGTCTCGCGAGGCCGATGGCTTTGATCGGGAAGGACAGGATCCGTGATTTGGCCATCAACGCCTTTCTTCCGGCGCTTCCCCATGCAGAGGCTCTCGAAGCGCTCGGCGGCATGGCGGCTCCGACGCCGAGCGCAAAGATCCTGCGGGCCTGCGACTGGCTGTGCGGGGGGCCGCATCCGAACCTTCTCCGCAGTGCGTTGGTGCAGCAGGGGCTCCTCCAACTCGTGGCGGATTTCGGACACCTCCCGGCGGATGAAGTCGCCGAGCGGCTTGCCCAGGCCTAGATGCGGGCGGAAAGCCAGGCGAGCGCTTTCGTGTAGCTCTGGCGTTCCAGGTAGTGCCGAAGTTCGGGATCGCAGCCGGACGGCAAGTCCGCAACCAACCGATCCAGATCCGCCGCGGCGGCCTTGAGGGCGGCGAGGTGTCCCGAGGGATCCGTGTCGCGCCACGCGTGGTCGGCCACGATGTCGAGTCGACGCTTCACGGCGGCATGGAGTGCGGAGGTCATACCAGACTCGGCTGGGCCTCGTCGCCGGCCTGCTCACTGGCGAGATCACCGGATTTCCCGAATGTCTCGGCCACACTCTTGCCTCCCCCGGCCTCATTGTTGCCGGAGAACTTGACGCTCACGAGCTTGCTTACGCCATGCTCCTCCATCGTGACACCGTAGAGCATATCCGCGCGGCTGATGGTGCGCTTGTTGTGGGTGATGACGACGAACTGGCTTTGCGCCACGAAGCGGTCGAGAATCTTGACGAATCGGCTGATGTTCGACTCGTCGAGCGGCGCGTCCATTTCATCCAGCACGCAGAACGGACTCGGCTTCACCATGTAGATGGCAAACAACAGCGAGACGGCCGTCATCGTGCGCTCGCCGCCGGAAAGGAGACTGATGCTCTGAAGCTGCTTCCCGGGCGGTTTGGCGATGATCTCGATGCCGCTCTCCAACGGATCGCTCTCATCGAGCAACATGAGGTTGGCGCGGCCCCCACCGAACAGCTCGGTAAACATCTCTTGGAAGTTGACGCGAATCTTCTCGAACGTCTCCGCGAAGAGTTCTTTGGTCGTCCGATTGATCTTTGCGATGACCTCAAGCAGTTCGGCTTTCGATGTCACAAGATCCGCATTCTGTTTCTCCAGGAAAACATAGCGCTGCTCGAGTTCGTCGAACTCCTGGATCGCCTCGACGTTCACCGGACCCATGGAATCGATCCGTTCGGTGAGTTCGGTCACAATCTCCTCGATGCGCTCCCACGGAATACCCTCGCTCTCTGCAGGGGCCTGGTCGGGGGGGTGCTCCGCTTCGACCGCGGCCTGAGATTTGTCCTCTTCCTCTCCCTCGGCTTTGCGCTTGTTGCGATCTCGGAAGGCACAGATGAGGGCGTAGGTATCCGGCTCGAACGTCTCGAGATCGAGCTGGAAGCGTTGCTGGACGTGGGTGCGCAGGTTCTCCATGCGCATCTCGGTCTGAGCGACCCGCACCTCGATGCGTCCGCGTTCCTCCTGAAGTTGGCTGAGTTGGTGGCGGGCGGCCCGGAGGGCGGACTCCAGCGAATCGACCTCCGCATGGAGAGACGCTCTTGCGGCGGTGAGAGCCTCGAGTTTGGATTCCTCAAGGGTGGAGGATTCGCGCCACTCGGCGATCGAGACCTCAAGCGAGGCACTTTCGGCCCGGAGGGCATCGATCCTTTGCTCGTAGTTCGTGATGTCCGAGCGACGGGCATCCAAGAGCTCGTGCAGCTCGACCAGCCTTGCAGCCATGGGTTCCCGCTGGCGGTGGAGGTTCTCGTGTTGCTGCCGCTCCGTGGCCACCCGCACACGCACTTCGTTGAGGGCTTCGGCGGCGGCGCTCTCGCGTTCCCGCGCAGCCTGAAGGCGGATTTCCGACTCCTCGCGAGCGACGCGCAGGGAATCCATCCCTGCGGCGGCCTCCGCAATGGAGGCCTCGAGTTCTCCCAAATGTGCGAGACTCGCGCGGAGCGCCTCTTCGATCGAAGAAGCTTCGCGCAGGAAGGAATCCCGCTTCGCCCCGGCTTCGGCGAACTGGCGCTCGGCCAGGCGGCGTTCGTTCTCCAATGACGCAGCCTCGACTTGGATGGCCTGCACATGGTCGCGGGCGTGGCGGAGACGGCCCGAGGCCGTATCCAAAGCCTCCGCAGCCCTGGATTGCTCCGCTGCCAGGCTCTCGATACGGGCCACCGCCTGCGAGAGGTCGCGCTCGAGGTCCTCGATCTGGGCTTTGCGCTGGAGGGCGGACGCCCCACGATTTTCCCCGGTTTGCCCGCCGTGCACAACGCCCGAGCGGGAGACAAACTCGCCTGCCAGCGTCGCATACGCGAGGTGCGGGAACTGCGGTCGCAGCCGGAACGCGGATTCCAGATTCTCGACGACGACGACGTCCTCGAGAAGCGTCCGTGCGAGCGCCGTTCCATCCGAATCGCCTTGCACGCAGTCCGAGGCCCAACCCAACACGCCGAAAGGCAACTCGGGTCGGCCCGTCGAGAGTGAGGACGTGATCCACTCCGACGGAATGATTGCTGCCCGGCCCAGCTTGTGTCCGGAGAGCGTCAGCAAAGCCGCTTCGGCGACTCCGGTATCCTTGAAGATGACGGCTTGAAGTGCCGAACCCAGCGCGGCCTCGATGGCGGGGATGAAGCGGGGCTCCACACGGATGTGTTGCGCCAGCGCCCCGCGGACGGCCGATTGGAAAAAGGAGGGATTGTCCAGCCCGCGCAGGACGGCTTGTGTTCCCTCGTCGAATCCTTCGCCGGATTCCTCGAGCTGGCGCAGCACCTCAAGGCGGGATTCGATGGCGGCAGCTTCCTTGCCAGCGACATTCAGGACAGCTTCTGCATTCTGCCTGGCCTGCTGTGCGGAATCGCATGCGGCGGAGGCATCGGCCACTTCCGCTTGGGCCTGCTCAAGCGCAAGGCGGGAGGACTCCGAACGCCGGGTGAGGTCCTCCAGCGAGGAGGAGAGCTCGGCGGCAAGGCGGGATACGGTTTCGGCTTCCCCCTGGAGGAGACGGAGACGGGTTTCGCCCGACTCCCGGCGTCCGGCCGCGCCCGAGATGTCGCCCCGCAACGATCCCAGCCGCGCCTCCAGGCGGGACATCTCCGAGGCGGAGGACTGGATCTCCCGTTCGACGAGAAGGCGATCTTCGCGGGCCGCGCGGACTTTGTCCGAATGCTCGGCAAGACTGGCCTCGTGGGTGCGGAGCGTCTCGATCATTTGCCCGAGCAAGGAGTCGGTCTGCTCGATCTGCATCTGCTGGGAACGGATCTTTTCCTCGGCCGCAGCGATGTCTGCACGGTGCCGTTCGATCAGGTCCGCCGCCTCCTGCGCCCGCTCGCCGTTGGTCTGGATGCGGTTCTCGGCCGAGAACATCCGATTTCTCAGAGTCTGAAGTGTGTCGCGGAATCCCGCCGCCTCGCGATCCATCTCCTCCATGCGTTCGCGCTGCGCGGCGAGTTCGGTTTCGGCCTGCGCGATCTCGACTTCACGGAGCTCGCGGGTCTCATCCCCGGCGGAGAGCTGGGCACGCAGGGTCTCGAGATCCCCGGCGAGCGCACGGTAGTTTTTGTGGGAGACGTGCGTGTCGAACGTCCGGAGATCCTGCATGAGGCTCTGGTAGCGCCGGGCCTTGGCGGCTTGGCGCTGGAGCGAGCCGATCTGGCGTTTCACCTCTTTGATGATGTCCTGCACGCGCACGAGGTTCGCCTCGGTGTATTCAAGTTTCCGCAGGGCTTCCTTTTTCTGCGCCTTGTATTTCGTGATGCCGGCCGCCTCCTCGAAAATGGCCCGGCGGTCCTCAGGGCGACTGCTCAGGATCTGGTCGATCTTGCCCTGCTCCATGATCGAGTAGGCGCTGCGGCCGACGCCGGTATCCATGAAGAGCTGGTGGATATCCCGCAGCCGGCAAGGGGTCTTGTTGAGAAAATACTCACTCTTCCCGTCACGGTAGACGCGTCGAGTGATGCGCACCTCGTTGTAGTCGAGGCCGAGTTCGCGTTCGCACTCCGCGAACGTCATCGAGACCTCGGCCATGCCGAGCGCCGGACGGCTGTCGGTTCCACTGAAAATGACGTCCGCCATCTCGCCACCGCGGAGGGCTTTGGCGGATTGCTCACCGAGCACCCAGCGCATCGCATCCAACACGTTCGACTTCCCGCAACCATTCGGTCCCACAATCGCCGTGACCCCGCGGTGGAAGTTGAGCACGGTTTTTGGGGCGAACGATTTGAAACCGATGATTTCCAGAGATTGCAGATACATGGGAACTTCCTTAACGTGACTTCACGGAAGCGTAGGATTCAAGAACGTTGAGGCAAGTCAAAATACAACATACCGCGCCATTTATTTTCCAGCACCACAATATATAGCGTTTCTCCTATGACCGACTCGCAAGTGGATGAACTCCTTGAATTTCTGAGGTTTCCAAGTGTCTCTGCCCAGCCCGCGCATGAAGGGGATATGCGGGCTTGCGGCAAATGGCTCGTGCGCAAACTCCGCGCGATGGGCCTCACCGCGGCCCTTGAGGAGACACCGGGGCATCCGATCGTTTTGGGCCGCACGGCACATGATCCCTCGAAGCGGACGGTTCTGATTTACGGGCACTATGACGTGCAGCCCCCTGAGCCCTTGGGGCTTTGGACGAGTCCGCCTTTCGAACCGCAGATTCGGGACGGGCGGATCTGGGCCCGTGGAGCGACGGACAACAAAGGCCAGATTTTTGCACACATTCTCGGGGTCGAAGGGGCACTGCGTGAGGGTGTGCTTCCGGTGAACGTGATTTTCCTCATCGAAGGAGAGGAGGAAGTGGGTAGCGACCACCTTGAGGCATTCCTCAAGGCCCGCCTTGCAGAGTTGGCCTGCGACGTCATCGCGATTTCGGACACCGGAATGGCGGCGGACGGCTACCCGACGCTCAGTTATGCCCTGCGCGGAATCGCCGCGATGGAAGTCCGCGTTCACGGGCCGTCGCATGATCTCCATTCGGGAGTCTATGGGGGAGCGGTGGCAAACCCCGCAACGGCGGCCGCCCGGCTCATCGCCTCGCTGCACGAGCCATCAGGCCGTGTGGCAATCGCGGGATTCTACGATGGCGTGGCCGATCCCGAACCGTGGGAACGCGAGGCGGTTGCAAAGTTGCCATTTGGCGACGCCGATATCGCTGAACAAGCCGGCGTCTCGGAACTCGCAGGAGAGCGGGGATTTTCGGCGGTCGAGCAAATCGGATTCCGTCCGACTGCCGAAGTGAACGGCCTCGGCGGAGGATACCAAGGTGAGGGGAGTAAAACCGTTCTGCCAGCGGAAGCGTTTTTCAAACTCACCTTCCGCCTTGTGCCTGGCCAAAACCCGGATCGCATTCTGGATCTGGCCACGGCGCATCTGGAGGCGCACCGCCCCGCGGGGGTTCGATTGAGCATCGATCGCGGACACGGTGGCGAGCCCTACCTCTTCAACCCTCTCTCTCCGGATGGTGCGGCGGCCTGCCGCGCGCTGCGCGAAGTCTTCGGCTGTGAACCGGCTCTGATGCGGGAGGGCGGATCGATTCCCATTCTCGTGTCCTTCCGGGAAATCCTCGGCCGCGACTCACTGCTCGTGGCACTGGCTGCCCCGGACTGCCGGGCGCATGCTCCGGACGAAAACTTTCCGCTGGCGAACTTCGAGGCAGGGATCCAACTCAATCGGGTTTTGCTCCGGGAGCTGGCGGGCTGAGCGGCAATGCGCACCTTCATCCTTGATGGTTTCCTGGGCAATCACCGCCGGTGGGAGGGGCTCAGGAAGAGAATCGAAGAAACGACCGGGCATGCCGAAATCTGGAGCTATGACAACTCCGGACGAACGCCGATCAGCGACCTCGGCGCGCAGCTTGCCGCGCATGTCGGCGGTGCTCCCGTCTGCCTCGCCGGCTACAGCATGGGAGGGTTGGTAATCCGTGCCGCAGTTTTGCAGGCTCCCGGGCTCGACGTCCGCCGTGCAGCCATTCTGCACACTCCGCACCGCGGGACCCTGGCTGCATGGATGCTGCGGCGCCCGGGTTGCCGCGACATGCGGCCCGGAAGCCGCTTTCTGCAGGCTCTGGAAAATCAGGAGTGGAACATTCCAACACTGGCCACTTGGTGCGCCAGCGATCTGATGGTCATTCCCGGTCATTCTGCCCGCTGGAAAGCGGCCACCGTTCTGCGCCATTGTCTCACACCCGCACACGCGTGGCCGGTTGTTTCTCCGGGAATCCACAATGCGGTGTGCAGGTTTTTTCGCGCCGACACGCGTGGCCCGGCCTGAACGCTCGGGTCGAAAAGAATCGAAGCGGTGGTGGCTCAGGCGGTCAGCCGTTCGGCGGCAGTGACTGTATTCGCCATCAGCATTGCGATGGTCATCGGACCCACTCCACCGGGCACGGGTGTGATTGCCTCGCAGCGAGGGGCCACCGCGTCGTAGTCCACGTCGCCGACGAGCCGGTAGCCTTTGGGATGGGACGGATCCTCGACGCGGTTGATCCCCACGTCGATCACGACCGCTCCCTCGCGGATATGTGAGACTCCCAAAGCGCAGGGTTTCCCAATGGCTGCGATCACGATCTCCGCCTCACGCGTGATCGAGGCCAGATCGCGGGAGCGGGAGTGGGCGACCGTGACAGTGGCATCACCGCCCGCACCTCGCCGCATGAGGAGGAGAGCCATCGGTTTTCCGACGATCATGCTCCGCCCCACAACAACGGCGCGCCGGCCTGCGGTCTCAATGCCCGTGTCGATCAAGAGTCTGATGCACCCCAGCGGAGTGCAGGGAACAAATCCCGTCGGATCATCCATCGCCAGCTTGGCCACATTCACCGGATGAAAACCGTCCACATCCTTGCACGGGTCGATCGCACGGACGATCTCCCGCTCGTCGATCTGCGGTGGCGGCGGAGATTGGACGAGGATTCCGTGAACGGTGGGATCGGCGTTCAGCGTGGCGACAACCCCAAGGAGTTCCGCCTGCGTCGTGGAGGCCGGAAGTTCGATCTTTACCGAGTGGAAGCCCAACTCGGCGGCCTTCCGGTCTTTCGATCGCACATAAGCGCGAGACGCGGGATCATCGCCGACGAGCACAACGGCCAGACCCGGTTGGATGCCCCGTCGCGCCAGCTCGGCTGCCCGAGCGGCTGTCTCATTGTGAACTTTCGCCGCCACCGCGGCACCGTCAATCCGCACCATGTCTCAGTTGATCCTCCAGGGTTTTCCGCCGGGCTTCGAATTCGTCGCCGGAGAGGTCGGCGGGAATCCGCAACGGCGTGTCGATGCTGACCGAGATTGTGGAGAATGGCAACGGGATGATGAATCCATCCCAAGTCTTCAACCGCAGCGCCCGGGAAAAGGATGCGTGCAGTGGAACGACCGGGGCTGAGGTTGTCGAGGCGAGTTGAATGACCCCCGGGCCCAGACAGTAGCGGGGGCCGCGCGGACCGTCGGGCGTGATCGCCACATCACCGCCGCCGCGGAGGATGCGGATGAGTTCCAGCAGGGCGCGTGATCCGCGGCGGGAGCTTGAACCCCTGACAGCTCCCATCCCGAATGCTCCCACAAAGCGCGCGAGGATTTCCCCGTCGCGGCTGGGGCTGGTCAGCACGGTCACCCCTTGCCGGGCGCGCGGATACCTTCTCAGGAACGCGAGCGTGATGCCGAGAATCCGATTATGCCAAAAGCAGACGATGAAGGGATCGCGGAGCGTGCCGTCCATGATGCCGGAACGATCGGTCACCCGCAGCCGGATCGTAAAGAAAAGCCCGCGCAGGATCGTCGCGCCCAGTGTGGCGAGGAGGCGTTCGCGCATCAGCGGAGAAATTCCCCCAAAACTTTCCGGAGAGCTGCTCCGCCCTTTTCTGCGAGCACGGGATTGGCAAAAGCGATCCAAGCCACCTCGCTCGAAGTGTCCAGCGGGGCGTCCGGAAAGCCGCCCAGCGGATGCTCGAGAATGATCCCCGCCTGTTGTAAAAGGAGCCAGGTGCACGCGTCGTAGGGGTGGCAGACGAGTGCGGACTCGATGCCGAGCGCGCGATAGACAAGCGGGCGCAAGTCGCCGTTCATGCGGTCATGTCCCATCAGGAGTTCGTAAAACTGGCCGCCCGTACTGAGATATTGGTCGTCGAAGATTGTCGGCGAGGGACCGCTGCCGAGTTCGCCGAGTTCGTCCCAAAGGCGCTCCTCGATCTGCGCGGTGAGCGTGCG